>JBAYGN010000001.1:0-182078 GCA_041666645.1 Minisyncoccota bacterium
CTAGCGGAGTTTACGGAGCGATAAAATACAGCGGTCCTGAATCAGGACCAAAACATCAGACTGTAATATAAATGTTAGAATAAAATAAAAATATTGGGGTATCGTCTAATGGTAGGACATCAGGTTTTGGTCCTGAGTATCGAGGTTCGAGTCCTTGTACCCCAGCCAAGTTGAGTCAGGTTCAGGTGTCCGAGTTGCATCGGATTCACTAAATCCTCGACCGCTCTACACTGTCATTGCATAGCCGTTGCGTACGGTTAACCAAAACTAAAAAGCACCCATTTGGGGTGCTTTTTAGTTTCAAAATATAATAAATAAAACATAGGTCTACTGAAATGCTAGCAGGAAGATTGTTTAGCAGCTAAGCTTTGTGCTTCGTTTTATCAACGAGGATAAAAGTTTGCGCATCACCTCCATAAGGAGGAACGCGATCACCTTTACTTAGGGTAATCTCGAGTTTCGTTCCCGAAACACGATATTGCCCAGACACTTCAGCTTTACCACCTGTTTTAACTTTCGTCATAAACAATGATTGCTTAATTTTTATAATCTAGGGGCTTATCGACTTCTCGCCCCCTCCACAAAGCTATTTAAGCACTGTGGAGGGGGATGAAGATAAGTTGACCCCCTGAACGCAGAATTCGGCCCTCAGACCATCCTGCTAGCATTTCAAAAGACCTTGTCTGATTTAAGTATAAAACTTTAAAACAATATAAACAATATTCTTCTTTGGTAATCTAAAACTCGTAATAAGGTTTGTTTTCTGATAGTATTTATTTTAATGACAAACACTCAAAATCGTGAAGAAATCAAAAGAAAGATAATCACTCTATTTGATAAAAAAGTTAGAGGTAAAAAATCTGATACCACTTCTTCAAATGCTGGACATGACGGTAAAGATGGCCATTGGCTCGAAACACAAATGGGTATTGCTCATAATGGCAACAATGCACCAGATATAGACGGTTTTGAAATGAAAAACCACACAACAAGTAAGACTACTTTTGGTGACTGGTCACCAGATTATGCATTATTCAAAAAGAAAGTAAAAATTTTAACAAGAGATCAATTTCTTCAAATTTTTGGTGCACCTAATATAGAAAAAGAAAATCGATATTCTTGGTCTGGAAAACCATGCCCCAAGATTAACGCCTTTAATGAATTTGGACAGAAACTAGAAATTGATGATCACAATAACATTCTTACTATATATTCATTTGAGAAAGACAAAAGAACAGACAAAGATAAAATAGTTCCTGTAGAACTTCAGCAAGACCGACTAATCATTGCGAGCTGGAGCGCAGAACTTATGAAGAAAAGAGTTGAGAAAAAGTTTAACAAACTTGGATGGTTTAAATGTAACAAAAATTCTGAAGGTGAATACACAAGTATTGTCTTTGGTGATCCTATAAATTTTGAAACTTGGATAACAGGAGTCAAAAAGGGTTTAATCTTTTTTGACAGTGGAATGTATGCAGGAAATCCAAGGCCTTATTCACAATGGAGGGCCAACAATAACTACTGGGAATCACTAATTACAGACACTTACTAAACTGTAGCTTCTTTTTTAAGATTCAACATAACAGTTTTTACACTATCTGCTTTAATTTTATCAATATCAATATTGCTAAGATCTGAAGTTTTCTTTTGTTTTAAAGTTTTGAGAGCTTTATCAATTTCTTTTGCAAGAGCTTTAATAACCGGCACGGCTACACTGTTACCAAACTGTTTATATACTTGCATATCACTTACTGGAAGTTTATACGTATCAGGGAAACCTTGTAGTCTCGCGGCTTCACGTGGTGTGAGCTTTCTTGGGTTCTTACCTACTTGCTCAATCAATATTTCTGAACCATCTTTATAGTATCTCGCAGAAATTGTACTTGTATATTCTGATTCTTCGTTAAACATAGAATACCCAAAACCATACCCCTTCGCAGCGTGTTCTTTTTTCCTTCTTTGATGCCCTGCCCAGAGTTTATCTGAAAGTGTGTATTTAGGATCTACATTCTTTTCTAAAATATCACCGAGTCTAGTCTTTTTCCCTGATGGCTCTGGGAAAGAAAAATCAACTTCTCCAAGAAACCCAACAATATAAATTCTTTCCCTATTTTGTGGAACACCAAAATCTTTCGCATTTAAAACTTTGGCATGAACCTGATAACCAAGATCTTCTAAAATTGTCTTAATGGTTTCAAACGTCCTTCCACCATCGTGACTTTTAAATCTTTTAACATTCTCCAAAAACACAACTCTTGGTCTATGATGATTCACTATTTTAGCTATATCAAAGAAAAGTGTCCCTCTTGTGTCTGCTAGACCAAGCTTCTTTCCAGCTTGAGAAAATGGTTGGCATGGAAATCCAGCTAACAAAATATCAAAAGAAGGAATTTGCTCTGGGTCAATTTGAGTTATGTCACCATACGGAATTTCTCCAAAATTTTCAGCGTACGTTTTCTGAGCAGGAGCATCCCATTCAGAAGAAAAAACAGACTCACACCCAATACTTTCAAAACCTTGCCTTATACCACCAATACCAGCAAAAAGGTCGATCATTTTAAGCCCACCCCTATTCTTTGCTTCTTTCTTTTGGGTAGAGAATAAATCTAGCGGTTTCTTTATTGTTTGAAGTTTTGTTTTTTTGTTGACGGGTGACATAAAATTATTATTTAGTTTAACATTTTCTTCTACTAAATGATTGTGTATTGTTTTGTTATTAAATACAGCCATTTTTCTTACCTTATTATTGTATTAGAACATCTGTTCTAATACAATAGAACAAACTGTGGATAATTAATTAGGTAAGAGTTATTTCTTTATTTCTTAGAATGACTCTACTTTTAAGACAAGAAAGTAGTTCTCTCTTTTCATAATCTCTTCCATCTCTAAGAATATATTTAGCATAATTTCTTACATCAACATCTTGAACTTCAAGATCACCTTTTATGCCTAGTACACTTCTTTGAAAACGATTAAACTTAACTACTTCATTTTTAATCCTATCTTTCATTCCAATCTCATCTAAACTAATTTTATCTAACATATCTTGTAACTGTTTAATAAGATCCTCCTCATTCAAATAACCACACTTACAGTTTCGGTCTTTCGCTTTTGAGCAACCATAATAAACATAGCGATGTATGTTTCCATTCTTCTGCGTCTTCAATTTTTCATCAGCACAAATACCAGAACCACACAGTCCACATGTCATCAGTTTAGTAAAAGCAAATTCTTTACTTCCAAACTCAGACCTAGTTACTTGTCTTGTTAGTTGTGCTTGAACCAAATCAAATAACTCTTTTGTTATGAGAGGTTCATAGTTACCTTTGTACCAATTACCACTCCCTCTTGGAAATTCATACTCTCCATAATAAAAAGTATTTTTCAGCAGTAGATGAATATTACTTAACGTAAGATTCTTGTTGCCTCTAGGTGATTTAAAGTTAAGATCAAACTTTAACCAATGATATATCTTCCTACCACTCCACTTATCATAAGCAACTTTCTCAAACATCTGACGAATAATATACCCTCGTTCTTTGTCGACAATTACATGACACTTTTTATCTACACTCTTTTCTTTTAAATAGCCTGTTGGAGCCGGTGCAGGCCATAGACCCATCTCAACACGAGTGCGAAGTCCACGTTTAACATTAATACTTTTGTTATCATTCTCTAACTTTGCCTGAGAGCAAAGAATCATTAGTAAAAACTTTTCATTAGGATTATTACTAAAATGTTGACCATATGTCCTAATCTCATGAAGTAGTTTTTGATCCATGAGATCAACCAAAGAACCAAGATCGCCAGCATTACGACTTAACCTATCTGGGGCCCACGTTAAAATGCCTGTATAACGACCTCTTCTCAAGTCTTCTAATATTTCCTTAAACACAGGTCTTTGACCTGAATCTTTGGCAGAATGTGACTCTCTACGTATATCTATAACATTCAAGTTCTCACGATCAGCTATTTGGAGCATCTCCTTAACTTGAGAATCTATTGATAGAGCCTGTTTCTCATCAGATTCAGTAGATTTCCTTGCATACAAACAATATTTAACTTGTTCCTTTTCCATTCTTTATTAATGACGAATGGGTTGGGGAAGTCAAGGAATTTAATTTTACTAATTAAAGTAAAAATTATATGGTAAAATTGACAAATCGTAGCTTATTACGCAATATAAGTAATTTTATGCATATCTCATCTTTATCTATAAGAAACTTTAGAAATTTTAAAGATGCAAATTTTTCTTTTCAGCCAGGAATAAATACTATCATTGGCGAGAATGGCTCAGGGAAAACAAATTTGTTTTATGCTCTCAGATTATTGATTGACAGTTCTCTTCCACGATATATTAATTTAGGCACAAGTGATTTCAATAGATCTTTAAAAAGTTGGGCAGGTCATTGGATAATCATCTCGGTGGAGTTTGATAATCTTGATTCTTCAGAAGAATCCCAAGCCCTTGCGGTACATGCTACTGGCAATATGACTTCTGGTAAAAAAGGTACCTATTCACTTTATTTTAGACCAAAATACGAAATCAGAAAGGAGTTGTATGATTATGCTCAAACAGAAGACAAAGACTTGGAAGGTCTGCAAGTTATCTTGGACAAAATAACAACTGATAGCTATGAAACTGTGTACCTAAGTAGAGGTACTGGTAATTTCAGTGATGATAAAACTTATCATGAATATGTGGGAGATTTTGAAAAGATTGAATTCCCTAATCCTGATAATAAAGAGGAAGATATTTTTGGAGTTAGACTACCGTCAGAAATCAGTGTCTACAATGAAGTATCTTGTACTTTTATAAAAGCACTGAGAGATGTTGAGGCTGATTTAAAATCTTATGCAAATAATCCACTGATTAATCTTTTACGTGGTAAAAGTAAAAGCGTAGAAATTGCGGATCAAGAAGAAATTTCAAAAAGTATAGAAGGACTCAACTCACAGATAAGTTCTCTTGATGAAGTTAAGAAAATAAAAACCGCACTTCATCAAAGCATGCAAGAAGCAGTTGGTACAACATATGCCCCAAATGTTGATATAAGGTCAGAACTTCCAGCTGATATGGAGAAACTTTTCCAATCATTAAAACTCTGGGTTGGAGATCCTGATGATGAAGACTATAAAGGTAAAATGTGGGAACTAAGCTTAGGTGGGGCAAATCTTATTTATCTTTCTTTAAAATTATTAGAGTATGAAAAGACAAAAACCGATAAAATAGCTAATTTTCTTCTAATTGAAGAACCTGAGGCACACATCCACACTCATATTCAAAAAACTTTATTTGATAACCTTCAAAAGAATAAGACACAGATTATTATCTCCACACACTCGACTCACATATCTTCTGTAAGTAAAATCAGTAGTGTAAATATAGTCTCTCGAGGGAATAAGCACACCTCAGTTTTTCATCCATCAAAAAACCTAACGCAAGATGAAATCATAAGACTAGAAAGATATTTGGATGCTGTTAGAAGTAGTCTTCTTTTTGCAAAAGGAGTTGTCTTAACTGAGGGTGACGCTGAGCAGATTCTAATACCAGAGATGTTTAAAAAAGTTTTTGGCATATCTCTTGATGAGATAGGTGTAAGTCTTATTAATATTGGAAGTACTGGTTTTGAAAACTTAGCAAAACTTTTTCATAATGATAGAGTAAGAAAAAACTGTGCAATTTTAACTGACTCAGATAAATCCGTAATTGATCTTCCTAAAAATAAGGACGAGGACACCCCTGAGCAGAAACATTGTAGAGCTTCTGAAAAATCTGGAAACGAGAGACAGGTCGCCCTTACAACATTCATCAGTGGAAATTCTTACATAAAAGCATTTTACTCAAAATATACTCTGGAGGTAGATTATTTATTAGAAAACAGAGAAGAGGTTACATCCTGTCTTCCAAAAATATATACATCTCGACCCCACATAGTGCTAGCAAAATCAAAACTAGAAGATGGATCGACAGCGATTTGCGGTGCAGAAATATTACGCCTGGCAAAAACCCACGGTAAGGGTTGGTTTGCTTTATTGCTATCAGAACAGGTTTCTTATAGAACTTGTATACCTAGTTATATCTTAGGAGCATTACACTTTGCTGCACCTGATATAAAAATTAGCTCAATAGTGAAATCAATAAATTATAGAATTGACTCCATAATTGGTAATGATGGTAACCCTTTGAAAAAGCAAGCTGAGGAATTTAAAAGAAACTTCGTAGACCATAAACCTCAAGATTACATTGAATCCTTTAAAGCACAATTCAAAAATGACCAACTCACGAAGTTTCTAAACCAAGCATGATTACAGACAATTTAAATGATGAACAAAGAACTGCAGTATTAGAGCAAGGTAATATTTTACTAACAGCTTGCCCTGGTAGTGGCAAGACAAGGGTTTTAATCCACAAGCTTGCACATGAGTTAATTTCACTTGAAGAAAACAGTAAGAAAAAGATAATAGCTCTAACATTTACAGTAAGAGCTTCTGAAGAAATATTTCGGAGGTTGAATTTAATGGGAATAAAGTATAATCAAATCTGGTCAGGAACATTACACGCTTTCTGTCTTGAATGGATTCTTAAGCCTTATTCATCTTACTTAGATCAACTAAAAAATGGCTATACCATTGCTGATGAAACTTATTGTGCAAATTTAATAGATGAACTTAAGGTAAAGTATGGTTTAAATACCTACGAATCTATAAACTTACGACTCAGAAGAGACGGAAGTTTTATCCAGCAAGGAGACGTAAGCCGAAAATTACTACAAGAGTATCACTCCATTCTTCTTAAGGAGAAGTTAATTGATTTTGATTTACTGCTTTTTTGTTCCTATAAAATATTAGTTAAACACCCTGAGATACAAAAAACTCTATCTAATTTATTTAAATTAATTGCAGTTGATGAGTATCAAGATACTCAAGACTTACTTTATGGAATAATTTCTCTAATCGTAAAAAGTGGACAAGGAAAGACCACCCTATTTCTTGTTGGTGACACAGACCAAGCAATCTATACCTCTTTAGGAGGAGTGGCGAAAACATTGAAAGAGATTCGCAGCGAAATAGATAACTTACCCATGAAACAATTAACTCTTACAGGTAATTATAGATCTAATCAAAGAATAATAGACTACTACACTCACTTCCAGACACAAAAAATTGATATTAAAGCTTTGGGTAAAAATTCTACAGAGAAAGGCTTGATAACTTTTAATAATTCAGTTCATTACTCAAACCTAGCTCCCGAAATTGCAAAACTAATCCAACTAAGTTTAGACAAAGGAATTCCTGAAGATGAAATCTGTGTGCTTGTACCTCAGTGGTGGCTTGTTATATCTTTAGCAAAAAAGCTAAAGGAATTATTGCCTACTGTAAATTTTGACGCTTCTGGATTAACACCTATGTCAAAAAATAGAGAAAATATTTGGTATAAGCTTTCAAGATTGTTTCTTACAATCCCAAGTCCAAAAATTTATTCCTTAAGATATAAATGGGCTACTGAGTTAATTGAACTCTTCAAAAATGAGATTAATGGTGATTTTAAAGAAAGCTACATGACTGAGCGAAATTTTTTAAAATTAATTAATTCTATTAAATCTAATAAGACTGAGGGTGTGGGGTATCTGAATGATTGTTTTGATCAATTTTTAAGTATTGTTGAAATTGATATAAATCAATACACAAATTTGTTATTAAGTCGTGAAATTTATTTTAATACTATAGAAAAACGTTTACAGGAAGGTGACCCGAAATTTCCAAGCGACATCGAGTCATTCAAAGGATTTTATAAAGAAATGACTGGAGTTGTTATTAATACATGTGTTGGTATAAAAGGTGAAGAATTTGAAACAGTAATTTCTTATGGACTACTTTATGGTTATATCCCCCATTGGAGCGACATAATATCTGGAGATCCAATAAGTTCTTCAAAAAAACTTATGTACGTTATTTGCTCCAGAGCAAAAACAAATTTACATCTTTTAAGTGAAACTGGAAGAAAGACTCAAAAAGGTAAACTACTAGATATTAATCCGGAGCTAAAAAGTAAAGTTTTTAGCTATGACCAAATTTGATAAATTAATATATTATCCACCTTCGCAAACTAGTTGAAATAATATAGAATGGGTCACAAGCTAAATTAATGATATAATTTAGCTTACAAATCAATAAGAAGTAGCCTAAACCATTTGAGCAATCAGTGGCATGGCGAAAAGCCCTCAACAGTAAAAAACTCCTAGTCAGAGTGCTGTTGAGGCTATCCAGGGAAACTTGGGTAGGTTCCGCAAGGAACCGCTGGCTAGGAGCTTTTTGTTTCTAGTTAATTATTAAGTCCTCAACAGACAACTATGAATAATTCACAAAGCGTATCTTGGATACGTAAACATCCATATATTACAGGAGCAGTATTACTCACTCTTGTTATAGTTACTGTTCCATCAAAAACTGTAACTCAACCAGCACAAGTGGTAAGCACTCCGCAACCTAAACAAGTAGCTACAACAACCCCAACTCTTTCTAAGGAACAAGCACAGAAAGAACTAGATGCAATTATGGGTACAGCAGTAAAAGCACAGCTTGTAACCTCATACGATTTTAAAGAGATAGCTAACAACACATACAAATGGGACATCTTCGTTGGAAAGAATTGGTATGTACAGACCGTTAAACAAAAGAAGGACTTTGTTGCATACATAGCGATTCGTAAAAAAGCTATAACAGGATTTTCACATTTTGAATTACACGATGCATATACAAATGAGAAGGTAGCTGAAGTTACTTCTTTCTCTCAGTCAATTGAGGTATATAAGTAACTATTTCTTTATTACTCTTTTAATTACTTGTTCAATATCACTATCAAGTGAAGAGTTCTGAGCGTTAGTAAGAAGTGTATGAGGTTCTACTCCATATTCTTTAACCTTCTCTTCCAGTAAAGAGATATTCTTTCTATTTGTTTCATCTTCTACTCTCCATTCAGCATAGGAAGAATAGAAAAGCTCAATCATATCTTCGTCATTCTTTGAAAGAGCTGGAAGTATAGCTTTTAAAACTTCCTTTACTGCTTCAATTCCACCAGCTTCTTCAATTACCTGACATGCTGGAAATAGTTTTTCAAAGTATTCATCTTCTCCAAATTTACCTTTTTCAACAGAATCCAATAGTCTTGTTGTTAAAACAATAAAATGATCATACTTACTACTTGTCATGAACTGTGCGTCAAGATGAGTAAGCCAAAACTTAGAAGCACCCAGATCGCCCTCCTTAATTGCACGTATAAGATTACCTGTAGCCAAATCAGAGATGTTACCTCTACCCCGAAACAAAGCATGAAGCACCTTATTCCTAAACTCAGGATAAGCAACCATCCAGCGATAAAAAGTAGAATGATGTACCCCAACTTTCTTTAGTACGTGTCTAATGTTTGGAATTTCTTCTAACCCTTTAATTATTATTTTTATTATATCTGTACCGTATTTCATAGCTATGTAATTTTAACTGCCTTGTTTCCTGTAGCTCTCTCGTATCTTCTAATAATAAGATCAACGAAGACTGGGTCTAGCTCCATCATGTAGCACACTCGACCTAGCTGCTCAGCAGCGATTAGATCACCACCACTTCCACCAAAGAGTGACAAGATGTTATCTCCTTTCTTAGAACACCTCTTAAAAGGCTTATAGTGTAACGTAACAGGTTTCTCTGTTGGATGGTTGTAACTTTGTCCATCAAGTCTTTTCACTAACCAGATATCAAACATATCTGTTACATCCTCAATCATCTGATTACCAGTACCAACCTCCTTGTTAAGTACTTCATCAAAGTTCTGGTGATATGGTGAAAGGTATGGCTTCTTGATAGTTCCGTACACACATGGTTCATAGACTTTTGAGAAAGCTATCTGTGGGGTTGGATTAAATATTCCTTTAAGCCATATACAGGTACGTTTAAAATCTATTCCAACTTCTTTATAAAGATTTGCAACAAGTGGAACATATGAATGATCGCAATACATGAAGAAGTGAGCACTACCAGAAGATACCTCAACTGCATTTCGTAATACCTTCTTCAGAAACTCTTCGTATTCCTTGTCAGTCTTATTATCTGTAACACTACCACCGTAGTTCTTACTACCTCCAATTCCTGACTTGTATGAAAGGTTAATGTTGTAGATTGGATCTAGATAGAAAAGATCAATCTTTACATCACCAACTAGATTCTTAACAGCATTTAAGTCGGTAGAATCTCCACATACAAGCGTATGATTCCCTAGTCTATATTTGTCCCCAAGTTTACTTACAGGTTTCTTAATCTTCTCAAGTTCTTTCTCTACATCAAACTCATCGTCAAATGTATCTGTATCATCTGGAAATATTTCTTCAAGGTCACTGTTATCAAAACCAATATCAGAAAGAAACTCTTGATTGAATTCACTGAGTAAGTCTAGATCGAATTCTCCTTGGTTTTTATTAAGTCTAATATTTAATTCTTGTTCACGTTTAAGGTCTGGAATGTTGATATAGATACAAGGCACTTCTTTGTGTCCAAGTTCTTCAAGCACCTCTTTTCTAAAGTGACCACCCAACACTACATTCATTCTATCTTTAGCACTGTTTACTAAAATAGGATCTACTACACCGAATCTTGTAATACTTTCTTTTAATTGCTTCTTCTGCTCTACACTCCACTTACGAGGATTGTATTCTGCTTTACGAAGTTCACCGATTGGCACGTACACTATGTTTAAATTTTTATTCATCATATACATACAGTTTAGACATACACTAGACAAATATCAAAATATGTTGTAATTGTGCGGTACTACCGTATAATTATCGAGGTTCAAAATTGAAAACTACTAAAAAGCCTTATACGGTAATGCTTTTGTTCTGTGGATAACTTTTCTTATTTTCAGAAAATAAAATAGAAGTGTTGTATTTACTGGATTTTTGGTAGTATTAAAACATGATTCAAAAAATAGTTATGATACTAGCGGTAATAATTTTTGTGATTGGAGTATTGATCACAAAAGTAACAGGCTCACCTGAAACTGGTAGTAATTTTGTTATGAGAGGATTCTCGTATATAACTAAACCTCTCCTCTGGCCATTAGAAAGAGCTAATCATAAACTTGAAAGAAAAACACAGGCACTAACAAGTACCTCAACAAGTAAGTAGCTAAAAACTAATAGGTTATATTTGGATGTTCTTTCCTTTTATATTTATTACGTATCTTTGCCCTATCTTCTCTGTATTCAGCTACTAATCTTTTAGTAGATTCTTTTACATCTCTCTTGTGCAATTTCCTCTTCTTCCTATCATATGATTTTCTTGCAGGACTTTTACGATCTATAAGACCTAAGTTTTCTTTCTTTAGAAAAATATATTCATGTACTCTACCGTTATCAGAAAGAATAAGTCTTGCTTTTAACTTTCCTTCTTTTATATGTTTCTTCATCATTGGGTGAGTAATCTTAAAAGTATCTTTTAGATTCCAAGACTTGAAATAGCTATCACGTTGATGAGGAACAAATGCTGGCACAGTGCCATCATCTAGTGCCCGCTTACATGGGAAGCATGTAGCTCCATGTTTACTGTACCAACCATTTGTACTATTGATACTATTTCCACACACAGTACAACTATAATTATTATCCAGAGCATACCCATCTGGTTCTTTCTTTAGTCTTCTTTTTCTTAATACATCTTCTCTGTGCATTTCCCATAAGATTTCAAACAATGCAACTAGATTGTCCATCCCTTCATCTGCTTCACCATCTGTAATCTCATGATCCGTTTTATCTTTAAATTCCTCTCTATATTTCTCTCTCAATTCTTTTGAAAATTCCATATTTAGTATATTTTAAAGTTTATAATTTACATCCCAATACTAGTGTCGCATTTGTCTCATTCCTAATTAAAGGTGTACACTTACACTATGGAAATGCCTAAAATTAAAGTAGATGAAATAATATATATTGGTGAAGGATATATGAGTCCAAAAGCACAAATTGTGCGTATTTATAAAAAAGAAGAAAAAGATACTGGTATTCACGGTGATGTAGAAGTGGTGTACCATCAGAACGGTCTAAAAGGTATTAAAGAAGATGCTGTTTGGGATGGCACAAAATGGAACTTTAAAAACAGTGGGCCGAGTGGTTCATATGTAAACATAGATCAATACCCAGATGTAAAACAGCGCTAATTAGTTTAGAGGCAATACAGTAAAATCTTCCAAAACACAGTGTCCGAGGAGCTTAGATTTCAAATCTAATTATTTGCTCGGAAGTGCTTGTGGGGTAACGTATGGAATTGTTCGAGTCCGATGAGGCCAGCAAATACCAAAAAAGCACCTATAACAGGTGCTTTTTTGGTATTTTTTAAATTTTACCTGAATCTCCAACTAAAAATCCCCCATCTGTTAAGTTCTTCCTGAGCCAAAGCTTGGAGACGGTTTTGCTCCTGTTCTAATTGTTGAATTTGAGCACGAAGAATTTCTCTTAACTGTTCAGATATTGATGAACTGTTTAGCAATTGATTTGCTTGGTTAATTCTAGCCATATTTTGAGCAATTTCACTCTGTATTACAGCAGAATTTTCTTTGTCTCCACCCCATAATAATTTAGCAAGTCGACTTCGTTCTTGGATTCGTAACTCTGCATTTGTAGTTGTTTCAAGACTATTATTAATCTGATTAGCAATTTGTAGAATTTTACCTCCTGAATCACCCATTAATCCATTAGCTACAGCTAATGTTTGTGTAGCGATACGTGCCATATTTTGGTTACGGATAATATTTCCCGTAGATGAAGAGACTTCTGTTGAAGAAGCGGTCATTCTACGGAAGAGATTCTGCTCTTGTGACTGAATCATCTGTCGAAGTTGTGATATTGAAGTTACTGTTCCAGTGCCGTCATAAGCCTGATCATTGATCCGTAGTCTATCTTGATCACGTGTTTGATCTGGCTCATCTCCAGTGTGAGTAGTTGGGTCCTGTGTTCGTAACATATCCCTATCCCTGTCTTGGTCTTGTACACCTTGTTGTCCTACTAGAGAATTATTCCCGACATTTTGTTGCGCCTGTGAATTATTTACTGTCGGTTGTGATTGAGAAGGAGACACTTGACCACTTCCTGAACTACCATTTGTAGATCCAGCTCTATAACCCTGCGCAAATGAAATGTTTGCCCCTAATAACCCAGTAACGATAAATAAAGTACCTATAATTAAATTTCTTTTCATATAAATATAGTTTAAGTTAACTGATAATGGTGGGTTTACAATTTAGACTACTACTAATTACGACATACAAGTTTTCTCAAGTTTAAAATTTGACCCGTTTATATATTATTACATAGTAATAGAACTTGAGATATTTTCTTTATACGCTCACCGCATTTAAATGTCAACCCCGTAAAGACTCGAATACCTGGCCACGAAACTACCCCAGGAAAAGATAAGTAGTTTTTGTGACTGAGACTTTGCATATAACCAGTAATTTTTTAGTATAATATCCATATGTCCCTCATCCATCCAAAACTCCACCATCTAACCTTTTTTATAATCTCTTTTCTCTTTTCAAGAAGCATCTTTTTCTTTATAAATGACACAGAGGGTCCAAATCTTTTAATCGTTACAGTGTTAGCGGTAATTATATATTTTTTCTTTTTTGGAATTTTTTTATTGTATAATAAATAGATGAAAGTCCATCATCATAAATGGAGATATCAAAACACGACCCTCCTGCTTATAAGTCTGGTTGCACTTTTTTTATTTCTGGATATAGAAATTGTTCACACATTTATTCAAAAAATTGAAACCTACGGTTATTTAGGAGCGTTTATAACTGGAATATTTTTTGTTTCAACATTCACCGTGGCCCCCGCTTCGATTGTTCTTTTCCATTTATCTCAAGATTTAAATCAATTATTGGTAGCTTTATGTACTGGACTAGGTGCTGTTGTTGGCGATTTTTTAATTTTTAAAATCTTAAAAGATAATATATTTGAAGAAATAAAACCGTTGTTAAATAATTTGGGAGGTTCTCATGTCTATGCATTAATGCATACACCATACTTTGCGTGGTTTATGCCAGTATTTGGAGCTATTATAGTTGCGTCACCTTTACCAGACGAAATTGGAATTGGAATGATGGGTTTATCAAAAATAAAATCATGGCAATTTTTAGGTGTGTCTTTTGTTTTAAATGCCACGGGTATTTTTTTAATAACTTCACTCGCTTCAGTTTTATAAAGATTTACGCAATCTAGTATTCAGTGTACTATTAGATAGATAAACTATGCCTACAGAATTACCTCATAATCACTGGATTGATAAACTGGCACTTTTAAACGGTATCATAAGCGCGTTATCTTTATACCCTCAATTATATATTTTAATTACTTCCAAAGTTGAAAATGAACACCTTTCTCCTGTCTCTTTTGGGTTAATTTTATTAAATAGTGTTATATGGTTTTTGTATGGTATTCATAGGAAAATTGCACCTCTAGTAATATCATCATTTTTTAACTTAGTAGCATCTAGCGCCATACTGATTTTAATTTATTAAATACTAAAAATGATTTCAAACATAATCGTATCGGTATTATCTCTAATAGCCATATTTTTATTTGGTGTTAAAAAATTTACCAAACAAATACATCAAGCTAACGATGAGAAAGTTAAAAATTTATATTAAATTATTTATATATTCAATCTATGAAAAAAACACACATATCAATCATAATTATTATTCTAACTATTCTTATTGCATATTTCTATCTTCCAAAATCAGTTTTAAAAGAAACTAGTCTTGATGTAAAAAATGTTTCTTATGTAATAGATGGACAGGAATTTAAATTGGTTGACGGTATTGCTACAAAAGAAATAGCACCCAACTCTGCTTCCAAACAAACTGTTAGAATGTTCGGAGAACCTGTATACGGGGACTTAAACGCTGATGGAATAAATGACGCAGCAGTCATGCTTACAAGCGACTCTGATGGAAGTGGAACATTTTTCTATGCAGTTCTAGCAATTGCCAATGGAAATACTTATAAAGCAACAAATGCACTTATCTTGGGTGATAGAATCGCCCCACAAACAGTAGAAATTCGTGATGGTCGTGCCGTTTATAATTATGCAGAAAGAAAAAGCACTGAACCAATGACTGCTCGCCCTTCTATCGGGAAAAGTCTTTGGATACATTACAACCCGGCAACTGGTCAGATAGGAGAATGGGTAAAAGATTTTGAAGGAGAAGCTGATATAAACAAAATGTCGCTTGGAATAAAGAAATGGAATTGGATAAAAACTCAAATGAATGATGGCAAAGTAGTTACACCAAAAAAGTCTGGAGAATTTACTTTAGTGTTTAATAAAGATGGAAGTTTGAGTGCTGAAACTGATTGTAATAGAATAACTGCAACATACATAGTAAATAAAAACTTACTTTCATTTGATAAATTTGGATTTACAAAAATGTATTGTGAAGGTTCACAAGAAGATGAGTTTGCGGGAACATTAAGAGATGTTAATAATTTCTTCTTTACATCAAAAGGAGAACTGGTTTTGGAAATAAAAATGGATTCTGGAGTAATGATATTTAGATAAATAAAGTTTTAAGTACTATTTGAGTTATACTTAACTATATGAATAAACGCATAGTTATCAGCTTGATTATTGTAGTCATTGCAACTCTTTTGTTTTGGGTTTCAAAATCTATTCAAGATGAATTCTATTTGATTGTTGCAATGTTCAATAATTTAGCAGAACAAAATATACTTCTTACTGTACTTATATTTTTATCTGTAGCTGCTTTTGCTGCGCTTATAAGCCCGTTTACAAATGTTCCACTCATACCTGTCGCTGTTGCTATATGGGGAATTATCCCAACTACAATCTTATTACTTATTGGTTGGTTATCGGGAGATATAATTACTTATATTATTGGTAGATATCTTGGTTATCCGGTTATAAGATATCTTATTGTTTCAACTGAAAGATTTGATAATTGGGTAAATCTTGTAAGAGATCGCACAAGCTTTTTGAAAGCTTTAACTTTACGCATGGCGTTACCTGCAGAACTTGGTTATGTATTTGGACTTATTAAATATAAATTTTCAACATATTTTTTAATAACATTTTTATCTGAATTACCTCTAGCTATTATATTTACATATGCAAGTCAATCAATTTTAACTGGAGATATTCCACAATTTTTTGGATTCATTGGATTACTTTGTATTATTCTTTTTGGTACATATGAATTGATACATCAGAAAAAGAAACATAGAAAAGATCTTGAAGAATCTACTGAATTTTAGTTTTACTTTTTGAATAAAATAACTTTGAGAGTACACTATATTTATGAAACAAAATATTAAAATTAGTTTAGGTTCCGCAATCTTAATTATTTTAGTGATTATTAGTTTTTATTATTATCAAAAAGAAACCCAAACCCAAACAGAAATAGGTAATGTAGCTACAACTACCGAGAAAACATCTACAACGACTACTCCAGTAAAGAAACCTACTGCAATAAATGAAACTGTTGGTTTTCATTCATATGTAAATACTGAATATAACTTTTCTATAAAATATCCACCATACGTTCAAGTCCGTCCTGGATTTTCAACTTTTCACGAAATTGGAAACAACTGGAGACTTTACGCCGGACAATTTAATCAAGGAAAACCTTTAGTTTCGCTTTCTATTTATTCTATAGACCAAGGGCAGTATTCTACAGGTCATCAAGATTATCCTTTATATTTCACATCTGAAGTACGTATAGGTGTAAGTCCAAATGTAAAAGAATGCTATACATCAGATTCTAGTTTTCCAAATCAAAAAGTTACAAATGTAATAATTAATGGCGTAACCTTTAAAAGGTTTTCAACTGTAGAGACATCTGGAACAAAATACACTAGCTCTGAAAGTTACAGAATTATACACAATAACAATTGTTATGCAATTGAACAAATTAAATCTGGAACAAATTACCGTGATAGTTTGATGTCCCCTGGCGTAGCAGATTCAGCTTTAACAAACTACTACAATACTGGAGAAACAATCGTTAAAACTTTTAGATTCACCAAATAATTACAAGTTATTTCATTAAAATAAATGAATAGGAAAAACAGTAATTTGGTGTGGAATAATTAATGGTTCGACGATTGGTGAATTTATTACAAAACTTTGTATTTGTAAGGTTTTATTATGGTAAAATGTTAGGCACTGGACAAATATTGTGCGAGGAATACAATACAGATATCTCAAGACTACGGAGTAAGCGTTGTTTTGTGCTCTCTAATTTTCAATTTGTTTTTGTAGGATTAATCTCCATAACTTGAGTAAGATGTTACTTTTATTTATTACTAACCAGTAAATGAAGTGTGCTAATCACTCATTATCCATGAAAAAAATACTAAAAATTATAGTAGGGATCTTTCTTGTTTGTGTTACAGTTCCAAACATAGTATCAGCCAAATCATTGTCACAACCAATCTCTCAAGGATTTAGTGGTGACGATGTAAAAATTCTCCAAGCATTTCTTTCAACTGATCCAACAATATACCCAGAAGGTTTAATAACTGGATATTATGGTAATCTAACAAAAAATGCAATCAAACGGTTTCAAAAAAAATATAACATTGAGCAAGTTGGTATCGTTGGGCCAAAAACACTTAAAAAGCTAAATGAACTTTTAAATAGTGTCACCCTCGAAGTTAAAAATGTTCCTACAGCAACAGTAGCAACAGTTTCTGGAACATCTAGTACTTCAACCACAACCACAAGTGTTGTTTGCTATAAAATTCCACCAGGACACTTGATTGCTCCTGGGTGGCTTAAGAAAAATGATGGTATAAAACAAACCATTCCAGAATGTCAGACACTTCCCACAGGAATTGAAAAACATCTCACAGGAGGAACTACTACACCACCTAAAACTGGAGATTATGTGATACCAGTAATATCTTCATTGTCTTATTCTGCATCAACAACCTTTGCAAATATATCATGGACGACTAATGAGTTTTCTACTACAAAGGTTTACTTTGGAACAACTAGTCCAGTTGTTATCAGTACTTCAACTCTAATTCAAGTTCCTGGATTGTTTTTATCGCATAGCATTTCACTAACTGGACTTACATCAAGCACAACATATTATCTAGTTGCAATGTCCACAGACTCATCAGGAAATACGGCGTCATCTTCACAAATTTCTTTCACAACGACGAGTCTGCTTGGTGACACGGTAGCGCCGATCATCTCTTGGATGCTTCCTTATGTTTCTTCGACCACAGCCACAGTTATTTGGACAACAAATGAACCAGCAACTGGTAAGTTATACTACGCAACTACTAGCCCGTTAATTCCAACCTCTAATACACCTATACATGAGGCAAACTCATTATCCATGAGCCAGGTCATTACGCTGTCTGGATTAAATGCGAGTACAACGTACTATTACTTAATTGAAGCTAAGGACTCATCAAACAATGTTGGGTCATCAACTCAACAATCCTTCACGACAGAAAATTAGAATAACAGTCGTAAATATAAATAAAAGCCATTTTATAGAATGGCTTTTATTTATATTAGAATATTATGTTAAATATTAATCATATTAATTATCCACCATTTAATTTATTTATAGTTTTGATGGTATTAATAGGTGCTACACTTTAAATATTAGTAATATTATTAAAATATATTGTATGCAAACAAATGCAAATAAAGTTGGTTTAGTTGGTGGAGCTCTTTTAGGAGGATGGCACCTACTCTGGTCAGTGTTAGTTTTTCTTGGGGTAGGTCAAACGCTTATAGACTTTGTTTTGTGGATGCACATGATTCACCTTCCTTATGTTGTAGGTCCATTTGAATTAACTGCCGCGTTAACATTAATAGTGATGACCACTATCTTAGGTTATTGTATCGGTTATACTATATCGCTAGTATGGAATAAAATTCATACAGAAGCACACGCAATGTAAATAATCATAAAATATCCAATTAAAAAACAAGACAGTAAAGTTTGTCTTGTTTTTTGTTAAATGAAATCAAGTGGATAACTTTACAAAGTAAAAAAATACCATGTTAACATTCAAGTATGACTACATTACCACTTGAAAATCTGCTTAACCTTAAAAATAAAAGTGCAATTATAACTGGGGGTGCGATGGGTATCGGTTTTGGCGTTGCGAGTCGTTTAGCTGAAGCCGGCGCTCAAGTTTTTATTATTGATAAAAATGAGGAAGCTGGAAATAAAGCCGTAAATGAATTAACAACTAAAGGTTATAAAGCGCTTTTTGTTAGAGCTGATGTTTCTGACGAAAAAGATGTAACTAACGCTGTAGATTTTGTGTTAGGTACTTGTGGTTCTATTGATATTTTAGTAAACAATGCCGGTATATATCCAACTATAAATCTCTTAGATATGAAGCTGGAAGACTTTCAAAGAGTTATCGATATTAACCTAAAAAGCGCCTTTCTTTTTACTCAGGCGGCGGCGGAAGCAATGATTTCTTTGGGTAAAGGGGGCAGAATTATAAATATAACTTCCATAGATGCTTTACACCCCTCTTCTGTTGGTCTTGCTGTTTACGACGCGTCAAAACATGCACTATGGGGATTTACCAAAAATACAGCCTTAGAGCTTGCGCCACATAAAATTTACATAAATGCTATAGCTCCTGGTGGAATAATAACTCCTGGAACTGGATTAAATAAACCTCCAACTAAAGAATTAGAAGAAATACTAAAAGAGTTCACAAAAAAAATTCCCATGAAGCGCATGGGTGACCCAGACGAAATCGGTAAGGTTGCACTTTTTCTTGCGTCCGACATGTCTTCTTATATAACAGGAGCACAAATTATTGTTGACGGAGGTGTTTTGTTGGCCTAATCTTTAAAACTTTAGTAGCGCGTACATACTGTTATGTTTTCCTTATCAGAACCTGAACTTAGTTTACTATTACAATTGAACACGCCAGGTAAGATCCAGAATTTTTTAGATACCCTATCATTTAATTATGAAGATAAAGAGGAGACCTGCATGTCCCCTCGTCGTGTTATACGGGAAAAAAGGGCCCACTGCCTAGAGGGTGCAATGCTTGCAGCTACCGCACTCCTTATTGCCGGGGGAAAACCACTCGTGCTTAGTTTAAAGGTTTCATCGGATGACGATTATGACCACGTCATAACTTTATTTAAACAAAATGGCTACTGGGGTGCAATTAGTAAAACAAACCATGCTGTACTTAGATATCGTGACCCCATCTATAAAACAATAAGGGAGCTTGTACTTTCTTATTTTAATGAATATTTTTTAACAACAACTGGAGAAAAAACATTACAAGGATATTCCAAGCCGATTAATCTCAGAAGATTCGGTACAAATTGGATAACTTCCGAAGAAGAATTGTGGAAAATATCTGAAACAATTTTTTATATGCCACATATTTCTATTATTCCCGAAGTGAATAAAAAATTTATTCGTAAAGCAAGTAAAATAGAAATAGATAGCGCTGATATCAAGGAGTGGAAATAAAAAATGCGCACAAAAAACTACATGCAACTTTGGTCTTGTTCTAAAAAGTAATTAGACAATCTTTTACTTTTCCGTGTTAAAATTGACTTAATTAAAGCTTATGATTTTTCAATCACTGAAAAAATATATCTGGTTGCTTATCATACCTTTGTATTTTCTTTGGGTATTTTTACCTAAAAAAGAACCTTGTGATACCCCCATTCAATACAGATTAGGTTCTTTTGATTCTAGGTTTAATATAAACAAAGAAGATTTTCTGAAAGATATTAATACATCAACAACAATTTGGGGAGAAGCTATAAACAAAAACCTTTTTGAATATAACCCAAAAGGAAAACTTGTTATAAATTTGATATATGACGTCAGACAAAAAACCACTCAAGAAAATGAAATTCTTAAGACAGATATAACCAAAATAAATAATCTAGCCAAAACTGCTAAGGAACAATATTTAACATTACAAAATAACAGTAATGCATTAGAAGAAGAATATCAAAAACAACTCGCTTTGTTTGAACAACATCGTAATGACTATACTTCTCAGGTAGAATATTGGAATAAACAAGGTGGAGCACCTGAAACAGAATATAACGCCCTAGTTAAATACAGAGAAACTCTCTCTTATGAGCAGTCTTTGCTTGAAAATAAAAGACTTGAAGTTAATGCAATGATTGCAAAAACTAATGATTTTATTAATAAATATAATTTGTTAGTAAATACCGCTAACGTAAACGTGGATACAATCAACAAAACTGCAGGTAGGGAGTTTGAGGAAGGTGTATATGACCCAAACACTAATGAAATAAATATTTATGAGTTTAGTAATAAACAAAAATTAATACGCGTGTTAATTCATGAACTTGGTCACTCTTTAGGTCTCCCCCATAATAATAATCCGGAAGCGATTATGTATACGTTAAATAACGGTAGTACTACCGAATTAAGCAAAGAAGACCTACAATCACTAAAATTAAGATGTAATATTAAAGATTAATTATTATCAAGATACTAAAGTTAGACTTTAAAAAAACTTCTAGCTTATAGATCAACTTCTTTAGTTTTAATTTCGGTATCTGTTTTTATAACCCTAAAAGTAACCCTACCCACTATACGTTTAGTGTCAACTTTTACAGTTACACGCCAAAGACCTTCGGTTATATTTTCTTTTTTTGAATATGCGCGATACCCCTCTTCTCTTCCACCAGAAAGATCAAAAGACACTGTTTCTACTGGTGTCCATTTTAATGTTTTTTCATCTTGATATTCCCAGACATGAGAGATTGGCGCGGTTAATTCTGCGGGCGCATTAACAGAGCTAAAGAAATATACTCCAGTATCAATTGGTGTTAAATGATAAATTGAAGTGCGATATTTCGCAAAAATTTTATCGTTATCCAATTCAGTAAATCCTGAAAAACCACCCTCATTATTACGGGTGACATTATGATAAACCCCACCTGAACTCAAAGAAAGTGGCACAGCAGGAATAATATTTAAAACATACAACATACCAACAAACATTGGAATACCTATAGATAACGCGTAACTACGTGGAGCCTCATGAGTGGCAGTTTCTGAAAAGTATTTTAGAAAATGGACGTAAAGAAGCGATATGACAATGGTAACAATAATACTTATTCCAAAAATTGTGTCATTTTGTGTTTTTAAAACTAAAGGTGTATTAAAAATGATATAAAAAAGTGTAGCTATTAAAAGAACTCCGAGATCAATAGCAAATCTGAAATTGTGGGTTGATACAGACTCGTTGGCGATTATACATAAAAAAAGAATAATAAATAGTGGCCAAGAAACTGAAAGAGCCGCACTACGTAGTGCATATATAAAAATAAACGATAGTGCTGATCCTGAAAAATATGAGATACCGAAGGTAGATAAAGAATATATTTTTTGTTCAAATTCACTTGCGGTATTTCTTGATACAACCCATTCTCGAAACATAATCAGAAAAGCGACTGAAAACAAATAACCTAACCCAATATATCTAGCGAGTAGATCATTAAGATCTGGCAACATTATGGCATCAAACAAAAAACCCGCAAGAAACATAAAAGTAGTTAAGTGCGATGTATATCTTGAAAGATGTGAAAAAACGCGCTTCATGATTTATGTTTACAAGTGTACTAAGTAATTGTACATTGCGCCATTATTTCTTATTATCTAGAGTTCTAGAATGGCAAGTAAAATAGCCGTAAAAGCAGTCCAAGAATGATTATCCGATACTTCTAGCAATTGACGCTTTTCGAGTAGTTCTAGGACCATTTTAGAGCCTATAACATGAGGATATTTAGAAACAAGTTCTTTAATTAGCTGATTTTCGGTAGCCTTTTCATCAAAACGCGCAAGCAACGCCGTGCGCAATAATTCCAAAAAAGAATCATACGCTCTAATTGCTGAAGCATCCTCTCTTTCTAGGGTTGAAATAACTTCAAGAACACTTTTTGCATCCTTTGTACAAATCGCATTTAGAAGTTTAATTAAAAGTTCCTCTTCTGGAATTCCAAGCAATGAAACTGTGACCTTGTGCTCAACCACCTCCCCATCTCGCATTAAAACTTGTTCAAGTATACCCAAAGCGTCTCTGTATGAACCGTTACCATGACGTGCAATAAGTTCTGCCGTATCTTCAGAAAGCTTTTTACCTTCTTTTTTTGATACATATATTAATCTATCTGCAAGGGTTTTTATGTCAGGTTGTTTAAATATAATTTTTTGGCAACGAGAAACAATTGTTGCTGGTAATTTTTCTGGATCTGTTGTGGCTAAAATAAATATGACATGACTTGGCGGTTCTTCAAGAGTTTTTAGAAGTGCATTTGCGGCTTCTTTTGTGAGCATGTGAGCCTCGTCCACTATATAAACTTTGTATGGTGATGAGAATGGCGCAGTACGAACCGCCTCGCGAAGCTCTCTTATCTCATCTATTCCGCGATTACTTGCAGCATCTATTTCAATGATGTCTTCTGGATTACAGCCGATGTCACGAGCAAATATTCTAGCAACAGTGGTCTTTCCTGTTCCTTTTCCACCACAAAATAAATATGCATGCGCAATTTTATTCTGTTTAATCGAATTAGTTAATAAATTAACTAATTGTTCTTGCCCTACAACATCACCGAAAGTGCTTGGACGATATTTACGATAAAGTGCTAAATGTGGTTCTTTTGACATAAATAATAGTGTATGGCAGTATTGTTATAGGTTCTTTTAGTTTACCATAAAGAAGGAGCAACTATCATGTCTACAGATTTTGAAGATGCCGAGTTAAGCTTTTTAACAAGCTTACAAGGAATAACATTTAATAAATATTCCCCTCTAGTTCTTTCAAGACTTCTCTACACAAAGATAAGTAAAAAATTGTTAAAAATTGTTAAAAAAATAGAAATTGTAAAACAAGAGCCTGCAAATACTGCAGCAAGGTTTAATATTCTTCTTTCTAGAAAATGTAAAAAATCTATAGACATACGAATAATGTCAGAAGAAGGAATTGACTTTTTCTGCATTGAAACAAATCTCACACCAGGAGAAATACGACGATTCCTTCTTAGATCTTCAAATATGGTTAATTGCCCTATGCGGATTAGTTCACGCATCGAGGAAGAACCGTTACCTGATTTTCTTCGTGGAACAACCGCTTCATGGATTATTCCAAATATTTCTATGTCACAAAAAAACTAAAGACCCTCGTAGAGGGTATTTTTATTTTTTAGGCCAAAAATTCTTTAACATTTTTCTCAATATCAGTTACGGTTTCACATTCCATCAACTCAATTCGCAACTCTTTTGGGCCATCAAAACCGTGAATAAAAGCTTTATAATGGTAAAGTTTTTAAACAAGTAAATATTTTCAAAGAAAAATATTTACTTACCAGCCAAAGCAAAGGTGTTTTCAGTAAAAAATCCTTTAAACATTTTTATAATGGAAGAAAAATAAATATTAACGACAGGTGGGGTAGTACATGTTTTTGTACCTGAAATAGAAACTCCGTTTACAGAAAGTGACCATGTATAACTTGCGGGTGAAACACCGTCACAAGCAGGGCTCATAATATGGGTGTCAATACTAGAAGTATACGTTAAATTTGTGGTCTTTGTAAATGAGTGTGTATAACTCGCAGCAATAACATTAGATGGAAATAATAATCCTATCAGGATAACAAAGAGGGGTGTTTGCGAAAATATTTTTTTCATATTTATTTAAAAAAAACAAACATACCCGAATCGATAAGAAACTCCCCTGTTTCCTTAACAGTAAATCCATCTTCTTTTTCTGTCTTAGGGAATACAAAGTCACTATCCGTACGCACAGGGACGTTTGTCGGGTATACAGCAAAGTACAGCCGGTCTATCCTATCTGGTTTTGGGGTAATGTTGAGTGTCGAAACATTTGCGATACTTTCTGAATCTAAAACGGTCAAGTAATAGAATTCCGTATCTGATGCTTCAAGTATTTTTGGGATTAAGTATCCAAGTGAGTTTCTCTTTTCCTCCTCATTAAAGCCGAGTTTTGTGAGAAAGTCAGAGTCGTTGAGAAACGCTATTACCTTATCCTTTGAAATGAAGTTTCTTCCATTTCGTGTCATTTCTATCTTTTTGAGTGCAAGTTCATAGAAGAGATGGTCAACTTCAATACCATTTAGTGAAATAGCTGAATTATCTACGTTGAGGTCCCATCCCATTTCTTTGTTAAAGAAGGGTTTGGGTGAATATGAATCGAGTGCAGAAGAAAGAGAAACTGAGACTGGTCCATTAGGAGCGTTGCGAAGGTAGATAAAGGGAGAAGGTTTGGAAAGCTCAAACATCGACACAAAAATATTTACTGTATTTAATGTCGGAGTTCGAGTTCCTGTTAGAGTGAACTCATTATTTTTAGATGCAGAATAGACATCAACTGTTTTCGAGCAAGAATTATACTGTACACTACACCCCCAAGCTGACCAGCACCATGGAGAAGTATTCTCAATTAATTGTGGGCTAATAAGATAAAGATACCTATAAAATGCAGTACGAGGGGCGCAACTATACCCATTTTGTTTAAGTGAACATGTTGTTGCATTGTAATAATCTGGAATACAAGGATCCCATGGTGGTGGAAGTGGATCGGCTTGTTCTGCAAACACATTACCCATTCCTATCTGAACAAAAAATAATCCATAAATAAATGCAACTTTAAAAAGATTTTTCATAGAATTTTATCATTATTAATCAATTTTTGTTTTTTTCTCCAGATATACACTCCAAAACCTACAAAAATAATTAGTGAGGTTGTTCCCACCACTATTAGCATGGGTTTTGATAAACTGTTTCCTAATAACGTATTATTATCTTTAGCGATAAGGGAATCAAGAGTGGTTTTACCATCTGCAAGTTTAGAAATGGTTTCATCTGCATTTTGGATAAGTGGTAAAAGTTTACTTAAATCGATTGGTGAGTTTCCACCAGAAACACTTTGTGAGGTATTGTTTTTGTTTAGATAGAATGCGTCATTTGTTTCGCTATCAGCAAAAGCATTCATGAACTTAATTGTTTCGGGATTTAAGTTTTCATTAGACAGTAACTTTTTAAACGTCACAAATTTTAAAGCTCCGCGTATAGAAAGCAGACTTGCAAATTCAGGAAATTTATTTTCAATTGATTGATAATAAGTCTCGTGTGAAAAACTTGTATTTGTCCCAGAGAATACAATAGGGCGAAGTGATGTTGGAAGAGCTATTTCTACAGTCTCTCCTTTTTCATTTTTAACAAAATATTTAAGTACCGCTAGATTCATAGCATCGTTATAATTATTTGCTTTTACTAGATCTTGATTAAAAAAATTAAGAACAGCAAAACTTTGTACTTTATTTGCGGGGTATGCATCTGCAACATCATATCTATCAAAATAAGCATTTTGTGTTGCTTTTGGGTAGACTATAAGTCTTTTCCATGTTGCAAGTGGTTTGTTATCATAGTCAAATGAAAGACTTTGATAATACCAAGCTTTAAAGCTTTCATTAGAAGCTGTTTTTGCAATAGAGATTGCGGTGCCATCGTAAGCATATTTATCTTCAGTAACAGCTAAAAGATTATCAGAGGCGATTTGCAAAAATACACAATTTAAAAAATGTTCATTTCCTTTTAGGTCAGTAACATATTCCTCTGCCACCACATACTCTTTTACTGGATCTCCCCATGTTTCTGATTTATATGAATCCGGATATGCTGATTTCGGAGGATGTGAATAGCCTGTTTGATTACCAAAACTGTAGAGACGAATGCCTAGGATGGGCTGATCAATAGTTAGGTCAAATGATTGGAGCATTTTTTTCTTCTCACCAAACTTTGAATATATGTCTGTATATGACATCTTTTCAAGTTCTAAGAGAGGTGTTTCAAAAAGAGTCGTTTCTTTCATGTTCTCTTTAAGTGTAGAAAAACACTGTTCCTGAACATTAGTATTTGTTTCTTGTGCAGCAACAAAAGACACCGAAGAAAGAGGTATACATATTAAAAATAAAACAAAAGAAATTTTACCATACTTTAAATAATCCAAGTCCATATGATTACAGTCTACTCCCCTTCAACATCTTATACCTAATCACTTTTCCACAAATAACAACTTTCATCTTTACTATATGAGAAGCGGTTAACTTCTTTTGCGTATTTTATAAAAATTCTTTAACCTTTTTCTCAACAGCTGCAGCAGTCTCACACCCCATTAATTCTATACGAAGTTCTTTTGCGCCATCAAAACCGTGCACATACGCTTTATAATGTTTCTTCATAATTGCGAAGTTTTTTATGTCGCCTAATTTTTCTTCAAACAATTTTGTATGTTCGATAAGAATCTTTAGTCTTTCCTCTGTACTCTTCCCTTTTTCAAATGTCTCTTCATCAAAAAACCACGGGGTACCGAATATCCCTCGACCAATCATCACACCGTCACAACCGCTTACTTTTGCTTTTTCTTTTCCTTCTTTAACTGACTTAATATCGCCATTACCGAGTAAAATTGTTCCACCATCTTTTATTTCTCCTGTCATTTCTCTGACTAGTTTTACAACCTCCGGCATTAATTCCCAGTGAGCATCTACCTTTGACATCTCTTTTCTTGTTCGCAAATGAACAGTAAGAACTGGAATGTTACATTCCAAAATCTTTGGTAACCATTCCATGAATTCTACTTTGTTCCAACCAATACGAGTCTTTACAGACACGGGGATATCCACCGCACCTTCTTGTGCGGCACGTATAACTTTTTGCGCAGTTTTCCAATCACGTATATGCGCTGCGCCAGCTCCTTGCTTTTCAATACTCTTATCTGGGCAACCCATATTTATATCTATACCATCAAAGCCAAGTTCCCGACAAAGTTTTGCCGCTTCACGCATATTATCTGGGTCAGAGGTAAAAAGTTGTGCCACTATAGGCCTTTCTTTTTCTGTGAATTCCAAGTCACGTTTAAGAACTTCTCGCCCAGGACTAGATAATCCATTTGCTGAAACAAACTCTGTCCACATTACGTCTGGTCCACCTCCTAATTCCCCCATGCGAGAATATTTTGCAATCATACTTCTAAAGGCAACGTCTGTTACATCAGCCATAGGAGCCACTACAGATAAAGTCTCACCTTGGTTTAATTTTTCATCAACTAAATGCTGCCAAAAACCACGAACTGGGTTCATGCTAATTTTCTTAATTTTACGCTTAGCGAGAAATAGTTGTAGAAGCCGTTGTGGTAGCGTCATGAGATGAGATTATATTAGTCTTGTCAGTGTTTGTAAACCTAAAAAAAACTTTATTACCGAAACGTGTATCCAAATACTTAAGTTCACCTTTTTCTTTTTGAAGTTTTGATTTTAATGGCTCAGTGTCTATAGCACTCACTAAATTAGACCATATTTTTTTAACATCTGAATCTTTCGATAAAATAACACTACTTTCCCCTCCTTCATTTGTAATATAAATATCGCCATATTCATTAATAAAAACCGACTGAACACTAAATATAGTCGCGGATATTTTCGGGATAATCTCTTCTATTTGTGAAAGAATTTCTGGGGTAATATTTGATGATGTGGCATATGAAAGAGTGGGTAAAGCACTAATATCACTTAACTCTTTGTAAATAAAACCCTCTTTTGTAATTGCTTGTGAGTTATTTAATTTAAAAAGTGGCGCATACGAAGTAACTGATATCCTGAGGGTGTGTAATGAAGTTGGATAAATAGAAACATGGGAGGTATTTGGCAATAATTCCCTAATAAAAGATTTCATATCTTTACTATGATAACTAATCACCCTGTTTGATGGCAAAATTTTATACAACTTTTGCTTATCATATTCCATAAACTTGTCCTTAAGTATTGGTTGATATTTTTCTTCCACTCCAACAAGTTCATAGGTGTGTATTGTTAAAAATCCAGTCTTAAAATAAACAAAAAAAGTTGCGCCTATTAAAAAAGTGATACTCGTTCGAATAAATATTTTTTTAAAAAGAGCTCTAGTTCTCTTTTTCATAATCTAAAGACGAAACGGTTTACCTAGTACAGTTTTTCCTCCCATAAATGGCACAAGTACTTCCGGTACTTTAATAGTTCCATCTGCTTGTTGATAGTTCTCTATGATAGCAGTTATAAGACGAGGTGTGGCAGCTGCAGTGTTATTTAGTGAGTGAACATAATGAAGTTTACCTTCAGTGTCTTTATAACGAATATTTAAACGACGTGTTTGAAAATCATGAAAATAACTAGCGGAATGTGTCTCTCGATATTTCTCTTGTGAAGGCATCCAGACTTCTATATCATATTTCTTTACTTGCCCAAGACCCAAATCTCCTCCGCAGTTTGCTACTGTGTGATAAGTAAGCCCAAGTTCTTGCATCATTTCTTCAGAATGTTCTCTAATTTCTTCATGATATTTAACAGATGTCTCGTGACTTGCTTCACAAAGAACTACTTGTTCACATTTATAAAACTCGTGCACACGAACGAGACCTTTTACATCTTTACCGTGACTACCAGCTTCTTTACGAAAACACGGACTCCAAACAATATATTTCTTTGGTAAAGATTTTACATCAAGAACTTCGTCGCTGTGATAAAACATAGTTGCAACTTCGCCAGTTCCAGCAAAATAATCATTACCATCCTTGTATAAATCATCCTCACCTTGTGGTAGATAACCAGTACCAAGTAATGTCTCACGACGAACAAGAGAAGGCACGAGCATCGGAGTAAAACCTTTTCCTTGCCAACGTGACATTGCATACTGCCAAACAGCCATTTCGAGCATCGCTCCGTCATTTTTTAGGAAATAACCTCGGAAACCAGATGTTTTGGTACCACGCTCAAAGTCCACCATGTCTTGAGCTTCCATAATTTGTGTGTGGTCAAGAACTTCAAATGAAAATTGTGGGATATCTCCCCATTTTTTTACTTCGACGTTATCGGCATCACTAGCTCCTTCTGGAACTGAAATATCTGGAATATTCGGAACGGCGAGCATAAGTGTGCGCCATGTCTTCATGACTTCTTCCAACTCTTCTTCTTTTTGTTTTAAGTCGTCCTTTACTCGTCTCATTGAATCAATAAGACCGTTACGTTCTTCGGTTGTAGCCTTTGTGATGGCTTCACTGGCAAGATTTTGTTGAGCGCGTAAATCCTCTACAGTTTTAAGAATTTCTAGACGTTTCGTGTCGGATGCAACAAGCTCGTCAACATTAAAAGATAAATGCTTTTTGGCAGAAGCCATTTTAATAATGTCACTGTTTTCACGAATAAATTTTATGTCTAACATGATTTTTATTCTAACATGTTTACCCAAGATTTAGAAAGTATAAAAAATACCATTAATTATGAGAATATATACTCTTTAACTTTTAAACAATATATGGTATAATTGTATGCACCTTATGAGGTTTTGTGAACTATTACAGTTCACAAAAAAGTAAATAAGGGCCCTTAGCTCATATGGTAGAGCGCCGGTTTTGCACTCCGGAGGTGAGGAGTTCGATTCTCCTAGGGTCCACAGATACAAAATATCCCCCCAACTTAAGTTGAGGGATTTTTTGTATCTGTTGGTCACGTAAAAGAAGATACCTGTATGTCTTCTTAAGGGAATCGCAGGGGGTCCGCGAAACTACTTCTAGCAAAGTGAGGTAGTTTTGTGACCGATTATCCTAGAGCTCACCAAATAAAAAAACACGATATCTCACTTGATATCATGTTTTTTATTTTATACATCCATATAAACAGGACCCTTATTACATACGGGTATGATTATGAGCCTCTTTTTCTAGATTTTCTACTTCTTCTTTTAATTCTCTAACCATATCTAACGTAGATTGAATGCTGGCCTTCTCGTCAACAACTTCATCTATTGTCTTATCTATAACCTTCTTTTCTTTTTTAATGCCAGACATGATAATTGAGTCTCCAACAAAAATAGAAACAAACAATCCAGTCGCAAGTAATATTATTACACCAGAAACGATTGATCCCACAGGAGAAAAGATGATAGCAAAAATACCTCCTGTAGATTCAGCTATATCCGCTGAATGCCAAACACCTCTCCAAAATAAAACAACCCCCATTCCGCCAATAAATGTATAAATAAAAGGGTGCTGAGACAAGGCTCCGCGGATAAAATCTTCTAATTTATCAAAAATATAATAAATACTTCTTAATGTTTTCATATAGTATTTATTATACGAGATAGTAACCTAATCGCAAAGGCATTGTATTATTATTGACTATTTAGTAGTATTTTAATTAGAAGCACCCTAATTTACCTCAAAGGAGAACCACCATGTTACACGTGAGGGATACCCAAACGGAGCTCTTTTTCGATCTGATTCGTGATGGTGAAAAACGCGCAAAAACGTTCCTACCAGAATCATTAGAATCCTACATGGTTTTCATGCTCCAACGTCATCTAAAAAATGCAACAATTACAACGACTGTGTTTGCAATTGAATATTTAGAAAACCTAACGAAAAATCTTCACGAGCGTCAATCTTGTCTATCAGAAACAGCTGACGCCGGGCTTATCTTGGCGGGATTATTCCCTGAAAGATCACGCCGATTAAATGTCTCATATACGTATTTTACTGATATGAGTCAATTATGCTTCTTTGATTTAGCTCAAGTCTGTCACCGCCTTGAACATGAAGGTGAGGCAATGTTATATAAAGAATTAGGTGAAAATGTTCAAAAACTAGCAGGAGTTCTTTACGCCTCTCGAGGTAGTGACGAAACAAAGAATCTGTTAGATTTCCAAAAAATATCCACACTTCATTAAGTAAATGATTTTAAGCCTCGTACATCAAGTGCGGGGTTTAATTATTTAGTATCAACATGACTCCACGCAAAATCTATGTCACTGTGTACTTTTTTCATAGGATTTAGGACATCTTGTGGATCAAAAATGTTTTTTGTCTGTTCAAACAACGAAACAATTTCTGGTGAAAACATCTTTGGAATATACGAAGTACGCAAAAGTCCATCATTGTGTTCTCCTGACATTGAGCCTCCATAAGAAAAAACCAATTCATATACTTCATCCATTAACTTATGAAGCACTTCAACGATTCCCTTTTTATGAATATCAACCAGGGGTATTATATGAAAATTTGCATCACCCATGTGTCCTGCTACGGTATAAATCAAATCATATTTTGAAAATATTTTTTCTAGTTTCGGTAAAAATTCTGGCAAATCTTTTGGGTGTACGGTTATATCATCAATAGTTGGAGCTGTACGCATTCCTTTGAGTTTTGAGCGAAGCAAATTAAAACTCTCTCGTCTGAAAGTCCAGTATTTCTTTGATTCCTGTGCAGTTTTTGTACGCCTTACAGGCAAGTCAAGCGATTTCATGTCTTCATAAGCCTCTTCGACTTGTTTTTCTACATCTTTCTCACTGTCACCTGCAAATTCCGCCATTAAAATAATCTTTGGGGCACCCCCAGTGATAGCCATCCAAAATTCTGGAAGAAATTCGAACCCTAAAGTGAATATATTTCCTCCCATTTTAATTGCTATGTCTTTTAGGAATTTAACTGCTATTTTGAAAGTATGGTCATCATATGACTCAAGGGATTCTGGTTTATGTAATAATATTCTAGGAATAATTTCACCCAAATGAGTTGTTGACGGCACAAACATTACAATCATTCGTGAGTGGGTTTTTGGTTTCACTCCGGTAAAGGTTGCAGAAGAAACACAAGCAAGTGTCCCCTGACTTCCAGTGATAACTTTTGTTATATCAAATACCCCTTTTTCTTTATCATAAACATTCCAAAGATAGTATCCAGAGGAGTTTTTAGAAACACTTGGTTTTGCTTTCTTTATAGCATCATAATTTTTGTTGATTAATTCATACAATTCGCGATGAATACGTCCACTTTCAGTTTGTTCACGCATTTTATTCTCCAGTTCTTGTGAATTTAAAGCACGGACGGTATCTTTTTCTCCATTTGCATAAACCACATCAAGTGATTCTATGTATTTTTCTGTTTTGCCGTAAACAAGGGTTTTTTCTCCACCAGAATTATTGGATACAATACCTCCAATAGCTGCTAGCTCGCGCGAAGCAGGGTAACTAGGCATAATCCACCCTTTCTTTAAGGTTTCTTTTTCAAAATTACGATAAAACACTCCAGACTCTGCTGTTGCGTGTTTTTCAGTCAAATTAGTAACGTGGTTCATGTGACGTGTGGTATCAAGAACAATTGATTGTGACAAAGGTCCACCAGTCATACACGTACCTGCAGCACGCACTGCAATAGAAATATCTTCACCTTTTTGTTTTTTGTTGTTTACGTAAATTAAAATTTTAGAAATATCATCTGCAGATTTTGGATAAATAACTATTTCTGGTTTAACATAAAACAAACTAGCGTCTCTAGCCACAATTTCACGCTCCTTATCTAAAACAGAAACGTCTCCTTCTATTAAACCCTCCAAATCTTTAGCATATAGACTATACGTCGATGAATTCATATTTTAATTTAGTTTTCAAAAGTAACCCTAACCCTGTCTGCCTCAGCCCCCTCTCCACCATGAGAAAAATGTATATTCACATGATTAAATGCATCTTTAATTTTCTTTGCAAGACGATCAGTTAACTCATTTTCCACGGTAGTAATTCGAAGTCCTTTTTCTGTATCTTCTATTTTTATAACTCTGTCTTGTGGGTCAATTTCAGTCGCGCGGGCACAATAATTGTGAATTAGATTAAGAAGTTCTTCTTTTTGTTCTTCTCTAAAACCTTCCACAAAAAGTTCACCTTCATAATTACCTCCATCGATTATCTTACAGGCAGGACATTTTTCTGTTCTGGCTACAATTGGTTCTTCCTCACCTTCTTTTCTTAAATCAGCGATTGAGTGCAGCCACCTCTTTTCAAAGCGTACGTTATGACATTTTGGACACTCCGTAACACCTTTATATTCAAGATGATCTTCCCCTTTTGAATAATCACGTCCGTGTTTCATTACAGAACCAGCTATTCTAGAAAAAATATTAGACATAATTTTACCGATTAATTTTTATTAATATACTTTATTTAAAAAGTTTCAAAATTGTTTTCGATATCAACCACAATGCTTACATTAGTAGTATATCAGCTATCCCTTGATAACCACGAGGGGTTTTAGTCTAACAACCTTTTTTGCCAAACCTGCCATACTTAAACCAGATACGTGCACCCTAGCGTCTGCGGTGTGTAGAAGAAAGTGGAAGAAATGTGTATGTCATAGTTTATTTTTCTTTTATTTCTTTCTCTGCCTTTTCCAAATCAACACCATCTTTGGTGACATCTTTCCATAAATCCCCTTTTTCTTCTATACGTTTAAAAATATTTTTAATTGTGAATTGAATTGGTCTCAAGCCGTGTTTTACTTCGCTCCATTCTAATGGTGTAGACACAGACGCCAAAGGCACTGACCGCAAAGAATACGGTGCGATAACAGTCTGCCCAATTGCGTTTCGTGATATGTCGATATGAATTTTATTTTTACGTTTTTCTGGAAAATGTTCTAGACTTACAATCTCAGGAATCTTTTCATTTACTTTATGTGCAATTAAATCTGCGAACTCCCTTACTTTTTCGTACGAATATTTTGCGCCAGTTGGCACATAAATATGTAGCCCGTACTTTCCAGAAGTTTTGCAAAAGTTAGGAACATTAATTTTCTCGAGAAGTTTATGTATCTCAAGTGCAGTTGTTACAACATCGTCAAAAGAAGCGTCCTCTCCTCTGTCGATATCAAGAATCATAAACTCTGGCTTTTCTAGTGACCCAACCTTTGAACTCCACGGATGCATTTCTATGCAGCCAATGTTTGCAAGGTAAAGCAAGGTCTCTTCGTTGTTACAAACAACGTAGTTAATATCTTTTTCAGTTGTTTTCGCGCGAATGGTTTTTGTCTCTACGAAATCAGGCACGCTTTTCGGCTCTACATTTTTTTGATAAAAATGAATTCCTTCTATTCCTTCTGGTGTACGATAAAGAGAGCTTGGATAATTTTTCAAATACTTCAAAATAATCGGTGAAATATTTTTGTAATAATCAACAAGGTCTGCTTTTGTATAACCATCATCTGGCCAAAGAACTTTGTCTAAATGTGTGAATTCTTGAGTGGTTTTTTTCATGAGATTTTTGGTTTTACTATTTCCATTATCACTTCTGTTGCTTTTTTATCCTCACGCAACCCCAAAAATGCGGGGTGTCGCAACTCACCGCCAAGAGTCCATTCAGTGAACTTCACCTCACAAACAACTTCTGGTTTTACCCATGTGGTTGTTGATTCAAATTTTACTTTTTCAGTGAACGGACTTTTTTCAGCTTTAATTTTTGATAACTTCGCGTGAATACTTTTCAAGTCCTCTGCGTCAAAACCGGTTCCAACGTGACCCACATAATGCCAAACTTTCCCATCATGCACCGCAAGAGCAAGTGAGCCGAAATATTTACGTGACAAGCGTGGCTCTGTAAATCCAACGATAACAAACTCCTGTCGCAAACCAGTCTTAATTTTTAACCAATCGCGAGAACGTTTACCAGATTGGTACGTGCTATCGGCTCGTTTTGCCATTATTCCTTCTTCGCCAGCTTTTTTGGCTTCTGTAAAATAACGTGACCCGTTAGTCGTGCGATGCTCACTAAATCTAATAACTGTATCATCAGGAATTATTTTTTTGAGAGCTTCTTTTCTTTCAAGCAAAGTTAAATCGCACATGCTCTTGCCATCCAAGGACATTATGTCAAAAACATAATAATAAAGATTTGTTTTCTTTCGTAGAGCGTTTTGTAAAAGCTGAAACCTAGAACGTCCTTTATTGTCCAATGCAACTAATTCACCGTCTATTACAGCGTCGTGTTTAATTTTTTCTAAAGCTTTTACAATATCAATATATCTATCACTAACAATTTCACCATTACGCGAGTACAGAGTAACTTTTCCTTTTGCAATGGAAGCTATCACACGAAACCCATCCCATTTAGTTTCAAACACCCAAGCCTTGTCATCAAACGGCTTATCAGTAAGAGTGGCGAGCATTGGTTGGATTATTTTAGACATTTTTTGATATCTTATCTATAACGTTAATGTTAACACCGAGCTGTTAAGTCTCCTATTAATTTATATTTCAATAATAGAATAAATAAGTAAATGGTCAGAGGCAGTCGATTTTACGGCTCTACTCGATGCTATTTTTATATCCTTGGTAACAAAAATATAATCTAGCTTATATTTTAGTCCAGAAGGCTTACACACGAGACAGCCTTTAGGGTTTGTGCTCCATGTTAATTGCGTTCCCTTAACATCAGTATCCAGCATGGTATTTTTCATAACTTGTATACTTTTCTGTTCTGGTGTTGCATTAAAATCTCCCACAACGACAGAGTTTTCTTTGGGAACAACTTTTAATAAACTTTTTACCTGAGTGTCTTGTATTTTAAATGGTTTTAAATGCGTATGAACAAAGTGAACCGAAAAAATATGAAGGTTTTTATCGTTGACTTTAATTACTGCTTCCACGGCAGTTCTTTTACGAGTTTCTGACAAAAGATGGATTTTAGTGTCTATGATTTCATGTTTGCTTATTATTGCGTTTCCTAAACCCATAGTTTTATCGGCGTTACTATCTCTTGAAAATTCCGATATAGTCTCCATCGGAAAATGTGATGTTTCATATACCCATTTGTATCCTAATTCCTCGGCTATCTTTTTTGTAACATTAATTCTGTCACTATCCCGAATAACTTCTTGGAGACCAATTACATCAGCATCAATAACTTTTAGGCGTTTGATAATTTCTTTTAAGTTTTCCCCTCCCCAAATATTCCAAGATACAATTTTTAGTTGTGACATGAATTTAGTATATATCTTGGAGATAATCTTGACTAACTAGCTATTAAATTGTAGGGTGGGAATTGGTTGTATCTTCTGTTTTAAATATCTGGAAGGAATCATTGTGAATTATCTTTTGATTTTTATTCTGTGTCTTGGTCTTGCTGTTATTGGGATTTATATCGCAAGGTTTTTTCCCAACAATAATACGAGGCGCCAAATTGCGATAAGTGCATGTCAGAACGTTGCATTAAGCTTCTGTGGCACCTGGAATGCTACAGGTATCTCCATGCCTGGCTTACCCGGTGCTAAAAACTTTTACGTTATATTGGAAGAAAGGGATCGCGTACTTTGGGGTTGGTCAAAAGAACCATACCCGAGAACACTTGTGCTTCTCTATCACAGAGAGTTGGCGCGTGGTGAAACTGTTCAAGTGGCGTTATTGTCGCAAGAAAATATTCCTGAACATCCGGACAGTTTGGCTGACCTTCTTTTCCCATACCCCACAGGGCGCAACATTGGGAAGTGACTCCTTTATTTTAGAACACCATTTGCAATTTACTTGCAATGGTGTTTTTCTTTATTTGTTAGCTGATGAGGACTCGGTCACAAAACTACCTCGCTTTGATCTAAAACGAAGTTTGTACTATTCTGAGAAAAATGTAGAATAGGACAATGTTCATTACGGGGAGATTGAAATGCGAACACGTTTCATAGTCATAATGTTTGTGGGGATCATATCGTTGTTGTTTGTTGAGACTTTCATGCTCTTTTCGATTATCGACCCAACGCTCGATAAAAATGGCTTTTGTTTCAACATTCCAAACCAATCACGATTGTGCATTCGAAAATCCAAACCTCCTACGGGAGGTTTTTGTTTTATGAAAATCAATTTCTGGGGTACAGGGACTCGGTCACAAAACTTCTCCTCGTAAACTCGTCGATAAAGTTTCGCGACCCCTATTCGAGTCCCTGCCGCAAGTGACGCAGGTCACTTGCTTTCCCCAGCAACACAAAGTGTAAGAACGCTTCGCGTACGATAAATGTGTGTTGCTGGGGCTGTGGGACGAAGTTGGAACACTTTTAACTTTTAATTCTATTGAAAATTTAGGGAAACTAAGGCAGGTAATGTAATATCAAGTAAAAAAAGTGTTAGGATAATAATAAGTTGAAGGCTACTTTCTAGTTTTGCTAAAGATTATTTTATATTACTTTTGCCATTTTTTAATTACCTCAGCAAATTTAGCTTCTTTCCACTCCTCTTTCCATTCTTCTAAATATTTAATGTCTCCTGATTTTGGTTTGTTTATACAAGCGTCTATCTTTACAATTGAAGGCATAATTACGGAATCTCCAATCAATAAAGCTTCTCCTGCTTGTAAAATTGGTAAAGTTTCAGTGATAGAACCAAGGGTATCTGGTAGTAGGCGTTTTACATAATTTTGATCCTCAGGATTTGTTAATCTCATTGCGATAAAGTTACTACACTGCGAGAAAATAGTCTCGGATATTTCTGAAGGTCTTTGACTAACAATACATAGAGTTACTCCATACTTTCTTCCTTCTTTAGCAATACGTTCGATTGCTGTTCTTGAAGCTCTGTATTTTACTAGGTCACTTTTGGGTACATATTTGTGAGCTTCTTCATAAACAAGCAATAGAGGGGTTTCACTTTCAATTTCATCAGCAAGTATTTTTTTATAATAATAACCATATTCAAACAACATTCTTGATATAAGTGATACTGTAATACTTAAAACTTCAAAAGGAATACCGGAAAGATCAATTATTGTTACATTAGATTTTTTTGTGGAATAACCAAGGAATTGTCTCAGTATTCCCTCAAGTGTTTCCGAAGAAACATCATCAAATAAAAATTTAAGACGGGGATTATTTCTTATTGTCTCTAGTCTTAAAATAAATCTTTCGAAGTCACCATTAAAAGGCCCATTACTAGCTTTAGTTTCCTTGGCTGTGTTCGCAACACAAAAACTTACATCTTCTGAAAAGTAACTTTTCTTTCTATCTGTTATCAAGCTACCGTCTGATTTTTTCGGCATGCCTTCGCCTTCTAGTTTTCCTATAACTTCATTGTTTATATTTTTTATATATCTAATTACATCATCTATCTTAAATTGAATAGGAGAATCAAAATAGATTTTACTTTCTGGAACCTGATCTTTTTTATCAAGAAGAGTATTTTGTATTTTTTTATTTTCTGTTACCGCATATCTAAATTGTGAGACTTGATTATGTGAATTTTCTTCATTACTTTCAATAAATAAATCTCCAAGTTCCTCACTATCAAATAACCAGTAAGGTATTTTTATATTTCCTGAATTAATATAATTAGCATCAGGAAAAGCGTTTTTATACTCACCGTGGATATCAAAGATAACAATATGAGAGTTATTTAAACCTTGGTAGTCAGATTTTTTACCTTGTACAGCTTCTTGTAGCACCTTAGCAACAGTATGAGACTTTCCAGAACCAGTAGAACCGACTATGGCTATGTGTTTGTTAAAAAACTTATTACCGTCTACTGGAACATTTACTGTTTTATCTTGTGTTAATTTTGAAAAACAAAAACTAACATTTTCTTCTAGGTTATTGTATATTTTTTGTATGTCCTCTTTTGTCGCAGGTTCAGCAGATTTTGGTGGTATTGCTATATTATTTCCGCCTCTAATAAATTTATCAGTTGAATCAATAATACCTAAAGGAATTGCTTCAATCACATAAATCTTTTTTCTTTCGCCGTTTTCATCAGGCTCTTGTATTTCTATAGAAAAGTTTTCGATTATTGCTATAACTCTACAATTTTGATGATCAAATACTTTTAAATATGACCCAACAGCAAGGACCTCTCCTTCAACTTTGAATTTCTCAATATTATTTACCAATATCTTAATTTTATTTGGAAAAACTGAGACGACCTCAGCCATGTTTTTTTCATCAGTCATAGATTATGAAATTATTTTAATAATATCTTTAGTATGTTGTATGTAAAATTCTTTCAAGTCTTTTAAGTTCTCTTGAAGGTCAACTTTTGATAAAGTTGAAAACACATAAACTTCATCTAGTTTACCTTTTTTAAACAAAAATGGTAAAAACTCCTCTGAAATAATTTTAAATGCAACATTTGAAGAATCTTTGTATGTATCGACAATTAAATCTTGTATTCTAAACTTGTCTCCATTAAAATGTGTTCCATCACTAAAGTGCAATCCTTTATCTAAGAAACTTTGCTTTAGCAGGTTTAAACGAGTAGTGTCTATACCATATAAACAGATATAGGGTGAGGGTGATATATCTTTTCTAAAGTATTTATTTTTTATATTTGTAACTATTTCTAAAAGATTAGAATCCCTAATCGTGTCATCAATTTGAATGACTATCAATCTCTCTTTGCAAGGTATGTTAATCTTTTTAAATGTGAAGTATTCTTTTTTTAGATAACTTAAATATTTGTTGTTACTTAAAAACTTACAATAAGCCAATTCAAATATTACTTTTTCTTTTTTATTAACTAACGTTTTCAGTTTATTAAAGTTTATTAATCTTTGCTTCTTTTCTTTAATGATTGCTATGTCGAGTAAGTTAGATTTAAAAAGTGCATGATAAACAGTAGCTTCCTCATCTGTTGTTAACTTGAATCCTGTTTTTATTTTTGAAATTAGATCTTTAAATTGTTGTTCAAAGTTATCAGAAAACTCTAGTATAAAATGTTTTAAAAAATGCTCCTTATTTTTTAAGGTGTACTTATCTTTTTCAGTACCTAAAATTTTATCTAATTCTGAGATGTTTAGAAATTTTTTCTCAGGGGCTTTATCTTTAAAAAAAGCATATAACTTAAAAGTTTTCTTTTTATCTATGATGGACAGTTCTAGTAATTGTGTTAATGCTTTTTTGATACTTGAGGGGGTATACTTTTTAGATTCTTTATACTTAACTTGTATATAAAAATTACCTAGTCCAATATCTTGAATTTGTTCAATTTCTATATCTGAATGTGGGTTATTTAGTGCTTCTAAAATCGACTTATCAAATTGATAAGTAAAACCTTTTATTGCATAGTATCCACCATCATCTTGCTTTGATTTTGTTGTTCCCATTTTCTAGATTCTACTCCTATTACAAGATAAATCTAGTCCTTTTATTTGTAACGCATTGGTCCTGATGTTGCATTTAAAGTATCTTCTAGGTTGGATGTGCTCTCTTCCTCTAATAAGATATTTTGGATCCGCTTTGGTTCACAAAACTTTTCTTTTATTTTATTAAAATTCGCAACTGTATAGCCAACTGCAAAAAACACAAAACAGAGAAGCACTATTTTTAGCTTTAGTGTATTCATGCGTAAGGTTCTTAAAAATTTGATAGCAAAACACCGCCATTGAAATAGGAGAACCTTACGAGTAGACCCACTCCATGGCGGAGCTTTAGTCGTAAGGTTTTTAAATTATGTTTTGTAGTCACATTGTATCAGTTATAAATCAAAAGAGAGACCTAAGAATTCGGTCACAAAACCATTTGTAACAATCTACAATTTCACCCGCTTTTTCTAGTCGTAAGAAATCTTCGCGAGTCTGTAATTCTTTGTAGTGCTGTGTAACTTTTGCACCGAGATGAAGCACTGCGTGCAAATGCGCCCCTGTCGTAGCCGAACCAGTGTTTCCAGAATGTGCGATTATATCCCCCTCTTTATATATTCCTTTTGTTGGTAATTCTTTTAGATGACATAGTTCAAGTCCCCAAGTTGTTCCTTCGTAATCAAATATAAAAACGCCGACGTTTCCTTTATATTTATTTACTTCAGTTTTGAACATCTCACCATCACAAGGTGCAAATATTGGTGTACCGACAGCAACCTTAAAATCTGTTCCGACGTGTGTGCCTGTTTTTGGATAATTTTTACGGTCTGGAAAAGCACCGAATGGGTTGGTGGAGTTGTAGGATTGTTTGAAGTTGAGGAGGGGGAGGTGCATAATATAAATTTATATATAATCTCTTATATCCACGTCAATATTTTGCCCCTGAGCCCTTTTAGTAAGAGATATCCATATAGAGTTTCCACCAGACCCTCTTTTATCAACGTTAAAAAATTGTTTTTCAGATTTTTTAATAGAAATTTTAATTACAGATACAACTTGATTATCATTTCTTAAAATAACTGGCTCAAATTCTATAAGACTATTAAACTTATCTTGTGTGCAATCTGTTATTTGTTTAAGATTATCAAGTATTTGCAATCGAACAGTATCAAGTGTTTTATTTTGTATTCTAAATTCTTGCCCTATATCAAAAAAAGTTAAACCGTTTTTAACAATAAGTAAATTTTTTATTTCTTCTCTTTTAATAGCCTCTGGGTTTTCTACTATTCCAACAATTAAAGTTCCCCCTTCCGTGTTAAGCATAGCCAAAATAACCTTTAATATTTTTTCAAATATCTTTTTTTTAATTGAAGAATCAGTTTCTTCATCACGATATTCTTGTTCTAATGGAGTATAAAAACTTGATTTCCATTCAATCTTTTCATTTTCTTGTATTACAAAATCTTTAATTTTATCCCAATCATCTTCAATATAATATTTATTTAAAATCTCATGAACATCAACAATCCATTGATTTAATTCATGAACGATAACATTTAAAGACCATCTTGTATCCTTAGCATTATTAATTTCTTCGAGAACAGAAAAAGTTTTTATTGAAATTAAAAAAATTTTATTAGTCCATTCATTATCAGTTTCAGTGATTTCTTTATTATTAAAAGCTGAAAAATTTTTATGTGAATATTCAGATAATTCTTTCTTAATTTCAGTTGCCAGTTTTGCTTTTTCTGAAACAATTTCAAAAAAATTTTTACCGTCTTGATAGTTAAAGCCAGAGCATATTTTTTTAAAGAAAAAAATTAAATTTCTTTCATTTTTTTGTATAAAAATATCAAAAAAACTTGTTATATCTTTTGAGGTATTTCTGTAGTAATGTTCAATACTTTCATTAAGATCATTAGATGTTACGTAAATTAAATCAAGAGATTTTGATAAATTAAATGACTCCCCTTTATTCTCATTAATTATTTTTTTAAAACTGTTTTCAATTACTGGTCTTATAATTAAAGATAAAAAAGTTATACCAGCTAAAGACCTACTTGTTTTTAGGTTTAAAAATAAAAAATTATCATCTAGTTTAACTGGGAATTTTGAGTCATAATTTTGATTAAAATGAAATCTTACATCCCAAGCCACCTTTTCAAGAAAAAAACAAAGTTTTATAAAATTATTTTCATGTGCTGGTAGGTGTTTTAAAATATTTCTTAGAATATCTGTAGTATTTTTTCTTAGAAATTCTATACTATTTTTAGTAATTGATTTATAGTCTATCGCAATACCAAAGAAAGCAAGCATCACTGCGGTATTTAAAAAAATTAATTTATCAAAATTGGATTCTTCTTTTTGCAAAATGCTTATTTTTTGATTTTTACTTATTAGTTCTATTAATATTTTTATAAAATTTTCATTACGAAGAGTCGCGTTAAAAACAAGAACATATACATTTGTTTTAGAATATAATTCATGTGTGAAGTCTTCATCTAAACCATCAAAAATAGAAGAAAGAATACATGTGCAATCAAAAAAATCTTTACTTGTTTTTGCTTGTTCTATTTTTTTTATTAAATCTGTAATAGCTCCAGCTGTAGATTTTTTAATAAAATGTTTATAGTGATCTTCATTTTTCAAATCAGCATACATTTCATCAAAAGAAGACCATTTTTTATTAAGATTGCTCATAAAGATAAGGTATTTAAAAAGTATATCTTTATTTAACCAATACAACAATTTTTGAAATACTAAATTAAAACCCTTACACAACAAGAGGTTTTTTAGCATTTTCGCAAAATATATTAACGAAGCTCATTATTTTGCTGGGAGATAGGGATTCGGTCACAAAATCAACTCCTTCGTCGCAGATGATTTTCCGACCCGTATTCGAGTCCCGACGTACGACACGCAGACCATGTGGGACTCGGTCACCAAACATATACTTTTATTTCTGGGGAACAGGGACTCGGTCACAAAACTTCTCCTCGTAAACTCGTCGATAAAGTTTCGCGACCCCTATTCGAGCCCCTGCCGCAAGTGACGCAGGTCACTTGCTTTCCCCAGCAACACAAAGTGTAAGAACGCTTCGCGTACGATAAATGTGTGTTGCTGGGGAACAGGGACTCGAACCCCAATACCATCCTCCAGAGGGATGTGTCCTACCATTAGACGATTCCCCAATGTTGTTTAAATACTTAAATACACTGGATTAAACTGTTCACAATTCTACAATATTTTAGCCTATTTATCAACGTGAAAATATTTAATTTATTTTAACGAAGCCCTTACAAGTTGAATATCTGTGTAAGGATACTTCCCTTTTAGGTGTTCAAATACTGGCGTTAATTTATGAGTTTCTAGTTCTTTAAATGCCTTTGCGATTTTCTCTCTGTCGTTCTTTTTCGGTAGAACGTGTTTAAGTTCTACGTCTTCCTTTAATTCTACTAATTTTTCAATGTGCCCAATAATTGTAGCCTCGGATAGATTGCGACGCTCTGCAATTTCTTTTATAGAAAGTTTTTCTTTTAACATTTCTTGAGTCTTTGCATGTGACGGAACTTTCACTTCTATTTCTTCCGATTCTACGTCATCTAATTCTTCTAATTCGCCACCAGAAGATGTTAAGAACTTTTCATGCAATTCTTTTAATTGTTTTTCGGAATACTTTTCAATGGCGTTTTCGGCTTGGTCGCTTTTTGCGCGAAAATTAATATCTGCTTCGCGCACTTCTTCGGCAATCATTAAAGCTTGAGGATTGAACCCCTTCAAATAAAGACCGTCCATAGACTTTAAACGAGAAAGAGCTACATATCCCTGACCAGATGTAAATGCGCGACTGAGGTCAATTTCTGCCTTATCAAGCGTCATTCCTTGGCTCTTGTGAACAGTTATAGCCCACGCGAGTTTGATGGGAAGTTGGCTTATTTCAGCTTTTACTTTGCCGTCCTCCTCTATTCTCCAAGTATCTACTTTGATGGTTATTTTTTTACCATTTGTAAGTTCAACAACCGGACTTCCGTCTGCTGTAAAATCTGCAACTATCCCCATAGAGCCATTTACATAGAGTCTCTCTTGGCTGTTTTTTATACAAATAACTTTGGCGCCAACTTTTAATTGTAAAGTTTCTTCAGCGAGACAGTTATTTTTAAGTGATTCCAGAATAGAAGCTTTACCTTTTGTAATCATTTCATAAGTGTGTACTTCGCCTTCTATTTCTTCAAAAGCTTTTCTGTTTATTTGATCAACATTTTCATTATGAGTGTAGAGCTTGATGTGATCATCGCTTTGTATTTTTTTGTTTGCGTCTTTTAAATATTCAAAATGCTCTTCTTCGACTTCACCGCTACGAATGGCGTTTAAAATATCTGACAACTTGTCGTCGTCTTGGCGGAACTGCTCTGTTAAATAGCAAACAACAGGCTTCGCCTCTTGCCACGCTCGTGAAGTAAAAGCAAACACACCTTCACTTTCATAAGTATCCCCAATGCGCGTTATTGGTGGAAGCTGAAAGAAGTCTCCAGTGAACACAACTTGCATACCACCAAAAGGTTTCTCATTTCGACGCATATGCTTTGCAGTCTTATCAAGCATGTCTACAAAGGATGCATGAAGCATTGATATTTCATCTATGATTAAAACTTGTGTCTCATTCCATCTTTTGTATAGAGCTGGCTTTTCTTCCATTGCATCTAAGTCGTATGCATGAAGTTTTTGTTTAATACCAATACCACTCCACGCGTGAATAGTTGTTCCGCCGATATGAGTCGATGCGATACCAGTTGAAGCCGTGACCGCATACTTCACGCCGTGTTTTTTAAGATATGAAACATAATCGCGGATGGCGTATGACTTACCAGCACCAGCCGCTCCGGTGAGAAAAGTGGTGTGTCCAAGTTTGAGAATTTGAAGAGCTGTTTTTTGGGTCATCTTAGATAGTTATTAACTGTTAGCTTGATACAGATACATGCAGTGTAAGCGGAAAAAGTAAAATAAAGAATACTTGACATTTTATAATATATATTATAAAATAAAACTAGTTCATTTTAGGAGAAAGACATGAGGACTTGTTTACACGAAGTTGGTGCCAACTTGGCTGTTAGCTTTGATGGTAATTCCATCATCGTGAGTCGCTACGTGCGACCTCTCCCTTTCCCTGGTTTTGATGGCGAGTGGCAAGATGTTGTCACTTTCACAAACGAACAGGATTGGTACGCGAGCAAGTACCAGAAGCAAATCGTTGGAGATGACAATGTTGCAATGATTGTCTATCACTGGCTTGATATTGCGGAATCCAATCAGCCCGCTTGACTACCACGGAAAATCCGTGGTAGTCAAGCGGGGTTTTTATATACATAAATCCTTATATTTTTAGATATTTTCGGACGGCTAGTAGTGATGAAACAATTGCTAGAACCAAACCAGATAGAAGTAATATCCCAGTTATCTCAAAGAAATGCGAAGTAAAATATGCGTGTAGATTCATACCCTCAAAGAAGAATACAGTTTTCTTTGTAACCCAAATAGTGCCGAAAAAGAATATTGTGAGTGATAAGACCGTGGCGATAAACACATAAAGGACAGCCTCGACAACAAATGGTCCACGGATGAACATGTTTGATGCTCCAACTAATTTCATAACAGCAATTTCATCACGGTACACAAAGATAGCAAGTCTAATAGTATTATAAACAATCATACAACTCATGAGAATGAACACCATTGAAAGCCAAAAACCAACTGTGTTTGTCCAACCAATGATATTGTTTAATTTATCAATACTATCCTTTAGTTGATAGTAATTAATTTTGTCGACAGCAGACGACGAGTCACCGAGTAAGCCAGAACCTGAAGTTAATTGTTGTGCGATTGCTTCATATTGAGAAGTATCTTTGGCAACAACAGAAAGAGCGGAGCCGAAAGGATTTGTTCCTAATTCGTCCAAAGCTTGAAGTGTTAGTTGGTCGCCTTCGTGTTTGGTTTTAAAATCTAACAGAGCTTGTTCACGGGATGTATACGTAACGGACTTTACTTGGGGAAGCCCCATTAATTTTGCTTTTATGTCTATAACCTGTTGCTCAGTCGCGTCTACCGTAAAATACACGCGGACATCTACTTTTTCACGAACTTGGTCTAATGTGTAACCAAAAATAGCGCGGAATAAATAAAATGACGTAATAATCGAAAGTGTAATCGTTAAAATAAAAATTGAAGAAAGAGAAACCGTACGATTACGATAAAATCCTCTGATTCCAGCAGTTATAATACGTTTTGTAAGAGTTGTTTTCATGTTTACGGTATAAAAAATTACATTGTGAACTTACCTGACTTTTGGTCACGAGTTATGCGCCCTCCTTCCATTGTTATTACGCGACGACCAAGGTTATCTACAATGCCTTTATTGTGAGTCGTAAGTATAACCGTTGTGCCTAGGTCGTTGATTTTTTTCAAAATCTGAACAATATCGTATGTGTTCAATGGGTCAAGGTTTCCAGTTGGCTCATCTGCAATAATAATTTCTGGGCGATTAATAATGGCTCTAGCAATAGCTACACGCTGTTGTTCACCACCAGATAATTGATGTGGGAATTGGTGCATTTTGTCTTTCAAATCAACAAGCTCCATAACATGCGGAACATCTTCTTCTATGTCTTCATCCAACTTCCCTGCTGCTTCCATGGCAAAGGCTACGTTCTCATAAGCTGTCTTGTTTGGTATAAGACGAAAATCTTGAAATACAACTCCGACTTTACGTCGGTAGTTTGTCATATCATTACCACGTAAGCCGTGGATGTCATCTGAATGAAATGATACGGTTCCTTCTGTAGGATATTCCTCTGCTAGAAGAAGTTTGATGATAGTAGTTTTGCCTGCACCAGAGTGTCCAACAATGGAAACAAGTTCTCCTTTGTGGACGGTCAGGGAAACATCATCGAGAACCTTAATACCGTTATCATATTCTTTGGAAACGCGGTCAAAGTAAAGCATGCACTTATTGTACCATACTGAAAATAAACGGTGTGCATAAATATAAATAACAAAAAATACCCAACTATATTGTGGGTATTTTGCTAATTTATCCAAAGATGCCAATTATTCGGAAAAATCTTTAATGGGAATAAAACTAGTCTACAAAAAATTTATAAGGTTAACGAAGCTATCTATAGATTTTGTTCAGCTTCAATAAAAGCATCAATATTACCTTTTTCTAAAACACTTTCGACATCACTGGTTTCATAATCTGTGCGATGATCTTTTACCATTTTGTAAGGATGTAAGACATAAGAACGAATTTGATTCCCCCACTCAATTTCTGTTGTTTTACTAATTTGTCTACCTTCAATTTCAGCTTTTCTTTTTTCTTCTTCTAATTTGTATAACTTAGCCGAAAGGATTTCTAGCGCTTTTTGTTTATTTTGGTCTTGTTGACGTTCAGTTGCTACATGCACCGCAATGTTTGTAGGAATGTGTACAACGCGCACGGCTGTTTCGCGCTTATTTACATTTTGACCGCCTGGTCCACTTGATTTAGATGTTTCAATACGAATTTCGTCTTGTGGTATTGCTTTACGCTCAGTGGCTGGAATAACTGGCAATATTTCTACCATTGCAAAAGATGTGTGACGTTTAGCATTTGCATTAAATGGAGAAATACGAACAAGGCGATGCACGCCAGATTCATTTTTTAAAAGACCGTATGCGTTTTTTCCAATTACTTCTAATGTTATATTCCTATACCCTCCGTGGTCATTTTTATTATCGTGAAGAATTGAATATGAAAACCCTTTATTTGAAAAATATGCTTCATACATACTGAGTAACATTCTTGCGAAGTCTTCACTATCATCTCCTCCAGCGCCAGCGAGAATAGTCATGATAGCGTTTCCTTTATCTAGAGCATTTACCCCGTCACGTAAATCCTTTAACTCTTTTAGTCTCTTAATTACTTCTTGAGCTTTTTCTTTGTCATTCCAGAAAGAAACATTGTTCATGTTATCCTCGAGTTCTGCGATTTCAAGATTTATATCCATGCTAGTTTCCATAATATATAAAGTATATCAAAAAAATACCACCTTGAGTGGTGGTATTAGAAACTATTTTTTTGCTTTTTCTTTAAGAGAGCTATCGTCCCAGACTGGGAAAGAAAATATACTGGAGTATCTTTTTCAAGAACTTGATCAGTAAACCTAACAATTTCCTTAGTGATATACCCTTCATCTAATAAAATTTTTACCGCCCCCTTAACTTTTCCGATACTCACTGGTGGTAAAAATTTTTTGATGAAATCAAATGGTGGTGGATATTTTTGCAAATATCTTTTATGGATTTCCTCTATGGTTAATTTTCGTTCATTAATGCAAAGGAGCACATGACGAACGAAGATATCGTCTAAAAAGTTCGTTTTCATATGAACCCCTCCTGTTATTTCAGATTAACTAAAATTATCTTTTCTGTCTAGGGTTAAAGTTATATGCAGAATCGGTCACAACTTCTCCTTACTTATTTTTTGAGCCAAAAGCAACCTTCGCGAGCTCTCCTCCACAAGGAAACTATCGTTTCCCTGACACCCTTCAAAACCTTCTGTCTCAAAAAGCTTCGCTTATTTTTTTGAGCCAGAAGGCAGAATCGGTCACGAAACTTCTCCTCGCATGCTCGTCGATAAAGTTTCGCTACCCCGTATTCGATTCTGTAAGACGTGAAGCAGTTCACGTCTACCTAAATTTGATAAAACAAATTTAGGCCTTCTGGCTCAAAAAAGCTTCGCTTATTTTTTTGAGCCAGAAGGCAGAATCGAACTGCCGACCTTCTCGTTACGAGTGAGATGCTCTACCAACTGAGCTATTCTGGCTTTGGAGCCGTTGGCCAGAATCGAACTGGCGACCTTTTCCTTACCATGGAAATGCTCTACCAACTGAGCTACAACGGCTTGGTGAAACAGGTCTTATTTTAGCAAACTTAACCAATACTCACAATTTTTGATGGGGAATGGTGTCCACTTACTATACGAACGGACTGATTTGGAAAATTTTCACGAATAATGGAAAGCACACGTGTATTTGCTGCATTATTTTCTGCAGGAACTTTTACCCAAACATGCCAAGAGTCTTCAGAGGTTTTTTCTACTAATTCTTTTTTTGAATCAGGTATTACTTTAATTTTTAGATACATCTTTCTTTTTTCCGATTACATTTTCTTTCTTGGCTCTATACTCTTCAATCAATTTATGATTTCCAGAAAGCAAAACTTTTGGCACGCGATATTTCTTTCCTTTGTATTCATAAACCTCTGGACGAGCATACATTTCGTGACTAGCGGTACGAGTCTCCTCAAGAGAGTCTTCGGCATGAAGTACACCCTTAATTTGACGTGTGATAGCGTCAATACAGACCATGGCTGGAAGTTCTCCGCCAGTTAGTACATATTCTCCGATACTCCATTCTTTGGCCTTCAGAATCTTCTTTACACGTGCATCTATCCCTTCATAGCGACCGGAAATAAAAATAATATCTGTATATTTTTTAGAGGAAGCCTTGGCGATGGTGTTTGTAAACATGTCTCCACCAGGATTAAACATTACAATCAAAGTCTTGGCAGTTTTTCTACGAGCGATTTTCTTTTGAATAGCTGTCACGCAGTTTATGAGTGGATCAACCCACATAACCATACCAGGACCACCACCATAAGGACGACCGTCGACACGACGATGTTTATCTTCGGTGTAGTCGCGAAGTGCGTATGTATTTATTTCGATAAGTTTGTTTGCTATAGCGCGACTAATAATCGACTCAGCAAAATAACTCTCGAACATGTCTGGAAAAATTGTCACAATGTGATATCTCATACTTGACATTGTAGCAAATATATAGCATTAAAGCAAAAACACCCTTAAGGTGTTTTTGCTTTCTAAATTAAATCCCTTTCAAATCCTGCATCACTGCATCCACGTCCGATGTATCATACCTCGGTGTGTAAGACTGACTTCCCTCTTCCTCTCTCTTTCCAGACATACCCTCTCGCCCTTCTGGTTCATTAATTTTTAAATTAACACGAGCATTATTTTTCATACCAACAACACGAAGAAGTGTACGAAGTGCCTTTGCAGTTGCCCCGTCACGCCCAATAATTTTACCCATGTCTTCTCCAGCAACATCAAGCGTAATCAAAACACCCATTTCATCAACACGCCTTTCTACCTTTACTTTATCTGGATTATCAACCAACGCCTTCACTACGTATTCGACAAATTCTTGATCTTTCATAATGGTTTTTCTTGTATATTTGTATTACATTTTAAGTGTATCAACAATGAAAGTGTAATGGTAAAAGTTATGCACAAAATAAAAATCTCTGAGAATTTTCTCAGAGATTTTTATTTGCAATTTATGCCTTCACTTCCTTCTTTTTTTGGACTGTTTTCTTTGGAAGAACGTTTACTTTCTTTCCTTCGATAACACCCTTAGAAACCAATAGGTTATGTACTGTTGGAGTTACTTGAGCACCAACTGACATCCAGTGCTTTACGCGATCTGCCTTTGCTTCAAAGATACCTGCTTTAACATTATAAGTTCCAACAATCTCAGTAAACTGAGAAGTCTTTGGCTTTAGTGTACTCTCGGTAACAATAAGACGGAAAGATGGGTCGTTTTTGCGTCCTGTACGTTGTAATCTGATTTTTAACATGTGTCATATTCTACCATAATATCTAAAAAAAAGAAACCCCTCTTCATATCGCCCATTTTTAAATTTGAGCTTATGAAAAAGAGTTTATTTTATTTTTAGACGCAGGTAATTTACCACTATACGAACTGGACATCCTCCAGCACAACATAGAATGCTTTCTTTCCCCAAAAGTAATTCCCTAGATTTTGGACAATCACATGGTAAATCATAAGGGTTTCCATCTACAAATGCTGGACAATACCTTTCTTCGTCAGAAGAAATTATCCAGGAGGTTTCTTCTTTTTTAAATAAAACTAAAAGTTCTGATAACGAGGTACTCATAATGAGCTCTCCTTTCTAGTACCTTATTGTAACATAAAACAAATTATGCGACCAAAGCGTAGTCTATGATTCGTAAATCAAGGTTGGCATTCTTAACTTTTATTTTTACTGGTGTACCGATTTTCCACTCTATTCCTGTTCTTTCACCAAAGATACGTCCACCTTTTTGGTCATAATTGTAAAAATCATTTCCGCCTAAATCACGGAGGCGTATCATTCCTTCACATTTACTTGTTTTTTCTTCTACGAAAATACCCCACTCGGAAACACCAGAAACCATACCGTCAAATTCCTGACCAATACGGTACGACATATACTCAACCTGCTTATATTTGATACTTCCACGTTCAGCATCTGACGCTTCTTTTTCTCGACGTGACGCTTGCAAACATAGTTTTTCATATAAACCACGCTCTGATTCAAGTGGGTAATCACCGTCGATTACACGCATAAGCAAACGATGCGTTAACACATCTGGATAACGACGAATAGGAGAAGTAAAATGAGAATAGTAATCGAAAGCTAGACCGTAGTGACCAACATTTTTGGTACTATAAATAGCCTTTGCCATAGAGCGAGTGATGTGAACTTGGAGAAGTGACTTTTCTGGTCTGCCTTCCATTTTTACTAAAAGAGCGTTTAAGTCCTGAGAAGGAATGAGTCCGTCCATAAACCGCACAGTAAACCCAAGACCTCTAATGTATAAGTCCAGATCATGCATACGGTCTGGGTCTGGTTTGTCGTGAATACGATAGATACAAATAGCCTTTCCTTCTCCGTTTTTCTCTTCTTGCTTTTTTGTGATGAATTTACTTACGTATTTATTTGCCAAAAGCATGTATTCTTCAATCAACTTATGAGTATCACCGCGAGTTTTGATATAAACATCAATTGGCACACCTTTTTCATCAAGCTTAAATTTAACCTCGTCAGTTTCTAGTTGAAGCGCTCCGTTATCAAAACGTGCCTTGGTTAACTTCTTCGCAACTGTGTTTAGAATATTTAGTTCATCATAAAAATCTCCATTCTTTGTATCGAGGGTTTTTTGAGCGTCTTCATAACTATAACGTTTATGAGAACTAATTAGTGAGCGACCATACCATTCATTATGTACAATACCCTCATCATCAAGTTCAAAGACTGCTGACATAACCAATCTATCTTCACCTTGTACAAGCGAGCACAAATCATTTGATAAAACTTCAGGAAGCATTGGGATACATCTATCAACGAGGTACACAGATGTTTCTCTAGCAATTGCTTCATCGTCAAGAGCCATATTTGGTCTCACATAATAAGACACATCTGCAATATGAATACCTACCTCGTAACGGCCATTTGCCAATCTTTGAAATGAAATAGCGTCATCAAAATCTTTTGCATCCGCTGGGTCAATTGTAAAAGTTGGTATTTTTCTAAAATCCCTACGGCCACTTTTATCATCTTCTGTTATTCCTCTTTTTTTAATATCATTTGCTTCGTTTACAACTTCTTCATTGTGAACATCACTAAAACCGCGCTCAAGAGCATACGCCAACATTTCCGCGTTGTTATCTCCTGGCTTACCAAGAACAACAGTCACTTCACCAATTGGAGACTTCTTTGGGTCTGTCCAATTAGTAATCGCCACAATAACCTTCATCCCTACTTCGGCATCTTTACGAGCGTTATTTGGGACAACAATATCCGTATACATTCGTTTATCATCAGGCACCAAGAAAAACATACCGTTTTCTTCTTCCAAGATACCGGCATAGCCTTTTTTGGCACGTTCAACTATCCTAACAATCTTTCCATATAATTCATCTTCATCTTTAATGTTTTTTCTTTTTCCAAGAAGCTCCACCTCAACAATGTCACCGTGTAAAGCTGTGTTTAAATGACTATGGTCAACAAAAATAGCCCCATCCTTTTCTAAATCCGCGACACGCACATACCCATCCCTTCTTGTTGTAAGACTAATTTGGCCAGTTAAAATTCGTTCCATAATTTATTCAATTATATCATAAAATGATATTTTATTTTGCGAAACCTTCTGCTTGTTTAAAATCGATAGATAAAAGTTTACTACTTCCATCAACCCCTATTGTTACGCCATAAAGCATGTCACAGTGGTTCATCGTCTCACGATTGTGAGTAATAACTAACAACTTACTTTTCTCAGCAAGACGTTGTAACATTACACCGTACTTACGTGCATTTGCTTCATCAAGTGGCGCATCTGTTTCATCCAAAACCATAAATGGTGGAGGTGTAATTGAAGACATCGCAAATAATAATGCGATAGACACGAGTGCACGCTCCCCTCCTGAGAACATGTTTATTTCTTTTACTTTTTTGTTTGGAAGCGATACATCAATATCAATTCCCTGTTCAGTCACCTGATTACCTTCTTCATCAATTTTTACCAACTGTGCAAGTACAAGTTTGCCTTTTCCTCCGATAAACACTTCTCCGAAGAATTCACTAAATACTTTTGAGACTTCTGTTACTCCAGTTGAAAACTTTTCTTCAAGAGTAGAAGAAAGCTCTTTAATAAGCACTAGCAACTTTTCTTCGCTTTCTTTTATATCGGCAAGTTCTTTTGTTAGATATTCATCACGTTCACGGGTAGACTTATATTCTGCAATAACTTCATCGCGATTTGGCACTCCAGCTTCCTCTATGCGAAGCTTGGAACGTTCAATGGCACGCATTAAGTCATGTTTTGGTGTATCTTTATATTTTTCTTCAGCGGTTTTATTTCTGTATTCTAAAACAACACGGCCAACTATTGCTACACCTTCTTGTAATAATGCGTCAAAATGTTGCTTGCGTAGTGAATACTCGCCTTCTTCTTGTTTACGGAGTGCTATTGTACTATCTAATTCACGCAACTTACTTTCGAGAACCATTACTTTCTTTTCTTCTTCGTGACGTGAAGTTATGTGTGCTTGAGCTTCTGTATCTATATTATCTATTTTTTCTTGAAGATTAACCATCTCGTGACTGAGTGATTTTTCTTTTTCTTCATGATCTTCGAGAGCTTTTTCTATTTTAGAAATTTCTTGTCTAATATTTTCTTTTTTAGACGGTTCGCTTGTGGCATGTTTTGTAAAAAAAGTTTCTACTGTATTGTGTAATTCGTTTACGTGCTTTTGTGCGTTTGTAACATCTGAATCAGAAAGATATTTCTTTAACCCTTCAAAACCATGAGATATAACTGCATAAGTAGAAGAAAAATCATCATTTGAAATGTTTATATCTTTTCGTATTTCTTCTTTCTCAAGCTCTCTTTCAAGGTATCCTTTTTCGGCCGATAATCTTCCTAAGGTTTTTGAAACCTGATCACGACGCTCAAGCAATGAACGCATTTCTGCTTGGAGGGTATGTTTTTCTTGAATAGAACTAGATTGTGTATCGTGTGTTTTTTCTTTAAGCACTCGTAATTCCTTGCGGATAGAATCCGTAATGAGAAGCATTGCAGAAGATGTGCCTTGTTCTCGGATACGTTCCTCTAAGAGCTTGAGTTCGTACTCTTCACGAGTTAGGTAAGCAATTAAAAGTCTGTGCAAGTTTTGTCTTTCTTCTTCTTGGGATTCTATTTTCTTTACCTGACGCTCAAGTAAAGTTAGATGTGGTTTTATCTCGAGACGCAGAAGCTCAACTTCATGAACGTTAACTTTTACTCTTTCCAATTTACGTTTACTTTCATTCAAACGCATGTGATACACCCGCAACCCAAGAGCATCTTCTAGAGCTTCTTTTCTGTCGCGTGGAGATGCGAGTAATATTCTGTCAGCTTCACCTTGATTTATTATAGTATGAGCGGAAGAACCAATACCAGCGAATGATAAAAGTTCCTGAACATCTTTTAGACGAAGTTTTGCGTCGTTTAAAAGATAGTCACTGGTTCCGTCAGCATAAATGACACGAGAAAGTGTGAACTCGTCATATACAAGATATGGGGCGAGTTCAGCACTCATGTGTGTTGTGTCTGGTTTTTCTCGGTTATCTATTACCATAGTCACAGAGGCGCGTGACATGGGAGAAATGTGTTCTGAGCCTTTAAAGATAACATCAGAACCAGTTTTACCTCGCATGCTTTTCATGGATTGTTCTCCAAGAACAAAGCGTATAGCTTCAGCTATGTTGGATTTTCCACTTCCGTTTGGACCAACAACACCAGTAACCTGATGGGTTACATCAAGTGTAGTTTTTTTGGCGAAGGATTTGAAGCCTTGAATTGTTATGTGTGACAATCTCATATATTAGAAAGTAGAATGTAGAGAGTGGAAGGTAAAAAATACACTCCAAACACAAACACATTCAGATATACAAAGTATAACACTAGATTTTTATACAGACTGTTGAAAGTTATGAACGAATACGTTTTGTTAAAAGAAATACAACGTAAGCTACACATCCTCCAACCACAAAGCCAGCAACAATGTCATACCAGAAATGAACACCAGACAAAACCCGCGCAATTCCTGTTATACCAGCAAGAGTAAAGATAATTGCTCCAGCTCGTTTATCAAAACCGTAAAGACTCCAAGCTAGTGCAAACATAAAAGTCGCATGCCCTGATGGAAAACTATAAAGACTATCTGGCGCAATTAAAGCTCCAGTCAAATCTGGACGTGGGTGGGCAATAATATTTTTCAAAAGATGTGCAACAACCCATGCCAAAACCGCAGACCCAAATATTAAAGCAATATGTCTAACATGATGCCTACGTTCATGTTTCAAAATAATATGCACAAAGGCATATAGTGCTGAAATAAAAATAAGACCATTCGCACAAAAAATTATAATTTGATTCATGATAAAAAGTATATCATCTACAACTCACCCTATAGATGCCTCCGATGTTTTACAGCAATCTTTACACGATTTAGTTCCTTTTCAATCAATCCTTCAAATACAGCAAAATCTTCTTCTTCATCTGCTTCTTCTGCCATTGCCTTCGCACGAGCAAGAGCTTCAACTGCTTTTGCATGATCAAGCTCATCAACTCTTTCTCCTCGTTCAAGCAATATGACCACTTCAGTTAAACCTTTACGGTGTGGGCGTACGTTCACCAATCCCTTAAAAACCGCATAACCAACACCCGAATTACCTTTATTTACAGTCATTTCTCCTGCTTTAATTGTAGAAACAAGTGGTATGTGTTTATTAAGCACGGTAATCACACCACTTGTTGTTGGGATACTTACACTGTCTATTATTTCATCGACAATGACTTTATCTGGTGTGACTACTTTTAGTTTAAGCATTTGAATTATGTTTAGCTAACACATCATCAATCGAGCCTTGCATATAGAATGCAGATTCTGGAATATGATCATGCTTTCCTTCTAGAATTTCTTTGAAAGAGCGCACAGTATCTTCGCGCTTCACATATACACCCTTTGCCCCCGTGAATTGTTCTGCTACGAAGAATGGTTGTGACAAAAACCTTTGAATACGACGAGCGCGGGCCACAGTTTTCTTGTCATCATCTGAAAGTTCATCCATTCCTAAGATTGCGATGATGTCTTGCAAATCTTTATAACGTTGTAGAACTTTTTGTACACCACGAACAACATCATAATGTTCTTGACCTACTACATCTGGTTGGAGAATTGTAGATGATGAGTCTAGTGGGTCCACCGCTGGATAAATACCGAGCTCAGAAAGTGGGCGTGAGAGCACTACTGTTGAGTCCAAGTGAGAAAACGTTGTGGCTGGAGCTGGGTCAGTAAGGTCATCAGCTGGCACATAAACTGCTTGTACAGAAGTAATAGAACCGTTCTTTGTTGAAGTAACACGCTCTTGAAGTTGTCCCATTTCAGAAGCAAGCGTTGGTTGGTAACCCACAGCAGAAGGCATGCGACCAAGAAGAGCTGATAGTTCAGAACCAGCTTGAGTAAAGCGGAAAATATTATCAACGAAAAGTAGTAGGTCTTTCTTTTCTTCGTCACGGAAATATTCCGCCATTGAAAGAGCAGATAAAGCCACACGAGCGCGAGCTCCTGGCGGTTCATTCATCTGACCGAACACTAGAACTGTTTTATCAAGCACACCTGATTCTTCCATTTCTCGATAAAGATCATTACCCTCACGAGAACGTTCTCCAACACCAGCGAAGATTGAATATCCTCCGTGTTCTGAGGCGATGTTACGAATAAGCTCTTGAATCACCACAGTCTTTCCCACACCAGCACCACCAAACAATCCAACTTTTCCACCTTTTAAGAATGGACAAATTAGGTCAACAACCTTGATACCAGTTTCTAGAACTTCGGCTTTTGTTGATTGTTCATCAAATGAAGGTGCTTCTCGGTGAATGGGATAAGATTTAGCAGTTTTTACATCTCCCTTTTGGTCAATAGGAATACCAGTTACATCAAACATACGTCCAAGGATTTCTTTTCCAACAGGAACAGAAATATAAGCTCCAGTATCGGCAACGGGCATACCACGAGTTAGACCATCAGTAGAAGACATAGCAACGGCACGTACATCATTGAAACCTAAATGTTGTGCTACTTCAAGAGTGAGCAGTGTCCCGTCATTGCGTGTAATTGTAAGCGCGTTTTTAAGCGCAGGAACTCCGTTAGCAAACGTAATGTCTACAACCGGTCCTACGATTTGTATTATTGTTCCAATGTTTTCTTTTTTCATAATGTTTGATGTATTTTTATAATTTCCTATTGCCTTTTAAAAGCAAAATAATGAGCTTAGTTTTCTGAGCGCATTATTTTGCTTTTACGAAGACATTGCTATAGTTCCACTTGTTATTTCTGCAATTTCTTGTGTAACCTGCCCTTGACGAGCGCGGTTAAAATAAAGTTTCAAGTCATCCTGAAGTTCTTTCGCGTTGTCTGTTGCGCTTTTCATGGCGAACATTCGAGCAGAATGTTCGCTCGCATAACTTTCAAGCACTGCTCCATAAATAATATTGTGAATCATCATCGGGATAATTCTTGATAACACTGTTTCTTGGTCTGGCTCATAAGCATATTTAGGTTCACCGTGTGTACTTGGTTCGCCGTCTGAAGAAAATGGTAGAAGTTGAAGTATTGTTGGAGTAAAAACACTTCCAGACGTAAAGTGTGTGTATAGAATACGCACCGTTCCAATTTTCTTCTCTTTATACCAATTAACAATCATTGTAGCTGTAGCGTGCGCATCTTCAGAAGTTAATACTGGATGATTAAATGATGCCAGAGTTTCTGCGTGAAGTTTCTTGGCAACTTTCTCAGAGTATTTTCCAAAAGCAACTACTTTCAAATTTTTCCTTTCATTTTCATCGTAAGCTTCCAATAGTTTACGGTATATGTTTACGTTATAACTACCACATAAACCTTTGTTTGAAGCAACAATAATAAGAACTTCACTACTTACACCGTTGTGTAACAATAATTCATGGCGAATTATTGGGTCAAGGGAAATATCCTTAAGTACATTTTGTGCTTCCTCATGAAATGGGCGGAGGGTATGGGCATTTTCAATAGCCTTTTTCATTTTTGCAGCAGAAACCATCTCCATGGTTTTGGTGATTTTTTTTATACTACCGACACTTTTAATTTTTTCTTTAATAACTTTTGTTTGCATATAGCTTTACCCAATTTTTATGCGCTGTTACCGTGCTGATGAACAAACGACTCAAGAGCACCTTTCAACTCATTTTCTATTTCATCGTTCCAATCTTTTTCAATGGATGTAAGTAAGTCTTTGTGTGACGTAAGCATGAATACATGCATATCCTTTTCCCAAGCAGAAACATCAGACGCTGGAATTCCATCAACGAACCCGTTGTTCACAGAATAAACAGACATAACTTGAAGAGCTGTGCGAAGAGGGTTACCGTTTGTTTGTTTTAACATTTCCTGTGTACGCTTTCCCCTTTCTATTGTCCGTTTTGTATCAATATCTAAATCACTATCAAATTGTGCGAAAGATTCAAGTTCACGATATTGAGCCATAGCAAGCTTCATTTTACCTGCGTTCTTTTTCATAGCCTTTGATTGTGCTGATGAGCCTACACGTGACACAGAAAGCCCAACATCAATAGCTGGTCTCATACCCTTATAAAAAAGGTTTGCGTCTAGGAAGATTTGTCCGTCTGTAATAGAAATAACGTTGGTTGGAATATAAGCCGATACGTCACCCGCTTGAGTTTCAATAATTGGAAGGGCTGTAATAGAACCACCACCAGCATTTTCATTTCTACGGCACGCACGCTCAAGCAATCGTGAGTGAAGATAAAAAACATCACCAGGGTAAGCCTCGCGTCCTGGTGGGCGCTTAAGAAGAAGAGACATCTCACGGTAAGCAACAGCATGCTTTGAAAGATCATCGTACACAACAAGAACATCTTTCTTTTTATTCATGAAATATTCTGCGATGGCAGTACCAGAGTATGGCGCTAAATATGAAAGCGTGGCTGATTTTGAAGCGCCAGCAAGAACCACTACGGTGTATTCCATGGCACCAGAAGTTCTAAGTTTTTCTACGATTTGTGCAATTTTTGATTCCTTTTGACCAATAGCAACGTATATGCAAATAACCCCAGAACCTTTTTGGTTTATAATTGTATCAACAGCGATTGTTGTTTTTCCTGTTTGGCGGTCACCGATTATAAGCTCACGCTGTCCACGTCCAACTGGAATCATCGCATCAATTGCCTTCACACCTGTTTGCATAGGAACGTTAACTGGTTCACGATCCATAACGCCTGGTGCAATTTTTTCTACAAGCTCTACGTTGTTTAATCCTGTTAACTTTTCACCGTCAAGAGAGTTCATTAGCGGGTCAACGACACGACCAAGTAGCGCTTCACCAACTGGAATAGATAACACACGTCCAGTGCGTGTTACCTCCTCACCTTCACGTACCATATCACCACCAGACACTATAACAATACCCACCATATCAGACTCTAAGTTAAGCGCGATACCCTTAGCACCTGAAGCAAATGTTACTTCTTCCATACTCGCACAAGAAAGTAGTCCTGTAACACGCGCGATGCCATCACTTACAGAAACAACATTACCAACCTCGTTTACTGAGACAGTGGTTGATATATCTGCAATTTTATTTTCTAGCTCTTTGATTATTTTTTCTACTGACATGGTAATGTTTGTTATTTAATAAATTCTTTAATTATTCTTTCAGCGCTTCCGTCGTATAATCTCCCTTTAAATCTAGCCTTAAACCCTGCTAGTAGTTTTTTATTGATAATTACTTCGTGTGGAGCAAGGTCATTTCCGATAATTCTTTTAATGCGAGCTATTGCGTCTTTATTAATTTCAAACGGAGATTCTATCAAAATGGTTTCGTTTTTATTGTTATTACAGCTTATTTGTTTAATATCTTTCAATACCGAAGGAAGAATAGATAAAAGATTATAGGAACTAAGGGTTTCCGTTAGGTCTTTTATACTTATATTCTTTTCTAAGATTGTTTGAGCTATTTTACGGGATAAAGTCATAAGTAGATGGTGGAAAATGGAAAGTAGGTAAAATTCTATGCGTTCATCTTTGAAATAAATGCATTATTTTCAACCTCCGTCATTTCTTTTGCGAGTGTTTTAGCATACAATTTTGCAACCAATTCTGGAGCTTGTTCAGCAAAACTTTTTTCAACATTTTCCTTGAGATTTTGTTCTTTAAGATGCAATTCTTGCATGCGATTATTAGCTTCTAATTCAGCCTCCTTGCGAATATTTGAAGCGATAGCTTGCGCATTTGTCTCAGCAGTTGCCAAAATATCTCTACTTTCTTTGTGTGCTTCTTTAACTATTTTTTTCTTTTCTTCCTCTGCGTTAGCTAAAGATTTTTCTGCATCAGATGCGTCAGAAATACCACGTTCAATAACGCCGTGACGGTGTTTTATGACTTTACCAATCTTGCCAAAAAAGAACTTGTTTAAAATAAACAAGATTATAAGGAAGTTTATAAAGTTTGCTAAAGCAACGTGCCAATTAAATCCTAGCGAACCGAGAATGTTTAGAATTTGATCCATAAAGAATAATGGTTAGGAAGTTGTTCATTCTTCGTTAAGAATTTCCCAACAAAGAACAGCCTAACAACTAACGGTTACTTAAGCAGGAAGAATGCCACAAGTGCAAAAATCGCCGTTGTTTCTGTCATTGCCACGCCGATAATCATTTTTGAAAAAAGTGACCCTTCAATATCTGGATTACGTCCGATAGCTTCCATCGTTTTACCCACTAAGTATCCTTGTCCGATAGCTGTTCCAACCATCGCGAGAATCGTCATTCCTTTTGCTATATAAATTGCTGCTTCTGGGGTCATATAAATACAGTTGTTAGTTTTTAGACGTTAGAAGTTGGATAATCCAAATACGTTTCGTATTCAAATACATCCACAATCTAACACCATTTCAATAAAAATTCGCCTTTCGGCTTTGGTTTGGAGTATATCAGAAAAAATACTTTTTTGCATTTCTCCTGTGGAGGAACGGTTAGAGGTTACTCACTGTGGCAATAAAAAAGAGCCTGCTTGATCACAGACTCTTTTATGCGGCCTTTCGGTTGGCCTGCCTTGCTTCTTCCTTTTCCCTACGTCTTTGTTCATTACGGTAATCATCTCCCGGACACACTGGGAAATGATACTTCCTTACCTTCACAATTTCTTTCCCCGTCTCAAGAGATATCGTTATGGAAACTTCTCGAACATATGACATTCCTCCTGAGATTGGGTCGAAACACTTGCAGCAGACATGTTCTCTCCACGCCGTATGAAGACGGGATTCAAGCTTCCGAAAATTTCTGGATGCCTTTTTCTTTGCTTTTTCTTTTGCTTGCCTAAAGGCAAGTAGATCTGTGACGATCATAATTACCTCCAATAAGAATATAAAAACAGGACACCTGTCCCTAAACTACCACAAACAAAAAGAGAAACAAATTAATGCTCCCCGTGTTCTTTTTTAAGAACCAAAGAGTAGTACACCGTCACGAGCGCGACGAATACGATAGATTGAACAACTCCAACGAGTAATCCCATTCCCATCCAAATAGCTGGAACAGCAACAGAAAAAGCGCCGAGCAAAATAACTGTTAGAACTTCGTGAGCAAACATGTTTCCAAAAAGTCGAAGTGAGAGTGATAATACTTTTGCGAGTTCACTGACAATTTCAATTAAACCCACGAAGAATCCGACAATGGAAGTCATCCCTTCTCCAAAACTTTTCTTGAACCCCTTAATAACTTGTTTAATTTGAATAAAATGTGAAAGATAGCCAAATACTCCCTGTTCACGTATACCTATAACCTGCATTGTTACAACCACAGCAAGAGCTAAGCCGAATGTAGTATTAAAATCTGTTGTAGCTCCGCGAAAAAGTGGGAAATGTTCCCCGTCAATGGTTATATAAAAACTACCAATCAAAGGAAACATCGGAAGTAAGTTCGCAATAATTAAATATGTCATTATTGCCCCGACATATGGCACAATTTCCTTTGCGCGTTCTTTGTTTCCAACAATTGAAGCAATAAATGAATCAACCATCTCATAAAATATTTCCAACAGGTGTTGAAATTTATTTGGAATCAATTTAGAACGCGATACGGAGATACAAAGTATGATAAAAATCAATGTTATAAACATTGTCGTAATCGTTGATGTGGCGATAGTTAAAGGTCCAACATTGCCAAGCGTTGGAGATATGATTGTAGGAATTTCTTCGCGAACATGAAGAACAGTAGATTGTTCGACTGTGTGAATATCTGCCATAATGAACGCAATTCTATCATAAAATGATAGATATTTCCATTGCTAATTATTTATGATGCTCTGATTTTTCGTAAATAAAATAAAGTGTAAGCAATCCAAAAAAAAGTGTTACAAAAACCATAATACTTTTGAAATCAAACCACTGCATGAGAGTCATTGTTCTTCTAACGTATTCATTAATGACAGCAACTATTATAAAAAAACCAATCCAAATATAAGTTAATTTGTTCCACGCTTGATTTGTCATTGGTAAAACATCATGAAAGGCCAATTTCAAAAAGGAAACATTAACCATAAGACCTATAAGTAGAGTCAGTGCTGACGTAATGTCGTACAAAGTGTCTCGCATTTGAATAAATTTAGGCTGATGGTTAATTATAGTCATGTAACCAAACACAAGAGTAAGAAAAGCTACATATAGAGCAATATAAGGCAATCTCTTCTGAATACGATAAGTGGCAACGGTAGAAATAATAGTTGCAATCATTAAAATAAAAGTTGCTTTGTATATATGTAAATAATGAAAAGATAATAAGAATATAAATATTGGACCAAACTCAAGAGTGATTCCAATAATAAGTCTATTAAGTGCTACGAGGGAAAATCTAGAAAAATTGATCATGATATACTGTTACAATACATTATAAACCACTATGCGAAAAATCAAACATTATTTTATGGTATTTACAGAATATTTAACAAAAAATCTTACCGATTTTACATCTTTTAAGTTTACAACCCCTACCGCTATTATTTTTAGTGCAATTATTATTTCTGTCAGTATTATAGGTCACGGTGTGATTGTTAAAGCAAATGAATCAGCCGCTCAAGTTTCTATGTTCAACGGAAGACCAGTTGATAAAACTGATTACATAGAAGGAAATCCTGATAGTAAAGTTGTTGTAATAGAATATTCAGACCCAGAATGTCCCTATTGTGTAAAACTACATCCAACAACAAAAGAACTTCGCGATAAATATTCTGACAAAGTCGCTTTTATTTATCGTCATTTCCCTTTAATATCAATTCACAAAAACGCACTTGATGAATCACGAGCTATTGCTTGTGCCGGAAAAATTGGAGGGGCAAAATCATTTTATGAATATATAGACATGTTGTATGGTAATAAATTTTCTAAACAGGACCCAAAAACTGGTTATGTTCCACCATTACCACAAGACGCCAAGGAACTTATGGCAAAAAGTCTAGGGCTTGATATTGGGGAATTTTCTCTATGTATGAGCAACAAAGAATCTGAAAATATAGTTAACGACTCTATCGCGGGCGGAGCTGAAGCCGGTGTGCAAGGAACACCTTCCACTTTTGTCCTTGTTGAGAATAAAAAAGGGTACGAAATTGTTTCAATGATAGATGGAGCAAGAGACATATCATTCTTTGAAGCAGCTATAGAAGAGGCCTTAAGTAGGTAACCTCTTTTAACATACTTTACAACGATGTTTATTGGGTATAGTATTGGATTTGGCAGGCCCTTTATAGTAAAAGTTTCCCTGTTAAAAAATGGTGTTAAATTGTAACTTTTTGATAAGAAACGAGGGTAAAAATGACGGCAGAACAAGGTCAAAAAAACCTGGGAACACAATTGGAACAATCCCTTCTCCGGCTTGCCGGTCAAGAAGGGTCATTGCTTGTGTTGAAAATCGACAAACTCATCAATACCAAATGTGGCAAATCGCCAATTAACCGTACGGATGTACACGAAAGTCGCCAAGTCAATATTGGCGACCTGTCTCACGTGTTTGTTGGAAACGGTGAAGAAGTCGGCTTGTGTGTTCGCCTCATATTTGGCGAGTACATGTATGCCAACTGTGGCGAAAAGGCACAACAAGTGATTGCTTGGGCAGTTGGTGCCTCAGCAACACGACTTTCCTCAAAGATTCCAACCTTTCCGGATACTTGTTTTCAGCAAGTCGTCGGTAAAGTGAAAATCGTCAATGAGGAAATTGTGCTAGCCTAAATCTCTTCGTGAGAAATGTAGGCAAAAATAGACGGAGTACCCCAAAGTACTCCGTTTTTCTTTTTTATATTTTATAAACTTCTTTTTGGAAAAGGCTATATATTAAATATTAAGAACAATTTTTACAAGTACCATATATTTCCACTGAGTGTGTTGTTGTACTTTTAAACTTCTTGCTTTTTTTAAGCATTTTTTTCACAGTATCATCAATTGATATCCCTTCAATTTTTTCTATTGTTTCACACTTACCGCAAACAAGCTGGTGTGAGGCTCTCCCAGTTTCTAGTTCGTAGTGAGCGTGTCCGTGATTAAAATCCAATCGACGAAGTAGTCCAGCTTCATGAAGTGAAGCTAAGTTACGATACACAGTCGCTTGATCAATGTTTTCTTTTTTACGAAGTGAGTCTACAAGTTCGTATACGGTTATAGGTTGACGCACACGGGAAAGAAAATTAAGCACCGCCAAGCGGTGGTCTGTTACGCGAAGCCCAGCCTCTTTAATCATAAATATTAAATCTTCTTTTGAATACTTAGCCATATATTTATATAATAACATGTTAATTACTTGTTGCAAGTCACTTGCAAGAATACCTAAAATAAACTATAATTTATGGTAATTAATTTTCGACAAAAATAAATGACATCAAATTTTATTCTCATGACAATTAGCGCGACTGCGTTGCCTCTTCTTGCCTTTATGTCGCTTATATTGCGTAGAAATATTTCCAAAGGATATTGGAAACTGTTTTTCCTTACGGTCGGTCTTTTGCTTTTAATTGTTGCTGTTTTAAATACATTCAAAGAACACGGTGAAGAGTTAACTTATTCAGATGCTTTTGTCGGTGCAATTACAGCAATTATAACTATTTTTATACTCTCAAAATTTAACCATGGACATAACCACACGGCAGAAGCAGAAGGTGCTAAAGGTATTGTTATTAGCGAAGCTTTTCACTCTCTTATAGACGGAGCTGTTATAGGCGCAACTTATCTAGTAAACCCTTTGATTGGGTACGCTGCAACAATTGGTATTATTACTCATGAATTACCAAAAATAATCGGCACAATTACTGTACTTAGAAGTTTTGGACTTTCAATTAAAAAAACGATTACTTATGGAATATTTGCACAAATTGGGTCACCTGCAGCAGCTATGTTTGTGTACATGTTCGGAAAACAATTTGACCAGGAAAAATTCCATGCCCTAGAAATAGCAAGTATTTCATCTCTGGCGGCAATAGTGCTTTGGATTATCTATTTAGAAATAAAATTCCACCTTCGCCACCCAGAAGACCACAACCACTAAAGTTAGCTTATTACTCCACCTCCTATACAAATATTTTTATCGTAAAGCACCAACGATTGCCCAACTGTTGAAACAAGTTCACCTTCAATAACTTTAAAGTGTGTCTCATCTACAACCTCAACTGTTGATAAAGGTGCGCGATATCTAGCACGCGCTTCATAGACTTCACCTATATTTATCTTTTGTGTCCAGTTAGTTTTTTCTAGTGAGATAACGTCACCTTTTTCTTCACGAGGTGGCGTATGAGAGACAAACAGCGTATTTGTCTCAAAGTCCTTTCTAACAATAAAATAAGGCTCATCATTTATTGTTTTCTTTGTTATTTTAAAGCCATGTCTTTCGCCAATTGTATAAAACATCACCCCGCTATGTGTACCGATAACTTCTCCGTTTTCATTTTTCACCTCACCTTCCTTTTCTTCAATATAATTTTTAAGTAATGTTTTGATATCAATAGTTCCAACAAAACAAAGCCCTTGGCTATCCTTTTTATTACTTACAGGAAGGTTGTATTTACAGGCTAGTTCTCTTACTTCGTCTTTTACTATGTTACCGACTGGAAAAATAACATTCTTTATTTGCTCTTTGGTTAAGGTCCACAAGAAATATGTTTGGTCCTTATTTGAGTCTCTTCCTTTCTTTAGTTGGTTATTTTCTATTTGTGCATAATGCCCTGTCGCTATAAAATCCGCACCATTTTCTTTTGCCCATTTGAGAAATGCCCCGAACTTCACTTCGCGATTACACATAACATCAGGGTTCGGTGTACGCCCATGCTTATACTCATCTATCATGTAATCAATAACACCTTCTTTATACTCCTTCTCAAGGTCTAATGTCACAAATGGAATATCTAAAACAGATGCCACCCGCATAGCATCTAATCTGTCTTCTTTCCATGTACATTCTATAAAATCTGGTTGCCAAACTTTAATAAAAACCCCTGTAACAGCATAGCCTTGTGCTTTTAAAAGTGCCGCCGAAACAGATGAGTCTACCCCGCCTGACATTCCAACAAATACTTTCTTCATAAAAACACTCTAACATATTTATATTGCATACGCATATAAATTATTATAGTATTTACATAGGCCCTCATTTGAGGATGTTCATAAAACAGGAGAACAATCATGTCCCTCCAACAATCTAAGGGGATTGTACCTTTGATAGGCAAGAATACTGGTTCTGGTGCCAACCAAGAACCAACGAGACCCAATGAACACGAGGTATTTACAAAATCCTTGGGCAGTGACGAAATGGATGTGCACCCAGACAATCCTGAAAATGACCATTATTTCCAATCACCCGGCTCCATGCTGTCCTGAAACAGAAAAAGACGACCTAACGGCCGTCTTTTCTTATTTATTGCGCACCCATCAATTTTTTATAAACATCAAGCAAAGCCTTAGTGTCAGCAAGTGCGGTATGAGCTTTACTATTTTCTACTTTTAATAATTCACAAAGTGCTCGGAGTGAAAATTTGTCTGCGGTTGGAGCATCGTACAATCGCGCAAAAGCTATAGAAATAGTATCTAACTTTCCATAATGCATACGATTTTCTACTCCTGTTTCTTCAAATGCTTTTGTGACGAATGCATAATCAAACACAAGATTATGTGAAACAAAAGTACAACTTTGTGTCTTCTTTGAAAATTCTTCCATTGCTTTCTTACGGTCTACAGCAAACATCCAATCAACTTCATTGTACCCATTAACTCTAAGTGCTGCCTCCTCCGCATTTTCTATGTGCTCTGGTTTTATTTTCCATTCGCATTCTTCAACAATTTCTATCTTAGGACCTCTTCCTTCTCGCGATATTTGTTTAACAACAATAACAGCAAGTTCTATAATTTCATGTTTATCTGGATCTGTTCCGGTTGTTTCTGTATCTATAAAAGCGAGATTGTGAATTTTCATGTTGAGCAGTGATTATTTTTGATTCGATTATTTCAAATACTTTTTAATATTAATTTTATGTTCTTCAAATGTTTTAGAGTAGTGCATTGTACCATCTTTACCTGTTATATAGTATAGATAAGGGGTATCAATTGGATGAAATACTGCATTTAATGCTACTAGTCCAGGATTATTTATCGGTATACTTGGTACCCATTTTATTTTATAAGTTTCTGGTGCGGCGTCCACTTGAAGAGGCATACCTTTTTGTAATCGTTTAATAAGTATTCCTGCAACGATTTGCATGTCTTCTTTAGTTTTTGCTTCCCCTTCCAAAATAGCTGCAAGAGAAATTATTTCATCTTTATTTTTAAACTCTGGAGGGATTGGTAAATCGTAAAAGGTTTCTAAATATTTTTTGTCGAAAGTGGTTGTCATTTTATCTACTATTCGCACTTCTGTCATTGATGGCAATAGGAAGTAAGTTGAAGGAAAAAGTTTACCATTTGATTTATTTTTAAAACCTCATATTCAAACACACTTATGTCTATATTTGGTAATACACCGTGTACAAGTACTGCGATTTCGTGCGTTGTACTACCTTCTGGAATGGTTACGCTAATAAGTGGCGTGTCTGGATTTCCAGAGACGAATTTTCTAACTACATACCCAAGAGTTCGTGGTCTATCAAACATATAACCACCTAATTGAATATTTTTATCCCCACCCAAAAATGAAACCCCTGCGCGAAACCAGAGCGAATAATCAATATAGCCTTCTTTTTCTAATCGCGCACTAACACTACGTAAACTCTCCCCTTCTTCTACTATAAAATTTTTACCGATTGGGAAATTTCTAGGTATAGTAAAAGTAATGTAAGAAAAATATCCTAAAAATAAAACAACAATAGAATATATAGTTATGCGAATAACTAGTGGTTTAAATGAATACATAGTTATTGTGGAAGATTAACTGGTGCAACACCTTTGTTACTATCAATGCGTGGGAGAGTTGGAACTCCAGCAACAGCTCCTGGTAAATGCCAAAGTGAGGCAATTTCTTCAAGATTTAGAATGGAAACATGTTCTGGTTTAGGGTGATTAAATGGATAAAAGATAGCTTCGTAAATCATACGAAATGTTTTTCTGGTTTTCATAGACGAACCCCAGAAAAAAAGATCTTCCCATGAATCAAGGGCTGCCCTTTGTGGAATATGAGGAAAGAACCCTTCTCGTTCAACGTATTCTTCAAATTTTTCTTCAGCCCTCCAGGCTGGGCGCTTACCTCCCATTTTTTCCCAAGGATAATCATATGGGTCAGTTACAGATACAGGAGATAATGAATTAACTCCGGCGTATGACTTTGGGTAAGATAATGTATTTTGAACATGTTCACCAAATCTAGAAGAGTTCTCCTTCTTGGCCACATATATAATACGCACAACAACACACGCCAAAGGTTTTGAAAGTTTTTTATTTATAGCTTCAAGTTGCTCCTTTTCTTCAGGTGTTAGCTCAATTTCTTTCTTTGAAACAGATTTTGGGGGGAGTATGTTACCTTTACTGTCTTTAAGATTATGTGTCAGCGGAATCTCTTTAAACTTTACTTTTCCATTTTCATCAACACCATCTGGAACTTTTCTTGTTTTTTCATATCCATAATCATCGTATACAATGTCACCATGTTTAAGTCCAGAGATTGTGCTACGTATTTGTTTTTTACGTGCGTCAGCCATCTCGCTTAAAGAAAGATGTTCGTGTGTTACTTCATTTACATAAAACTTCGGCATTTTTTTGTTATAAACACTTTCATCCTGAATAAGTATCTGATACCAGTAATACTCTCCTTTTCCAATACTACCCATAAACTCAAGTAGTGGTGTGATAGGGTCTGTTTTTAATTCTTCTTTTGATTCTTTGTCCAAACCATAATCAACATATGTTTTAATTGGAAAAAAGTCGGCAGGCATTTTATAATTGCCATCTTTTTTTTGATATGGCTTCCCAGTTTTTGGATCTGTTGGACTCCATTTTTCACCAAGCCTATAATTTATCCCCCAAACAGAAACATCTTTAGAGAGATGGTGATAACGAATCTTTTTTGTATAATCATCTGCCTCCACAATTTCAATTCCAGGATATTGAGCATAGAAATTTGACTCAACTAGGGATTTAAATTTTTTATTTATACGAACATAAAAATGAATAACGCCTTCTAGGGAAGCGATTTCTAAGGATGCGTATAATGGTAAATTACCCTGAAACTCTCTGGCGTACCAAGTACTAATACCACCACCTTGCAAAAGTGAAGCTATTGCAATTTCTGTAGCAAGTGGTGATTTTGTAATTTCACGAGGTAATTTAATCTCGAGCATTATGCTATCGTCATTGAATTTCTGTAAAAACTTTTGATTTACATACATCTTCCAAAAACGCCATGCCCATGCGCAAAGCAAGAAAAAACCAACGAGATATATGAGGATAAGAATTATATCGATGAGAAATTGCATATAGACTAGTATATCAGTAACTGATGGGAAGTGACCAGTAGAAAACGCGAAACCTTTGGTTTCGCGTTTTCTTATTTTTACTTAAACATTATTTAAGCTAATGTATATTCCCCTGCAACCTTTCTGAAATGCTTTGCATTCTGTAGGTTTACCAAAACAGTATTTGGCTTAACAATTCTCTTTGCAAGCACACGTTTTACAATTTCATCTTTTGAAAGCGGGTGCCCGGCTTCTTTCAAAACTTCAGAAATAACATCACGCACAACTCCCCCTGTATGACCCCAATCTTTTAGTCCATACATACCGCGTCCAACTAGAACAAAACGAGAGTCCTTAATGAGTTCATTGTGACATGTTGCAACATGAGCCTTCTTTCCAAATGTTTTGTTAATTTCAAGAGCGACTTCTTTAAAGTGCATAGGCTCTCCTTTGCGACGCATAATAAGATATGCATAATCTTTAATACCGCGAGCCTTAACGTGTGGAGATGAAGTTCGTCCCCATTCACTAAGCTGGTTTTTTCCAATCACTTTTGAAAGTGCTAGGTAACGATAAATAATTTCTTTATTATTTTTATATTCTGAAATAAGATCAGTTAGGTGCCCCATAAATCGATTAAACACTTCTTCTTCACTTACAAGGTCTTCTTCGTTTATTGAACTGTAAAGTTTACCAAGGGCTTCACGCACATGAGCCGCAGCCTTGTCGTCAATAGTAAAATGCGCGTGCAAATTATCATCTTCTTTATGTTTCTTAAAATCTTCACTAAGAGCTAAGTAAAGATTTATATGATTTTGTATTACTGGGTCCTTTGAAATATGACGCATTAGGTGATCTTCTGAAACAACAGCACCGAGATCCTTAATAATTGCCTTTAATTCATCAAAAACAAAAGCGTGTTCTTTGTATTCCTTTGATTTCTTTATTGAAGCAAGAGCGAAATTTTCAATCTGACGAACACGTTCACGTGTGATATCGTAAGTCTTTCCAATTGCCTCAAGAGTCATTCGCCCTTCTTTTTCTAAACCATAACGATTAACCACGATTTCGCGAGTTCGTGGATTAAGTGTGGTCAAAAGTTTCTTAGAAACGGCCTTTGGTTTAAAAGTGATACCTGACATAGTTGTTATTAGTTTTATCTATTGTACTACAGTTTATCAAAAACGTCAAATCACGATATTTATAAGGCGATTAGGGATAATTATCACCTTTTTTGGTTCTTTATCTCCAACATATTTTTTATATCCATCAGTATTTTTAGCTCCCTTAAGTACAATTTCGTCGGTACTTCCAAAGGGAACCACGAACGTTCCGCGTAATTTACCTTCAATTTGGAGTGATACGGTTACTTCATCTTCTGTGACAAGTTCTGGTTTATATGTTGGCCACAAACTTGCATGAACTGAATTCTTCTCGCCTAAAACACTCCACAACTCTTCACTCATTGTTGTTGCGTATGGCGCAAGTAACAAGATAAATTGTTTCCATTCTTTTTTATTAATTGATTTTTCTTTTTCAATTGCGTTTAGACAAATCATAAGCTGACTTACACCTGTATTAAACTTAAACGCACCTATATCTTCTGTAACCTTCTTAATCGTTTGATGAATAATTTTAAGAAGTTCTTTTGAAGTATTTTCTTCATTTACAAAACTCTGAACTTTCCATGTGCGTTCAAGAAAACGTTTTACACCCATCATTTGTTTTTCATCAAATGCTGTTGCGTCGTAAAATGAACCCATAAAGGCTACGTATGTTCTAACTACATCTGTCCCCCATGTGTTAACAACGTCGTCTGGGTTAATTATATTTCCAAGACGCTTAGACATTTTCATTCCACCTTTTGCAAGCACAAGCCCAACGGATTCCATGCGAGTAAACGGCTCTGCATTTTTTACGACACCGATATCAAACAAAAACTTATGCCAGAATCTAGCGTATATCAAATGGCGTGTTGCGTGTTCTGCTCCACCAACATAAACATCAACTGGCTGCCAATATTTTTCTAAACTTTCAGAAATAAGCGAGTCATTGTTGTGTGGGTCGGCAAAACGCAAGTAATACCATGAGGAACCAGCCCATTGGGGCATGGTGTTTGTTTCTCGTTTAAATATTTCACCGTCTGGGGATTGTTTAAATGTCCCATTATCAGTTATGTAACCCTTAACATTCACCCATCCGTCTATAATTGCTAGAGGAGATTCACCTGTTCCTGATGGTTCATAATGCTCTACCTCTGGAAGAATAAGTGGTAGCTCACTTTCATCTAATGGCCAAGTTTTTCCGTTTTTATCGTGAACCATTGGAATTGGTTCACCCCAATATCTCTGACGAGAGAACACCCAGTCTTGTAATTTGTAACGAATAGTTTTTGTTCCACCAAACTCGGCAATCATTCCTTCTTTTGAAAGTTCAAATGGGGTATCTTTTATAGGAAGATTAAATTTTTCTGCAAAATCTCTGTCACGCTCATCGTGAGCTGGGACAGCCATGATAGCGCCTGTTCCCACTCCACCTAAAACATAATTTGCTACCCAAACTGGTATATTTTCTTTACTTGCTGGATTAATGGCGTACAGACCTGTAAACACACCAGTCTTTTCTATTTCTTTACTATAATCAGTTTCAACCACTTTTTGTTCTTCAATAGTTTTGTTTATATAATTTACAACATCGCTCCCCATGTCAAAACCAGAATCAACCCATGATTTTGCAAGTTCTGCAGATATTGCAACAAATGTCGCGCCAAAAAGCGTATCGGCACGTGTTGTAAATATTCTCACGCTGTGTTTACCTCCAGACTGCTCATACAACTCGTTTTGCGGAGGAACGTCAACTAATTTGAAATCAAACTCCGCTCCTTCACTTCTTCCAATCCAATTACGCTGTAATTCTTTTATCCATTCTGGCCACTGAGGTAATGTTTCAAGGTCATCAATTAATCTATCTGCAAAATTTGTAATACGAAGTACCCATTGACGCATTGGTTTCTTCTCAACGTCACTTCCACAACGTTCGCATTTACCTGCCTCCAAATCTTCGTTAGCAAGTCCTGTTTGACATGACGGACACCAATTAATAGGCGAAAAAGTTTCATGGGCAAGACCTTTTTCATACATCTTCAAAAAAATCCACTGTGTCCATTTATAAAACTCTGGGTCAGTAGTATCTACTTCACGGTCAAAGTCATAAGACAAATCAAGCATCTTCATCTGGCGACGATAATTATTTATATTCTTATCTGTTGAAATACGTGGGTGGATTTTATTTTTTAGAGCGTATTGTTCTGCTGGAAGCCCAAACGCATCCCAACCAGTCGGGTGAAGAACGTTATACCCCTCCATTCGGCGCATTCTGGTATATATATCGCTTGTTGTATATATACGAGTGTGTCCAAGATGTAAACCTTCACCAGACGGATAAGGAAACATATCGAGCACATAATGTTTCTTCTTTGAGATGTCATCTACAGTTTTATAAAGTGACGTTGACTCCCAGTTTTTCTTCCACTTAGCTTCAATAGTTTTAAAATCGTAAGGATTCATATTGTGTCTATATTAACAAATACTAACACTAAACAAAAGCGTGACCTTCGGTCACGCTTTTGTTTATCAATACACCACGTAAATAAATGGGTCAGGGAATTGATTATTTTCCGTAATACATCTCTGGAGAAATTACTCGTTTGAAACATGCCTCGCCTATATCATGATTCCAGAAAGGTGACTGATCTCCTTCATAATAATAATTGGAAACTGCGTACGGTGCATCAATTAAAGTTGTAGGTGCGTATTTAGCAACATTAGAACCACTTACATATTGTGAAGTAGAATCACGAACGGTATCAAAGTTAGCGCAAATTTCAAACACCGCTTGAGTAACGAGCTCTTTTTTATTGGTTGTGTAGTTCATTCTTACAACAGGCTGTTGTAAGACCTTATACACATAATCACCCCCTGTTACAGGATCTACTGGCACAGAATACCCTTGAAATGCATCATTCAATTCCATGAGCGATGTCGGTAGTTTGTCCGTTGATTGAAACCGATTAAATATTTGTTGCTGAAGCGATGATAAGTTAGAAAGCCTTTCGCTGTCTATTCTCTTTGCGCGCATTTCAGATGGTGTACCTATAATAGCAATGCTCCAAAAAAGAGAAGCCAGTACGACTAATGTCGCAGTTATGCTAGCAATAAGAGGTACATAACTTTCCTTAGAATAATCACGTCTCATTGAATAGAGATAATATCCAAACACAGAGAGTGCGACTGTGAATACAGTAAAAGTTTTTAGAGCAAAACGCACTGAAAGCTCTCCACCTAGGTATGTATAAATAAGTGATACCAATGCTCCAATAAGGGTACATATTGAAACAAAAAGAATAACGTATATCAATACTTTGCGAATTTTTAAATCGCGCTTATACAAAAACTTTGCAATGTCTTTTGAAACATACCAAGAGAGACCGAGATAAATTGGATACATCACTACTAGTGAAGCTATAGCCATGCGCACATCACTATTGTAAACATCTATTGATACACCTGCATCTAACACATCCCTCCATCTTTGTTCAATAGCTCTAAATACAATTTGTAAAATATTTGTGATACTTACAACAAGAGAAATACCAATACCGAGATATACGAATACGTCTAGTGCTTTTGTTTTCTGATCTTCGTGCATATATTTATTTTTAGTGATAAGTGAGTACGTAAAATATATTGCCCCTGCCATAGTGGCAAAAAACAATATTCCTACACCAATAATAACTATCGTTATCATTCCTACATTCTATCACTTTTGTGATATAGTAAAAACATGCCAAAATCTCCTCTAGAAACCCTTGAATCAATAGCCCTTTCCATAACTCGTGGGGTTGGTTCAATATGGTCTGTTATTATTCACACAATTTTGTTTATAGGCGCCTTTGTTTTAGTTCTCCTTGGTGAAGAGCTGGAGAGAGTATTGCTTGTTTTAACAACAATAGTCTCACTTGAGGCTATTTATCTTTCAATTTTTATACAAATGAGCGTAAACCATCAAGCAAGAGCTATCGCTAACGTGGAAAAAGACATTGATGAAATTCAAGAAGATGTTGAGGAAATCGCAGAAGATGTGGAAGAAATTGCTGAAGACGTTGAAGATATTCAAGAAGCTCACGAGGAGATACAGGAAGACATTGAAGAAATTCAAAAAGATGTCGATGGAATTCAAGAAGACATCCATGAAATGGAAGATGAGGAAGTAAGTAAGCAGTAGGAGATAAAGGTTATCTACTGTGTTTACTCAAAAATGTGTAGCATCCAGTTTACGATAGAGAGCACTACGGCAAACCATATCGCCATAATTAGAGACGGAATCGTAAATCCATTAACTATATGACTTGCAAGCATAATCATTAGCCCATTGATAATGAATGAAAATAACCCGAGTGTTAACAAAGTAATTGGTAGTGTGATGATACTAATCATTGGCTTAATTGTGTGGTTGATAACAGCAAGAGTTAACGCTGTTAATAAAGCAATCCACCCCGTCTGCCAAGCAAAAGTAATTGGAACACCAACATGCGTAATATAGCTTGTAATTAAAATAGCTATTGTTCGTATAAGAATGTAATTCATATCTATATAATAGCACCTTCTTGACGTAAGCGTTTCAGTTTTTCTTCACCACCGCGATTATATCCACCTATAAGCCCGTTACTCCTCACAACTCTATGGCACGGTATTTTCTCATCATAGTTATTATTCAAAATATTTCCAACCGCCCTATAGGCAAGTGGTCTACCTGCGAGTGTTGCGACTTCTTTGTATGTTAAAACTTCTCCTTTCTTAATATTTCGTACAACCTCATATACACAGTGTTTAAAACTGACGCCTAAACTATTTTTTAACATACCAAGAATATCTTATGAGTGGAGAATAAATTTCTGTACTTCTGCAAGTTCTTCTTCTGTTGCTGGGTGTATAAATTTTTTGTCGAAATCTTCTGTTTTGTTTGTTGGAACTAGATGAATATGCGCATGGGGTATAATGTAACCTTCCACAAACATACAAACGCGAGCACATTCAAATTTAGCTTTTAAAAGTAGTGCTACATATCGAACACGATTCATTACTTCTGTATACAACTCCTCATTAAGTAAAAATAAATCACTATATTCCTGTTTTACAATAACAAGAGTGTGTCCTCTTTGGATTGGGTTAATATCCAAAATAGCGCAAACATATTCATCCTCATAAATTTTATATGAAGGTAATTCACCTGAGATGATTTTTGTAAAAATGGTAGGCATGAAATTAGTATACCCCACTCTATTCGTATCGCAATGCTTCTATTGGATTAAGTTCTGATGCTTTTTTGGCTGGATAATAACCGAAAATAATTCCTATCCCTGTTGAAACCCCAAAAGCAAGTAGAACTGGACTTAAAGTAACCTGTGTTTGTAGAATACCAAAATAAGTGACTAAGTACGATGCTAAAACCCCCAGAGCAATACCTATAGCCCCACCAATAAAAGTGATAACTACAGATTCAACCAAAAACTGATTACTTATATCTTTTTTTCTGGCACCAATAGCTTTACGAAGTCCTATCTCACGAGTTCTTTCTCGAACATTTGTTAACATCATATTCATTATTCCTATACCCCCAACCAAGAGAGAGATGGATGCGACGGAGGAGAGAAGAACCGTAAATATTTTCGTAACTGATTGTGCAGTACTCGCCAAGTCCGCTTGATTGAAAATACTAAAATCAGCCTCGGCAGATGTTTTTTTGTTATGTTGAGCAAGAAGCAAATCAGTTATTTCTTTTTGCATCTCTGTTAAATCAGATTGATTTTCAGTTGTAACCGCAATTGAACTCAAATATTCACTGCCAGAAATATACCTAAGAGCTGTTGATAGTGGTATGAAAATTCTATCATCCATATTTCCAAGCATGCTACCTCCTTTTGTTTCAGTTACACCAATGACTGTAAACCTCGTTCCATTTATACGTAACTCTTTACCGATAGCTTCTGTACCAGTACCAAATAAATCATCTCTGGTTGTTGGACCTAAAACTGCGACCCTCGCAGAAGTTCTATATTGTAAATCACTAATAAAATCCCCATCAATTAAATCAATAGAGTGGGCGGGTTGATAAGCTGGTACAACTCCGACAATTGTTGTGTTTGTATTATTTCCTTCTGCAATAACCTGTGAGCGTGAACTTAATTCTGGTGAAACATCCCTAGCAAGAGAAATTTTTTCCTCTATTGCTTTAGCGTCTGCCAATTTCAATGTTTGCTGATTTGATCGTCCAACACTTACACCCCCCTGTTGATTACTTCCACCGCCAGATATAGTTAAAATATTTGAGCCTAGCGAGTTGATACTTGAAGAAATAGAAGCTTGAGCACCATTTCCAATAGCAAGCATTATAATTACAGAAGCAATACCGATAACAATACCAAGAACGGTAAGTCCAGTTCTTACTTCATTTGCTGTTATAGAAATAAATGTCTCTTCTAATAAATCTTTAATTGTCATAATTTTATTTATTTATATCAATCAATAACCCGTCTCTCACATGAATTGTTCTATCTGCGTGCTTAGCCACTTCTGATTCGTGAGTGATAATTATAATTGTTCTCCCTTCTTCCTTATTTAATTTTCTAAACGTGTTAAGAACTATTTCTCCAGTTTTTGTGTCTAAGTTACCTGTTGGTTCGTCTGCAAGAATAATGCTTGGATTGTTAACAAGCGCACGAGCTATTGCTACGCGTTGTATTTGTCCACCAGATAAATGATTAGATAAATTTCCCCATTTATCTTCAGGGAACCCAGCAGATAATAAAGCTTGTTTTGCCCTTACTTCTCTATCACTAATACATATGTCTAAATAAGTAAGTGGTAACATTACATTTCTTAATACAGTTGTACGTGGCAATAAATTAAAAGATTGAAAAACAAACCCAATTTTATTAGCACGAATAGATGCTTGTTCATCATCATTTAATTTAGAAACATCTTTACCGTCTAATTTATAAATACCTTTTGTTGGTTCATCAAGAAGTCCGATAATATTCATTATTGTTGATTTACCTGAACCTGATGGTCCCATAACTGCTACAAACTCACCTTTATTTATAGAAAAAGAAATTCCTTTTAAAACATGAGTTACGTTTTCATCATTTATATAATCTTTAGTTATATCTTTACATTCAATAATAATTTCTTTCATGTTATTGTGGTCTTAAATTCCCACCATTAGTTGCCCTTCCTCCACTTTGCGGCCTAAAGAGCGAGGTTATTGATGGGGCTGATGATGATGTGCTAGATGTCGTTGTGGTTTTTTTAACAACCACTTTTTCCCCTTCTGAAATACCTCTAACGATTTCTGTTTGAGTATCATTTTGCATTCCGATTTCTATAGGAACACGTTTCAATATTACAACCACAGTAGAAACATTTGACCCGGTACTTGTGCTGTTTATTTTTCCACTGTAAGTTGATGTTCCATTTCTTATTCGGGTGGAAGTTGAATTAACTGGTAAAGAAGATAATTCATCCTTTTCTACATAGTACCCATTTGCATCTTCCTTAACAGCTTGACTTGGTATATACAAAATATTATCTTTACTTGAAGTAATAACATCAACGGAAACACTCATGTTCGGAAGTATGCGAATATCGTCGGCGCTAAATGCGACTTTTATTTTATATGTAACGACACCAGAAGTTACTGTACCTAAAGTATTTATTTCTACTACATCTCCTTCTAATTCAAGTTCATCGACTGCATCAAAAATTATTTTTGCCTTTTGCCCTAAATGAACTTTTGGAATATCTGTTTCATTTAAAGTTACTTGCGCTAATTTTTTGTCTGTAACAATAGTCCCTAGAGCGGAGCTAGTATTTGATGAGGCCATAACAGCTGATGAACCAATATCAACCAAAACGTTAGCCATTACACCATCAAATGGTGCAGTGATAACATAATTTGATAAATTATATTGAGCATCCTCTAAAGCGTTCTTTTTTTGTTCAACTGTTAGTTTAGCACTTCTGACGTCTAGATTATCATCGCCTGGTGTAAGGTCAGCAAGTTTTTGTTTAAGATTTGCAATAGTTCTATCACTCGCAGCATTATTTATATCTCTTGTAGTTATAGCGTTTTGCCATGTTGTATAATTAGAGGAATACGATGTTGATTGTTTATTTGGAATATCAATAACCCAATTTGTTACAGGTGATGTACTATTCCATTTAATATAAAGACCTGAATCGCCTATAGGTTGAGGTACAACAGTGTTTATTTCTCCAGAAGCATTCACAATACCAGTTGCGGTAAAACTATAGCCAGTGTTTCCCCCTTGATACACGGAAATTTTTATTTGGCCTTCTGTAGTTTTTAAATAACTACCGGAAAGAGTTGGGGCTGTCTCTGCTGTATAAGAAACATCGGGATTAATTGAAAGACCGGTATTTAATAAATTCTTATATGCTACTACAACTTTTGTATTTTCATTTTTCTTTGCATCCTCCGCTTGTTTTATAGAATCATTAAGAGTCATCAGGTCTATACTTTTTGGATTCTGTAATTTTTCTAGAGCAATTTGTGCAGACTCAAGACTCAATTTTGCATCACGAACCTGTTTGTATGCATCTGTAGCATCAAGCCTAAACAATACTTGTCCTGTTTTTACTTTATCTCCAGCTTTTACATATACACCAGTGACGTTAGCGTTTACTTTTGGTTTTAAATCAACCTGACTATTTGAAACAACTTGCCCTGTTCCAGAAACAATAGATGTCAGAGAGCCTCTTTTAACGGTTGCATATTGATAAGTGGTAGATACTGCGGGCTGTCCATAAGTGAAATAATAAATAACATAAACCAGAAATAGTCCAGTAACTATGCTTAACTTGGGGTATTTTTTTATTAAAATAATAGCAGAGTCACGGTAATTTAAAATTTTTTTCATGAATTATTGGTTTTGAAATTCCCCACATAATAGTACATGACTTAATACGTATACACTCACATTTTCCTTTCATTTTTTGAATTATTTTTTATCTTTTCTATTTTTCCTATTAATCCATCTTCCAACCAAATAACCCAATCGACGTACTTTTTATCATCATCTTCATGTGTAACTATTACAATTGTTTGTTTTAGCTCTTTGTTTAACTTGGCGAATAATTCAAGGACTATTGCTGCGGAAACAGTATCCAGATTAGCAGTCGGCTCATCAGCGTATAAAATCTGGGGATTATTCATGAGTGCACGGGCGATAGCAACACGCTGTTGTTCACCACCAGACAATTCATTTGGATAATGATCTAAACGTTCTCCAAGACCAACCATTGTGAGTAATTTTGTAGCGCGCTTTTTGTAGTGAGAGGATTTTTCCCCAAGAGCCATTGCTGGGAAACACACATTTTCAAGCGCGGTAAATTCCATAATAAGGGCGTATTCTTGAAACACATACCCTAGGTGTTTAAGGCGAAATTCTGTTTTTTGTTCATCTGTAAAATTACTAACATTTATTTTATTTAAAAATATATCTCCCTTTGTCGGTGTATCTATCAAAGCCAGTTGATGAAGTAGTGTGGATTTTCCTGAACCACTACGGCCCATTATGGCAACAAAATCACCTGGGGCAACCTCAAACGTCACACCTCTGAGTGCGTATGTTGGAACTTTACCTTCGTATGTTTTTGTAAGATTTTTAACTTTTATCATATAATTATTTATCCCCAAATTGTGAGCCGGATTCCCTGACGAACAACTATTCGTGATGGGACATATCCAGCAAGATAACCAGCGACAATAAATGATATCACGCTGATGAAAATTCCAAATGGAGTGTAGCTTAATTCCAAATTCATTAACCCTTCAATAATCGGTATAGGATGAGATATAAAAAGTGGACGAATAATTCCAAACACCGCTAAGCTTCCCGTAATAAGACCACAGAAGGTGTAAAACAGCGATTGTATTACGTATGCGTTTACAATAATTTTTTCCTTTAAACCAATCGCTCTTAAAATACCAATTTGTCTACGTCTATTAATTGCATTAACATAAATCAGAACGAAAATAGTAACTGCTGCAACTATAACACTTATAACGCTCACAATGTCAGATATTAAACTAAGAGCACGTTCAAAAGAAACAAAACTTCCAAGTAAATCATTATAGTTTTGAATTTTAAGATTAGGTACGATTTTTTTTATTTTATTTTGATAATATTCAAGACTGTTTTTTGTGAGATCAGACTTTACCAAAATCTGCGAAGCAGAATTATAAACCGAGGCTACTGATTCAGCTTCTTTTGTTGTTATAAATGTTTCGTAAATACCCATTATGTCGTTATATATTCCTTTAACGGTATATATTCGCATTATTCCATTTGAATAAGTTATTTGTACTTTATCCCCGACTTTTACACCACCTAAATCGTTTACGCTTGGCGTACCATAACCACCAGCAAGAGCAGATGAAAATACTATCTGGTCTGTGTCGGTTTCGGACAATGATTCTCCGTACATCATCATCATTTCATCTAATTTAAGAACTTGTTTTTCTTCTATTGGATCAATGCCTACGATAGCGCCAGAAACGCTTTTGAACTGCCCATTTTTAATTTTGTCAAAAGAAATTGAACCCGCAAGAGTATAGTGTCTTGCTGTTGCTGTTATGCCAGGTATTGTTTTTATTTTCGCGCGTAATTCTTTTTGATTAGAAATATATTCTTTTACTTCTGGATATTGCTGAGGCCCTACTGTGATATCGGCGGATAAAATGTCAATTATTATTTGCACCTCCCTTTTCCAGAGACCTGATAACACTCCAGAAATAAACATCATGTTAATGAAGCTAAGTGAGAGAATGAAAATCATCAAAAAAAGCATAGACTTACTGCTTCGCAATATAGATTTGTAAGCTATAAAAAAAGCAGTTGTTAAGTCTTGCATATTTTATTGAGTTCCAATAACTACATTTTCACCTTCAGATAACCCGGAAATAATCTCAACCATACCTTCTTGGCTCTTAAGCCCTGTAGTTACATCTTTATTTATGACCTCTTCGTTTTGATAAAGTTGCACAGAGGTTTTTATATCATTAGCCTGTAAAGCGCTTGCTGGCACAATAAGAGTACTTGTTGCAACCCCAGTTTGTATTAAAACATTTGCAGTCATGCCAGACTTTATACGTTCGTCTGATTCATTAAATACTACCTTTGTTTTGTAATATATCGCACCTCCGATAATTGTTTGTGCTGGGTCTATTTGAGCAACTATTCCCGTCCATTTCATTGATGGAAAAGAATTTAAATTGATACTAACTGGATTACCAATCTTAACATTTCCAACATTCTCTTCGGATAAATTAACATCTATCTGAAGTTTTATTGTTGGAATAATTGACACAGCAATAACATTTGGAGAAATTACTTCGCCGACATTTCCATTTATATGTGTGATAGTTCCACTAACAGGTGCAATTAATTCCATTTGTTTTATTTGTGCTTCTATTGCTGATACGTTGGCTTTTGCTTGTGCCACCTGCGCTTCTTGTGCTGTTATAGATGATTTTGTTGACCCAGCTTGTTCAAGGGCTAGATTTTTCTGGTCCTTATCAAGTGTGGCAAGATTATTCTTCAGAGTTGTGATTGCTGTATTTAAAGAAGACACAGAACTGTCCACATTTGTACGAGCGGTTGCAACATTACTAATCCAACTATTTATACTCGTTTGACTTTCTGTGGCTGTCGGCACTGCGCCATTTAAAACTAAATTAACATTTGAAAGAAATTGTGAGATTAGGGATAGATTCTTTTGGGCTTCAACTCCTAGGGTTAATAAATTACTACCAGAACTAGAAAGGTTTGAAACATTACTCTTCCACATGGTTAATATATTCTCAGTTGACACTCGTTCTGAAAGGACTTTATTTGCAGCTTCTGAGTTATTGGTTGTAACCACAAGTGCCGGAGTTGTGCTTTTTGGGTTGGTTATAATTTGGTCAACTTTATTGTGCACAGAATCATCAGAAACTGTGTATGCGCTTTGAATCGCATATATAATATTTTGGTTAGCTTGTGACACGGCTATTTGGTCACTTTTAACCTGTGCTTCGGTTACGGCTATTTGCTCCTGACGTGTACCTTCTTCTAGAGATACAAGTTGCGCGTTTTGACTATCTACTAACGCTTGTGCTTGCCGTAGTTGAGCTTTCAAAACTGTTGTATCCTGACGCGCAATAACATCTCCGGCTTTTACCTTGTCTCCGACTTTCACACCAAAAAACGTGAGCTTGCCGCTATTTTGAAATTGAAGATTTATAGTTGTTGGCGAAGCAACATTTCCTCTTGCAGAAACTTCTTCTATTATTTGTCCTCTTTTTACACTAGCGGTTATGTATGACGGGGCCTTAGATAAGGTAAACCAATAGTATCCTGCGCCACCAATAATGACGAGTGATATTATTCCAGCAATAATGTATCCTTTCATGTAATTTATTTATAACGAAAGATATCGTTTAGTACTTAAGTTAACTTTAACATGTAAGTACATAAGCGAGAACGAAGTTATGTACACAATTAAAAAAAACACCAACAAGTGTGGTATAAAAAATAATAACTATTACAAGTAAATTAATACAGTAGCGAGCGGTAAAGTTTTACCTATAAAACAATTAATACAAGCACCTCCTACTCTTTAGGTAGTCCGAGCTTATCCATTACAATTGCACCCAAACAATATCCTGTAATTGCAAAAAGTATTTGCATTAGTGCCACTATTAAACCAAGAAAAATCCAAGCGAGTACACCAGTAAATAACACCAATAGTCCTGATATAAGTGTTATGAGTCCAGCAAGAAGATAAGTAACTCTTCCTATATACCAATGAGTTGTTTTAATTTTAAATATAGCCATAATATATTTATTTTGTGCGCCGGGCTGGATTTGAACCAGCGAAGCCCGAAGGGCGACAGATTTACAGTCTGTTGTGATTGACCACTCCACCACCGACGCAAGTTAAAAAATAATAACATAAATAACGTAAAAAAGCGAGTCCACAGACTCGCTTTTTTACGTTATTTATTTATTTCTTTGCCATGACTTCATTTTTTGAAAGTGGGCTTGGAATCTTTTTGGGTTTTTGGACCGCAACTTCTAGTTCACCTTTTTTATTAAGGGAAACGTGGGCAATGCCTCCTTTAGAAAACTTTCTTGAAAGAATGAGCACTGCTATATTATTTAAGATATTTGTTTGTATAAATCTCTTAATTGGTCGAGCTCCATAATGAGGGTCATAAGACTTCTCCGCAATATGTTCAACTGCCTCTTCGGTAACTTCTAAATTAATTTCCTTTTCAAGAAGTCTTTTTGCAACAGAAGCAATTTGTAATCCTACTATTTGTTTTATTTCTTCTTTTGAAAGTACATCAAAGATGATGGTTTCATCGAGTCGATTCAAAAACTCTGGCTTAAAGAATTCTTTAACTGCTCCCATAACACGCTCTTTAACTTGAACATATTCAGTGCCAACTTCATTATTTCCAAAACCAATCTGCTCCATTTTTTGAATGTACTGACTACCGATATTTGATGTCATAACGATAATGGTATTTTTAAAGTTAACAACTCTTCCTTTACTGTCTGTTAATCTTCCTTCGTCAAGAACTTGGAGAAGTATATTAAACACTTCAGGGTGTGCCTTTTCAACTTCATCAAACAAAATAACAGCATATGGTCTGTGGCGCACAGCTTCAGTTAATTGTCCTGACTCATCATAACCAACATATCCTGGTGGTGAACCAATTAATTTACTTGTGCTGTGCTTTTCCATGTATTCACTCATGTCTACCTTGATGAGCGCTTTTTCATCATTAAACATAAACTCGGCGAGAGCTTTTGTAAGCTCTGTTTTACCAACACCAGTTGGCCCAAGGAACATAAATGAGCCAATCGGTCGTGACGGGTCATTAATTCCAGCACGTGAACGACGCACTGCACCACTTATCTTTGTAATCGCGTCACGTTGACCAATTACTCTTTTACCGAGCTCTTCTTCCATTCTAGATAACTTTTCCTCTTCTTCTTCAAGCATTCTAACAACTGGAATACCTGTCCAACGAGCTACAACTGAGGCTATATCTTCTTCTGTAACTTCTTCCTTCAAAATCCTACGAGTCTTTTGAAGTTTTTTTAGTTTTTCTAAACGCTCGTTTAATTCTTTAGTTAATTCTGGAATCTGTCCATAGCGAATTTCCGCCACGCGTGTTAAATCTGCGCGTAGTTCAGCATTTTCTGCTTCTGTACGAAGAGACTCCAATGACTTTTTAATCTCACCTATTTCACTTAAAGTTTTCTTTTCATTTTTCCATTTAAGTTCTAGTTCTCGAGTTTTTTCTTTAACATTGGCGATTTCTTCTTCAATGTCTTTTATGCGCTTCTTGGTAGAGGTAACATCGTCATTACCATAAGCTATAACTTCTTTATTAAGAGCCTCCTTTTCAATTTCAAGACGCACTATTTTACGGTGTGCTTCATCAAGGACTGGTGGTTTATTTTCAAGCGCAATACGAAGTGAAGAAGCAGCTTCGTCAATTAAGTCAATTGCTTTATCTGGTAGAAAACGATTAGTGATATATCTTGTTGAAAGATTAACAGCTGAAACGAGTGCGTCGTCTATGATACGTACACCGTGGAACAGTTCATATTTTTCTTTCAGACCACGTAAAATAGCAAGCGCATCTGCTTCTGTTGGCTCTTCAACAAATACCGGCTGAAAACGTCGTGCGAGCGCTGGGTCTTTTTCGATATGCTTCTGATATTCTTTCAAGGTTGTTGCACCAATGGCGCGAAGTTCTCCGCGAGAAAGCGCGGGCTTTAGTAAGTTCGCAGCATCTGCTGAACCTTCTGTTGCTCCAGCTCCTACAATTGTATGTATTTCATCAATGAAAAGAATTATGCCACCCTCTGAGCGCTCTATTTCTTTCATAATAGCTTTCAAGCGCTCTTCAAATTCTCCTCGGAATTTTGTTCCTGCAATAAGCGTTCCCAAGTCAAGAGAAACAAGTTCTTTATCTTTCAAACTCTCTGGTACGTCCCCTTTTGCCATACGAATAGCAAGACCTTCAACAACGGCAGTCTTTCCAGTTCCTGCTTCACCAATTAAAATCGGATTATTTTTTGTACGACGAGAAAGAATTTGCATTAAACGCATGATTTCTGTGTCACGTCCAATCACTGGGTCCAGTTTGTCAGCGCGTGCCATATCAGTAAAATTACGCGTGTATTTTGCAAGAGCTTTATTTTTCTTTGGACTTGTTGCTTCAGTAATATTTTGTGTGCGAAGCTCTTCTAATATATGATATGCGGCGTCTTTATCAATTCTAAAACGCGCAAGTAGCTCACGCACTTGTCCTGTTGTTTCTAATAGCGCAAGAAATAGGTGTTCTGTTGATACAAATTCATCACCCAAAGACTGTGCAACTTTAAGAGATATTTCAAGGGTTTGAGCAAGTTCTGGTGTAAGGTACATTTGATACGACTGACTCATGGTAGCCGAAGATCCTGGAACCTCTATAGCGTCAACAATACTATCCGTTAAATGAATAACATCTACTTCAAGTTTTTCCAAAATAGCATGAACAAGAGACTCTTCTTGTGTAAGAAGAGCCCCCATAAGGTGTAGCGGACTGACCTGATTTTGTCCTCGCTCAATAGCCAGCTCATGTGCGTGGCGTATAACCTCTTTAGCTTTTGTTGTGAAATTATTAAATGATGGAGGCATAGTTATTAATTTTTCAATTTCAATTCACAATTTTCAATAAAAATAAACATGGGTGCAGATACAAATCAATAATCAATCATTCAGTGTATATACAGTATAGCAGGATAAATGCGTCAGAATATCTGAATAAGCAGTCATAGCGGTATACCTTTTTTCTACAGGAATTTTGTATATAAGTCAAATAATAGCACTTGACAAAATGTAAATATAATATAGTATTTTTATTAGTAAATCTATTTAGCTCGTTTTTAAAAAGGACAACACATGAATAATAGGAATGACCGCAAAATTACGCCAAAAACCTATAAAGGACCTTGGATTATATGCCTGGCGTGTAATTCTTTTATAAAGACTGGCATGATAAAACCCATTAAGTTGGACGAAAACGTCTATCATTTCCAGTGTCTACCAAAAAAGATTAGTGCGTGGAAACTAACAAGTAAAAGTAGTCCCTAAAATCAACAATCAATTAATCAAAAAAAAAACAGACTCGATCATAATGACCAACGTCTGTTTTTTATTTTGTAAATTATATATTTAGATACTAAATCCTACCCTCAACTGTATGCCAATCAACCGCTGACATAAATGATGTAATATAATCAACGCGTTTTAGTCCATAATCAAGCATAAAAGCATGTTCAAACACATCCATAACAAGAAGTGGGGTTAATCCTGCTAAAAGACCTCCGTCATGTTCATTGATCCAGACATTAAATAATTTGCCATCTTTTTTATCAAGACAAAGAATAACCCATCCGATACCACGCATAGAAGCAATGCCGACAAATTCTTTCTGCCAATTCTCAACTGATCCCCATGTCGCATCAATCTTCTGTTTCAGGACTCGGTCACTAAGAGATACTCCACCCTTTGTCATATTTTCAAAATAAAGCTCATGTAATCTCATTCCGTTCCACTCCCAACCGAAACGACGATGAAGTTCGGCAAATTCTGGAGTCCCAACTTCTTTTGTCTTCATCAAATCAACCAACTTGTTTGTGTTGGTTACATACCCTTGATACAAAGTGAAGTGATTGTTAAGTAATGCATCACTCATACCTGAAAGACCAAGGATATGAGAAAAATCTTTTGCTGTGTACATATTTATTTAATGATAGTTTTTATATAAATTAAGTATACAACTACTTCGCATATTTCATAGAAATAGTTTTCATTGCCTCAACTAATCTTTGTATGTCTTGTTTAGATGTTTGTCTTCCCATTGTGATTCTTATATTCTCCATTGCCTCTTCTTCATTTGCACCGAGTGCCATCACCACATAACTTCCGTCTGTTTCTTGTGACGCGCAGGCACTTTTATGTGAGACAGCAAACCCAAGAGCGTCTAATCTAAGAATCATTTCTTCACTTGATATACCAGAAACTCTACAGTTAATATTATTTGGCAAACGAAGTTCAGTTTTTACTTTACGTTCTTTTTTGTCGTGTGTTTGATATAAATCAAAAGCCCCATAAAAAGTAATATTTGTAATTTCTTTTGTTAATTCTTCTTTACAAAAATCACGAAGCTCGCGCAATCTCGCGGATTCCTTTTCTTTCATATTTTCTGCCTCATTAAGAGCAACGCCGAAGGCATAGGCTTGTGCAACGGATTCTGTTCCGCTACGAAGAACTCTTTCTTGTCCACCACCATAAACAATGGGTTCCATAATAATACCTTCACGTTTATATAAAAGTGCCACCCCTTTTGGCCCGTAAACTTTACTACTGTTTACTGTCATTAAGTGTGCGCGCAACCTCACCACGTCAAGATTACAGTAGTTTGCCGCCTGGCATGCATCCACGTGAAAATATGGGTAGGCAGTATATGTTTTATTATTTTCTTGTTTCCATTCTTCGATAATCCGACCAATTTCTTTCACAGGTTGAAGTGTTCCTATTTCATTATTTGCATACATTACACTTACAAGTACAGTGTCTTCTGTTAATGCTTCACGAATATCCAACGCGCGAATAATTCCACCCTCGTTTACTTTTATATATGTAACTTTTACTTTACCTTTTCCTTCTAGGCGGCGGATTGGTTCGAGTACGGCTGGGTGCTCAATATTTGTAGTAATTATATGTGGAACTTTATCTTTATTATTTTTCTTAAATCCATAGTAAGTTCCTGTGATGGCCAAGTTGCACGACTCAGTACCCGTTCCTGCAAAATATATTTCATACGAGTGCGCATTCAAAACTTTTGCACAAAGTGCGCGTGCTTTGTCTAGTAATTGACCAGCTTCACGTCCTTCATTATGAATACCTGAAGGATTTCCATAAAAAGAAAGCGCTTCTATTAAAGCTGAGGAAGACACTGAAGAAACTGGTGTTGACCCAGCATTATCCAAATATACTCGTTTGTTTTTATTAAATATATTAAACATAAATTAATTATACCAGTACTCTATCATAAAAAATAAAACGCTTTCGATTTATGAACTAGGTAGTTCACAAAAAGAAAGCGTTTGTTTTCGGCCCAAGCTTCAGATTGAAACTGGATTAGAGCAATCAGGGATTTTTTCATGTCCATATCCTTGTTACACATTTTCGGATATTTATTTGTAAATAATGAAGGTAATCCGAATTAACCACCATCTCTTATGGCTCTAACATTTAGCAAAAAAGAAAGCAGAGGTTATACACATCTGCATGGATAGATAATTTTCTGATACACTCAACTACACATGGATATCTCTTCAGTAATTTTTTATATAAAAACATTTCCAAGCATTCCTCTTGCTGTAGCTCTTATTATTGTTCTAATTTATGTAATTTACCTTCACCATAAAATCCACCGATTCACTCGGGGAGAAACTGGAACATCTCTTGAGTCTATAATCAAAAAATGCGTAGATTCTGTGGCTGAAATAGAAAAAAGAAATGAATTAATTTCAGAGCACGCTCTCTCATTGGATAATCGTGTGTCGCACGCACTTCGTAACGCTCAAACTATTCGCTACAAAGCATTCGAATCTAATGGTTCAAACCAAAGTTTTTCTATTGCACTTCTAAACGAAAAAGGTAATGGCGTTGTTATATCATCCCTTCATTCACGCGACCGTATAAGTACATTTGCAAAACCAGTAGAAAAATATTCTTCTACTCACGACCTAACGGAAGAAGAAATGTCCGTCATAGTAGAAGCAAAAAAAGAACACAGAGGGTAATAATTGATAATTTATATAATAACAAATCGCTGTCTTTTATTGACATTCTGTGTTAGAATTGTTTTCACATTATGTCAAAAACCCCTACACAAACTGGAGTAGTTTCTCGTCAGCCTGTAATAGCCGTATTAGGGCATGTTGACCATGGAAAATCATCTCTTCTAGACTACATCCGCAAATCAAACATCGTCGAAGGTGAGGCTGGTGGTATCACTCAACGTATTTCAGCTTATGAAGTACAACATAAACAAACAGACGGAACCCTTAAGCCAATAACTTTCCTAGACACGCCAGGGCACGCCGCATTTCAAAGTATGCGTGAACGCGGAGTAGAAATAGCAGATATTGCTATTTTAGTTGTTTCTGCAGAAGACGGGGTTAAGGCTCAAACCGTTGAAGCTTGGAAAACTATCGATGCTCGTAAACTTCCATATGTGGTAGCGATTAATAAAATTGATAAACCTGGCGCCGATATACAAAAAACAAAAAACTCTCTTGTTGAAAACGGAATCTATATTGAAGGATATGGAGGAGACGTACCTTGTGTAGAAATCTCTGCAAAAACGGGTCAGGGAGTTGATTTCCTTCTTGAGACACTTCTTCTTCTTGTAGAAATGAATGAACTAAAAGCCGACCTATCGACTGACGCAACAGGAATCGTTCTAGAGAGTTTTGTTGACCCGAAGCGTGGAGTATCTGCAACTCTTATTATTAAAGACGGAATACTTCCAGCCTCTGGAGCAATAGTTGCTGGTAAAGCGCTTTCCCCTATTCGTATTATTGAAGACTTTACAGGAAAAGTAATAAAAAACCCACACGCCGGCCAACCAATCAAAGTTACAGGTTTTGACGAAGTACCAGTTACGGGAGCAATATTCGTGTCATCATCTGACAAGAAATCAATGGAAGCTCTTCAGTCAGAAACTAAATCAAATGCCGTTCACACTGTTCTTGACCCACGCACTTATCGTAATGCAAAGGTAGTTATTCCTGTTGTTATCAAAGCAGACTCTCTTGGAACACTAGACGCTGTAAAACGTGAACTCAAAAAACGTGAGACTGATGACGTAAAAATTAAAATTATCGCCGAGGGTGTTGGAGCAATTTCTGAAGGAGACATCATGCTCGCATCATCAGATGAAAAAACAGTTATCATTGGATTCACTGTAAAAATGGAAGCAAAAGCACGCGACCAAGCAGACCGTTTCAAGATTGAACCACATCTTTTTGATATTATTTATAAACTATCTGAGTGGTTTGATACTGTTGTCGAAAACCGTCTTCCATATGAAGAGAAAGAAACAGTGCTTGGTACACTCAAAATAATTCGTACGTTTAGCTCACAAAAAGACAAGCATGTTATTGGAGGAAAAGTTGAAACAGGAAAAATTCAAAATAATGGTACCGTAAAAATTCTTCGTCGTGGAGTGGAACTTGGTCGTGGTCGCATTGTTGAACTTCAATCACAAAAAATAAAAACTGACGTAGTAAACGAAGGAAATGAATGTGGTCTCATGGTTGAAAGTAAAATTGAAATGATTCCATCTGATGTACTTGAAGCGGTGCTTGTAGAAAAATTACGTATTTAAAAATATGATTCTTGATCCAAACAAAGCTCCATCAAAAAGACAGACTCAAATTTCGCTTGAGATTCTTGCCATTGCACAAGACTTTTTTCAACGTGAATCTTCTGGCGCATCTTTGATTACCGTTACTCGCGCAGAAGTATCAGCTGATATGAAGCACGCAACCATTTTCATAACGGTACTTCCAGAAAGTAAAGAAGCTGCTGCGCTTGATTTTGCTAAGCGTATGAGAAGCGAATTACGCCATAAAGTTATGAAAAGACTTCCTGTAAAAGTAATTCCATTTTTTGAAGTTGAACTTGATTATGGAGAAAAAAATAGATTACATGTAGAAGAACTTTTAAGAAAAGATAAACTAGAGTCAGAAAAATCAAATAAACCCGAAAATGATTAAAACAAATAAAACAGCAAACTAAAAAGCTGTTTTATTTTCGTCACTTAACACTTGACAAAATGCTTATTTCGTGTATAATATACAATAGCCTTTTCGGTGTTATACACCCTAAAGATTTTGTAAAACCCTCATTGAAAAGAAGGAAATATCATGTCCAAGAAACCCAACGGCCGTAAATCCCAAGGTGGCAAATCAGGCGAACAAAATGAAAAGAAAGTTCATCCGAAAAAACCCACTGTGGTCAAAGCCCATGGACCCAAACCCGACTTTACTCCCCGTTCGTCTCGTGTGACTTACGCAGAACACGTGGAGCAGATCTACATGCAGAGCAGTACTTTGCTCGGCAAACTCGCCGACGGCTTGATTGATATCTACGGTCATAAATCCGACGCTGGAATTATCATTCTGGAGGTCAAAGAAGTGAATCTCAAGTCTGCGATTTTCGTGCTTGAGTCCACTGTGCCGGGAATTATTCCCAACAAAGAAGCCTTCATTCCAGTTTCGACTTTACGCTTTAGCGAACTACGCCAAGTCACAGGTGACAGCTTGTTCGCGTGGCAAGAGAAACTTCACGGCTTCCTGCGTCCGCTCATCGCTCCTTTCTACGTGACGATGGTGAAAAAATCTGAAGAGTCTGCTAAGGTTGCAAGTTCAAACCTGACCGAACTCGACCGGATTGCAATTGCCGCAGCAGAAGAGCGCCGTATTAAAAAAGCTCAGGATAATTTCGCCCAGAAAAAAGCCAAACAGAACCAAGAAATGATTCTTAGGCACATGCGTAAAAGCTGTATGTCAGTTATGAAAATTGTGTCTGGCAACATCGGCTATTGCGACTTGTCTTCATCTTCTGGGGACTTGATTGTCAATTTCTACTTTGATGGAGCAGACCGCAAGGTTCGTATCGAGTACATCAATGAAAACCACATGTTGGTTCTTACTGGTCTTAAAATCAATGATACGGTCTTCGCAAGCAACATTTTGCAAGGCAAAGTTGACCGCACGAACATGAATGATGCCGACTTCAACAAGCGTTCCATTCTGATGAATCACATTCGTCAGCAAATGGAAGCGCGAGGCATTCGCTTCATTCAAAAAGCAAACGCTTAGCCACTGTCTACGTAATATAGGCAACAACCCCGTCAAACGTTAAATCGTTTCGGGGTTTAATTTTTTGTAAGATTGACAAAATCTATATTTCTATGTATAATAAGCATTAGATGTTTGTCGTTCACACGCCCTTCATCTGTTCTTCGTAAATGTGTAACCTATTTTTTCAACCTCAAGCCTTCAATGGCTTACTTCAGGAGAAAATCAATGAGTAACGGGAAAACTTTTCGTCGTGACGCTAGTGTGCGAGCTGACCCGCAAGCCATTATATCTCGTCGCGCAAGCGCCGAAGGTCACAGCTATCGTCATGACGCAAATATTCCACCACCAGTTAAATGGCAGTGGATTACTGAACGTGACGCACTTGTGAAAGCGTGTCTGGATATTCTTAACAACAAGCCGAAGCTGTACCCAATTTTTGGCATTCAACTCCACGTTGAAATGCGCAAAGGCAATGACGCCGACTATCCCGTTTTGGTGTATACCGACGCTTTGTTTGGCGAAGAAGGTCAATACCTGTTCGGGCAATTGAAATCTGGTTTTGCCATGAGTCCTTCGCATCTTGCGTGGATAATCAATGAGGGCACGACATTCAAAACGCCAGACCATGAACTATTGACCCTCACTCTTTTATCTCAACCCGAAATGCAGGAGGCTCGCGATATTTATTTCGAGAAGCAAGAAGAAGATCGCAGAAATGCTGAGATCGAAAAAATTGACCGCATTCAACAACTGCGCAATCAGGTCGGCTTGAAGCCCTTGGCAAACCAACCACCAACAGTCGTCGGCGCCAATTATCAGAAAAAAACTCTGGAGTATGCAGAATTCAAAACCATTAACCAAGTCCTTGGTAATGAAATCGGAATCTTCCGTTTTGATTCTGGTGAAGTTCTAAAACTTTGTCCAGTGGCTCATGGGAATATGGTTATCCGAATCCAACAGGTGAAAGATGAAAGACATCCGATGTTTGAAGTTGCGCGGCGAAACGTTTGCATCTGGCCATCACATCTCGCCATGAAAGAAACTGGTGAGGTGCTTGAGGGGATGAAACTACTTGAGCGTGAAGCACGTGTGTGGTTGCGGGAACAATTTCGCATCGCAGGTATCGCGCTTACACAGCAACTCCAGCAGACTCAGGTGAACACAACCATGGGCACGGGCGGCGAATTGGGAAAAGCATCGCGCGTCATGGAATTGGAACAAAGCTGAAAAGCTTATTTCACTCTCTGACGCGGACAAAACCGACTTAGTTTTAACTGTCCACTTAAAGGTGATACAAACGTATGCTTAATTGCATTTCGATGTATCACCTTTTTATTTTTGTATTTGTATCTAGGAATATATAAAAGGGAGACTGTGTGATTCCTGTTAAAGGATTTACATGGTGCATGACTTGGTCACCTCGTCTCGTTTTATTAGTACATAAAATAGGAGACTCCGCGACCCATATTCAAGTCCTATTATTTTCAGGACTTGGTCACCAAACATATATTTTTCTTTTCGTCCTGCGGACTCGATAAAAATATTGTTTCGCGACCCCGCTTCGTCCTCACAATTTTGATTACAAAATTGACTTCGCATCGGACTCAGTTCAAGACCTTTCCCTGGCAAAAAATAAATCAACCGAAGCTCTCGCTTCGGTTTCATTATTTTTTGTGCCCGGGAAAGGACTTGAACCTTCATGGGTTGCCCCGCTTGCTCCTAAGGCAAGTGCGTCTACCAATTTCGCCACCCGGGCTTGTAATTTTTATATTATATCATAAAAATATGATAGATTGCTACTATGAGTATAGATATAATTTACGAAGACGAAAATATTCTCGTCATCAATAAATCCTCTGGTGTTGTAATTCACCCTTTTGATTATTCTAATGAATCAACTATTTTAGATTTCTTATCTGAATACTGTTTGGAAATATTTTCTTTTGAAAATAATAAAGTACTTCAAGATGACAGAATAATTAATTTGGGTGGTATAGTTCACAAATTAGACCGGGACACTTCTGGTATTTTAGTTGTTGCAAAAAATGAAAAAACTTACCACAAACTAAAAGAGCAATTTAAAAATCACACAATCAAGAAAACATATGTTGCGCTTGTTGAAGGAATAATTGAAAAGGATTCTTTTACAATAGATGCCCCACTTGGTCGCAGTAAAAAAGATTACAAGCAATCGACTAATCCAATGAACCCACGAGGAGAACTTCGTGATGCTGTAACTGATGTAGAAGTGATAACGCGTGGTACAAATACAACTCTAGTGAAACTTTACCCAAAGACTGGTCGTACTCATCAACTACGTGCACACATGGCTTCTATTGGTCATCCTATCGTTGGTGATAAAGCATACGGCAGTAAAATTGATTCATCAAGAATAATGTTACATGCAAAAGAAATAACTTTTATTTTGAATAATAAAGAATTAACTTTTGAAGCAGAGACTCCGAAAGAGTTTTTTAAAAATTAGTAGGGATCGGTCACAAATCTGCCTCGCTACACTCGAAGCAGATTCGCGGTCAAAAATATTTTTCTGTTGAAAAATTTTTCGACCCTGACTCGGCTCGTCAGCCTCCGTCCTTGCGAAGTGAGATTGGCTCACTTCTCACCCTATTAGATCCCTAACGCATGTGAAGCAGTTCACATGCTCTGGGGGCACAAAAAGAAATCGCCTAAACGGCGAATCTTTCTTTTTGTGCCCCCAGTAGGGATCGAACCTACGACCTGCGGATTAAGAGTCCGATGCTCTACCAGCTGAGCTATAGGGGCGTTTGATTGAGACATACTATACCACGATTACATTTTTTTTTCTAGAGTCTTGAAAAGAAATATGCTAGAATGAAAAAACTTTTCAAAGAGAAAAGATAAGATGCAGTGGCGAAGTGGCCTAACGCTGCGGTTTGCAAAACCGCCATTCGCGGGTTCGACTCCCGCCTGCATCTCACGTAACAGTAAATGTTGCGGGACGTCCCCTGCCCGGGTGATGGAATGGTAGACATAGAGGACTTAAAATCCTCAGCTGGTTACAGCGTGCGGGTTCGAGTCCCGCCCTGGGCACAACATAAAAATTAGATAGCGGAAGCTATCTAATTTTTAGTTGTGCCCAGGTAGAAATCCAACTGCTTGGCTTTCGTCGGGACTCGAATACGTGTCGGAAAATCATCTGTTCTAAGTTAAGAGAAGAACTGATTTTGTTACCGATTCCCGCCCCCACTTTTTAGACATATATAATGTTTTACCAAAAACATTTCTACAAACTAGGCATATACTAATTTGTATTTATATTTAACTTTAATAACATTGACATAACCAAAATAGTAATGTAAAATATAATACAGTAGTTATTTAAACAACGGTTTTAAATTTCATTTTACTGAGGAACTGCAATGAATCCCAAAGATGAATACAGCGAGAAAATTGATACCTCCACAACAGAAATACTTAATAAAATTTTGAAAGATTCAGAGGAGACATTCAAATTAAAAAAGAAAGAGATAGTCTTTCAAAAGGAGACAATTACCTCCATTTCTCAATCAGAGATTAACAATGAAAAGGATTTATTAAACGGATTAGGCCTTTTTTATTTCATTATTTTTTTGATGATTTTATTTTTTGGGAGCCTTTTCATTAATTAGACACTGCCCTGCGTAAGTCACGAAAACAACGGAGAGTTATTGCCACAACAAATATTGCATACGGTACATTCTAATGAATACCTAAACCACTCTCTGGGGGTGGTTTTTTATTTTTTAACATCCACACTTAATTAAACTGATTAATGTATATACTGTTTAAATGTCCTTTTCACTTTCAATCATTACTCGTGAAGAATATTCATCTCACCCACTACTTTCCAGATTACTTGAGTTACATGACATACCTGACAAACTTTACATAGCCGGTAACCTTCCAGAAGTAACTATTGACGAATACGGCAGGGCAACCCCCAGAATTCTCGCAGTTATTGGTCCACGCAAACACACAACCTATGGTAAAAATGCTACTGAAAAATTAATATCATCCCTAGCTGGCGAAGATGTAATAATCCTATCTGGTTTAGCTATTGGTATAGACGGGTTGGCTCATACTTCTGCGCTAAAAAATAAATTAACAACTATTGCAATTCCTGGTAGCGGACTTGATTCAAAAGTAGTCTATCCGCGTACTCATTTACATTTGGCAGAAGAAATAGTGAAAGCTGGTGGTCTTTTGATTTCAGAACTTCCCCCTGAAACAGGGGCAGCTCAGTGGACTTTCCCTTCACGCAATAGACTGGTTGCAGCACTTTCAGACGCTGTACTTGTTATAGAAGCTGGTGACAAATCTGGCGCGCTTATAACTTCGCGACAAGCATTAGAGTTAGGTCGAGATATTGGCGCTGTTCCTGGAGAAATATTTTCACAAACTTCCGTTGGAACAAACATGCTCATACGTGATGGGTCGTATATCGTAGCAGATGAAAGTGATTTATATGCATTGCTTCATTTGTCAAAAAAAGAGACGAAAGAGACGGTTTATGACTACTCAAAAAATGAACAATTATTGATTGATATACTTATTGAACCATTAGAAAAAGATATTCTTCTAATCAAAAGTAAGCTCTCTCCAGAAATATTTCTTATCACTCTTTCATCTCTTGAAATGAAGGGTGTTATTGAAGAAATATTTGGCGAAGTGAGACGTTTGGTGTAAAGTAGGTTCTATTGTCCATATGAAACTATTAATTGTAGAAAGTCCTTCAAAGGCAAAAACCATTGCAAAATATCTAGACGGCGCATATGAAGTGCGTGCGTCTATTGGTCATGTTCGTGACCTTCCAAAGAGCAACAAAAAGGCTGTAGACATTGAAGGTGGTTTCATTCCTCACTATGAAATAAGTCCTGGGAAAGAAAAAGTTATTTCTGAAATAAAATCTCTGGCCAAAAAATCAAACGAAGTAATTCTCGCAACCGACCCCGACCGTGAAGGAGAGGCTATTGCTTGGCATATACAAGATGCTTGTGACTTGAAAGGAGCAAAACGTGTAGCTTTCCACGAAATCACAGAAGAGGCTATCAAGGAAGCCCTCAAGCACCCACGTGAGATTGACATGAATCTAAAGGAGGCTCAGGAAGCGCGCCGTGTTCTTGACCGTTTGGTGGGGTATGACTTGTCGGGAATTATTTGGAAAAAAGTTCGTTATGGATTGTCTGCTGGTCGAGTACAGTCCCCTGCACTTCGCATAATAATGGAAAGGGAGCGCGAAATCCGCGCATTTGTTCCTGTTACATATTATGTAATAGCTGGGGAATTCCAAACTGTCGGACGTATGAAGGAAAGCAAAACATATAGTTTGATTTTGGAATGTGAAACACAACCTAAAGAAAAAACAGAAGCGGACAGAATCGTTAAAGAAGGGAAAAACTCAAATTGGGAAGTTGTATCTGTGGAAAGCACGGAAGTATCACGTTCTCCAAAAGCCCCTTTTACAACCTCTACACTTCAGCAAGCTGCGTCATCGCGACTTGGATACGCACCATCTCGCACAATGGGTATCGCACAAAAGTTATATGAAAAAGGACTCATCACTTACATGCGTACAGATAGTACAAACCTTGGTGATCAGGCTGTCGCCGAAATTGCATCTGTAATTGAAAAGAATTACGGAAAGGAAAATGTAGAAATTCGCAAATATAAAACCAAATCAAAAAACGCTCAGGAGGCCCATGAAGCGATACGCCCAACTCACGCAACACAAAGAAGTGGTGGCACAACCGACGATGAGAAACGCCTCTATTCACTTATCTGGGAACGAACTGTTGCGAGTCAAATGAAAGACGCAAAACTAAAGCGTAGTAAAGTTATTGCAAATATTCCATCAAAAAGTATCCCAAACTTTTCTGTAACTGGTTCAGTTCTGCTTTCACCAGGATGGATTGCTGTTGATCAGGATGCGCGAGGTGATGACGTTATCTTACCGGAATTAAAAATTGGTGATGACCTTAACCTTAAAACTCTTCAAGCAATTGAAAAGGCAACCGAACCGCCAAACAGATACTCAGAAGCTGGACTCATTAAAGAACTTGAAAAACGTGGCATTGGACGCCCTTCTACTTATGCGTCTATTCTTTCAACTATTGAAGCACGTGGTTATGTCGAAAAAATTAACAAGGCACTTTTCCCAACAGATACAGGTGAAGTTGTTATTTCATTCCTTGAAGAACATTTTTCACCGTACATTAGTGATACTTTTACGGCTAACATGGAGGACAAGTTAGACTTAATCGCTGAAGGTAAAGCCACATATCTAAAAACTTTAACTGATTTCTATGGGCCGTTCATTAAAGATGTTAAGTCTAAAGAAAAATTAGAAAAAGCAACAAACATGGGTGAAGCCCCTAAAGATATGCTCTGCCCTCTTTGTAATTCATCTATGGTTATTAAACTCGCAAAGAACGGAAAGTTTTATTCTTGTTCAAAATACCCAGAATGTATGGGTGCTCGTAAAATAGATGGAAGCGTCATGGAAGGTCCAAAATTACTTGGTAAGAAATGTCCTAAGTGTGAGAAAGGAGATTTAATGGAGCGCGAAGGACGTTATGGAAAGTTTATTGCTTGTTCAAATTATCCAAAGTGTAAATACATTGAACAAGATGAGGAAATGCGTAAAGCAAATTCGACTGGTGTAAGTTGTAACAAATGTAAAGATGGTTATATGGAGGAAAGAAAAGGACGTTTCGGAGTTTTTTATTCATGTTCAAACTATCCAGACTGTAAGCACATTATAAAAACTCGCCCAACAGGCAATCGTTGTAAATACATAAAAGCCGATGGAACAGAATGTGGCGAACTCATGATGGAAGGGACAAAGACCATCCCTGAGAGATGCTCTGACAAGTTGTGTCCAAATCACAACCCTCACAAATTAAATACTGAGAAAAAATAAAACGCCGTTGATATCGGCGTTTGTATTAACTTGTACAAAGTAAACTTCACATTTGATATTGCACAACTTCAAAAGAAAATAAACATGAGCAAGACACCAGAGATACAGGAAGAAGAAGTGACTTTATGTATTTCTCTTCTCCGAATTTTAAAATTTGTGGTTTTTCCGTTATGAACAATATCTCAAACTGTGACAAAATTTTTTGTAACGGTTCATCAATAATAGACTGCAATGTGAAGAAATTTTTATCACCCATGCACTCAAGTAATTCTGGGTTACATAGCTTAGATTTAGGTTTTAGTCTAATAAGCAAAACCCATCGTTCTTTCGTTTTGTTTTTAATTTCCAATTTGGTTCCACTGTTAACGGCTGTGTACAACCTATCTTCAACATTTGAAAACATGGTAAACCCTTTCACTTTAAAAGAATCTTGTCACGATGGTTTCGTAACATTTACATAACAATAATACATAATAAATAATACGTCAATTTAAATATTTTAGAGAATATATTTATTCTAATCTCTTTAAGTTGGGTCCTTGGTACAAGTTGTTTTTCTTTCCATCTATCCTCTTTTTTGGTATTGTAGATAAATGGAACTGCAATCTTTTTCTAACACTAACCCTAACCGCATTTTTGCGCTTCTTCCTGATATATCAGAACATGACAAGGCTCTTATTATACGTGCGTGTAACTTTGCGCAAAAAGCTCACGAAGGGCAACTTCGTAAATCTGGCGAACCATATTACAATCACGTTTTTGCCACTGGAATAAATTTGGCAACTCTTAAAATGGATGCAGATACAATTGCTGCAGGAATAATGCATGATGTACTTGAAGATACATCTGTTACGGAGGATGACATGAGGAAAGAATTTGGCGATCAGATAGTCTCTTTAGTCCAAGGTGTGACAAAGCTCGGTAAGCTACGCTATACAGGCGCTGAGCGTCACGTGGAGTCATTGCGCAAGTTTTTTGTGGCGATGGCAGACGATATTCGCGTGGTGGTTATAAAACTCTGTGATAGATTACACAACGTTCAAACGCTTCAGTATGTTTCCCCAGAAAAACAAAAGCGTATAGCCATTGAAACTCTTGAGATTCATGCGCGTCTTGCAGATCGTCTTGGTATGGGACGACTAAAGGCACAACTAGAAGATGCTGCTTTCCCATATGTTTACCCAGAAGATTACAAAAAAACCATTGAACTATTTAAAAGCATGAACCCTATTTCTGACGAACAGTTGGAAAAAGTTGTAGAAAAATTAGAAGAGGAACTAATAACATTTGATGTTGAGATAGAACGAATAGACCACCGTGTAAAACATCTTTATAGTCTTTGGCAAAAACTAAAACGCTATAAAATGGACACTAGCAAGGTGCACGATGTCGTTGCTCTTAGAATAATAGTTCCTACTGTTGGAGATTGCTATCAAGCTCTTGGTGTTATACACGGCCTATATCGTCCCGTACCTGGGCGTTTTAAGGATTATATAGCAGTACCTAAACCAAATGGTTACAAGTCCCTACACACAACTATTTTTTCTGGTGACGGAAGCACTCTTGAAATACAAATACGTACCCAAGAAATGCACAGCGAAGCAGAGTATGGTATCGCTAGTCATCTTTCATACAAAGAACTCGGTAAACGCGCAAGCAAAGAAGAAGTGGTTAAAAAAACTGGGTGGACAAAAGATTTACTTGAATGGCAAAAAGACGTAGAGCATCATAAAGAATTTATAACGAACTTGAAGACTGATTTTTTTGAGAATCGTGTTTTTGTTTTCACTCCACAAGGAGACGTAATTGATTTACCTGAGGGATCAACCCCGATAGATTTTGCATATGCGGTTCACTCAGATATTGGAGATCATACAGCTGGTGCAAAAGTAAATGGAAAACTCGTACCACTTGAAACTATTTTACAAAACCGTGATGTGGTAGAAGTAGATGTAAAGGAAAGCGCTTCTCCAAAACGTAAATGGATAGACATGACACGCACAACCTTGGCAAAACGAAAAATTCGTCAACATATTAGAGAGCACGGCGGATTATTGGATAAGTTTTTGACTAGATAATTAATAAAGCGCGACCTAAGGTCGCGCTTTATTAAATTGCAAAATTCTTTACATTGTATAAATCTTCATTCTGTTCCTCTTCCTTAACTTCATCTATAGAACGATCATCAAGTAAAGTATTTGGGTGTTCAGACGCATCTACAATGTCCTGTTCTATTGCTTCACTGGAAGTCTGAGTTACTTCATTTTCCAAAACTTCATTAATCAATTCTGGCACTACTTCGTGAACAGTTTCTGTTTGTCCAAGATGTGTAAATTCTGTCACGGGTTTAATGTATCTTTCTGTGTCTGGTGACGCTTTCAAGGTTTCCATGTCCTCTTCCTTTAGCTTATCAAACATTCCCTTATGGGTTTTTTCTTCACCTGCTTTACGAATAGCGACAGACAGAGCTAATAGTTCTTCATGAGAAAAATAATCAATCCAAATACGACCTCCGCGTTCACGAGGTTCTATTTGTACGCGTGTACCTAAAGTCTCTGCAAGTCTCTCCTCCATATCTACAACCTCTGGTGTCATAAATAAATCCTTCTTACGAACTTTTTCAAAAGCGATACGACGAGCAATTTGCTCTGCTTCACGTACAGTCATTTTACGAACCATCATTTCTTTGAAAAGAGTCATTTGTTCTTGTCCTCTGTCTATAAGCATAAGTAGTGGTCTAGTGTGACCTTCACTTATTTGACGTTTTGAAAGCGCGTCCAAAATATCTTGAGGAAGCATTAGTATACGTACCGTGTTAGAGACGTATTCACGACTCTTTCCAACCTTTCGTCCAACGTCTGCCCATGTAAGTTTGAATTCCTCTGCTAGTCTTTGGAATGATTGTGCGCGTTCAACGGAGTTCAAATCTTCACGTTGAAGATTTTCTATAATTGCGAGCTCTAACTTGGCGCGACTGTCATCTCCCGTACGAACAACAACAGGCACCTGGGTGAGTCCAGCTAGCTTTGAAGCCCGCAAACGACGCTCTCCTGCGATTAGTTCATACTCAACTTTTACACCACCATCTTCAAGGATTGTTTCTTGACGTGAAACAACAAGAGGTTGAAGTACGCCGTATTGACGAATACTATCTGAAAGTTCTTTTAGTCTATCTTGGTCAAATTCCCGTCGTGGTTGATACGGGTTTGGTACGATTTTTTCTATTTCTATCCAAAAAATTGATGATTCGGTTTGTCCCATAAAGTGTGTTTATGAGATTAGTATATCATGGGTAGAATAATGGGGTGTAGATAGAAAGAATTAATATAATATAAAAAGAAAAACCACCCTAACAGAGTGCTAAGGCAGCTTTTCTGTTGAGTGGAATGCGTCAGGCTGTTTTTTGTTGTGCCTCATGTCGAGCGAGATGTGCCTTCCCAGACTGGGTTACAAGGTACTCGCTATTAGGGCCGACAAACGTAATGAGACTAGATTGACCTTTGATGGCTATATACCCCCGTGACCACAGATCTTCAAAGGTGCTTCCTTGTGTTTCGCGTCCAAGTTCGGTGTGCGTGATGGGTTTACTGACTCGTTCCGCAACAAGGAGTCTTTGTAGCATTGCTATTTCAAGATGAGCAAACATGTATTTTTACCTCCAGTCAATTGTTTTAAAGTGCTAAAATTATTATATCATATATGCTTATTTAGTCAATAGTAATGGAGGTGGGACTCGGTCACAAAACTACCTCGCTTCGCTCGAAGTGTTTTCGCGGTCAAAAATATTTTTCTGCTGAAAAATTTTCTGACCACGCCTCGAGCCGTCGCTCTCCGGACTTGCGAAGTGAGATTTGCTCACTTCTCACCCTATTCGAGTCTCCGCAAGCCAAGCAGTTGGCTTGCTCTCATACCCGATACAGTTAATATAAAAACACTGACAAATGAAGTCCGTGTTTTTATATTCATGTGCCGGAGGAGAGACTAGGTCACAAGACTTCTCCTCGCGAGCTCGTCGATAAAGTCTCGCGACCCCTATTCGAGTCTCCCGTAAGTGACGCAGGTCACTTACTTCTTATAGACACACTAACCACAAAAAATACCCAGAAAGCTTTCTGGGTATTTTTTGTGGTCATGTGCCGGAGGAGAGACTCGAACTCTCACACCTTGCGATACACGATTTTGAGTCGTGCGCGTCTACCATTCCGCCACTCCGGCTTTATTTATTTATAATACAAATGAGATTATACCACATCTTTACAAAACACGCTTTTTGTATTAGTGTAAAAAAGGATATCTGAACTTTAACCTAAACATAAGGATTTAGACATGAAAAATGCAGCAGTAATTGAGTCCTCAAATACGGACGACTCAATGTTGAGCTTGTTAGCAAGACTTGTGCTTGCGTGCGTAAACGATGCCAAAGAAATGAACTGTCGCCCGACAATATTTGATATTCATAAAAAAATTCTTGAAGAGTCTAAAGGTGACCCCTTTTTTACTCTTGATGAGGTAGTTGATGAGGTTAATAAACTACACCATGCCGGGAGATTATTTTTTGAACATGGCTCAAATGGTTGGGATACGGAAAAACCTTCTTTTAAAGGATGAAAGATGTTTATCTCAACACCTAAGCCTATAAAAGACTTAAATTTGAAATGTCTGCCGCAGATCAAACAGGATCAAAAATTGGTTCTTGATTCTCTAAAAGGAAATGAAAGAGATATAGTGTCCATAAGGTCGCATATTTCTTCAACTTCCAGAAGAAATATTTTTGATGTTTCAGCCTTCGAAATTTTGCTAGAACTAAAAAATAAAGGTTTAGTAAAATCTAGCGGGGCGTTTTGGAAAATAACACCAAAAGGTAAAACACTTTTGAGTGACGCGCAGATAGGTAAAATAAGTAAAAGCTAAATTGTTTTCGAAAAGTAATTTACATTTAGAAGTAAATATTTTACAAAAAACCATAACACCCATTTTTAGTTGGGTGTTATTTTTTATATTGAATATAATCAATATTTATGATAGATTGTTATTCTCTAGTTCGGTGTTCGAAAAAGAGAAAACAAGGAGTTCTTTATGGTTAAAAAATTAACGAAAGTGGATCCGGAAAAATACGACAAGATCGACAAAGCAGTAGCTCTTGCCGTAATGACAAGCAGTGCTGCCGACAAAAAAGAAACTGTCGGTGTGACTATTCAGTCCTTGCTCGAGGACGTCATATCTTGCCTGGATAATATCATTGTTACCCTGCAAGAACTGCGACACCGGCTTGAAAGCTGGGTAAAACATGGCTGGGGAACAATGACAAACAACATATTCCTGCCAAACAAGACCGGGCGATACCATATTGGAAAAATGGCAGAGGTTGCCTAAATCACCCAATAAACCAAATCAAAAAGCCTCCTTCTTAAGGAGGCTTTTAAATTTTCTTAAAACTAAAAGGCATATTCACTTACGTAATCAATTATTTCATCTGATTCCCCTATTGCAACATTTGCCTGGGTATCCACCAAAAAAGGCACAGTTTTTGCATGGTGTAATTTTATCTCCTTTAAAAATTCTGGATTTTTAATATCTCTTTCTTCATACGAAACAGATTGTTCAAGAAAAACATTTTTGACCTTGTCACAATATGGGCAATTATTTTTGGTATATAGAATAAGCATAGACAGTTGATAGTTATTAATTACTAGTCTATAGTAAAGACACAAATAATGAAACAAAACCCTAAAATCATTGTAGTCGCAGGACCTACCGCAAGCGGTAAAAGTGATTTTGCTGTGGAATTAGCTTTAAAAAATAATGGGGAAATTATCAGCGCGGACTCTCGCCAGTTATACAAAGGACTAGATATTGGGACTGGGAAAATCACAGAGGAAGAAATGAAAGGTGTAAAACATCACATGCTTTCAGTTTATGAATTAGGTGAAGATGTAAGCGTCGCGCGCTTCGCGCGCGACGCTTACATTATTTTAGAAGACATTTTATCCCGTGGGAAAACTCCAATCATTTGTGGAGGTACGGGACAATACATTGATGCGCTGATTTACGATACATCTATCCCACACGTAGAACCGAATCAAAAACTACGGGCTGAATTAGAAAAGAAAACTACCGAAGAACTTTTTAATGAGCTTATAACCAAAGACCCTAAGCGCGCAGAAAAAATAGACAAGCATAATCGTGTGCGAGTAATCCGTGCTCTTGAAATAATAAACTTACTTGGTCATGTCCCAATACAAAGCGAACCAAAACTTATTTATGATACAAAAATATATTTAATGAATCCAACACGTGAATTACTTAGGGAAAGAATCACTAAGCGTTTAGAAAAAAGATTAGCTCACGGAATGACAGATGAAGTAAAATCTGTTATGGAAAAAGGATATACGAGTGACACAATGAAAAAGTTTGGGCTTGAATATGTGACCATCGCTAGATATCTTGAAAATAAAATTGATGAAGAAGAAATGAAAAAGGAACTTATAACTAAGTCCATGCAGTATGCCAAAAGACAACAAACTTGGAACAAAAAATATCTCCCGACTGCAGAAATTGTTTCCCTTTAGTTTCAAGTACTTTTTTGTTATAATTTACTTATGTCTAACGAAACATCTCCATACATCACCACTATTGGCCTTGAGGTACATGCGGAACTACACACAAACTCAAAAATGTGGTGCGGTTGTAAAAATGACCCAACAGAAAAACGTCCAAACCAAAATATCTGTGAAATTTGTATGGCTCACCCTGGAACACTCCCTGTTGCCAACAAAGAAGCCATTAAGAAGGTTATAACTGTAGGTTTGGCTACTGGTAGTAATATTGCAGATTTCACTGAATTTGACCGTAAGAACTACTTCTACCCAGATATCCCAAAAGGGTACCAGATCACCCAATACAAGCTCCCTATTGTGTCTGGTGGCTCCATAAACGACGTAGAGCTGACCCGTATTCACCTTGAGGAAGATACTGCGAAATCATCCCATGAAAATGGCATGACTCTTGTTGATTATAACCGCGCAGGTGTTCCTCTTATGGAACTTGTAACGGAACCAGTTATTCATTCTGCTGAACAAGCTGTAGCTTTTGCACGAGAACTTCAAAGGATACTTCGTTATGTTGGCGCTTCAGAAGCAAACATGGAGATGGGACAAATGCGCATAGAAGCAAATATCTCTGTTTCCAAAGACCCAAACAAGTTCGGCACTAAATGCGAAGTAAAAAACATCAACTCATTCGCATCTGTTTTTGGAGCAATTAATTATGAAGTGGCTCGCCATATTGAACTCATTGAAAAAGGAGAATTAGTTGTGCAGGAAACTCGTGGATGGGACGAAGCAAAACAAATTACATTCAGTCAGCGTAAAAAAGAAAACGCTCATGACTACCGTTACTTCCCTGACCCTGATTTACCAAAATTATATTTAAATAAATTATTTAATATTGAAGAAATCAGAATTTCACTTCCAGAACTTCCAAAAGAAAAACAAAAGCGTTTTGCAACCGATTTTGAAATAAAATCCGATATAATCGAAATACTTATCGACTCACCAGTTCTTGCACATTTCTTTGATGTGGTTGTTGAAGGTAAAAATAAAATATTTGCACAACTTACTTCAAATTATCTTGCCTCTGATGTTATTGGTTTATTGAAAAAAGAAGGAAAAGAAATATCAACCGACACATTGCCAAATGCAACATCCTTTCGTTCACTGATTGAAATGGTTATAACAAATGAACTATCTTCCCGCGGAGCAAAAGACATTCTCCCAGAGATGTTAGATAATAAAAACATAGACGTCAAAAAACTAGCCGAAGAAAAAGGCCTCATTCAAAAAAATGACCCAGAACTTTTGAAAAAAATTGTTGATGAGGTTGTTTCAGAAAATCCAACACAAGTAGCTGACTATAAGTCTGGAAAAGAAAGCATGTTTATGTTCTTCGTTGGTCAATGCATGAAAAAAAGTAAAGGCGCAGGAAACCCTAGTTTGTTTCAAGAGTTGCTAAAAGATGTTCTAAAGTAGATATTTGGCTATGAATTTTTTTACTAATAAAATTGTAAAAGACTTTTACTGGAGTTTGGTTTTTATTTTGTCTATGTATGCGATTATAAACAATCCCATTACACACCCTAAACCTCAGCAAACCCCTGGGGATTGGAGTATTCAGTTAATACAACACCCTCTTCTTTTGGGATTAGCAGGGCATAATTATTTAGTTCTTAGCGATCAAGATGGGGAAATCGTTAGTGAGCTACACGGACTGGCAACAGACTCAGAAACTGGTAAATGGAAATACATAGGTGCAGATAAAACAGACAAACTACAAGTGTGGAAATTTGACGGTGCACGCTCTTATCTAAGAGAGAAAAATTATCCTGGAATAATATTAAATCAAGGAAATTATAGTCAAGTTATTGATTTGTGGAATAAAGCACTAAGCTGTAAAAATGAGATAAACCAAAAATATATTCCATACCCTCCTCTTGGTTTAAGTTTTAATGGAGATACTGAAAATTCAAACTCGGCTGCTTACACTCTCGCTCTTTGTATAGGCCTTGATGTTAAACATATTGGACTATTTACACCTGGTTCAAAAAACAATCTTTTGGATAGTAATTAGCCACTAGTGGAATACAAAAGCGCGACCGAAGGTCGCGCTTTTGTATTTTCTAAACCCTAGTGGCTAGTGGCTAAAAGCTGTATTAAATAATCTCCGAAAGATTTTATGGTCTCGTCTTGATATAGAGAAAGAGTAATTATATTTTTAGACTTTGATACTTTTTCCAATGACTTTATTTTTTCTTTTATAATTTTTTCATCAACTGTATCTATTTTTGAAAGAACTATAACTTCTTCACGTTTCAAAAGTTCTGGGTCAAATTTACCAAGTTCTTCACGTATGGTTGTATAAACTTTAGCAACATCTTCATTCTCAGAAGATACCAAATGAACCAATACACGTGTACGAGTTATGTGACGCAAGAATTTATGACCAAGACCTTTACCTTCACTTGCTCCTTCAATAAGCCCAGGAATATCTGCAAGGACGTATCCAAAATATGCTCCTAAGTTTGGTTCTAGTGTTGTAAATGGGTAGTCTCCAATCTTTGCTCCAGCGCGAGTGAGTGCGTTTAGAAGTGATGACTTGCCGGCATTCGGAAGACCTATTAAACCAACATCAGCGATCAGCTTAAGCTCAATATCAAATGTTGCAAACTCCCCAGGTTCACCTTTAGTGAATTCTTCTGGTGCACGGTTGGTAGATGATTTAAAGTTTTCATTTCCTAGTCCACCTTTTCCACCACGAAGAACCAAGAAGTCTCCTTCTTCCATAAACTCATATTTCTTGTCATATTCACGATTGTAAATTACAGAACCCAATGGAACTTGTAGGTACAAATCTTCTGCACTACTTCCGTGCATACTTCTTTTTTGACCAGCTTCTCCTTCTGGAGCGTCCCATTCTTTTTTGTGTTTATAAACAGATAAAGCTTGGATATCACGAACAACATGGAAATAAACATCTCCACCTTTTCCTCCGTCTCCACCAGCAGGTCCTCCAAAAGGAATACCTTTTTCACGGCGCCAACGAACAACTCCGTCGCCTCCTTTGCCGGCTTTTACTTGTAGTGTTACGTGATCGATTAACATATTCGTATAATACCACATTTCTCTTTATTTTGCAAGGGTTTTAAAGAGTTTAAAATAATAAAGAGCGATGCACTAGGCATCGCTCTTTATTATTTATTAAAACTTTTAGTAGTTTCTCAACCTCTCAGATTTTTCATGTCCTCTTATTTTTTCGTGCACTTTGGCTTCAATCTGACGAATACGTTCACGAGTAACACCAAACTCTGCTCCCACTTCTTCAAGTGTATGCATTACTCCATCGTACTCACCTAAACCATTTCGCATTTCAACAATCTTTCTTTCTTTTGGAGAAAGGTCGTCGAGAATCTCGTTGATTTGGTCAGCGAGTATTCTATGTGAAGCCTCAGCATCTGGTGAAAGAATTTTATCATCTGCAATAAACTCACCAAGTGTTGATTTGTCATCATCATCTCCGATTGGTTTTTCAAGTGATACTGTGTCTTGGTTAATATTTTCAATGATGTGAATTTTTTCAACATCGACACCCATTTCAACAGCAATTTCTTCTGCTAGTGGGTCACGTCCCAAATCTTGTGACAAGCGACGCACAACTTGCTTGTACTTTGCGATTGTTTCTACCATGTGAACAGGAATACGAATTGTACGTGATTGATCAGCAAGCGCGCGAGTGATAGCCTGACGAATCCACCAAGTTGCATAAGTTGAAAACTTATATCCCTTATTCCAATCAAACTTCTCAACAGCCTTAAATAGTCCAATGTTTCCTTCTTGAATCAAATCCAAAAGCGTTAAGTCAGATGAACGACCAACATATTTCTTTGCAATAGAAACCACAAGTCTGAGGTTCGCTTTTGCTAAAAGTGTTCCTGCTTCTTGGTCTCCCTTTTCAATACGTTGAGCTAGTTCACGTTCATTATCCCCCGAAATAAGTGGATACTGTCCAATCTCACGCAAGTACATTTGAATACTGTCATGAGTACTGTCACGACCTTCTAATCTTGCAAGATCATCATCCATATCAAGAAGATTTCCACCCTCAAGAACATCGATTCCTGCAGCGGACATTTTTTCATACAGCTCTTCAAGATATAAAATATCTGTTTCTATCGTTGGGAAATATCTGATAATTTCATCATATGTGATGAAACCGCGTTCCTTTCCTTTCGTAAGAAGCTCTAATTCATTTCCCTCTCGAGTTGTTACTTTCTTTGGCTTCTCGGCAACTTTTGGTTTTGATGGACCAGTCTTGATAGTAAATGCCTTTGGTTTATATTTTGCTTTTACTTCTGCTTTTGGTGCAACTTTTTTTGTAGCCGTTTTTTTAACTGTAGCAACTTTCTTAGTTGCTTTAACAGGTTTTTTAGATATGACTTTCTTCGCTTGTTTCTTTACAGATGTCTTTTTGACAGGTGCCTTTGCTTTGACAACCTTTTTAGCTTTCGCATTTTTGGCTACGGTTTTAGTCGTAGTTTTTTTCTGTACACTTTTCTTTTGTGAAGATACTTTTTTCGCCATATGACGTGTATCGATTACTCTATCACATTTTATCCACTTTGTGTAGTGCAGATTATGTGCTAGTTGTGGAAAGCGGTGAGTTTATATTTAATAACCGCTCTTTGCGTGTTCATAAATCTCTTTCAAAACAGCTTCTTGGTCTTCACCTTCTTCGCGTAATTTTGACTGTAAATCTGTAAGCTTTTCTTTATGTTCTACTTTTTTATAAGTCTTAATTAAATCATAAAAATACGATTCTTTATCCCCTGTTACTTTTTCTTCAAGTTTGAACATTTCTTCCTGAATAATCGCTTCTGGGAATTGAGTAACATCAAGTGAAAGTGTTAGAAAATTTTCGTCGGTCAATTTACCAGTTAGTGTAGCGTAAGCAATAAGTTCGCGGGTAAGACGTTCCTTACTTGGGAGTGTTGCGATTACTTCTTGAATAATTTCTGGTTGTGCAATTACTCCACGAGAAAGTTCTTCAGTTAATGTCGCTTCTGGTATATGAGCTTTTCCTGAAATAACTTTTATAAAATGTGCGCGGTCAATTGGGGACTGTATCGCGCGAAGAAATGGTAACACTTCAGACACAATTCTCTGCCCTTGTTTTCTGTCATCTTTTTCAGCTTCCATAATATGTGCAAGCATGACCTCTACCACATGTCTTTTTTTCTCAACTGCTTCTAGCCACGCTTTAGGATTTTCTCTAATTAAATCTGCTGGATCCTTCATTCCAATGTCACCAACTACATATACATCAAGACCTCCGAGTAAACAAAGTAGTGCGGTTTTTTTGAGAGCGTTTTGTCCTGCGGTGTCTGTATCAAAAGAAAGAATTGCAGTGTCACAAAATCGTTTTATCAAATGAATGTGTTCATCTGTAAAAGCAGTTCCAGATACAGCGACAGTATTATGGATTCCAGCTTGATAACTCATACACAAGTCCATTTGACCTTCTACAACTACAACATTTTTTACTTCTGACATTTTCTTTTTTGCGGTATCGTAGCCAAATAAAATTTTAGACTTATGGTATAGCACCGTCTCTGGAGTATTTACATATTTACCTTGAGCAACTGAAGGGTCGACAAGTGACGGCAGTATTCGCCCAGAATATCCAACGGTTGCTCCAGAAACATTTCGTATAGGAAACATTATTCGTCCGCGAAAACGGTCATACCAACCTTTAAGGTTTCCGTTTTCATCTTGAGCTTTTATCATCAATCCCGCTTGTTCCATTTCTTCTGGTTGATAACCACGTGATGCAAGATAAATAAATAAATCACGCCATTCATTTTTTGCATATCCAATATGAAAAGTTTTTATTGTTTCTTCAGATAATCCACGCTCAATCAAATACTGCATTGCCTCAGGACTCTTTTTTAGATTTTGCTCAAAGTGTTCTGTTGCGTCTTTTAGAAGAGTGATGAGACGGGTGTCTTCTTTATTTTTTTGTGAATCAGTAAGTTGTATGCCAGCGCGGTCAGCTAAAATTTTCAAAGCTTCGTAGAATGGTATGTTTTCAATTTTTTCTACGAATGTAAAAATGTCTCCGTGAGCTTGGCAACCAAAACAGTGAAATGATTTTCTTTCTGGTGAAACATAAAAACTTGGTGTGCGCTCATTGTGGAACGGACAGCGTGCGCGAAATTGACTCCCTGACTTTTCTAGTCGGATATATGTAGAAACCACTTCTGTTATTGAAAGATTTTCTTTTACTTGATCTTTGGGGTTCATGGGTCTATTTTAGCATGTTTGCGAATTTAGAAGGAAAATAAAAAACCACTGCTTTTGGGCAATGGTTGTTGACATTAAATGTCTGTGAATATTTTGGGCTGAGCACCCCGCCACGTGAAAAATGAGGAAAAACACATGGCGGGGATTTGCTCTACAAAGCCTTGCAAGGCTCTTAGCAGGAAGTATCCTGTGCAAGTGACGTTGGCGCTGGTGAAATTTGCCAGCATTCACGTTTGTAATTGCACACGCAGTGGCAGGTCGCTCATGCGGCAACGCCAATGGCGTTCAAATGACATCCATAGCCATTATATCATGATGAAACATTATGTCAAGTTGGAATTCGTGAAAGTTTACCGTGTAAAAACCTCGCCGTAGCGAGGTTGATTAGTGGACATATTTAAGACAGCTGGTACGTGCTCTCAATCGTGCTGAGTACCCGTGGCACGTTATTGAGAACTAAGGGTCCCTTTTTTATGGAGTACATAATCGCCAACTTGTCCCTGTTGCGAAATAGAAAGCCAGGTAACTCTTCTTTCGTGAGATTGCGATTCTTCGCCTCTTCATGCACGTAGGAAACAAAATCTTTTTCTTGTTTGGAAAGCCTGAATCTGGTAAACCATAAACCGAGGCCAATAAAAAGAAACAGTGTAGCAAGCACGGTAGGACCAATCCAATTCATATCTTTCCCCTCACACACTGTGAAAAGTCACAGTTTCTGACAACTATTCTACACTAAATCAGAAATAACAAAAGCGCGACCTTCGGTCGCGCTTTTGTTATTTACTAATTTTATCAAACGTTAACTGGCTATAAAAAGTCAGAATTTGATTCATATGCGAGGCGGAAGAAATTTTTACGACCAAGACGTACGAATAGTACGTTGCGTGGAGGAAAAATTTCTTCCAACAAAGCAGATGAACAAATTATGCCTTTTTACCGCGAAGACCGGTGCCGGCAGGAATAAGACGTCCAATAATAACATTCTCCTTAAGTCCACGTAGTTCATCCATTTGTCCACGAGTAGACGCTGTAATGAGCACACGAGTAGTGTTTTGGAATGAAGCACTTGAAAGCCATGAGTCAGTAGACAACGCCACATCTGTAATACCAAGTACCAAACTGCGTCCCTTTGCCTCTGTCCCACCTTCTTCTTTCACACGGTAATTTTCTGCGCGGAAAGTAGAAACTTCAACAACATCACTTTGAGTAAAGTATGAGTCGCCTGGGTTTGTAATTTTTACACGACCAAACATTTGCTTGATTATAACTTCCACGTGCTTACGTGAGATAGAAGCTCCTTGTAGTTCATAAACTTTGTTTATTTCACTAACGATGTATTCCGCAGCGACTTCTTTGCTTGCGTAAGTGAACAACTCTTCGATATCACATGAACCATCCGTAAGCATTTGACCTTTCTTTATTTGATCACCAACTTTTACAATTGACTGTCGACGGAACGGTACTGTGTATTCAATTTGCTTTCCACTCTTGTTTCCTTTGGCTCCATCGTCATCTGCCAAAACAAGAATAATTTTCTCCTTTCCTTCATCACGCATACCAATAACTTCACCTGATTCGTGTGCAATGATAGCAGGATTCTTTGGAGTACGTCTTTCGAAGATTTCTTCAACACGAGGAAGACCTTGTGTGATGTCGACTCCAGACACACCTCCAGCGTGGAATGTACGCATAGTAAGCTGTGTTCCTGGTTCACCGATAGCTTGAGCAGCAACGATACCAACTGCTTCACCTAAGTCCACTTTCTTGTTACGCCCCATATCGAGTCCATAACACTTCTGACAAAGACCATGTAATGACTGACATGCTAGTGGTGAAAATACTGACACTTCTTCTACTCCAGTATTTTCTATTGTAATAGCATCATCTTTTGAAACAAGGTGATTCTTTTTGAAAACAACAGCACCATCTACAACAACATCCTCCGCAAGGACTCTTCCGCGAATGTTCTTTGAAATTGGAACTTCAATTCCGAGAGCGTTTTCTTTGCGAACAATTTTACTTTCTTTTGTTCCACAATCAATTTCGGTAATGATAGCATCCTGTGCCACATCCACTAGACGACGTGTAAGATATCCAGCTTGAGCAGTCTTAAGAGCCGTATCTGAGTTACCTTTACGTGCACCGTAAGTTGTAATGAAGTACTCAAGTGGTGTTAGACCTTCCTTGTATGATGAGATAACCGGGAAGTCGATGTTGCGTCCTGAGTTGTTCACAATAATACCCTTCATACCTGCCATCTGAATAACCTGAGCAATAGAACCTCTGGCACCTGAAGTAATCAAGTCGTACACTGAGCCATTCTTTTCGATTGAGTCTGGCATAAGCTTTTCAATCTTTAAACGAACACCTTGCCATACTTCAATAGTTTTTTCATAACGCTCTTCTGCTGAAAGGAGACCTTCCTCATAATCAGCCTCTACACGAGCAGCACTATCCCATCCTTCTTGAACAAGAGTAGGTTTTTCCTTAGGAACCTTAACGGCGTCAATACTCCATGTTGTACCGGAGATTGTTGCATATTTGTAACCGAAGGCTTTTATCTTATCGATAACAGCTGGAGCTTTATCAAGACCGTAAGTAAGGATAACTTCATCAACAATAGCGTTCATTTTCTTTGCAGTTACTTCGTCGTTCATGTAAGCAAAGTCATTTGGGAATACTGAGTTAAATAGTAGGCGTCCAATCGTTGTTTCAAACCTCTTTCCTTCAAACTTAGAATATTTTTCTTTGTCTGATGGCATAACCCAAATCTTGGCGCGGAATGATACGATACCAAAATCGTAAGCAGTAATAGCTTCATTAGGTGAGGCAAAGTATTTTCCTTCACCTATTTCTCCTTCAATAACTTTTGTCATCCAGTAGGCTCCAAGAACCATATCCATACGTGGGTTTACAATAGAATCTCCAGAACCAGGTTTGAGCAAGTTACGGTTCGCAGCCATGAGTGTGCGAGCTTCTTCTTGAGCAGCAACTGAAAGTGGCAAGTGAACAGCCATCTGGTCACCGTCGAAGTCGGCGTTAAAGGCCTGACACACTAGAGGGTGAAGCTGAATAGCATTACCTTCAATTAGCTTAGGGTTGAAAGCCTGAATACCAAGTCTGTGAAGTGTAGGCGCGCGGTTAAGCAACACATACTTTCCTTCAATAACTTCTTCGAGGATTGCCCACACTTCTGGAATACTGTCTTCTATTAATTTATTCGCACCACGAATGTTAAATGCGAGTTCACGTTCAAGAATTTTTGAAATAATAAATGGTTTGAAAAGTTCAAGAGCCATGTGCTTTGGAAGACCACATTCATTTAATGAAAGTGAAGGACCAACCACAATAACAGAACGAGCTGAGTAGTCCACACGCTTACCTAGAAGGTTTCCACGTAGAAGACCTTGTTTACCTTTTAGGTTATCAGAAAGTGACTTTAGTTGACGCTTCTGTGACTGACTCATAACAGCATCTTGTCCGTGACGAGCTGAGTTATCGATGAGCGCATCAACAGCTTCTTGAAGAATACGCTTCTCGTTACGCAAAATAACATCTGGAGCACCGATTTCCATCAACTTCTTCAAACGATTGTTACGGTTGATTACACGACGGTATAGGTCGTTCACATCTGAAGCAGCATAACGCCCACCTTCAAGTGCAACCATAGGACGAATTCCTGGTGGTATGACTGGAATAACAGTCATGAACATCCATTCTGGGCGAATTCCTGCATTTTGGAATGCACGAATAAGAGAAAGACGCTTTTCTGCTTTCTCACGCTCTAGAGCTCCACACTTTTCAAGTTGCTTAACGATTTGCCCTTCAATTTCTTTTAGGTCCATCTTCTTGAAGATTTCGTAAAGAGCATCTGCTCCAATACCGGCCTCAAAACATGTTCCATACTTCATCGCGTAACGGTGATATGTTAGTTCGTCAAAGATTTTGTTTGGTTTAATTTCTTCAATTTCTTTTTTTGTTGCAGTTAAAAGTTCACGAAGTTTATCTTGTGTCTTTTCATCACTAGCTGATTTAACTTTCGCCTTAAATTCAGAATCAAGATTTGATAGAATTTCATCCTTTGCCGCCTGATTAACTGATTTAACAACATAGCCAGCAAAATACACAACCTTTTCAACATCACCTACTGGCTGAGCCAATATAAGAGCGATACGTGAAGGAACTGTGCGCAAGAACCAAATGTGAGCAACTGGTGAAGCAAGTTCAATATGCCCCATACGTTCACGACGAACAATGGACTTTGTTACTTCAACTCCACACTTCTCACAAACGATATCCTTAAAACGAATACGTCGGTATTTTCCGCAATAACATTCATAATCCTTTTCTGGACCGAATATTCTCTCATCGAAGAGTCCGTAGCGTTCACTGCGTCCTGTACGATAGTTGATTGTCTCTGGCTTTGTAACCTCACCAAATGACCAAGAACGTACTGCTTCAGGAGAAGCAATTTTGATTCCTAGTCCATCGAAATTATTTGTGTCGATTGTTTTCATAGTAGTTATTTAGTTACGAAATTATAGAGACGATTCGCCAATAAGTTTTGCTTCAGTTGATTTAATCTGACGCGGTTCAACATCAAGTGAAAGACCTCGGAGTGTATTCAACATAACAGTAAATGATGCTGGGGTACCTGGTTCCTTAACGTCTTCTCCCTTGATAATACTATCGAACGCTTGTGAACGACCAGTGATATCATCAGACTTAACTGTTAACATTTCACGGAGTATGTGAGCTGCTCCATAACCTTCGAGTGCCCACACTTCCATTTCCCCGAATCTCTGACCTCCACCTTGTGCCTTTCCACCGAGTGGCTGTTGAGTGATAAGAGAGTAAGGACCGATAGAACGCATGTGAATCTTATCTTCAACCATATGGTGAAGTTTCATAATATACATAACACCAACGGCAGTTTCCTGATTGAAAGCTTCACCTGTACGTCCATCATAAAGCTGTAATGTACCAGTTTCCTTAAATCCTGCCTTTACTAATTCTTCTTTTATTTCTGCATCAGATGCTCCTTGGAATGATGGGACAATAGCTTGATAACCTAAAGAGTCCGCAGCAAGTCCTAAGTGCATTTCAAGAATCTGTCCAAGGTTCATACGTGAAGGCACACCAAGTGGCGTAAGTATGATATCGATTGGATTTCCATCAGCATCAAATGGCATTTCTTCTACTGGGAGAATTGTTGATATAACACCCTTGTTACCGTGACGTCCGGCAAGCTTGTCTCCAACAGAGATGTTACGAACTTGCGCAACTTCAATGTGAATACGCTTAATGATTCCACTTTCAAGATGGTCTCCTCTTTCACGTGAGAACACTTTTACACCAATAATACGTCCACGCTTTCCGTGATCAAGACGAAGTGATGAGTCTTTCACATCACGTACCTTTTCACCAAAAATAGAGCGAAGAAGTCTCTCTTCTGGAGTAAGTTCTGTCTCACCCTTTGGAGTAATTTTACCAACCAAGATATCTCCTGGGCGAACTTCAGCACCGATACGAATGATTCCATCTTCATCAAGATTCTTTAGTTTATTTTCACCAACGTTTGGAATGTCGTGAGTTGTAACTTCAGCTCCTAATTTTGTATCACGCACGTTACAAACGAATTCTTCAATGTGGATTGATGAGAACTTACTTTCTTTAACTAATTTTTCTGAAAGAATGATAGCATCTTCGTAGTTCGCGCCGTTCCAAGCCATGAAAGCTACGCGAATGTTATGCCCAAGAGCGATTTGACCATTATCTGATGTTGCTGCATCTGCCAGAACTTGTCCCTTCTTTACTTTGTCCCCTAATGAGACTGTTGGTCTCTGGTGGAAAAGGTTAAAGGCGTTTGTACGAGCGAAGTTAATCAAATTATATTCATATTCCTTCTTTTCTGACTTGATTACAATTTTCTTTGCATCAACATACTTAACCTCACCTGCTTCTTCTGCAATAATAAGACGTCCAATGTGCTTTGCAGCTTCACCTTCCATACCTGTCGCAACCAAAGGAGCTTCAGGACACATAAGTGGCACAGCTTGCTTCTGCATGTTTGAACCCATCAGTGCACGTGACGCATCGTCGTGTTCTAGGAAGGGAATCATAGATGTCGCAACAGAAAACGCTTGGTTTGTTGCTACGTCAATGAATTCAACCTCTTCACGGAGCGCAAGACCTGGTTGACCAGCTTTACGAACTTCTGTTTCTGCTTTTACAAGCTTTCCATCTTTGTCAAAATCATTTCCAGCATGCGCAATGATGTATCGTTCTTCTTCAAGAGCGTTCATGTATACGATTTCTTTTGTAATCTTTCCATCTTTAACTTTTACATATGGTGTTTCGATAATACCAAAATCATTGATACGCGCGTAGTTAGAAAGGCGAAGAATAAGACCGATGTTCGGACCTTCTGGAGTGTGGATTGGACAAACACGACCGTAATGAGATGTGTGAACGTCACGAACTTCAAAACCTGCACGTTCACGTGTAAGGCCGCCGGGACCGAGGGCAGAAAGAGTACGCAAGTGTTCTACTTCTGCAAGTAGGTTTTCTTGGTTCATAAACTGTGAAAGCTGGTTTGTCGTAAAGAATTCCTTAATACGAGCCTGAAGTGGGCGCTGGTTGATGATAGAAATAGGAAGAGTCGTATCAGTATCAATAACTGACATCTTATCTTGAATGTTACGCTTCATCTGCATCATACCTGTACGAATCTTTTGTGCCATCATTTCTCCCACGTAACGAACACGACGTGAACCAAGGTGGTCAATATCGTCTTCTTGCGCATTAGGATTATTGTTTAGTTCAACAATGTGATTGATGATATCCACCATATCCTCCTTTGAAAGAGTGCGGCGTTGAGCTTCTTTATCCTTTGCATCAATAGACTTTCCAAAACGCTTGTTGAAACGAAAACGTCCAACAGGAGAAAGATCGTAACGTTCAGGAGAAACAATAGAATCAATATGCTCCTTTGCGTTTTCTGGAGTTGCTAGGTCACCATCACGGAGACGCTTGTAGATTTCGATATATGCATCATGAACCGTTTTGATTTCATCACGTTCAACGAGTATGTTCATAAGTGGTCCAGAAACTGGGTGACCTTCAAAAGCCTTCTTGATTTGCTCATCAGATGTAAGTCCGAGAACACGTAGAAGTGCTATAACAGAAAACTTACGCTTCTTGTCGATACGTACATAAATACTACCATCTGCTTCTGTGCCTAATTCAATCCAAACACCACGTGAAGGTATTATTTTTGCTCCGAAGTAACGCTTGCCTTTTGTTTCTTCTGAGTCAAAGAAAACACCGAACGAACGAGCTAGCTGTGGAACAACTACACGTTCAACACCGTTGATAATGAAAGTCCCGTGGACAGTCATCAAAGGGAAATCCGCCATGAAAATCTCCTGTTCTTTAGAGGTGTTCAAAATTTTATTAGTCAACTTAACACGAGCCCGAAGTGGCGCTTCGTATGTTAATTTATTTTCCTTAGCATATACTTCATCGTATTTTGCTGGTGAGAGTTCAAAAGAAATGAACTCAAGGTCAAACTTCTTCTCTGAATAGTCACGTAGTGGTGAGAACTCACGGAAGATTTCGACAATACCTTTTTCGGTAAGGTCTTTGTATGAAAGAATCTGATTTTCGACGAGATTCGGTAATTTAGTGAGTGGCTCACGATATTTCCCAAAAGTTTTCTGTGGACGAGAACCTGCTGACAAGTGTGTTTTTGGCATAACGACAAATTTGACTAAACCAGCTTTCGCCGATTTAGCTTACTTTATAAAATAGATAAACCCTGATAATTTCTAACGTTTCCTAGGTAATTCACTATTTATTGTCCTCGCTCGTTACTCAATCAGTGGTCAATAGTCCGCGCATTATAACAGGATATTTGGTAAATAGCAACAGATAATATAAGAAAAAATGGGGATAAAAACAATCAAAAAAAGTGACTAAAATGCATTTTTATGTTGAATCTCTGTTGAATCTCTTTGGGGAGTAAAAGATATAACAATAATTTATAAACCTTTTAGATTTTTGAAATCTTCAAACAGTGTTCCTCTTAATTTCTGATTGTATATTGCAGCAGCTGGATGATATAGAGGTAATAATTTAACTTTCAAACCATCAATCTCACCTTCAAACATTTTTCCATGCATCTGCCCTATCATTTGTAATTTTTCTTTGACCCCTGCTCTTTCAAAGAGATAATTCATACTAAGTCTACCTAACATGACAATCACTTTTGGTTTGATAATTTTTATTTGTTCATCTAAAAATGGGGAATATAAAATAATCTCTTCTTTGTTTGGGTCACGATTATCATGCGGTCTATCATTTACAAGGTTTGTAATATAAATATCTAAGCGAGACAACCCTATAGACAAAAGCATCTCGTCGAGTAACTTCCCTGAACGTCCACAAAAAGGTTTACCTGTTGCAGCTTCATTTTTACCAGGTGCTTCACCCACAAACATTATGTGAGCATCTAGTGATCCTTCCCCAATAACTGGAATATAATTGTTTTCTTTACGATAATTATATAGCGGCGACTTTTTGAGATTATCTATTTTCTTTTTTACTCCTGCAATCATTTCAGATTTGTTCATATGTACATTATAGCAAAAAGCGCGAAACCTTTGGTTTCGCGCTTTTTGCTACTTTATATTTATTTCCAATTATTTAATAAATCATTCATCATTTTTATTTCAGATGTCTGAGTATTGATTATATCCTCCGCAAGTTTCTTTATTGCTTCGCGTGGACTAAGTTTTAGTACCTTTTGGGACATAAATACTGCTGCATTATGATGTTTTACCATATCTTCGACAAATTCCTTTTCTGAAGTTATTTCTCCTGAAAAATATGAGTTAGGTCCGCCCATCTGATTTATGTTTACTGTATCATCCATCATGTTTCTGTATCTTTTCATGTTATAAGCACGAATCATTTCAGGTCCACTTGGAACAAGAGCTGAGAAAATGAACATACTAATAAATGCGCCGAAAATACCTCCGACTATAAGACTCTTTACGTTGTAGCTTTCAATAATTTTTTTCATATACACAAAGTCTAACACATAAAAATCACACGTTATGTGTGATTTTTATGTGTTATCAACATTATTGATAATATTTAACTTTTTCTAGAAACCTCAAGATAATTAAGCATTGTGAAAGCATCACTGGCTTCGAACGGATCATTAGGACAATTATCAGAAAAACCAGGCTCAACAAACATCTTCTTTATTATTCCATCTTCCACCAACATTGAGTATCTCCATGAACGATTTCCGAATCCTAAGTTTTCTTTCTTTACAAGCATACCCATTCCTCGTGTAAAATCTCCATTTCCATCTGGAAGCATAAACACCTTTTCTAGACCAAGATGTTTCTTCCATTGAAACATAACAAAAGCATCGTTAACAGAAAGACAAATAACTTCATCTACTCCGAGCGCTTTTATTTCATCATATTTTTCCTCATACCCAGGAGCATGAGTTGATGAACATGTCGGTGTAAAAGCACCAGGTAGAGCAAATACTACAATTTTCTTACCTTTAAAAATCTCATCTGTTGAAAGATCTTTCCAAAGATAAGGATTTTCTCCCCCAAAAGAAGCATCTCGAACACGGGTCTTGAAGACTACTTGTGGGACTGAAGCGCCTTCTGTTAATTGATTCATAATTTTAATTTTAATTTTTAATTTTTATAAAACACTTTATTTAAAACACGATTCATCACTTCAATCATTACAGGCTTTCTATGTGTTTTTTCTACTTGTAGAGTACCACATTTCTTAAAATATTTAAAATAAAAAACAGAAACATTAAATTGTTTCTGTAGGAGTACTGAAGATTGTTATTGCTGACCTTATCAACTTTGTTTCAGCTTAACCAGGCTTACTAAGCGTCGGACCAGACAGTTTCCTGGCTGGGGATTGATCATAAAGGCGCATTAGCTGATCAGACTAACTTCTCACCGGTTCACGCCACAATAACAACTTCAATACATAAAAGATGTTATACAAAATTAAATATTTTGTCAAAACAAAAGCGGCGCTGGAGGCGCCGCTTTTGTGTTTATAATTATCGTCTAGGAACAAATGTCAATGCATGTCCCAATTTTTTTGCTCTACCTGTACGACCAATACGGTGAATATAAGTCTCGTAGTTATTTGGAATATCATAGTTCACTACAAGTGAAATATCTGAAATATCCAAACCACGAGCAGCAACGTCTGTCGCAATAACAACTTGAACCTTTCCAGCTTCAAGAGCCTTAACAGCACGCTCACGCTCACGGTTATGCATGTCACCATGTAAAGCTAGAGCTTTGAACCCACGCTTGTTAAGTTCTGCCGCAAGACCATCCACGTGTCTTTTCATTTCACGGAAAATAAGTACCTTAGAATACTCTGGCTTAAGAAGAATCTCGTGTAGAGCTTCAACTTTTTCAGCATCAGTATTCACACGTACTACATCCTGCATAACAGATGACGCTGTATCACGTGATTTAACAGAAACAGTGATTGGATTATTTAGGAAGTCAGAACATAGTCTCTTAATTTCTGGAGAGAACGTCGCAGAGAAGAATAGTCCCTGCTTTGTCTTTGGCATTGCACCAAGAATAGAACGCATATCATCAATGAATCCCATATCTAGCATACGGTCAGCTTCATCAAGTACGATACTGTCAAAATATTCCATTCTGATTTTACCTCTTTCGATAAGATCCTTTACACGTCCTGGTGTGCCAATAACGGCGTTAACACCAAGTTCTAATTCTTTAATCTGACGCATGATTGGAGAACCACCAACACAAGAAACAGAGAAAAGTTTCATACCACGAGTAAACGCTACGAACTCAGCCTCAACCTGTTGAGCAAGTTCACGTGTTGGACAAAGTACCATCATTTTGTGGTCTTTATCAGCAACAAGCTTGTTGATTAGAGGAATTAAGAACGCAGCAGTTTTACCTGTTCCAGTTGACGCAATACCAATAACATCTTTTCCTGAAAGTACTTCTGGAATTGATTGGTCTTGGATTGGTGAAGGTGTAACAAGTCCTTTTGCTGTTAGGTTAGCAGAAAGTTGTTCATTGATACCAAAATCTATAAATGCGTGCTTTGGTGTGTAGTGATCTACTTCTGTAACTCCAGCTTCTTTATTAATAAAAAGTTTTTCATCAATGTAGTCCTTCTTGAAACTTCTCTTTGCATTGAAAGCACGAGGAGCTCCTTGTGAACCACCACGTGAGAATCCTCCGCGTGATGGACCACGTGAAGAGTAACCTCCGCGTGATGATGATTGTCCACGAGAAAATCCACCTTGTGAAGAGTGAGGAGCTCTATCTCCACGAGATGATGAATAAGACGAACGAGAACGAGATTGTGAGTCAGAAGACCCACCTGTTGTAATGGTGTACATAATTTTATATGAGGAACTCAAAAAATAAGAGTCCTGTTTAGGTTAATATTTGATTATTTGCGCTCTGCTTCCTTTTGTTGAAAGACTCGTCTACCTAGGGGGTAGATTTATGGTTAGCCACAACGCGTCAAATAAAAACTGACTACACATGGATATCCATAAGGAAATAATATGTACAGTATAGCAAACTATTTCTTATTTGTCAACTATTTATGTAAAACCACCACAAACTCGTGCTCGTATGGATCTCGAATAAAAGAGTAATTTGTCCAACCATTTTCTATGGCGAGTTGTTCGATTTGTTCGCGTTGAGTGATATCAAACTCTAAATATAAAGTTCCGCCTTCTTTCAAGAATTCTTTGGCGTGACTGAGTACTTGCTTATGATAATAATAACCATCTTCCTTATCAAAAAACGAAAGAGGCGATTCAGCAGACAGCTCTTTCATTACTTCTTCTTTCATTTGTGGTGGAACATACGGTGGAACTGCAAAAATATAATCATATAATCCTACTGCGCCTTCGAATCCATCCCCTGTTAATACACGCGTGCGGGTCTTCTTTATGTTGTTTCTTAATATAGATATCTCAATCTGTTCGTTTAACTTCGGATCAAGTTCAATCATGTCCACTGTTGATTCCGGAATATTTTTTAGAATTGCGAGACCAATATTTCCTGAACCAGAAAACAAATCCAGCACTCGAAGTGTATAAAAACTTTTACCGTTTTGAATTTCTTCTATTGCTTGCTTGACCCAGTGTTCTGTCTCGGGACGTGGAATCATGGGACGAAGTGAGAGGTTGATTTTTGCACCGCAAAAATCAACCTCACCTAACAGGTATTCAAAGGCTTCCCCTTTTGCAATTTTGATTACATCTTCCAAGAACTCTGGAGTTTCTCGCCCGCTGTATTTTTGTATACGAAGTATTTCTACTTTTTTTTCAAATTTCATACTAATTACCCCCTGACTCTTTGAACTACCCGCACAGTAGATTTTTCACATTTTTCACTACAAAATCCAGAGCCTTCAGTTGACATACAATTATTACAAATCAAAAACAACATATTACATTCGGCATTTGCGCAGTTTTGGTACTGTTCATTTGGTGCATCGCAACGTTTACATTTTCCTATAACTTCTCTATCTCCACCAAAATCCATAACTAGTCTGTCGTCAAAAGTAAAAAGTGTTCCCAAGAAATCCTTTCCTGGATATTTTTCCATATAAGAATGCATTCCTCCGTCTAGTTGATACACATTTTCTTTATCAAAACCCTCATGGAGGAGATAAGCTGACATTTTTTCACAACGTACACCACCAGTACATACAGTAAGGATTGTTTTACCTTCTGTCTCTTTTTTTATTTTCTCAATCAAATCTGGCAATTCACGTGAAGCTATCATACCTGGGTCAATTGATTTCTGAAAATGTCCAGATTCAAATTCATATGAGTTACGCATATCAACTACCACAAAATCTTTGTCTTCTTTATACCATCTACGGAGTTCTTCTGGTTTTAAGTATTTACCTGTTTGTTTTGTTGGATCAACTTCTTTTGGAAAACGTGTAGCTACTATCTCATTACGGACTTTAATGGAAAGACGTGGGAAAGAGGCTCCAGTCCCTTCACTTCGTTTAATTTGTACATCGGCAAATCTTTCATCTTTTAAAAATTCTTTCAAAAAGTTTTCTGTATCTTCAACTGCTCCTTCGGCAGTAAAGTTTAGTCCTTCTTCTGCCACAATAATTCTTCCATTTAAATTAAAGTGCGTGCATAGCGAAATAAGTACGTTTTTTAATTGTAACGGATCAGCAACAGTAACATATTTATAAAAAAGAAGTACTTGATATTTCATATTTTGATTCTAACAGAAATACTTATAACACAAAAGAAACTAGCTAATTAAAATATTTAGGCATTACACTTCTTAAAATATCTGTAACTCTTTTAAGTTCTTCATCTGACGCAGTCTGAGTAAGTTCTGGGTTAGTATCAGATTTCCATACTCCACCTTTTTCTCTCCAAATAGGCATGATATGCATGTGAACGTGGTCAATTTGAAAACCATCAATTGCTACTCCTACACGTTCTGGACTATAAATATCTTCAAGAACTTTCGCATACTTTTGTGCAATAACTGCCATGTGAGAAAAAATATCGTGATCCAATTCTTCAAATCTACTAACTTCTTTAATTGGAACAATTAAAGAATGTCCTTCTGTGTGAGGGTTTCTTGCAAGAAAAATAAAAACTTTATCGTCTTCATAAAAAACCTCTTGGCCTGGAATTTCTTTTCTGAGTATTTGTGTGAAAGTTGATGACATATTATTAGATTATAACATTTTCCTTAAAATAAAATGGGTAGACCTTAAAAAGGTCCACCCAACACTCTACCTTTTGGTATATGGGAACTCACTTCCAATACCTCCCACCTCTCTCACGAAAAGGCGCTCACAGGTTTATGGAACGGTTACCACAGGTTCGTGTGTAAGTATTATACAACAATTTAACTACTTGAAAGATACTGTATATGTGGTAAAATGTTTAGGTTCAGAAAAATAAATATGCAGTCGTAGCTCAGCTCAAGTTAGAATATAGCGAGCCTGCCAAAATGCAGTGCTAAATTCTAAAGATAAGAGAAACGTTTGTAAGTGTTAAAAAAATAAATATGCAGTCGTAGCTCAGCTGGTTAGAGCACTGCCCTGTCACGGCAGGGGTCGTGGGTTCAAATCCCATCGACTGCGCAAAACTAAAAATACCCTCAACTTTCTAGTTGAGGGTATTTTTAGTTTCTGCATCAGAGAGAAGAAAGTGACCTGCGTCACTTTCATTGGGATTTGAATACGAGGCTACAAAACTTTATCGACGAGCTTGCGAGGAGAAGTTTTGTAGCCAAATCCCAGTGCTTCAATGTTCATGGTACACTATAAAAATTATTTTCAATTTTATATTTAACCCGCATGGCTTCATCATTTTCCGTAAAAAATTATTTTAAAAAAATATACACCCCTGAACTAATTACAAAACTATACTCAAGTCATTCGATTGTAGCCATCTTTGAAATTACAGATAATACTCCGAGAAAAACTGCTGTCGATATAATGATGGATTTTTATAAATCACTTTCTCCTTCAGAAAAAATTGATATAGAAAAAGAGCTAGCTATTATAAGTACCTTATCTACAAAATATGCTGTTAGTTTATTTAAATCACTTTTAAAGGAAAAGAAATTAGCTTACGAAGAAACACAGATAGAGTGCGTTTCTGACCATGACAAAGTTCTTTATTACTATCTTTTCAATAAAGATGTTTTTGATGAAGTAATGTTTTTCCATGATTTCTATGTGGCGAGAGGTTACATGCTCTATGAGGCCAAAGAAGTGGCATTAGACGTTGCTGAGATGAATACTGGGGAGTTAACACGAGAATTCATTCGCATCGCAAACAAAGACGATAGAGCCACTGAGTGTGATGTTGAAGTAAAGAGTTTAGATGGCTTACTTTATATCAGTGCGACTTTTGAAGGATCTCCTCAAATAACCCCTACACGCAATAAAGAAACTGGAGAGATAGACAGAACCCGTACGCAACGTAAGTTAGAACAAGTACGCATTGTATATTTACCATCTGATAAAGAAGTTCTTATTTCTTATACTGGAAACAAACAGGAAAAAATTATTTTCCTTGATACATTCCTAAGAGTTATCTGCGCTTCTGGATATGAAGATAAAGTAGAATCATTTGATTTATCGCTCTGCAAATCCCCTACTTTTGATTTCTCTCAAACAAATAAAGGTCTTCCGCTTCTCACTTGGAAAATTAAAAATGTCGCTCTTTCTTTTGGTGGAGATGAAGGGACGAAAAAGAAAATAAGATTATCATTGCCAAGTTCGGTCCAAGAAAATGGTCTTTCTCCATTTTTTACAACTCTTGATGAATTAGGGTTAGATGCTCAATTAAAAAACTTTACCATAGAAAACGTTTCACTCAGTTTTTCATTCACTGACAAAGAAAAAGCAGATAAAAATGTCAATGTTTCTTGTTCTGTGTCTCTTGTTAAATCTTCATTGTCACCCCTATTTCCTTACGAAAGATATGCGAGGACTTTACTAAAACAGTCCGGTATTGATAAAGGGTTTATTGAACAAGTAAAGAAAGAAAAAGATGAGAGAGTTAAGAAGTGGGAGGTGTAAAATATATTGGTTATTTTTATAGTATAAGAGTTAGTTAATTACAGATCGATTTAATATAAAAAAACCTCTAGGCTAGATGCCTAGAGGTTTTTTAAATACCGTAAGGTTTACTCATGAGTTTTTGAAACTCTTCTTCACCAAAACTAGGAACATTTGGGGCATTTAAATATTTTGTGCCACATTTATTACATTCTGGTATTGTATATATATACCCATACGGACCATAGCCAGATACAGTCTTGCTAACTGCTCCACTGCAACCTTCTGTTTTGCAAGAATTATCTGGATTTGGTGTATTTCTTTCAACAAATGAACTAAATACGTTAATGTTTTTTGCAGAATTGCACATATCTGATTCTCCTAAAAATGAACTACGAACAAAAAGAAGGTGAATTTTTAATTAAAAAATCTGTCTTTCCCATTCTGAAGCAAAACATCTTACTTTATTCACAGACACAGAAACACAAAAAGATACACCTAAGATATAGTTTTTTGTATTTCTGTGTCGGCGGGTGGGAACGATCCACCGACCTTGGGCTTATGAGTCCCACGCTCTAACCAACTGAGCTACGCCGACATATATTTATCAATGTATACTACTACAAAAATAATATATTTTCAACGTCTAATTAGTTAAGAGTATTGTGTAAATTGAATAATTGTGGTAGAATATTACTTATATAGCGGGGTAGAGTAGAGGTAACTCACGAGGCTCATAACCTCGGGACACAGGTTCGATTCCTGTCCCCGCAACAAGAATAATAAAAATAGATACTGTAATCGGTGTCTATTTTTATTATTCTTGTTGCGATAGTAATACATGACCTGCGTCATGTATTCTAGGAATCGAATACGGGGTCGCGAATCTGCTTCGAGCGAAGCGAGGCAGATTTGTGACCGATTCCTGTCCCCGCAACAAGAATAATAAAAAGGGCGATGCTTACAGCATCGCCCTTTTTATTATTCATTATTCTTAAAACTTTTATATATGCCACCATTTACTAATTTGCTTTAGATATGACGCGGTAGATGAAGCAAATTTTAGTGAATAGCTTTCAGTTCACGAAATACAGATTCAAATAAGTTAAACGCTCTTTTCGCTTCGCGTTCAGTCAGAACAAAATCAGAACCTTCATGTGCAATTCTATTTCGTAAATTATGAGCATCCCACGCCATTTGAATGGTTTTGAAACTGGCAGTTTTTAACATTTCTCCAACCCCTTCTCCTTTGTATCCTTTTTCACGCAAAACTTCCTGCAACATATTATCTGCTTCCATAATTCCAATCCTCCAGAGAGCCTCACTATTACTACTCATATATCCTTGTATGATTGCAAAACGTGGATGTTCCTTAAAATCGTTCACCGTTGGTGGTACTGAAGGTGCATTTTCATAAACAGGTAAGTTAGCAATCCCCGCTGGCATTAACTCAGTTTCAATTTCTTCTACATGTTTTATCGTATGATACCCATGACCATCTCCTTTGTGTTCAAAATGGTGTTCGTAATGATTAAGTGATTTCAAAAAAGCAATAAACCATCTCATTGAAGCATAAACAATTACAAGAAGTACCCCTATTGCGATTATTGAAACAAGGTCAGAAATAAATCCAAGAACTGGATTTTGTATTGAAAGATGTAAACCCTCTGCATGTTTAGAAAGATCAAAAGCTGGTGTTTGACTTAAATTGTTAGGGTCAAGAGGATACGTGTCCATTCCGTCAGGAATACCATCACCGTCAGAGTCTTTATTGTGTGTATCAGTGCCTAGTACTTTTTCCGTTTTATCGCTCACGCCATCACCGTCAGAGTCGGTACCTATTGATGATACACCACTATCAAGTGTGGCTTCATCCCTACCGTCAATAATGCCGTCACGGTCAGTGTCATTATTAAGTGGATCAATACCGTGTGCAAGCTCTTGCCCATCTGAGATACCATCCCTATCGGAGTCTGGGTTATTTGGATCCATGCCGTGAGAAATCTCATAACTATCTGGTACACCGTCACCATCAGAATCTTTTGGTCCAATGCCAAAAATATCACGCGCGTGATCAGAAAATGTATAGTCTTGTTGGTAGCGTTCTTTTAACTGTGCAGCTGTTAGGTTTTGCGGATCGTATGGACTTGAGTCAAAAGCATCTGCTATGCCGTCACCATCAGAATCAGGCAATTTATATCCCAACTTTTCTAACATTTTTTGCCATAATGAAATATGCACATCCGATGGTGGTACATCAGAATTTTTGTTTGCAAAATAACTATCAAACCAACCACGGTCACGAAGCCCATCCCAAGAAACATTTTTACGTGCCTCCAGATACACTTCTGGGTCGTTACGAAATATATCAAAAAGCCACACATACTTTACCCAAAGTAGTGCATCATAGACCCTATTAAATAAATAATCTAAAGAAAGAGAATACATTTAGGCAATTACTAGGTTGTGGTTACTATTTAATAGTAACACAAAGACACTTTGTATTTTTGTGTATATTAGAAACTATTGATTATAAGCTAAGAACCAGAAACTATTTCAAAATCACGACCAATGGTAAATAAAGCATCTTCACGCATATGCGGTGCAATAAATTGTATTCCAAGGGGTAAACCTTCTTTAGTTTTTCCAGATGGTATAGAAATAGCTGGTACACCCACAATGTTTACTGGTACGGTAAATATATCAGCTAGGTACATCGAAAGTGGGTCATGAGACTTTTCACCAATCTTAAAAGCTGGTATTGGAGATATTGGGGTAGCAATTACATCCACATCAAGGAACACTCTAGCAAACTCTTTCTTCAACATATCACGCACCAAATTTGCCTTATTATAATAAGCGTCATAATAACCAGATGAAAGCACGTAAGTCCCTAGAAGTATGCGACGACGCACTTCGGGTCCAAAACCTGCTGTACGACTTTCAAAATAGCTTCTGATACTTGTCTCTCCTGGATGAGATAGTCCATATCTAATACCATCATATCTAGCCAAATTACTAGAAACTTCTGCGAACATCAAAATGTAATAAACTGATAGCGCTTTTTCGAGATGTGAAATAGAAATATCCTTAATTGCATATCCAGATGTTTCTAATTTTTTAATTGATTCATTGAAATTAGCCAACACCTCAGAATCAATACCTTCACGAGAAATAAAAGACACCGGTACGCCAATAATCTTTTTCATGCTTTCAACTTTTATATTTCGTTTATCGTTTGGTATTGAAGTACTATCTTTCTCATCGTACTGACTTATAACTTTAAAAACTTCTTCCACGTCTTCTACACTATTACCAAATGGACCTATCTGATCAAGCGAAGAACCCATAGCCATAAGACCAAAACGGGAAACGCTACCATACGTAGTTTTTAATCCAACTATTCCACAAAAACTAGCTGGCTGGCGAATAGAGCCTCCAGTATCAGAACCGAGAGAAACTGGCACACCACCGTAAGCAACAACTGCAGCCGAACCACCTGACGAACCACCAGCAACACGAGATGTATCGTTAGGGTTCTTTGTTACGCCGTATGCGGAATTTTCAGTACTACCTCCCATGGCAAATTCGTCCATATTTGAACGACCGATTAGTATGGCACCGGCTTCTTTTAATTTTCTAACGACTGTCGCATCGTAAGTTCCAACATAATTTTCTAATATCTTTGAGCCACCAGATGAATTTTCCCCTTTGACTAAAATATTATCTTTAAGAACTATTGGGATTCCTGTAAGGACAGTGGCTGTTTTATTTGCAAACATTTCTTTTGCTCTACTAATCTGTGATAACACAAAAGAACCGGAATACATGCCCAGAATAGCGTGAATATCTCCGTCTTTTTCGTTAATCTTTTTTTTACTAGCTTCAACAAGAGATTCAACTGTCGTTGTTCCATTTTTTAGCTCTTCATGTAATTGTTTCAGTGTTTTATTCATGTATTTGTGTTTGCTAAAATCTAAGTGGTGATAACTATTTAAGTACCTGTTCTACTTTTACATATCCATCAACCACAGCTGGCGACTCACTCAAGAGAGTTTCTGTATTAGATCCAGTTTCGTTTGTGACAGCATCATTTCTAACTACATTAAAAATGTCCCCCTCTCCGCGAACAAGCTCTCCTTGTACTTCGTTTATTTCGGAAACATAACCAATAATAGCCTGCATATCTGCAAGCATTTTCTGTTTTTCCTCTGGAGCAATATTAATACGCGCAAGGGCTGATAGGTTATCTAAATCAAGTTCTGTAAATGACATAATGATATTCTAGCACAAATAAACTATAGTATAAAAACAAAAAACCCTCTGCATTATTTATTTCTAAAAAATGCAGAAGGGTCAATAATTTCTAGGTTAAACAACGCAATAACCAATAACCATAAACAAAACTATTTTGTGTGTTTTAAATCAACTTACTCCCAAACAAAACCCTAACCCATTCCAGAATACGCTAACATTCTGGACCACACCACCACCAGATTGGATAACAAATGTTTTTAAAAGCCCCCTCTTTTTCAAAGAGTGTCCGTCGCAATTGTTCTGCCTCAGAAGCCAATCATACAGCTTTGATAATTCTCCTGGGGGAGATTCTACTACGTTTATGAAAGAAGAAATAAAATATTCTCCCAAGTGGGATATTTTTACATGTAAATCTTTACCCTTCATAGCGACAACAAAATGATCACGCGCAACAAATGAATTATTGGTTTCAGTCATGATAAACACCTTATATATTTAAAAACAAAAAGGACAGTTTTTTAACACATCCATATCTATATTCGGCTATTTAATTAACTTTGTCAATTCTTCTTCGTTTATTATTTTTATACCCAATTTTACAGCCTCACTGTATTTGCTTCCTCCATTTTCACCAGCCAAAAGATAAGAAGTTTTACTTGAAACACTACCAGACACCTTCCCGCCGTTACCCTCTATTAGTTTTTTTGCTTGGTCGCGAGAAAGTGTTGGGAGTGTACCTGTAATAACAAATACATGTCCTGACAATTTGTTACTTAAGTACTTTTTTTGTTTGAGAATATCAACCTCTTCCAAAAGTTTATCTATGAGTTTGGAGTTTTTGTCTGAAGAAAAAAACTCAACCACAGATTCAGCAACTTTTTCTCCAACCCCTTCTATACCGGACAATTCTTCATACGTAGCATTTCTGATTTTTTTAAGAGTAACAAAATATTTAGCTATGTCTTTTGCTGTCTGCTCACCAACATGTCTTATGCCTAATGCATAAATAAATCTAGCGAGTTCTACTTTGCGTGATTTATTAATTGATGCAATTATATTCTCTGCAGATTTTTTTCCAAAACCCTCAAGTCCTTCTATATCTTCTTTTTTAAGTTTATATATGGACGGCGCGTCAGTTATTAGACCGATATCATGTAAAGTTTCAACTATTTTATCGCCGAACCCTTCTATGTTCATACCCTTCTTACTAGCAAAATAAATTAACCCCTCCAAATGTTTTGCGGGACAACTTTTGTTTTTGCAATACCAAGCCGAAGAAACCTCTTTACCTATAATTTCTTTCACGAGAGTACTATTACATTCTGGACATTTTGTGGGCATATTCCACGGTTTGGAATTTTTTGGACGAAGCTCTTTAAACACGTCAAAGATTTCTGGTATAACATCTCCGGCTTTACGCAGGGCTACAGTATCGCCAACGCGCACATCTAATCTTTTTATTTCATCTTCATTGTGAAGTGTCGCACGAGATACTCTAGAACCAGCAAGAGATACTGGTTCTAATTCCGCAACTGGGGTCATGGCACCAGTACGTCCAACTTGTACTGTTATGGAATGTAATTTGGTTGCCACTTCTTCTGCAGGGAATTTATATGCTATTCCAGCGCGAGGAGATTTTGCTGTGTACCCGAGAAGGTCCCATAGTTTCCTTTCATTTATTTTTATAACAAGTCCATCTATGCCGTAATCTTCTGCATTTCTTTTGTTAATCCATTTATCATAAAAGGATTGAGCTTCTTCTATGGTTTTACAAATTTTTCTATCTATATTTACCAAAAAGCCATAGCGGGTTAATGCTTTAAGTTCCTCTTCTTGGGAAGAAAAATTACCTTGTTCTATATCATATGCAAAAATCTGAATATTCCTTGAGGCCACAATTTTTGGATCAAGTTGGCGAAGTGTGCCCGCTGCCAAATTACGAGTGTTCGCATATAATTGAAAACCTTTCTTTTCACGTTCTTTATTTATGCGATCCAAATCATGTTTACGCATCCAAGCTTCGCCAATTACTGTTATAGAAACTTTTTCTGGAAGAATAAGTGGGATGGAGCGAACGGTTTTTATATTTTCAGTTATGTCTTCTCCAACCTCTCCATTACCGCGAGTTGCCGCGCGAAAAAGTTCTCCATTAACATAAGTAAGAACAACTTTAAGCCCGTCTATTTTTATTTCAGCAATATACGTAGGTTTTTCTTTTATATTATCTTTTGCTAACAATGTGTTATTACGCTCCTCCCAAGCCAGTAATTCTTCATAACTAAAGACGTTATCAAAGCTCCATTGTTTTACTTTGTGTACCACTTTTTCAAACTTAGACAATGGCTCTCCGCCAACACGATGAGTTGGAGACAAAGGAGAATCTAATTCTGGAAATTTATGTTCAAGTAACTCTAACTCGCGCATCAAACTGTCATACACCTCATCACCAATTTCTGGAGTGTCATGCACATGATAAAGCACCCTATGACGCTCAAGAAGAACTCTAAGTTCTTTAATTCTTTTTCCTGCTTCGCGCTTATTCATAACACAATTATACCATAAAAACGCTTGTAAATACTCACGAAATTAAACTAACGTACTTCGGTCGTACTCACAACAGCCCTCTCTATTGAACGTGCAGCACTATCTCCGCATGATGAAAAACCTCTTGATATAATCTGGCGATATGTTGATGTTTTATAAACCAACACATTTGCACATCTAAATGATCCACCCCCTAAATCCATGCGCATTGAAAATGTAGATTTTTGACCATTTTCAGTGACTCCAGATGAGTTAACCCGTGAGAACGGGGAAGTTGTAAATGAAGAAACTAGGGGGTTTAGGACGGCTACCGTTGCGCACTTAATATCATTTAATGTGATAGTTGAAAAACCTCGAGATTGTCGAATTTGATTAACTTGATCAAGTGTGGCCTGCATATCAGCTGTTGTGTTTGTGCTTAGTCCGTTATACGGAAATATTCCCAAGCCTGTAGTGGGGTCTAGATATTTATCATCTACAACAATTGCACACATTAACGCCTCATCTGCAGAATAGTATGCGAGCTGACTCTCACGAGAAACTTTTGAAAAATAAAGTTCTTTAGATAAGATGACTGATATCCCTGTTGAAATCATGAGAATGATTAAACATACCAGAAGCGTAAGCGGTAAAATAAAACCTTGTATATTTTTTATTTGTTTTTGAGTTATTAATTTCATATATTAGGCGCGAGCATGCATAAAATCTATTACTTTAATTTGACGAATATATCCTGTTGCTCGTTTAAAAGTTACAGTGACAGTAACACGTAAGTCATCATTATAATTCTCGTCAGCACCTGTTAATGTTGGAATTGAGGTTATAAAAACTGACCTAGAGAAAGGTGTAATAGTATAATCACTTTGCGCATGAGCTCCGGTACACACATAAAAGTGTCCTGGGCTTAGCGAAAGAGTGTTACACATATTGCTAGAGATGTCATATTTTGATGGATTAAAATCTTCATCTTTTGTCATGTCAATAAAATCATAAGCACACCCTGTAGTATTGTTTGTTCCGTAGCAAGTTGCACCTTGTACGTTATTTGAAAGACGCTCACGAAAAATTCTCCAAGCAGCCTCACTTTGAGTTTCATTATCTTGTGGGATGCACGTCAAGTTTGATTGCCCAATACAACGAAGATATAAAGAATCTTGCTGATGATGAAGAAGCTCTACAGCTTCTTGTGCCAAATAAAGAGCTATCATTGAATCTTTAGTTTGACGCGCATAAGCTGAAGCGTTACTAGCAACCATAAGTGGACCCAAAATGACTGTTGTAATTATGATGATTGATACCAATGTTTCAATAAGAGTAAATGCTCTTATTGGTCCTTTTATTTTTTTGTTAAATAGAGATATCATATAAGTTAATTATCAAGACCACGAGCAGACACACTTGTCTGTACACTAAATGGCACAGAATTTATTTCTGCGTTATAAGATAAAGTTGTTCCTGAAACAATCATGGTAATAATCGGTTGGTTTAAATCTGGTGTACTTGCCTGGGAACTTTCTGCGCCTATTACAAAAAATGTAAGAGCTTTAATAAGCACATCTGATGAAGTTATTTGATATGTTTTTTTATTATTAACATTTCCTTCTACGTATTCATCTTTATAAATAATTCCATTTGAAAGGTAATAAGCCGTTCTGTCTAATGATGCATTGGTTGTAGAAGGAAAACCCACTACTGGTTTAAATATAAGAACACTTCCCCCAGAACTTGTTGAATAAGGACAACTCTTGCGAGAAATTAAAAGCGATCCCGGTATAGATACATCACAATAAAATGATGACCCATACCACATATCGCGCGCCATAACTTCAACAGCTAGATTTACACCATCTAAAATAACCTGGGATTGTTCAAGTCTCACGTTTATTGCTTGAGCGGAAAAAAGTGACCCTGTCGCTATGGTTATAACGGTTGTGAATAACGCTAGACTTACTAAAAGCTCAACCAGAGTAAACCCTCTAGTATGCCCATTATAATTTGTAAAATTAAAATATTTCATCATGGATTATTATCACACGCTGTAGTAAGTGTACGTATCATACCGGAATTAAAAAACTGCACTGACCTAACATGACCCCCTAATGGAGCAAGTGGTGAATGAAGCTCTACACAACCTGTAGAATAATTTGTTGCTTTTGAATCATTAACGTAAATATTCGGTTGAGGATTCGGTCTAGTAAAAGAAACTGTTAAAGTTGTAATTGGCGGAGTATTATCAGTATTACAAATAAACGGAAATCCACTTCCTACACATAATTTGGTAACATTATAACCTTTTGGAAAAAAAGTAACTGTTTTGGTTTCATCGACTGGATTTTCGTTTTGGAATAACCCGTCTCCCACTAAAATTTGGTAAGTTGATAAAGTTCCATCAACAACATCTCCAAATAATATTAATTTATTTGGATTCGCAAGTGCCATATATACCCCATACCCACCAATAGAACTATTAAATGAGTCTACCGCGCTTCCTCTTACTTGAGCCTCGCGAATAAGTAGAGCTGTTGTATGCGTCATATTTGCAAGAGTAAGACGCTTTACAGTTTCTGGGTATCTCATAAATAAGACGCCAGTCATTATAAGCATAATACTCAAACTTACCAAAAGCTCAAGAAGAGTAAAACCCTTCAAATGAAAATTATTAACCGAAGATACTTTCATATAACCATAGTACCATCAAGCAAAGATATGGGCGATAGAAAATATATCTATATCTGTGAACAACACAAATAAGAAAGCAATCATTATAAACGGTACAAATGGCATCGCGGTATTTTTAATTTCTTTTTTGCGTCTCATTAGATAAATAACAACACCAACAATAGCCCCAATCCAAACAGAAATGAAAAGAACAGCTAGACCTTGAGCAACACCGAAGAAAGCGCCAACCCCCAAAAACAGCAACACGTCACCAAACCCTAACCCTTTGCCTTTTGTAATAATCCACATAATTAAAAATGGTAAAGCCACAATAACAGGGGAAAGCAAAGTCAAACTTGATGGTTCGTTAATAAATCTTATAATGAGCATTATAAGAGTAAGAAGACAATAAGAAAACAGATATGCTACAGGAATATATGTATGAAGTCTGTCATATAGAGAAATAACCCCGAGCGTTATAAATAGCAATGAGTAATATAGAAGCCATAAAGAAGATACGAAGACCGAGCCCTGTCCAGACAAAATAAAATGGTAGAGAGCAACATAAATCAATCCATAAAATACTTCAATGATTAATGCTGATATCCCATACTTAGATGTACAATAACGACATTTACCTCGCAAAAACAAATACGATAATACAGGAATAAGGTCATACGCACGAAGTGCCTCTCCGCAAGAGAGGCACTTACTACGTGATTTTATTATTGGAGCTACATGTAATCGTGTAGCAACAACCTGCACAAAACTTCCGATTGACGCGCCAAAGAAGAAAGATAAAAAATAGAACACAGAATGTAATTATTGCTGAGTGGTAGTATCGTACACGCAATCAGATGTTAACTGACATGTGGTTGTACCTGTATCAGCTCCGTTAAAATCGGCATTTGTGGCAGTACCAATCATACCAGAAACCCATGATGAGTATGTTGATGTAATAGGTGTTGATGTGTTAAACCACACACAATTTCCAGGAGCAATATTTACGCCGGCAGTTGCACCAGTACAGTCCCGGTCATTATTCAAAGCTTCAGCAAATACATCCATATGAACGCCTAGGTGATAACCGAAATATTGAGACGCCCCACCAAGAGGAGCGGCACTATATACTACGTACGCAAATCTATCGCGCACTGGAGCCTGAGTTGTTGCATAAGATGGAAGTACCGGCATGTACTGTGGGGAAAGTTGACTAAGACTAGCTGGATAATCTCCATTATTCCCCTCTGCATATTGATCAAGAGCAAGACGCATAGCATCAAGTTCGGCTAGTTTCTTTGCATCCTTTGCCTTTTTACGAGCGTTTTGAATCGGAGCTGCAATAACTGTTGATAAAAGACCGATAATAGCAATAACCACTAGAAGTTCAATAAGTGTAAATCCCCGTAAACCTTTTTTTGTAAATATTTGTGACATAATTTTCTATCTTTTAGTAGATATTAATAAGTATAGTACCACATGAAAAAAGCGCAAGGGATAGTGGGGATAAGTATTTTTGGTAAATTTTTGACGGATTAAAATTGGAGAAATATAAGAGCAACTACTTCGTAGTTGCTCTTATATTTATATCTATTAAAACCGACAATTATTATCCATTACTTGACTTAAGTTATCGCAGATGAAAGTGAGTACATAGGTAGAAGTACAGATGAAACAAGAACACCCACAGCAAGACCAAGCCCAACTATCATAGCAGGTTCAATCAATCCGATAACATTATCAATAGCTGTATCTAATTCACGTCTATAAAATGTCGCCAAATTTTTCAAAATATAACCTAGTTCACCTGTTTCTTCTCCGATGTGCACCATCTGCACGAGAATGTTTGGTACAAGAGGTTCTTCGTATAAAGCTTTTGAGAAAGCTGTTCCTGTTTGTACTTTATTTGAGACACGAATTAACAAATCTTTATAGACAGCATTTTCTACAACTTCTGATGTTATTTCTATAGATCTTACTATAGGTACACCACTGGAGAGCATTGTATTCATGTTATCTGCAAGGCGTTGAAGAAATATTCTTTGAAATAAAGTCTTAAAAACTGGCGCTTTAGTTTTTATTTCATCAATTTTTCTAGAACCAGTTTCTGTTTGAGCCCATCTATAGAAAAACCAACCAGCGACAACAATTACAGGAAATGACACCATTCCATACTTCACAAAAATATCAGAGACAGACAAAACAATTTTTGTAATCATTGGGAGTTCTGCTCCTTGGTCGGCAAACATAGCTGCCATTTTAGGAATAACAAAGGTAAACATTGCAATCATTATAATGATAAAAGTTGCCACCACAAAGGTTGGGTACGTTAGAGCCTTTTTAACTTTTTGTCGCAATTCATAATCTCTATCCATATAATCGGCCAGGTACAAGAATGACTCATTTAATTTTCCACTTTCCTCACCTGCTTTTACCATGTTCACATAAAACGGAGAAAAGAGAGTCGGTCGTCTAGATAAAGCGTCTGAAAGGGAAACACCAGACTCTATGTCATCAGCTACGTGCGTTAATTCTAATGTCAGAGCTTTGTTTTCATTTTCAGAAGCTAATAGACGGAAAGCTTTAAGTGCAGAAACGCCAGCTTCAAAAAGAGTTGCTATTTGGCGTGAAAAAATAACAATGTCTTTCAGTTGTATTTTTTGTTTAAAAATATTAATGTTCGCCAAAGACTCTAGCCCTCTAGGCTCAACCTTTTCTTTAATATCAACAATAGTGAGTCCGCGTTTTTGAAGAAGCGATACTGCATCGTCAATTGATGAACTCTCTATATCCGCTTCACCTTTTGTGCCATCCCCGCTAATTGCTATATAGTGAAAAATCATAGGTTAAATTAATTAAATAAGACGTTCAAACATATTCTGACGTCTAGCAAATGACATAGCATCATCTTTTGTAATTTCACCGCGGCGTACAAGTTCTGCTAAGTTTCTATCGAAATCTATCATTCCTTCTTGTGAACCTGTTTCAATTATCACATCTATTTCATGTGTACGTTTTTCACGTATAATATTTGCCACTGCAGGATTATTTAAAAGAAGCTCAAATACTGGGATGAGTCCGCCAGATATACGCGGAACAAGGCGTTGAGATAAAATACCCAGAAGAGAAGATGCAAGTTGCACACGAATTTGATCTTGTTGATCACCTGGAAAACTATCTATAATGCGGTCGACTGTTTGAGCGGCACTGTTTGCGTGCAAAGTAGACAAAACAAGGTGTCCTGTTTCAGCAGCTGTAACAGCGGCCGAAATAGTTTCCTTATCACGCATTTCACCAACCATTATAACGTCTGCATCCTGACGAAAAACATGGGTAAGAGCAGTGTTGAAATCTGACGTATCAACACCAACCTCTCGTTGTTCAATAAGTGATTTATCTTGGTCAAAACGAAACTCAATCGGGTCTTCAATTGTAACAATGTGCCGTTTGGCTTCGCTATTAATAAGACCTATCATGGCCGACAATGTTGTGGACTTCCCCTGTCCTACTGGACCAACCACAAGAAAAAAACCTTGTCTTGCGCGAGCTATCTGTATTATCTGTTCAGGTAAACCAAGTTCTGAGACAGTTCTAACTTTTGGAATAAGACGTAATGCAATAGAAATATATCCACGTTGAAATGAAGCGTTACCTCTGAGACGATATTCTTTACGATGTTCATAAGAGAAATCTAGTTCTTGTTTTACAACAAAATTGGTGAGAGATTTTTCTCCAACCATGACACGCAAAAACCCTAGTGTATCCTCTGCGGATAATTCTTTTTTTCTTGTAAGAGGGATAAGGTCACGATTCACACGAAGAGTTGGAAATGACCCAACAGTAAAGTGAAGGTCAGAGCCAGCCTCTTTTACAAGGGACATAATTAAATCGTCGAGCTCAGTTTCGTAGTTCATAAATTAAGTATACCAGTCGAAAGTATAAAGTTGAAAGTTAAAAGTGGTGACAACTTATTTATTACAATTCATTTATTTCTGTGAATGGTACGAGGCCATTTATACATTTTATAATTGCGTCTTCTTTCATTGTAATCATGCCAGTAGCGCGTGCTAATTTCCAAATCGCCTCTTCCCCTTCACTGTGAAGTACTGAAGCTTGTATTGCATCTGTAAAAGTAAGCACTTCAAACACAGGGACTCGACCTTTCATACCAGTTGCAAACTCTTTACTTGGTTTCGCTTCATGAAGTGGCTTATCAAGAGGCATTTTTGATTTGAATTCATCCGGTAAGTCTTTAAACTGCTCTTGAATCATTTGTGTTAAACCTTCATTCATAACCATAGGAACACCACAACCTTCTGCTATTCTTCTTGAAAGTCTCTGACCTATTGTTGCAATAAGTGTTGGTGCAATAAGGTATGGTTCTATACCCATATCAAGTAAACGTGTCACCACACCTATAGCTGTGTTGGTGTGAATTGTAGAAAACACCAAGTGACCAGTAAGCGCAGCTTGAATGGCTAGCTGAGCTGTTTCTGCATCACGAATTTCTCCCACCATAATAACGTCTGGATCTTGTCGAAGTATAGAACGAAGCCCAGACGCGAAAGTGTAACCAATTTCTGGAAAAACTTGGGACTGGTTCATGCCAGCAACGTTATATTCAATCGGATCCTCAAGAGAGACCACGTTACGATGCTCGCGGTCTATTTCATTTAACATGGCGTACAGCGTTGTTGTTTTTCCACTTCCTGTAGGTCCACAAATAAGAATCATTCCATAAGGTCTTCCGAGAGCATTTCGTATCTCTTTCATTTGCTGTTCTGAAAAACCAAGAGTATCTATTGGTCTAACACCTTTATAGCTATCCAAAATACGGATAACCACTTTTTCTCCGTAATAACCAGGGAATGTTGAAACGCGATAATCAATTGTATGGTCAGCAAATTTTGTACTAAAGCGACCATCTTGAGGCTTGCGTTTTTCATCAAGCTTCATCAAACAGAGAATCTTCACACGGGCAATGACCATTGGGTGCATCTTTATTGGTAAAGTGGTTATTGTTTCAAGCTGTCCATCTAATCTAATACGCACCCGAACCGAGGTTCCGATATGTTCAATGTGTATATCACTGGCACCGTTATCAATAGCGTAACGCAATATAATACTAAAAATTTCTGGAATTGGTAGCTTTGCCAAATCCTCATCTATTCCACCAGCAATATCCGTAAGATCTATATTTTCACCCGATACCTCTTTATCTTTTTCTCCTGCATCTTTTGAAACATATGAAAGAAGAGAGTCATCAACTTTCGCCGTTAAACTAGCTTTTTCTACTGGGGCAGCCACCGCCATGCCAAAATGTTTCTTATAAGCATCGTATGTAATCAAATAAACCTTATAAGGTTGATGACTAGCACCGAAAAGAAACTGAAGGCTATCTAGGACGTTAGCATGTTCTGGGTCAACAACCCCAACCAACAAAATACCATCCCTAACTTCCAAAGGAATAGCAAGTAATTGTTTTGATTGTGCAATACTAATATATTTCGTTAGCTCTTTATCTTCCGAAATTTCTTCTTTAAAAATAGGCAGTCCGTATAAAACACTTCTTACCTCAACAACATCTTCTGTTTTGACCCCTTTTTGAGCAAGGGCATCATCAATAAGAATATCGTCACGAAGAGAAAGATCAGATAAAATATCCTTTGCTTCAAGTTCAGTTAATTTATTTTGGCTAACGAATAGATCTAGTAGAAGCATATGGTATGAATGGGTCTAAACGTCCACGGGAATCCGTAGGACCAATTGTCACAGAAAAATCTTGCAGTTGTTTTACGAGCTGAGAGTTCATAAGTGACGACTCCTTAAACGAAAGTTTATCCTGGTTAACGGCTTTTAGAAAAACAATAAAATTAGTACCGAGTAATTGTTGATTAATGGAGTTTTGTGTTGTTGTAGAAGTTGGCTCACTAAATGCTGTATAAAGATAATAAATACCACCCAAAAATAGAACTAAAACTACTATTTCTGTAATCAGGGTTTTCTTTTGTAAAAAAAATGTTGGTACTTGCATATTATTTCATGTAATAGGTTTCAAGTTTAACTTGAAAATCAATTAAGGAAGAATCCTTAGCGGAAACATTGAACGTAACGTTTTTAATTGTGAATAACCGTAAACTTGTTTCATAATTATGCATCAATTCTTTAAATTTTGAATATGTAGTTGTAACAGAAAATGATACTGAATATATTCCGTAATTACCCATTACTAACGGGTTAGATATATAATTCAAATCACTTAAAGCCACACCTGTTTGTCCGGCAATATTACTAACTTCATTCAAAAGTCGAATTGGGTCAACACTATCTGGAACCATAAGCTTTGTTTTTTGTTTTGTGTCATCCGACACAGAATTATATTGAGAGCTTAATGATTGAGCTTGTGTATATAAAACATCAGCTTGATTTAGTGTTTCAGTATATTGTGTATTTAAATCACGCAATGATTTAACTGACTGTGTAGGCTGCCACACACCACCAATACCTGTGTAAAGAGGATTTATAAACACATAATAAATAGCAAACGATCCAACGGCAAGCAAAAGTTTTAAAATATTTTTTGACATATTTTTATGGGTTTTTGTTCATACTAGATGTGGCAGTGCTTGTTGATGTGGTTGGTATCTGTGGTGCACCGTTAGCGGTTTGTAATTCAGGGGTAATCTCCGTTGAGGTTGAAACCATTGATTGAGTAGCGATATCGCTTTGGAGTAGTAACCCTTCAGGTAGAACATCTACAATTCCTATAGGCATTTTAAGTGTAAAAGAAACAGCGCCAGTTTCATCTGGATGAACATCTCCAATACTTATACTTGGAATATAAGTATTGTATGGTTTACGTCTAAGTGTATCCATTTGTTCTGCTATAGAACGGTAATTTGGAGCAACAGCACCTAGCTGAAGTTCATACGTACGAAGACTTTCAGAAAAATGTAAGTCAAAACGTTTATATGTAACTGGATTTTCAACACTCTCTTCAATAATACGAAATGCCGCATTTACTGAAGGGTGTTCCTTTACAAGTTGATTAACGGCCTTAAGTCGGTTAGATAATTTTCGCATATCATTTAACGGTAGTGAGTCTAATTTTCCTTCATAGGAATCAATCTGGACTTTTCCTGATTCGACTTTAGATAAAAGATAATAATGATAACCAAAAAGAAAAGCGAGAGTGAGTATTGCTATGCCAAATATCCCTAAAAGTAATGTTTCTGTTAAATCCCTACCTTCACCAGTGTTACGAAAACCGAATGACATCGGTGTAGATGGTGTAGCAAGCTGAGGGGTTGATGTTACAGAAGTCTGCGAAGGTGAAGCTTCTTGTGTCTCTGTGCTTGTTGTTGGTTTGAATGAAAATGGCATGCTTTAAGATTGAGGAATTAATTTCTTCAGTGCGCAACCAATTGCAACTGCATATGTCGGTCCGACGCGTTCTATCATTTCATGAAGAAATGCAGGCACCTCGACTTGTTCAAACGGCGTTGCGATTCTTCCTGCAATGTGTACTGTATTATTATATACATCAAGTACACCAGGAACACGCGCACCACCTCCTGATAAAATTATTCCCTCTATGCTTTGATTATACTTTCTTTCGTACATAAGTGATAGACGTGCGACCTCACCAAACAGTGGATAACTAGAAAGTTGCATCACATCTTTAATATATAAATTTGAAGCATCACCTAAATATCCGAAAGTACGTTTTGTTTCCTCTGCTGTTTCGATGGGAACCGAAAGTGCTTTCGAAAGTTGCACGGTACTATCTTGTGAGCCGCGACTAATTACGTGCATATCAAGAACTGTTTGTTGGTGAATAAGAGACAATGTAGTGTATTGCGCTCCAATGTCTACGTACAAGACCATTCCCTGTGTTTTAGGAGCACAACTACGAAGTAGACTGTATCCGTGGATTTCATATTCAACATTGGTAAGCTCAAGTTTATTAACTATGCGATCGTATGTAGTCAAAGTTTCATTATTTACCGCTGCAAGTACTACGTTTATCATACGCTCTTCCGCTCCAATATTAATAGTTGTTGGTATATGCCACCAATCCATTTGAACCTCAGCAAGTGGCACTGGTATATATTTACGAGCCTCAAGTGGCATCATTGTTCGTAATTGCGAATCATCAACTTTTGGAACTTTAATTAAGGCAACATATGCGGATGAAGGGTCAATTGCGACCACTGTGTCTCGTGCGGTTATCTTCGCTTCTTTAATAAGATCCTTAAGCGCTTCAATTGTTTTTTCTTCCCCTAAATGGACAGCTTGTCCGGCTTGCATCCCAGCATACGGTCCGAGTTCTATCTCTCCATAAGTGTCGAGAATTATTTTTTCTTTTTCACGACGAAGTTGCACAATTTTAATTGATGAAGATCCTATATCAAGACCTATAGCTTGCCCAGCTTCTTCTTTCTTAAAAAGATTAAACATATAGATAAGTATAACGCAATAAAACAAAAATGCCTGTGTGTTATGTTTAGTTTCTAATTTTTAATTTTCAGTAATTGATAACTCATTGTTAGCTCTCATCTATTTCCAAGATATAATATATGATATGCCAATATTGCGTTTATATTTTTCAAACATATTAAATATAATATTTCCTCCTGCATGTTATATTTGTCGTAAAAAGAATACTTCGCTATGTGATAGTTGTCTAAAAAATTTTGCAAAGTCTTTTGATAACCCTTTTATATATTCCGACAGTGTCTATAGTTTTAAAGACTTAAACATAAAACGCATTATTCATGCGATAAAGTATTATCACAGAAGTGATCTTGTAGAGCCAATTACTAGGGAACTCACGAAGCTGCTAATGGACTCAAAATACAATACACAAGAAATAAAATGGTGTATTGTTCCGATTCCAATGCCCAAAATACGAAAATACATTCGTGGGTACAATCAAGCTGAACTTATAGCTAAAGAGTTATCACAAAAAACCTCCATCCCAATAAAAAATAATGTTCTCACGCGAACTTACAGTCCAAAACGTCAAGTTAAATCTCACACACGTAATGAACGTCTAAAAAACCAACACAATAGTTTTCAAACAACCTCCAGTGTGAATGGATTAAACATAATTCTCGTAGATGATGTCATAACAACCGGCGCAACAATTTTTGAGGCACGTAATATTCTACAAAAATCTGGAGCAAATAAAGTTGTCGCTATTTCTCTTGCTCATTAAAAATGAAAAAAACGATGACGCTTATAGCATCATCGTTTTGTTTTCAGTCTAATTATCTATTGATTCCCTCTTCCAAAAAATCCACGTAAAAAATTAATAAAATTTGGTAAACCAATCTGTGTTCCTATTTGAAGACCATCTTGTTGTCTGTTTTGTTGTGGTCGCTCTACGTCATCATCTTCCATCATTGGACGAGTGCTTGTACTATCATCAAAAGGAACGCCCATTTTCCTTCCCTCGTCCATTCCACGCTTTTCACCACGCACCATACCTAATGGAGTTGTCGTTGATGCAGGGCGGTTTACTTTAGCTGCTTCGAGCGCATTTTTTATTTTAATCATGTACTCATCGCGAATTGCTTGTATTCTACTTTCCATTTCCCTATTAAGGGCTTTAATCTGTTCTCCAACAGGACCACTTAGTGTTGTTACTTGTGGTCTATTTTCTCGTTCTTGGTTCACTCCACCCATTTGCGCGCTAGCGAAAGTAACGCTTGCGAGTGCTATAGCTGTTGTTATATATAATTTATTCATGTTTGTTTTAATTTAAGACCATTAAAGAAAACTAGCTAGTCTTTAACCTAAGTATAGTTTATTAAAAAACTATCAGGTGTGGACAGAAAAAGGTTTATATATTAAGCAAATCCTGGGAAAAAATCCGTTTTAATTTGTTTTTTAGGAATTCCCATTTCTGCTAACGTTTTTTCAAAAATACTAACCATGGTGTGCGGTCCAGAAATATAAAATATTCTATCTTTATAATTAGGAATTTCTTTTTGAATAAAAGTTGAGTCTATAAATCCAGTCCTCATATTTTCTTCTTTTAAAACTTGCCCCTGATCGGTCACCGCATAAATAGTTTTTATTCCAAGTTTTTCTTCGGCTTCATCAAAGATATTTTTATAAGCAATATCGTCTACTGTCTTGTTTGAATATAATAATACTATGTCGCGTTTTTCATTTTTATCAATACAATATTTAATCATGCTTCTAAACGGTGTAACACCAATACCTCCGGCAATAAAAACTAACTTCTTATTTACATCCTTAGGTAAAATAAACTCACCAGCACACTGTGATGCGACTATTGTATCTCCTTGTTTCAAAAAAAGTAATTTATTTTTGAAACTACTTAACTCTGGGTAAAATTTAATGCCCAATTTAATTGTATCTTCTGTTGGTGATGAGGCTATCGTAAAATACCTTCGATTTCCTCTACTGTCCGGGTCACGATGTTTTAAGGTCCACTCCAAATACTGCCCAGGAAGGTAAGATATTTTTTTGTCTCCAGTAAAACTAAACTCGTAAGTGTCTGTAGCTATATTTAATTTTTCCTTTAGTGTTAAAAACAGCTTTTCCTTTGGACTTATAAGATATGCAAAAATATTACCTAACACTAGAGCAATTTCTGGGGTTGGATATATTGACCCAATGTGAATATCCGGAATAAAAAATAATCCAACAATAACGCCGTACATTATACGCATTATTCGCGTCGGGGGTGTTGTTAGTGGTTCAGTCAACATGAACACTGCCAAAAACAATACTGGGGATTGAAACAAAATCCTGTATATGTTTGTAATAGGTGAAATTGAGCTACCTTTAATAATGCCAGAAATTACAATTGCCAAAATTGCCGTTATCAAAAAACTTAAAACTAAATCCGTGCGGCGTATTTTTCTAACAACCAAAAAACCAGCGACAGCAACAAATGGCGCCATGTAAGAGGTTCCGACCCACCAACTAGGTGACTCGTTTATTGCAAAAGCAGCTATAACCAACGCGATGGCTACTGGATTAAATATATGTTTCTTTCCTATAGCCAAAATATATTTAGAGGCCATTGTAAGAGCCGAAACCCAACATATAAAAGATAAGTAAGAGGCTGGGTCGCTGGTTGTTGATGGAGTGATAATAAGAACCAAAATAAGTGACGATATGTAAACCGATTCCACGTTTGTTGGAGCGTTAAATGCCCAAGCAAAAATTTTATTAGTTACAAAAGAAACGGTAAATATTGCAATGATGGAGTATATAAGATCGGTAACTGAAAAAGGTGCTTTATCTAAAAGACTAAGAGGTGCGGCCAATAACGCTAAAAAAGTAAGCGCGTACAGTATCAAACGATACATTGTTATTTTGTTCAAGAAACCATCAATCGCCTGCATCATATTTAGTTAGTATACACACTAAACCCACTAGTCATGGTAGCTATACCTTTTTCATCAATCATATACCCTTCAAAACCTTCCAAACTTTCAATAAAATGAATCCCCTCCTTACCCATAGCAAATGAAGCTGTTGCAAACCTATCCGCCTCATAGATATTCGGACCAATCACAGTCATGCTTACTATGTCATTCGCAGTTGAATCATTATTCTTTGGATTATAAATATGGTCACCTCTCACATAAGTTCCAGATGTTGCAACTCCTCCGTTTTGTATATGTAAAGTCTTAACAGATTCTTGTTTTTTATTAAAAGGATTTTGTATTCCTATCTTCCAACTCTCTCCTTGACTATTATGCCCTGAGACTTGAATGTCTCCAGCCACTTCCACGTAAAAATTTTCTAGACCTCGATTTGTTAATATTTTTGCAGCATTAAAAATAGCCCAACCCTTAACCATTCCAGACGTGTCGTAGCTTCCATCTTTTTTATGAATATCAAAATATCCTGAAGTAACTTTTTTTGTTTCTTCAGATAAATCAAAAATAATTTTCATGTCTTCACTGTAACCGTCAGCATTTATCTCACCTCTATTAATTGCACTTATTTCACTAGTATCTTTATAAGTGCTAAACTTTTCATCCACGTAATTAAAATACTCAAATACTTCATCTAGTATTTCTTGGTTTATCTTTTTATCAACAACGTCCAGGGTAACTGGCATACCCATAATAATTCTTGTTTCTTTCATATTTATCTATAGAGCTTGAGCGAGTGCACTCCCTAAAGATTCAACAAAAGCTGCGCTGGTATATGACGCGCCAGATACTACGTCAACATTTTCGCTTTGAGCCGCTATAGCCTCCTGTCGCAAGATTGGCATAGAATAATTACTTACCTCAACAGAGTGTGGCCTGTCATTTGGATAACTCAAAAACTTAATACCCGAAATTTTTCCATTGGTTATAGTTGCTTTTACTTGAATAATTCCATAACCGGCATCCGCCTCATTTCCTGTATATATACCGTCGCGATATTTTCCTTTTGAAGTGATTGGTGTCGGAGAAGTGTTTGTCGGTGTTGGCGCCTTGGCTTTAACAACTACTGAGGTTGCTGGACTTGAAATTGTTTTCACTTGTTGTGACACAGGTGTTGTAGCCTCCTCAATATTAATGTTTTCAAAATAATTTCTAGTAAGAACATCTTCAGTTCCTCTGGCGGCTTGTTCTATTGTTGCCAAAGAAGAAACTTTATTTGAATAAATACTACGCTGGTAAAGAGCGTTTAAAAAGAAAGCTAGGATAAAAAAGGTTGAGACGAAAAATTTCTTCATTAGATGTATACGGGTAATTATATCACGACCGTTTTAGGTTTATGGGTATGTCTCTATACGAAAAAGGTTTGGTTTTTATTTCAAAAATTATGCTCGCAGTTCTTATGTCCGACAGGCAAGTTAAAAAACACACCAGTAGAACTGGTGTGTTTTTTAACTTGTGCGGAGGATGTGAGATTAGGTCACAAAACTACCTCGCTTTGCTCGAAGTAGTTTCGCGACCCCTATTCGAATCTCCGCAAGTGACGCAGGTCACTTGCTTTCTTTACCTTCGCGGTCAAAAGAAAAATCTAGAGTATGAAACTCTAGCTTTTTCTTTTGATGCGGGCATCCTCGAGTTAGGACCTTTTGAGGACAAGACCTGTAAGGTTATTTATATCATTTTAATTTTTCAAAATCAACGCTCCTCGAGCGTCTAGAAAAAGTGACAAAAGTGACACAGGATAGACTAGTAAAAGTTACAGTTAATTGTAACTATTTTCTTACTTTTTCCTATTTAATTCCTCTTGTGCCCTTTTTGGATTTGTAGCAAAAACAGTTACACCACGCTTATCTGGATACTCCTCAATTATCATTATTCCACCTTCAAGATCAAATTTTTCACATATAGGTTTTAGTGCTTCAAGTGTATATGCAAGAAGATCTTTGAATACAAGTTTTCTTAAGTAGTCGTTATATGGTCTTTCCATAGCTAAATCTCTAGTACCCCTGAACTTTGAGTGCAAATAGGTTGATAAGTGGCTGTAACTGTCGTACACGGAACTTGAACCAATTTCATTAGATTCCTCTCTAATACTTTTACCGTCCCAATGATTCTTATTATTACCAGACGGAGAATAATCTTCAGTCATCTTTTTAAGATACTCTAGTAACTCTTTTCCTTTTGGAGGAATATCACTCATCTTATCTGCACGCTTCAAATATTCTTTTGTTGAAAAATATTTATAGTTTGAAGCTCTTTTCTCAGTGTCGTCTTTGTATATGTATCTAAGATTAATAGTAGTCTCTAAAATACTACGAGCCATAATAATACAGCTCCTAAAATGACCCTCTTTATAGAGAATCCTCATAGATTCATACATATCAATAATTTCTTTAAGCAGGAAATCGGTAACATCAAAAAGATTATCTGATACTGTGTCTCCTTTTTCTTGAAATTGTTCAAGGTGTGTTTTTAAGAAATGATTGATTCGTTCAAGATCTTTTACTTGTTCAGGTTCTTTTCTCCAAAAGTTGAATATATTCATTTCTTCACATTATCATCTAAAGGGACTACTTTCAAATAATCCATAATCTTGTAACCTTTTAGATGTTCGTGTGGATCAACAAATTTATACCAAGGTTCCATATGATGATAAGTCTCACCGTCTTTTATCTCACTTAAAGAACGAGACTGCACAAGTTTCTTCGGTGGCAAGAAATCCTTATTATCTTTTATAAGAAAAAGTTGAGTATGAACACCTTTACCATAACAACTAACATTACGAGCCTTTAAAACACCATCTTTAACCCATTTTCGTATTGTAGGACTTTTGAGATTAAAACTGCTTTCAATATCATATTTTGAATACCAGCTATCTTTAAGTTTTGCCAAAGATGCAGGTATTTCTTTTTTATCAATTGCATTCTGACAGATAAGACATTTGATACCCCATCTGTCATACCAATTATCACCTTTATCATGTGTACTATGTCCACATATAAAACATGTATAACCAACGCCATCTAAATGAAAACCATTAGGATTTTCTTTTAATTTTTCTTCTCTTGCTTTTTCTTTTTCTTTCCATTCTTCTGAGAATTTTGCCATTTGTTGCAAACCCCACTTTTCTTCCTGATACTTTTTGCCAGCCTCATGAGTTAAGCAAAAACGGTCACGGTCTATAGCAAAGTTTTCATCTATATCCTCAGCTTCTTTTTTAGTCCATATATAATCTTCAGTTTTAGAATATTTACACTTTGAACAAGTAAAAGTTGTAACAAGTTTTTCACTGGTATTTTTCTCACTGCGTTTAAGTAGACTATTACAATGTGGGCAAAGGTCTGGCTTTACTCTCCACTCTTCACCATCAGAGAAGAAAGCTCTTCTAGGAAGACATTGATTAGGACAATCATACATAAATAAAACACGATCTTCTTTGTTTAACTCAGACCACAACTCTTTAAAAGTTGGTTTCAAACGATTACGACAAGTAAGACACCTCATATCTTCAGGAGCTTGTGCAGATTCATACAACTCATCTCTTTTTCTATCAGAATCCATCCACTCTTGGATAGTCTTTTCTTTATTGAGATACATTTCGCCAGTTTCAAAATGAAGGAATAGATCTGCAACAACTTTTCTCATATGTTCTGCCTGTTTCTTACTAACACCCTTAACTTTTGGAAGGCTTGTATCTTTTTCATTGTAAGACTTTTCAAGTCTACGACAACGCCCAACAGTCATCCGATCATAACGGTCTATGTATTCTTGTCGATCTTTAAGATAGGGTGACTTTTCCATACCTAATTTTGTAATTATACCACTTTAACCAAAGCTTACATTTGGGTCTTTTATTGCATTAATTATCTCCATTCTATTTTTAAAATCTGAAATATCTGAATGACAATCTTCGATTTCATCAATTATAGAAGATGAAAAGTCGGTTCTCTTTTTAAGCAGGAACTGTAGGTACTCAGAATCAAGAGCTGGGTCAAGAGGTAACGGTTCAATATCTTTGATAACTTTCATTAAAGTAGATTCTTTTGTTTTCATTAAAAATGCGAGAACTTCTATCATTGCAGTTTCTTCATAATCAAAAAGGATGTCATCGCCACCACAGAGTATTTTTGCAGCCTTAGAGCTACTGCTAGAAATCTCATCTGTATACAAGTTTTTTGCGTGTGCTGATTCTTTTATTATGAGATAAATATCTTTAGTAATTTTCTTTACGGTTTTTCCAATAAACTTTTTAACTCTTAATGAATTATCCACACCAAACATGTCGTCTGTAATATCGATTTGAAGATACTTATTTAAAAACAAATGTAATGCTTTTTTATCTTTCGATATATTTGTTACTGATTGTAAACTGAAACGATCATATCTATGAGTTTTATAGAAAATTGAAAGAAGATTTAATAGAGCAATATGAGAATCACCCAAGTTGATATTAGTACTCTTTTTTATTCTGTTAAGTAAATCAAGATGATTGTGTGTGATTAATGATTTTTCAAAGATATTAATATCAGTTTTGTCATTAAACTCCAAAAGGACAATAGCGACTTTAAACAATCGCTCAAGTCCAACTGAAAGATTATAAAGAACTGGGAACACTTCTGTTTCCATACTTAAGGTTTCCATTTCATGTAGATTCCTTAATCCGTCGTAAATAAAATTACAAGCAATTTCTTGTTCCTCACCAAGTTTAAAGTTTTGCCAGAATTGTGTAGGATTCATATTGTGTGATCTTTAACTTTTGATAACATTTCATCAGAAGTTTTAGCAATTAACTCCTCTGTAATTCCATATTTTTTTAGCACTGGGTCCAGAGTTATTGAAAGTTGTTCATCTGCTTCGTTTATTATACTAATAGCATCTTCAAGTTCCTTAATCATACTTTTACGACCGTCAGAAAATAAAAATTCTTTTGCACGCTCCCTAAAATAGTTATGAGCTAACCAGTTTCGAAGTGTTAATGCTTTTGCTAATTTATCAGAAAGATTTAGTGGTACATTGGTTACTTTTTCAAGATCCTTAATCATCCGACCTAGAGTATGTTCAAAGTGTCTTGAAGTAAAAGAATCAACACTATCTTCCCAATCTTTTGAATGTGACACTGGCATTTTTGAAGGGATGAGATCGAGATAAATAAGAGCATTAACTAAACCGTGCTCAAGACATTGGGCACTGTAGATAGCAAGTCCAAAATATGCATAAACTTCTTTTACTTCTTCATTTTTTGATGATGTATCAATAATCATATATTTACTATTTCAAATCCTTCAAAACAGGTTTTGTCTTGCATTGCATCAAATATGGTTTTTTGTATCGCGAAAGCAAAAAGATCTTGAGGTCGTGAAGACGCAACATAAATTAATTTTTTATATTTTTTAGTTAACTTATTCTGATTATTTTGCATTCCATGTTCAATATCATATTTACCGTATGGTGATTTGGTACTTGATATAAATAAAGTTGCATTATGGGTTTGACCTTTAACACTATGAATAGTGCCTATCCTAACATTAACCCCTTGAGAACTTTTATAGGAATTTGTCCTCTCTTTTATTTCAGTAGAAGTAATTTTCTTCATATTAAATTTAATAAGATCTTCTCCTAAAATAATATTCAATTTTTCCTGTAATTCAGGAAAGTTTAATACTCCTCCATTAGTTAGGATTTCATTACTAATATCTAATACCATCTTTTTAAAATCACTATCTTCATTAAAAAGTTTTTCATGTAATTCAGTCCATGTTCCTTCATTCTTGAAATGCTTATAAAGAAGACGGTATAAAATATTGGATACATGATGAGTGCCATTTTTTCTGACTAAATCAGGTGTAAGTAAATTTATGTAATCAATATCATTGGAAAATTTTAAAGTTTTATTTTTCTTATTACTTACCGTTGATTCCCTGGAATAGGAGTCAGGGAAACTCTCAATTAATTGATCATGCTCATAGGCAATAGCAAAATAGCCTTTCTGGTTGTCATGTGGTATCTGTTTAGAAATTAAAATTTCTGAGAATTTTTCAAGGAGATCTTCATTACAACCATTTGAGTAAGTAATTAGAATCTTTTCAGAAGTATTAGTAGATCCTCTTATTGTATTTTCTCCAAAGGTGTTTAGACAAAAACCACTCACAAAGGTAATTAGATTTGAACCACAGCGAATTGATTGACCCAAAAATAAAGTAGGTTCAGGGGCACTCCAAGCATCTTCAGATATAGACTGATTTATGTCCCCAATTTGTTGGAAACATACTTGTGTATTTTTCCCGAACAAATCATCTAACAATTTAAGTTGAATTTCAGAACAATCTTGTGATTCATCAAGCAATACAAAATTAAACCTTTTACTAATAATCTTACTGAACACAGGGTGCTGTTTTAAATACTCCAATGCGTATATAAAACTTTCAATAAATAAAAAGTTACCCTTCTGATGTTGTTTATCTATTAAAGTTTTTATATGGGTATTTGATTGAGCCAATGGAAACGCTATAGTCTTTAAACTATTGTATTCTGTAAGTTTCTTTGAATCTACGACTTTATCTTGATAGAAACATAGCCTATGAAACTCATTCCAAAATCTAGCAACGGCATCATCTCCTCCGTGTCTTAATTGTGATAGCTTATTCGATATTCTTGTCTTTAAAGAAGTATCCCCGTCATTGTCATAGTCAAGATATCTACTTTCATCTTGAAATCTTATCTGCATATTTACACTTGCTAGATAAGGTATAAAAAGAAATTTATTTACAAATTCTTGTATAGTGCCTACAAAATTTGGATACTCCATTATTTCAGGATAATGATTTGCTACTCTACTTTTGATTTCATCAATAGCAATATTAGTATGGGAAATAACACAAATACCTTTTCCTGTTTCCCAAACTCTTTTTTGAGCAAGGATATGTAATTTACCAACCAAAGTACTAGTTTTCCCTGACCCTGCATACGATTGTAAAGAACAAGAATCTAAACATTTTAAAAAAGCTTTTTGTTCGTCTGAAAAAGACCCTTGTCCAAGGAAAATATCTTGTTCGGCTTTATTTATCTCTTCATCTGTGACAATAAAATTACACATACAATTTTATTCGTCATTCTTAGGTGGTAAAACAAAATTAATTGAATCAACAATATACGGTAAATTATCAGTGATTTCTGTTTTTATAATTTTTACTTTTTTATCTTTTAAATCAATTAACTCAGAAATTTTTTGTGCAACTTCTTGAGCAAGAACGGCTTTCTTTTTCTTCATTCTTGAATACAAGAAGCTTACAGGCATTTCATTTGTAAGCAGTGCTTTCTTTCGCAATATTTTTGAATTATAAGCATCAAGATATAATTGTTTAAGTTCTTTTGTTTTACTTAAGATTAAGGTTTCAAAGGTAGTGCCTTGGTCTTTTGATATCTGTAACGCAGAATTTAATTGCTCGCCAACAAAACAACCAATATTATTATTTGTATCAATTATTAAGCTCTTATATTTTTCCATCGATGAACTATTCCTCTTGTCGGCATCCGTCATAACAGCAATAGGAATTTTGTTGTAAGGTGCGGTTACACGTTTAAAAATATTTACAAAATGTTCAAACCCAAGACCATTGGTTGAGACAACAGATAATCCATAATCAGTAAGATCATAACCTAAAACTTTCGCAAACTCAGGTAATAATAATTGTTCTGTCGTACCCTCAACTAAAATTACACCTTGTGCAAAAAATAAGTTTGCTTTAGTTGCACTTAAAAATCTTCCTAAATAAGAGTAGTTATCATCAGTTAATTTAGTAGACCCTTTGGAAAGGGAGTAGAAATCTGCATTATTAATAGTACAAAGCCGTTCAATATCTACGACAGAAGCAAGATTAGGGCTATGGGTAGTTAATATCATTTGAATACCCTTTTTTGATTCATCTTGTAGAGCACGGATAATTTTGAGTTGTCTCTGTGGATGTAGATGGGCTTCAATCTCTTCCACTAAAAGCATATTAGGATTTTTATGTGTATTTAAGTGCAACAGTTCTGCCGCAATAAAAATCATATTAAGAGTACCCAATCCTGGCTTATTCAAATTCTCATAATACAAAGAGATTCTCTCTAATGCTTTTAAGTGATCAATTTTTTCCGTTGGTCCAAAATTTATATCTTTTTTACTGTAATGTGATTGTTCGTCAAATAAATCAAGAAGTCTCTTAACCTCTTCAGCAATTTCTCCTCCGTTGCCACCAGATGAAAAGAAGTTTTTTGATGAGCGTTCAAAATCTTCCAAGAAACTCTTAAGTTCAAATTCATTATTTTTTATGTCCTTATGCTCTTTCAATATTTTAGAAATTCTAGATCCTTGTTTTGCTCGTAATTCATTTTCTGCATCTCTTAGCGGTCTTAAATAAACAACTTTAAAATTTTCACGACAGTGTGGGTCCATGTCTATCGCAACATCCTTTGTTGGTCCAACTTTAAACGATGGGAATTTAATACCTTTCTCATCAGCTTTTGCTGTATACCAAATTTTCAACTCAGGAACATCACCTTCACCAAAAGATAAGTATTCTGCAAAGAGACTTGTATCCTCTACAATATCTTCTTCTGAAACACAATCATCGAAAGCAAAAACAAGGTCAATATTTATTTCTTTTGTAGTGTCTTTGAAATCATCAATTTGTAATTTTACATAGTCATCAACAACTTGTTTCAATACTAATCTTAAAGCATCTATGAGAGCTGTTTTCCCAGAATCGTTAGCACCAACAATAAGATTAAGCCCACAATTAAAAGTACACACTGCGTCATCAATCTTTCTAAAGTTTTTAATATGAGCATTTTTGAGATACATAAGACAATTATAACATTTTTGACTTGATTTTTATATATTATGTTGTATTTAAAATTTTGTTATAAATAAAGCTATGTTAAACTCAAAATAGTACATTCATAAATCACAATCTTGCTTTTTACTGGTCCCACACGGAGGGGCTGTCTGCGGTTTTACCGATGTAAGTTAAAAGCCACGGGACGTTTATTACCAGCACGAAAGTGTGTTAAGGTACGATCTTTTTTAACGGAAGCAATAATCACAACCATTATAGGTTGTTGTTATTGCGTCTGTAAAATTCATAAACGCAAAAAACACCAACCTAACAGGTTGGTGTTTTTTGCTTGTATAAATTAATAATAATTAACAAAAAAATAAACTTATGCAAAAACCCAATTGGCGAGCAGAAAAAAGACTACTGAAAGATCTCAAAACATGGCTTGCAAATCCACGCAAAATTACAAAAGATAATTTTGCAAAATTAATAAAAAGAATAACAGAACGTGGTTTCCATGATGTTATCAAAATTGATACTGATGGGACTGTACTCTCAGGAAATCAAAGGAGAAAAGCATTAATAGAGCTAGGTATAAAAGAAGTTATTGTTTTAATTCCCGACCGCAAACTCACAGAAGATGAACGTAACAAAATCGCACTCGAAAGTAATATTAATGATGGTGAGTGGGATTTCGAAGCTTTGAAGTTATTTGAACTAGATACACTTTCGGAAGTTGGTTTTAATGAAATAGATGTTAAAAACATTTGGGGTGAAAATCTAGAAGCTAAAAATGACGAATTCAATGAAACTGAAGAACTTAAAAAAATTAAGAACCCTAAAACTAAGAAAGGAGATCTCATAATTTTCGGTAAACATAAGTTACTATGTGCCAGTTCAACAGATAGTAACGCAGTGAAGGCATTGTTTGGAAATGATAAAGCATCTGTTATCTATAGCGACCCACCTTTTAACATTGGGCTCGACTATAACAAAGGAGTAGGTTTAAAAGCCAACTATGGTGGTAATGTCGATGATAGTAAGTCAGCAGAAGATTATAAAGAATTTATAAGAAAGACATTAGTAAACGCTCTAGCAGTATCTTATAAAGATGTTCACTGCTTCTATTGGTGTGATGAGGCTTGGGTGTGGGTATTTCAGACTCTGTACAACGAACTTGGTATTAAAAATAGAAGGCTTAACATTTGGTTAAAAAATAATTCATCACCTTGTCCTAATGTAGCTTTCAATAAAGCAATTGAAGTGTGTTGCTATGGAACTTTAGGAAGTCCACATATTTCTAACTCGTTAAAAAATCTCAATGAGATTATGAACAAGGAGTTAACAACTGGCAATGAATTATTTGATGATGTGACAAATGTACTTGCCGTTAAACGACTTCCATCTAATCAATATGAGCATCCGACAAGTAAGCCACCAAGTCTTCATGAAAAACCAATCAAGCGTTGTAGTCAGGTTGGAGATATAATTTTTGACTCTTTCTCTGGGTCTTCTAGCACAATGATCTGTGCAGAACAATTAAGCAGAAGGGTGTACTCACTAGAGATTTCGGAAGTCTTTTGTGATTTAGCTATCCGTCGTTGGGAGAAGTTAACAGGTAAGAAAGTAAAGGTAATTAAAAACTTCTATGAAGAAAACTAAACTCCAAAACCAATTCTTTATTGAATTGGAAAAAGTCCCCATCATTCAAGTTGCTTGTGAAAAAACTGGTATATCTCGTAATAGCGTATACCGTTGGCGTAAGGAAGACAAAGTATTCTGTAAGAATATGGATGAGTCAATTTCAAATGGTGTTGCACTCGTAAATGATATGAGCGAATCACAGTTACTTAGCCTTATTAAAGAAAAGAACTATTCGGCTATTTCTTTTTGGCTTCGACATAGAAATGACAATTACAAAGACAGAATAGAAGTAACTACTAAAGAAGAAAAAGGAGAACTTACGAAAGATCAACAAAAAGTTATAAAGCATGCTCTTAAGCTTGCTTCTCTCACAAAGCAGAAGTCTATTAAAAATATCAACAGATAAGTTATATGAAAAACAAACATATCTTTGATGTTTTAAGTAGAAATATCATCAACAAAATGATGAAAGATAAAGCTGTTAGGGTTGCAATTACTACAGAAAGCTTTTTGTATTTCTTTCACTTTTACTATGCACATTATGTGGGATACAAGACAGCAGATTTTCAGAAAGAAATTTTTCATTTACTTGAAAAGAGTAATACTGAAAATCTTTACATTGTTGCCTTTCGTGGGTCAGGTAAATCAACTCTTGTTACTACTGCTTACCCTATATGGGCAATATTAGGTAAACAAAAAAAGAAATTCTGTGTTATCTTTTGCCAAACAAGAAATCAAGCTAAGCAACACATGATGAACATTAAAAAAGAGCTCGAAAATGATAATCTTCTTAAAAGTGATCTCGGTCCTTTCCAAGAAGAATCAGATGAGTGGGGGTCGTATTCTTTAGTGTTTAAAAAACATGGGGCAAGAATTACTGTTGCTTCAACTGAGCAAAGTATCCGTGGTATTCGTCACAATGAACACAGGCCAGACTTAATTATTTGTGACGATGTGGAAGATGTTCAATCTGCTAAAACACGAGACGGTCGTGATAAAACATATAACTGGCTTAGAGGTGAGGTTATTCCTTGTGGTGATATAAATACTCGCTTAATTATTATAGGCAACTTACTTCATGAAGATTCGTTACTGATGAGAATTCAAGATGAGGTGAATAATAATAAAACAAGAGGAGTGTTTAAGAAGTATCCACTATTAAACGATAATGGTGAATGCTTGTGGACTGGTAAATATCCCGATGAAGAAGCAATCGAGGATGAAAGACTAAAAGTTGCAAGTGAAGTTTCTTGGTATAGAGAGTATTTACTTAAGATAATCTCTACCGACGGACAAATCGTAAATCCTGAATGGATACAATTTTATGATAAATTTCCAGCAACTGGTCTACATAGTATTTGTATAGGTATTGATCTTGCGGTAAGCGAAAGAGATTCCGCAGACTGTACAGCCATGTTAGTTGGGTATGTATATGGAACAGGTAAAAATATGAAAGTTTATCTAAAAGAGAATCCAATTAATGAAAGAATCTCATTTCCTGTACAAGCAGAATATGTAAAAGCATTAGTAGCTACTGAGAAATTAATACATCATAGAGTTAAACTGTTTGTGGAAGATGTTGGATATCAAAAAGCATTTATACAACTCTTTGAAAGTAAGAACTACAATATAGAGGGTGTTCCAACAGGAAGAAACGATAAAGCTACACGATTAAGAATGACTACTCCTTTTATTAAAGAAGGAAGAGTCCTTTTTCCTAAAAATGGCTGTGAGGAATTGATTCAACAATTACTAGGATTTGGAAAAGAAAAACATGACGATCTTGCGGATTCTTTTTCAATCTTAGTATTAAAAGTAATTGAAACTAATCCTAGTGGTGGAGGAATATTATTTGGGTAACCTTCCTCCACTGTTTAAACAATCATTTATTGAAGCAAAAGAAGTATATTTAAGAGTTGCGTTATAATACCTTGTCCCTTTAGCATGACAGATTCCTGTACTACTCTTTTTAACTTCAGTATTGCTAGTACTAACTGTTGTATTGACTATGCTGTTTTCTTTTGGAGCAAGTATGACACTTGTTACCACAGTAGTAGCAACAGGAACAACATTTGAAGTTGTAGTTTTTGGTTGTACGACTGTTTTAGTGGTAACACCCAATACTTCTATTTGATAGTAAGATAGCCAATCAGATGATATTTGTCTTTGTGCTTCTACAATATCCATCTTTCCACCACACACTTGTTTATGTAGATAGTTTTCAAACTTATCCTTTATACGAGCATTATCTTTGATTGTGTAAGATTCAGGATAAAGATTAGATATGTCATTACTTCCACCAAGCTCTAAACTAATGATATGGTCTACTTCGTAGTTACTTCTTTGAGAGTAAGGAATACCGTATTCTTTAAATACTTTCTTCTTAGTTGTTTCAGTTACATTTCTAACAGTTTTTGTATAACCTGTTTTACAGATTACTTTTATATCTGTTGTTAATACTGCCCCAGGAGAACAAGCAGAATCTGGCAGTGTTTGATTACCTACACAGTTACTCGTTTTAGTTTGAATCCCATAAGTAGCAAAAACTACATTACTTGAAATTAGAGCTAACGAAACGAAGAATATAGATATCTTTTTGTTCATAGTATTTACATACTACCTTATAACCATCTCGTTTGGAACCCAACCTGCTTGTCCTATATATTTACCTTCATTGATTCTAACTTCACTAGAAAAATAACTAGCATCAATCACTTTAACTGCTGTACTTTTATCTACCAATAAAATCTTTCCATCTAATGACATTTGAGCAAGTCCAGTTGTATCATTAGCTGCAACAAGCTTCATCATTTCATCGTAGTAACTTTTATTTATAGCAACTAAAACTGGATTATTACCTGAAATAGTTAAGTGAGCATTCTCTCCAATTTTTACAGATTCAACTACAGGCTGTGATGTGCTTGAACCATCTGAAAATGATGACCGTATAATACCTATTACAAAAAGAATTAAGATACTCTGATAGATTCTTTTCTTGATTACTGATGGTTGTTTTTTACCACAATGTTTACATACTGTGGCATCGTTTAAAATTTCTTCTTTACAGAAGTTACACTTTTTATTTGTATTCATAAATTATCTGATAGGACTTAATAATCTCTCGTGGAAAGCAAAAATCCCACCACGTGAGTAAGGTCTTGCGACCTTCATATCTGTTTCCAGATATGGCCTATCAGAGCAAAGCCCACATGATGGGGTTTTTACTCTGATAGGACTTTTTTCACCATATCAATATTGCTATTGGGTTAGGTTACTATTGAATTGTTCCTCTTAATACTCTTTGTATTAATCTATTGATTATATCGCAAATAATTGCTTTTGCTAAGGCATTTTTATCAACAAATAAATCTCTCACAATGTCGCCTTTTTTAATTCTGCATAGACTATGCAGGGATTATGGTTCTGTCATTAATATAATATGGAACAACAAGAAACATTTGGACTTATGGGCAATATGGTAGCTCTACCAGTTCAAAAAATGAAATACGTTTTGTATAGTAGAAAAAGTACTGAATCAGAAGAAAGACAAATTCTTTCAATTGATTCTCAAATTAAAGAAATGCTTAGATTAGCAGAAAGAGAAGGATTAGAAATAGTGGATATCAGACGAGAATCTCATTCAGCTAAAGATTCAGGACAACGACCAGTTTTTAAAGAAATATTAGAAGATATAAAAAGAGGAAGATTTAATGGAATACTTGCATGGGACGCTTCAAGAATTAGTAGAAATGCTGGTGACTTAGGTTCAATAGTAGATCTTATGGATCAACAGTTGCTTTTTCAAATACGAACATATGGGCAAACATTTTCTAACTCTCCAAATGAAAAGTTTTTGCTAATGATTTTATGTTCTCAAGCAAAACTAGAGAACGATAATAAAAGTGTAAATGTGAAGCGTGGACTAAGAACTAGAGTTGAGATGGGATTATGGCCATGCCCTGCCCCTACTGGATATTTGAAAGAAAATAGAATGGATAGAAAATGTCAGACATATATTGATCCAGATAGAGGTCATATCATTAAAGAAATGTTTGAGAAGATTGCTTATAATAAATGGAGTTGTTTAAAAGTCTACCATTGGCTTAAATTTGATCTTAATTTTAGAACTTCATACGGAAAGAAACATCTTAGTTTAGGGAACATTAACTTACTTTTAAAGAACACCTTTTACTATGGAGAATTTGAGTATCCAAGAAAAAGTGGTAACTGGTATAAAGGAAGTCATAAACCACTCATTACCAAAGAACTATACGATCAAGTACAAGCTCAACTGACAAGACAAATTACAAGAACAGAATTCAATAACAGAGAATTCGCTTTCACCAAACTAATGACTTGTGGGCTTTGCGGTTCTGGTATTACAGCTGATGAAAAGATAAAGAAACAACAGAATGGTAATATTCATCGATATGTCTATTATGCGTGTACTAAAGCAAAAGATAAAAACTGTAAATGTGGCTATACCAATGAAGACGAACTCATAAAACAGTTTCAAGAACTATTGGATAAAATTGACCTAGACGAGATAGGCATGAAAGAAAAGATACGAACTGAGGTTGAAAGGATTAAGAGCTTCCAAAGAAGCGTTTTAGGGGATACAAAGCAAATTAAGGTTAAGGATGTAGATATTCGTAACTATGCTAAGTACATCCTAAAAGAAGGAACTGACCTAGAAAAAAGAGAACTATTAGGATGTTTTAAAAGTAAGATTTTATTAAAAAATAAAATGATATCTATTACTTAGTCTTTGGTTTCTTTTCGCTTATAAACTCACTTATTTTATTTGGTCTATCTCTAAGAAGCCATCTTCGTATGACAGTATTCATATAAGAGTTCTTTAAACGAAAAGCTCTTATCTCTGCAGGTGTATCACTGAAAGGTTGTTTAGTTTTTGATTTTCTGTCACTTGGGTCTTTAAAAGTTCCTCCATGTTTAGGGCATAATGTAAGATTTGTGTGTTGGTGTTGATGTATATGATGAGCTTCTCCTTTTTTAATATAATCAAGAATCATTTTGTAATCATCGTTAATTTCATTAATTACCGTGCTATCCATTTCCCAAAGAAAAACATATTTAATTAAATACTCGGAACGGAGTTTATTTTTGTCATGTATATACCACACGAAAAGAACTTTTTTGTTCTTCTTATACAAAGACGACTCTGTTACATTTCCTTTTTTATACTCCTCGCTGTAGTTAATAATATTTAAAGACAAAGGTTCTTTAACCCTAAGCTTTCCATCTTTACCAAGAGATAAAGGGCTTGTTTTTAATTCAACCCCAAGATGAGGAATATCTGGACCTGCAGTATTGTTTTTACCAATCCCAAAATATCCTTCTTCAATAACATATCCAACTCCAGCTTTCGTGCTGACGCGGGTACTAGAATCACTCGCTGTAATAGAAGCCATTATTTGCTGTAAGGTTTTACCTTCAAGATCATGTTGTGCAATTTTTTCTAAATCTTGAGAAGTCTTTATTTCAGCTAAATTAAGAATTGACATGTAATCGCATTATAGAACAAAAACTTGATCTTCTCCACCTTTTGTGTTTTAATACTTAAAGCTTGATCGAAACAATCCAATGTGATAGAATTATCTTTGATATGAAAAGTGATAATAAAAAAATTAGAGTTGTTGAATTGTTCGCTGGTGTTGGTGGTTTCCATATAGGTTTAAAGAGAGCTTCAAAAGATTTTGAGGTGGTTTTAAGTAATCAATGGGAGCCAGCCACAAAGAAGCAACATGCTTCAGAAGTTTATATAGAACGATTCGGGTCTGATGGACATACTAATGTTGATATTAAAACACTTACTATCTCCGAAATTCCAGAACATGATTTGTTAGTAGGAGGATTTCCTTGCCAAGATTATTCTGTTGCAACTAGTCAAGCAAGTGGTCTTGATGGAAAAAAAGGAGTGTTGTGGTGGGAGATTCATAGAATTTTAAAAGAGAGTGGTAAAAAAGCACCTTCATATTTAATGTTAGAAAATGTTGACCGTCTACTGAAATCACCAACATCACAAAGAGGTAGAGATTTCGCAATCATGCTTTCTTCTCTTAATAGTCTTGGGTATGCTGTAGAATGGAGAATAATTAACGCGGCTGATTATGGTATGCCACAACGAAGAAGAAGAGTGTTTATTATGGGATATAAGAAGGGAACTGCTTTATACGAGAAAATTACAGAGAATAAAGATGTATCTGATTGGATAAAAAAAACTGGGACAATAGCAAAAGCTTTTCCTGTCAAAAAAGAAGTCTACTTAAATGATTTCAAAATTGAAGGAACTCTTGCAGAAATTACAAAAGAGTTTAATAAAGAAAATCCATCGAGAAGCCCATTTGGTACTGCTGGGGTATCTATTAATGGAAAAGTAACTACTGGTGATATTGAACCAGATTATTCTGGTAAGCGTATTAACCTTGGTGATATTGTATTAGACGAGAAAGATGTCCCTAAAGAATTTTTTATAGAGAAAAAAGATATAGAAAAATGGAAATATCTAAAAGGGGCAAAGAAGGAAGAGCGTAGTAAAGGTGATTTTACTTTCTTTTATGTTGAAGGTCCTATGGTATTTCCTGACTCACTCGATAAACCATCAAGAACAATCATTACAGCTGAAGGAGGGTCAACACCTTCTCGTTTTAAACATGTTATAAAAACAAAATCTGGAAAGCTAAGAAGACTAACTCCTTTGGAATTAGAAAGATTATGTATGTTCCCTGATAATCATACAGAAGGTCAAGCAGATACAAAAAGAGCTTTCTTTATGGGCAACGCTTTAGTTGTCGGTGTCATAGAAAGGTTAGGAAAACACCTTTCTAAAGAAGTGTCTAAAGATTAGTATTAGTTGAAATTCCTATTTTAGATAAGTTAATTAGCAGTTGCTTACTAGATTCCTCAAAACCGCCTTCAAAAAGAAAAGAATCTGAATGGTCAACCCATACAATTTCTGGAACTGTTTCTAAAATTAGTTCACTTATATTTTTATGAAGACTTTTTATTTCTTCTTTTGACAGTTTAGATTCTACTAAAGATTTCTCTATAGTCTCAAGCAGGGTTGGGAGTTCTTTGTTATCAGGCTTAAATTGTTCACTCCATTTAATTGTCATTATTATATACTACTCCTTTTTATCTAAGTTGAAAACCTTTAAATTCTATTTGTATCAACTGTTTCTTTAGATAAATTATCCAAATCTTCTACAACTGCAATAAATTCTCTTTCTTCTTTTTCAATTTTAGCTAACTCTTTATCTGAATATTCAGTTTTTAAACTTTCTTCTCTTGTTACCTTTTTTAAATATAAATATATTAACCACTCAACACCCACTGCGAATATAAACAATAAAATACTTAAAACTGGGTGATTAGTGTGCTTAAAACTATTTATAAAATTACTAAACATTCCCAATACAAGCCAAATGCCGACAAACTCTATCCAATAGTTCTTTATCCAAGATTTTAGGGATTTCATAAAAATTATTAGTTAAATTATATCACAAAAGCTACCTAATTAAGGTAGCTTTTGTTGTCATTTAATTCTATGCTCATCGAGCACCAGAACCTAAACGACTTGGCGGAGGATGTGAGATTCGAACTCACGGTCCGGTTGCCCAGACGACAGTTTAGTAAACTGTTGCTTTAGACCACTCAGCCAATCCTCCAATTTTAATACAATACACAAATGCACGGAATTTATTTTTACAAATAAAATGCGGAGACGGCGGGATCGGTCATCTCGTCTCGTTTTATGATTACATAAAACAGAAGACTCCGCGACCCCCATTCGAACCCCGACGAAAGCAAAGCAGTTTGCTTTCTCCGTCTCCGCAGATTTTCACTGCATTTCAATCTGCGGAGACGGCGGGATTCGAACCCGCGAGGGCTTTAACACCCTGCCTCTTTAGCAAAGAGGTACGTTCGACCACTCTGACACGTCTCCGAATGTTTCGTATTCTAACATATTTTATGGTCGCTTTCTACACCCAAAATAGTTATACTAAAAATATATAAACCAACTTAATTAACTTGTATGAAAGGATTTTTAAATTTTATTAGGTCTCAAGGTGTTATGGGTCTAGCTGTCGGTTTTCTTTTAGGAGGTGCTGTTGGTGACCTTGTAAAATCACTAATGGTAAACGTTGTTAATCCTTTACTTGGTATTTTGCTTAACCAAGCACAAGGAATAACAGATGCTTCTGTTATCATTGTTGGTGCAGACATTAAATATGGTGCACTCTTCATAACACTTACAAACTTTTTTGTTATAGCTGCAGTTGTGTATTTTGGTGTTAAAGGTCTCGGGTTAGATAAGATAGATAAAAAAGATTAATAACTAAAAATAAAAACGGACCCGTAGATCCGTTTTTTTATGTAAAGGGTTTTACTTTCTGCTTCCGTTTCGCCTTCCCATTTTTGGGCGGTTGGGTGAGTTTTGTCTCACCTCTTGCCTTAGAACAGCAAGTCCGCCGTGTGGAAACCTTGAACAGATAATTCTGTGTGTCATTGGTTTCGTTGATTTCGAGAGACCTTTGTAGCAAACAAGATGAGCTTGAGGGAAAATTTGTTTTACCATTTTAGAGTGCTCCATTTCCAATACATGTTTAAGGGAAGGTTCATTCAATTCACTCACAGAAAATGTTGACGATATCCCCGAAGAGATTGCCTCCAAAACTTTCTTCAAAAATGAACCTGGCAACCGACTATCAAGTACAACCAAATACATATCGTTTCTCCTTTTGTAAATAACTCCTAAAGTAATCTACCATACATGGATAACAAAAACAAAACGCGACCTTGCGGTCGCGTTTTGTTTGTTTGATTTTGCTCTGGTATGAGCTATACCCTTTTAAAGGCATCGAGACGATATCTTTTAATTCATATCAGTCTCGATTTTTTTCATAATAGCAAATACTTCATCAGGATATTCAGGTACAACTGTTCCGTTGTAATAGTAAAGCTTATCCATTGTAGATTTACCAGCATAGTAACGAGCAGTCTTTGGGTTAGCGCCTCCTAAGTTTTTACCAAGAGCTTCAATAGCCTGTGCGTAACTTGAGAAGTTATTAAGCTTACATGATCCCCAACCGAAAGGATTGTGACCACAAGCAGCTTTACCACCTGAAGATTCACGAACACCGATGGCAGGAAGAAGTCTCCAATCTAGACCATACTTTTCAGCTACAAGTACGAATGTCATACCTGTACCTAGAAGAGGCATAGAACGTTCACGGAAATACACATCGATAGCATCGGCTTTCTGCTGACGTAAGTCGTCCACTGATATTTCTACAGAATTATTTGCAGAAGTATTAAGTGAACCAATATGTGAGACTAGTGAGATACTCGGGATGGCCATGAATGGCACAAACGCAAGAATCCGACTGGCCTTATAAATGTTTTTTATCATAGATTAGTAGTTTCGCTCTACAAAACGGTCTGTGGTCTGGATTTCGGTGAAAATAAAATATCTGAACTCATTGATACGAACTCAGATATCTACGTTTAACCTTGTTTTTATTACCTCACCATTGTAGCAAATACCAACCATTTTGTCAAGCATTTCAACACAAAATAGCCTACTTTGTCAAATCTAAACCTAATTAAACCCTTATTTTATAAGTATTTCTTGCAATTACCCAAAAAAGTGCTATAATTCGTAAATTGTCAAAAAAGACAGTTCCTGATCATTTCTCGTTCATGGCCCTATCGTCTATCGGTTAGGACGTATCCTTCTCAAGGATAAAAGCAGAGTTCGACTCTCTGTAGGGTCACATCAACAAAAACACAGGTTATTCCTGTGTTTTTGTTGACTGTGGTCAATGGAAGTAAACCACCTGCGTGGTTTACGAGAGAGTCGAATACGGGGTCGCGAAACTACTTCGAGCGAAGCAAGGTAGTTTTGTGACTGACTCTATATACTTGTGATATTTTTAATAAGTTATTAAATATCCCTACCCTCTTTTGAGATAGACTTTCACAAAACTACTTTTTAGTTCTGCCGCTTGAGCTGATAACACGTTTACATCTCCATTTCTAGCTGAAGATACAACCCTCTCCAACTTTTGACGAATATTTTGTATTTCTTCATCATTAGTAACTTCTTCTACAGATTTTAATTTATCACTCACCTCTGGATAAACCTCAATAACTAGTGTCACGTCTTTTGCATCAGCTGCTGCTATTACTTTTTCCATGGCATCATGGAAATCTACTAAATATACAGCAAGTATTGAGAAGCCATTTCTTTTTAAGATTTCTTGAAAAACTGGACGTATGGCTTCAAAGTCTTTGTGCGCTTCTTGTAAGTCACCAGTAGCAACTTTTTCTTTCATAGAAGAAATAATATTTTTAACTTCTAAGATATCCATATCAAATATTTCATCTGAAGATATGACATAAGGGTGATACTTTGAATACTTCTGATAAAACACATCGTACCCTTTAGTTAAATTATCGTAGTTATTTAATGATTCCGTGCGATTGTTTTGCCCAGTAAAGAAAAGTGTCTGCTTATAAAACTGATTCATTTTATTGAAATCTTCTAAAAAGATTTTTTTAGTAAAGAAAATACTGGTATAAATTCCCGCAGTTATTATAAAGATATATAATAAAACAAAAGAAAGGTAGGAAGTTTTTGATAGTTTCTTACCGTCTTTGGAAAAGGTGTTTATCTTAAACAGATTATACAGTATGCAATATTTAACAAGTGAAGTAATAAGCATTATAATCCCAAAAATATATGCAATTATTTGTAATACTCCATATGTCCAAAAAAGAGCTATAAGAAAAAATATTCCTGCTAGGAAAAATCTGATAAGTCTATCTATCTCACCAATATTTTTTGTGATTTTCATATTTGTTATTTAAATATTAATTAGTTTGTTAAAAACCTCAAACTGAAACCCAATGATCTCATTTATATATTATAGCTTACTTTATAATGACTACCATTCTTATCTGTTATATACATTATAAATAACAAGAAAGATTCAAATTAAATTTTATTTATATAACTCTAATAAAAGCTTTGCAACAACCTAATACTTTTTATTTTTAATACTGTATATTTGGTTTTTACCTAATAAAGACCTATTAACATGCACTAATATGTGGTGCGATATGTTAATATAAAAACAAATGACTACCACAACTACAAATTCAAATAAAAAATGCATTTTCTGCAAACTAGACATAAGTGACAGAAAAGAACGTCCAGGGGGAGATAGTGTGAAGTATTGCAGTAGTAAATGTAGAAAGGCTGATATGAGGAACTCTGGCAAAATGAAGAAGTCTAAAAAAAGATAGTTCTTTATCTTTTAGAAAGTTGAGAAATAAGGATACACCCTATAGATAACTATCAAAATATATGGCGTGACAAGTATAGCCGCCTGGATTTTTCTCCAAATAATCCTGATGGTAGTCTTCCGCAAGATAAAACTTCTTAAGTGGCTCTAGGGTTGTAACGACTGGATTATTCCAACGTCCAGATTTGTTGACAATATCTATAAAGTTTTCAGCCTCATTTTTCTCTTCTTCATTGGCATAAAAGATGGCTGATCGGTAAGAGGAACCTACGTCATTCCCTTGCTGATTGAGGGTTGTTGAGTTGTGTATTTGAAAGAAAAAATCTAACAATTTTTTGTAAGAAGTTTTTTCGGTATCATACTCTATTTCAACTGCTTCTGCATGCCCTCCATGGTTTTCGTATGTAGGATTTTCTACATCACCCCCTGTATAACCTACACGCGTATTTATTACGCCTACTTGTTTCCGTATAAGATCTTGTAATCCCCAAAAACACCCTCCAGCTAATACTGCTTTTTTAATCATAATTATTTTCCTGGGATAAATTTCATTGAAATTGAATTTACACAATGGCGTACGTTTTTGTCTGTTAAGTTCTCTCCCGCAAACACATGCCCTAAATGTCCACCACATTTTGCACAAGTTATTTCTGTTCTCACACCATCTGCATCCAAACTTTTGTGAACTGCTCCTTTTATTTCGTCATCAAAGCTTGGCCAACCACAATTAGATTCAAACTTATCTTTAGAATCATATAGAGGTGCGCAACACTGTCTACAAACATATATCCCTGTTTCTTTATTATTAACATATTCACCGACAAAAGGCGCTTCCGTCTCTTTATCAATTATTACTTTTTTTTCTTCGGGTGTTAATTCATTCATGGTATTTTATCTCATCCCCCATTCAGATTCTTGGCGGACTAATACCTGTTGTGGGTCATGAGTTTCTGCAAGAATCATCTTCACAGCTCTTTCCATGCGCATACTCTGTGAGCCTTTTATATATACAATATCCCCCTCTTTTAATATCTGCACGAGTTCTTTACCTACATCTATTGCTGTGTCGCATTGCATTATATTTTCATCTAACATACCACCGTCCAAAGCACCTTCCGCGGTAGAACGTGAACGTATACCGACTGTAAAAAGTTTATGACATGATTTTGCGGCTATCTGTCCAATTTTGTAATGTTCATCATGTGTAAATTGTCCAAGCTCCAACATATCTCCAAGAACAGCAATCTTGCGCCCGCTTGTTTCCATTTTGCTTAATGTCTCCAATCCGTGTTCCGTTGCTTTTGGTGACGCGTTATAAGTATCATCAATAATAATTGAATCGTTCATTCCTGAAAGCAATCGCATGCGTCCTTTAGGTTTATCTGCATCGCGAATGGAAGCGCAGGCTATCTCAATCGGAATAGCAAGTTCACGCGCGATAGCAATAGCTGGTAGCGCAGAATAAACAGCCGACTTACCTATAACTTCTGGAAGAACCAAGTGGTGTTTGGCTCCATCTACAACTATATCTGCTTCAGTTCCTTGTAATGGTTTTCCATAAAGCTTTACATCATTCGCTTTAATATCCGCCTGCTCATGTATTCCAACACCAACTTTTCTACATTCAGTTGTACTTAATAATTTCTGCGCATCGTGATCATCTGCATTAAAAATAAATAAACCAGTATTTTTTAAAGCTTCAACTAAATACCCTTTTTCTTTTACGACTGCTTCTCGGTCTGGGAAAAATTCAATATGCACAGGAACCTGCCCGAATTGGGTGACAACTACTATATCTGGATTTAACCATTCTGCGATTGATTTTATGTCACCAGGCCTATCCGCACCAATCTCGAGAACCAAATGTGTTGGGTAGTTTTTTTGAAATACAACAAACAATCCGCGAAAGAGAATCAAAAACCATTTTATTGGATTACTCCAGCCAGATTTTTCACCAAGAACTGTAAGGGGTACGCCGAACTCACTATTCATACTCTTTTCGCTGCGACGAACATGAAAATGTTCCTCCATGACCGCATATATCGCATCCTTAGTACTTGTCTTTCCAAGATTACCTGTGATACCAATTATAAAAGGTTTGTGGCGAGCAAGAACTAGTTTGGCTTCCCAAGTGAGAAGTCTAATGATTAAGGGTTTAATGAGGTCTTTCATAAAATAGATAGTAGAGTGTAGAAAGTAGAAACTAGTTTTAATACTAAAATTATAACACAAGGGCGCGCCTACGGCGCGCCCTTTTTTCTATCCTGTGTTAGTTTCTCAAATACTCGTAATCAACACAATCACATTTCTTAACTTTCTTACCACTTCCACACGGACATGGGTCATTGCGTCCGACTTTTACTTTTTCAACACCTTCTAATTTTTCTACCTTTTCACTAGCTGGAATAATGGGAACAAATTGCTGAGTTTGAAGTGCTTGTTGTGAAGCAAAAAATCCATCCAAATTTTCTATAAATATTGTGAGCTCATAACGAAGTGATGCTTCTAGTCCGCGGAACATTCGAAGACCTTCTTTTTTATATTCAACTAGCGGGTCACGTTGTCCATATGCGCGCAAATTAACACTATTTCGTAAATGTTCCATTGCATCAAGATGATCCATCCAAAGAGTATCGATAATCTGTAGCATCATCACGCGAAAAATATGGCGGACGGCTTCTTTTGAATATTTTTCTTCTTTTTGTTTTATTGTTTCCGCGAGTTCAGGTTTTTCAGAAACCAATTCTAATATAACTTCATCAACAAAAGCTTCATCATTAAATAAAATCTTTCGACGCTTTTCATAAATACTTGTACGTTGATGATTCAAAACATCATCATATTGAAGAGTGTGCTTGCGTGTGTCAAAATGGAAGCCTTCAATTTTTTCTTGAGCAGATTCAAGGGCTCGTGACACGAGTTTACTTGCTACTGGTTCATCTTCTGGAATACCGAAACGCCCCATCATGTTTTTGATGTTACTTGAACCAAAAACGCGCATCAAATCATCTTCAAGCGACACGAAAAATTGTGTCTCACCAACGTCACCCTGGCGACCAGAACGACCGCGAAGCTGGTTATCTATACGACGAGCCTCATGACGTTCAGTACCAATCACAAACAATCCACCTTGCGCGAGCACTTCTTCGCGTTCAGCATCAGTAGCTGATGGCCCACCAAGTTTAATATCCACTCCACGACCAGCCATGTTCGTTGCTATTGTTACAGCACCCTTTCTTCCGGCTGCTGCCACTATCTCACCTTCTTTTTCGTGATTTTTCGCGTTAAGTACAGTATGGGGAATACCAGCATGTTCAAGATATTTTGAAACTGCCTCATTCTTTTCAATAGAAATTGTTCCAATAAGAACAGGTTGTCCTTTTTCATGAAGTTCTTTTACTTTTTTAGCAAGAGCTTGCCACTTTCCTTTTTCAGTTTGGAAAATAAAATCTTCATGGTCTTTACGGTTAATCGGGTTGTGTGTTGGAATTGGCGTAACAACAAGTCCGTAAACTTTATAAAATTCTTCTTTTGAAGTTTCAGCTGTTCCTGTCATTCCAGATAGCTTTTCATAAAAACGGAAATAGTTTTGAAATGTAATAGACGCGAGAGTACGTGACTCTTGTTCAATTTTGACTCCTTCTTTTGCTTCAACGGCTTGATGAAGCCCGTCTGACCAGCGACGACCTGGTTGCATACGCCCAGTGAATTCGTCCACTATAATAACAGCGTTATCACGCACCACGTATTCACGCTCTTTTATAAATAACGCCTTTGCTTTAACTGCAGTTTCCAAGTGATGAACATATTTCATTCCTTCAACTGAATAAATATTTGAAATGCCCAACATTTCCTCTGCTTTATTGATACCATTTTCAGACAAAGAAATAGCTCGTTGTTTTTCATCGACAGTATAATCGTCACCTTCAATCATAGCGTCTGCGATTTTTGCAAACTTAACATACATATCCCCCGACTCTTGTGCTGGAGCAGAAATAATAAGAGGTGTACGCGCTTCATCTATTAAAATAGAGTCTATTTCGTCAACAATCGCATAGTGATGTGTGTGTTGAGTTATCATCTCCTTGCTATAACCAATATTGTCACGCAAATAATCGAAGCCAAATTCATTATTAGTTCCGTAAGTTACATCTGCTCTGTACGCTTCTTGGCGATTACAAGGTTTTAGAAAATCATAAATAACCTTATATGAACCAACCTCATCACGTTTTAAATCGTCTTTTTCTTCTTCTTGATCACTTAAATGAGCACTATCATACATAAATGATGATTGATGGTTAATTACAGATGTAGACAAACCAAGCATGTCATAAACCTGCCCCATCCATACAGAGTCACGACGTGAGAGATAGTCGTTTACGGTAACAATGTGCACACCACGTCCAGTAAGCGCGTTTAGGTATGCTGGCAATGTTGCAACCAGAGTCTTACCTTCACCTGTTCGCATTTCAGCAATATGACCACGATGAAGAAGGATACCTCCAACAACCTGCACTCGATAATGCATCATATGAAGAGTGCGGCGAGCTGACTCACGAACAAGAGCAAAAGCGTGTGGCAAAACTGCTTCAAGTACTATTTTTTCTGTGTGTTTAAGTTCGTCACCAGAAAGACCTTCAAGATCTTTCATAACTTGCTCCTTTAATTTCAAACTACGAAGTTTTAGCTCGTCGTCTGAAAGAGACTTTAACTCTTCCTCAAATGAAAATACCTTATCTACGATAGGCGTTAGCTGTTTAATTGCCTTTTTGGACTCGTCTGGGAAAAGCTTTGTAATGAAAGACATAAGGGTTATATTATATCATTTTAGCGAAAATTTGTCTCCTATTAATAGATACCCATAAAGTGAGGAGGTTGATAAAAATATTCAAAAAAAGAAATCCCGCGTTTATCAAAAAACTGTTTTAAACATAAGACGGGCGACACTTCAGTAGATTTCTTTTTCAGAAATTGTTTCATAGACAAGAAGCTTAGAAGTTTTTCAATGGAACGTGCGTGCTAGTACATTGCTCACACATTGACTGAGAAAAATTTTCTAGCAACGAAGTGATTGGAATGATTTATAACAAAGAAAAGAAAAAGCACTCGTGGGAGCGAGTGCTTTTTCTAAAGAAACGGATACAACTAAGCGCGCTTTGCGTGCTTCTTTGCTGCTTTCTTTGCAACTTTCTTTGTTGCCTTCTTTGCAACTTTCTTTGTTGCCTTCTTTGCAACCTTCTTTGCTGCTTTCTTTTTTGCTGCCATAAAAATATTTTTATTATACAAATAAGAGAGTTCTTGTAATATTTTTGATCACGACCATGATCATACTCTCTATACATAAGTATGTCACGTGTAGATATGCAAACAATAGATACTGATATAAAAAGTGTGGATAACTTTTATTTTTAAATTATACATAAATGCAAACGCGAAGAGTTCGCATAAATAGTGATATGATACTTAGCGTCATTCTATTAGTAAATACAAAAAGAGGACGCTTTTTAGCGTCCTCTTTTTGTATTTCATATTATACGATCCACTACGTTTATTGATTACTTGGATGTCTCTTCTCCGTATGAGTGCTTCTTTGCTAAACATCTGCATCCATGTGGTGCAATATGTTCCTTAAAAAATTCTTCTCCGTAATCATATACAATTTCTTCCCCTTCTTTTATATTCTTGATTGCTTGTATGAACACACGACCCTTCTTTATTTCACTCTCGGCATTCGCTGCTTCTTCACACGCATGGTTACAATACCTCGCAATGTTCCATCTAGGTGTGCCATCAATTGTCTTGTTGCGATTAATTTCAAAAAGATATTGACTCGTAGCTTTTTTGTCGGCTTCTTCCTTATTCAAAATATCTCCAATGTATTCGATAATAAGTTCACCCTTCTTGATAGGTTCTTCTGCGAATAACCCTAAACCAGCTAACCCGCGCTTTGCTTTTACAAGTTTGAAATGATGATCTGGAAGTTTTCTTTCTTCTTTTGCTTTTACACTAGCCTTTACACCTCCAACCTTCGCAACTTTTTTTGTAATATTTTTAATTGCCTCTTTACTAACAACTCCTCCTTTTTTTAAAACCTGTGATTTCTTGTCTAACTTTTTTGTAGTTACCTTCTTTTCTGTTTTTTGTTCAACTTTCTTTTGCATAATACATGCCAGCATACTATATATACATACATATGAGCAATATATAAAAAATGATAGAATAACTAATACCATGAAACAAGTTCCAGAAAAATTAACAAAACCATTTGACGCCCAGTCTGTTGAGGTTTCTTTATATGAAATGTGGGAAAAAAGTGGGTACTTTAATCCTGATAATTTAAAAGGTGAAAGAAAGGAAGCGTATACCATAATTCTGCCTCCACCAAATGTCACAGGTACACTTCACACAGGTCATGCCATCATGCTTGCTATCCAAGATACTCTTGTAAGATACAAGCGCATGCGTGGCTACAAAACTCTCTGGCTTCCTGGCACAGACCACGCCGCTATTGCTACTCAATCAGTAGTAGAAAAGAAAATATACAAAGAAGAAGGAAAATCTCGTCATGATATTGGTCGTGAAGAAATGCTAAAACGCATAAATGATTTTGCAATGGAAAGTCAAAAGACTATTTTATCGCAATCAAAAATAATGGGCGCGTCATTAGATTGGTCACGTCTAGCTTTCACTCTTGATGAAACGAGAAATTTTGCTGTGCGAACAATGTTTAAGAAAATGTACGATGACGGTCTTATTTACCGCAAAGAACGCATTGTGAACTGGGACCCGAAAGGTCAAACAACAATCAGTGACGATGAAACAGTTGCCGAGGAGAGAAAAGGAATGATGTATACATTTAAATACAGCAAAGATTTTCCTATTGCTATTTCTTCAACTCGCCCTGAAACAAAAGTTGGAGATGTGGCTGTTGCGGTATACCCAGATGATGAGAGGTACAAAGAATACATTGGCAAAGAATACAGTATGACTTTTGCAGGCTGCCCAATCACAATAAAAGTTATTGCTGACTACGCTGTTGAAAAAGACTTCGGGACGGGCGCGCTTGGTGTGACTCCGGCACATAGTACAATCGACTGGGATATAAAAGAACGTCACAACCTTCCTTCAAAACAAGTTATAAATGAATATGCAAAAATGTTTGGTCTCGAAAATGAAGAGCTAAATGGTAAAAAAGTGACTGAGGCACGTGAATATATTGTTAACTGGTTAAAAACAGAAGGGTTATTAATTGGCGAAGAAGAGGTTACGCAGAATATTCCTACAGCTGAACGCACGGGTGGTGTTATTGAACCACTTCCAAAACTTCAGTGGTGGGTTGATGTTAATAAATCTTTCAATCATTTTGGAAATGAAACCACTCTAAAGATATTAATGATAAAAGCTGTCGAAAGTAAAGACACAACTATTATTCCAGATAGATTTGAGAAAGTGTATTTCCACTGGATAGAAAACTTACGTGATTGGTGTATATCAAGACAAATTTGGTATGGACATCGTATCCCTGTTTGGTACAAAGGTGATGAGATTTTCTGTGGAGTAGAAGCACCGGAAGGAGATGGATGGAAACAAGACGAGGATACATTAGATACGTGGTTTTCTTCTGGACTTTGGACGTTCTCTACACTTGGCTGGCCAGAGGATACAGTGGATATGAAAACTTTTCACCCAACTTCATTAATTGAAACTGGACCTGACATTCTTTTCTTCTGGGTAGCACGTATGATTTTGTTTTCAATGTATGCGCTTAATGAAGTCCCTTTCAAACATGTTTACCTGCATGGACTTGTTCGTGATGCTCAAGGACGTAAGATGAGTAAGTCACTTGCAAACGCAATGGACCCGCGTGACTTATCATCAAAATACGGGACAGACGCTCTTCGTATGTCGCTTCTCGTTGGTAACGGACCAGGAAATGACCTAAGGCTTAGTGAGGACAAAATTAAAGCATACAAAAACTTTGCAAATAAAATATGGAACGCCGCGCGTTTCGTTATAGAACGCACATCTGACCATGAAACTGCTGTGGAACTAAATGAAGAAGACCAGGCTGTTTATAATTCTTGGTGTGAGAAACATCGTGACATAACTGACGATATTGAAAACTATCGTCTCCATCTAGCATCAGAGAAAATATACGACTATTTCTGGAAAGTTTTCTGTGATGAAATCATCGAAACTCGTAAGACCCGCATACTGGAAGATAAAGATAAGTCTAGTGCACAAACACTTTTACTTAAACTATTACGTGAACAGATGATTACACTTCATCCATTCATGCCATTTATTACCGAAGAAATTTGGAAATATATCAAAAAAGAAGAAGAAGACATACTGATGGTGACAGCCTGGTAGCTAAAAACTCTTAAAAAATAAAATAGCGCGACACCTACGGTGTCGCGCTATTTTCTTTGTATTTGGTTTTTAATTTATCAAACTTTTAACTCTCACCCCTTTATCCTGTGTATAACTGTTAACTAATATTGACAATTATAAGTGTATACTGTTTACATACACACATAACTGTCTATTACTATGCTTAAAGAAAAAAAATCATTTTTCGAACGTCTTGCTGGATCAATAAACGTAGACGATGAGGATGTAGACTTCATTCAAGAGGATGAAAATGCAGAGGAGCTGCCTATAAAACACGTAGGAAAGAAAACTGAAGTTCCATCTACAAAAACAAGACCTACCGCTGTTCATATTGACGAAGATATGGATGATGAAGATATTGAAATGGAAGAAGGTGAACTTTCTGTAGATGTTTACCAAACACCAACAGAAATTATCATTGAAGCCATGGTTGCAGGTGTGAAACCAGAAGACCTACATCTATCAATCACTCGTGACATGGTTACAATCAAAGGCCGTCGTGAGGGAAACACTCAAATAACTCATGATGATTATTTCTACAAAGAACTCTACTGGGGAAGTTTCACTCGTACAATTCTATTGCCACACGAAGTAGAAATTGAAGAAGCTGAAGCAGTTGAAAAGCACGGGCTACTTATCATAAGACTTCCGAAGGTTGATAAGGCTAGACAGACGAAGCTTAAAGTTAAGTCAATTTAAAATAAACAAAATTAAAAACCAGTCATATGACTGGTTTTTAATTTATATAATATTAAAGTAATTTCAATATTTGAAGTAAAAAACTTAAAGCAATCAAAAGAAGACCAAAATAACTTAATTTTTTATATTTTCGTGCTCTAACTTTTTCCTTCTCATCTGTTTTTTGTAATAACAGATAATTATTCCCATCAACGTCAACTTTAGGTGGAAGTCCAAAAAAGAAAATAATTATTGTTCCCAGCAAGCCGCAAAAAGCACCCCAAAAATCTATATTAAAAAATAAATTATTAAACATGTATAAATTATATAACTTTTGTCTATCTTATCGTTTTGATCTGTCTTTATGTGGAGACCTAGGCTCGGTCACCTCGTCTCGTTTCTCGCTTCACTCGAAACAGTAGACTCCGCGACCCCTATTCGAGCCTGTCGAAAG
>JBAYGN010000002.1:0-86414 GCA_041666645.1 Minisyncoccota bacterium
GTAGTACTGTTAGTAAACGTCATGTTAGACATGGATACGTAACAATTGGAGTCTGTAGGTAGACAGTCTGGGTCTGTTACGTTACTTGATGGAGAGAATGGGGTGGCGGGGTTGAGGGCGAAAGTGAGAGTTGGGGTAATAATAAAAAGGGAAAGAATAATAAATTTTATTATTCTCTTTTTAAATAAAAAAGTGGAGTGGGGTGCGTAGAAAAAACCCTTAAGCATAATTAGATTATATTATAGATTTGCCGCAATCTAAAGTGGATAGTTTGGGAAATATAAAAGACGACCACGAAGTGGTCGTCTTTTATATTTATTGGTATTTATTGGTATTTACTAGTATTTACTACCATTTGTAAAAAGAAAGATTTTAGATGAGATATGAAGAGCTTAGAGATTTTTTTGAAGAAGACGTACATACAGTACGGCGACTGAGAAAAATCTCGTGGCGACTTCGTTGCTCGCTAAAATATTTCTTTTTTATGCCTTTTTAAATGGAATGCCGATGAGTTCAAAGAATTTTGTCGCCTCTTCTTTTGACTTTGCAGTAGTTCCGATTGTAATGGCCATACCGAAAACATCTTTCAGTTCTTCATCGTGAATTTCTGGGAAGATTGTATGTTCCTTAATACCAAAAGTCATGTTACCCATGTTATCAACCGATGTACGATTAAGACCGCGGAAGTCCTTTGTACGAGGAAGTGACACGTTTAGAACTTTATCCAAGAATCCAAACATACGATCACCACGAAGTGTTACAGCAACTCCAATCTGGTCCCCTTCACGAGTCTTGAATGACGCAACTGACATTTTTGCTTTACGTAGTGTTGGTTTCTGTCCTGTGATTTTTGCAAGACGATCCATAACTAAATCGTTAAACTTCTTGTCGCGCTTCATAGAAGAACCTGTTGCGACAGATACTGTCACCTTAACTAAATGAGGTGCCGCCATAATATTCTTGTAACCGAATTCTTTTGAAAGATCTTTGAAAGACTCTTTTTGCTTATCTTTCACACTGACAAATTTTGACATAATTTTATTTTAAGCACGATTGGCTCTTAAGGATATACCTATCCGAGCGTTATACGTCGCTTATTTGTACATAATTTCCTATGTACGTTATTGGTAAGTAGACTTATACTCTACTATAAAATAAGGTATTTGTAAAATACATATAAATATATTATTGATATGATGGTAGTAGAAACACTTCAGGATAACCCTTTAGAAAAATGAGATTCTCTTATATAAAAAACCCACACATTATGCGAGTTTTAACTTAATTACATCTTCTTAATTTCATTTATAGTTTTTAACCTAAACTCTGAATATAGAGAATATTTCATTGCAAAAAAATGGTTCTCTTTCTCTAGGTTTGAGTAAGCTATGCGAATAATATCTTTGCTAGAAATATATTTACTATTGATTTTCAAAATTTCTTTAATAATTTTACCAGAGATAACACGCGCTTCGTCGGCTTCATCACCTTGATCTCTCATCTTCCCTCCAGCAACAGAGTATAAAATAGAAGCAAATAGTTTTTCGTAAACAAATCTTTTTCTATTTAAATTTCTTTTTACGACAAAAAGAGAATCATAAGAAAAAACTTCTCTAGTCGTAAAGACAGTAGAACAAGAAAAGCATTTTCGCCTACGCCATACCTCGTATTCCCCTTTTCCTTTTCGAGAATTAATCACCTCCGTTTTTCCTTTTATACAAAATGGACATTTCATAACAACATGATGACATTTTTATATATAAAAATCAATAAATATAACTATATATGTCAATTTTATTATTTTTTAATTTAAATATACTTAACCGAGGATATAGCTCATTGTTGTTTTTATAGGAGAAACTAAATCATGAAAGTTTACACTAACATTTCGATTGAATCCAAAAGATTGGCTGAGATTTCAAAATTGATACACAGGAGCGGGGTGGACTGGGTAGAATACCCAGATACATTGGATAGTATGATAAAAAAATTTAAGGAAATGCTTAAAGTTTCCAAAATTCTTGTTGAAAGTAAAACCTCTTTTCTAGTTGTTAGAGCTAATTATAATTTTGAAGGTTACGTAGATCGTAGCGATCTTCATTCTGGCAATTTTACTTACTCTGAAGAATTGGTCGTTAGTGGTTACACGCCAAAACTTGGAAGATTTGAAAAGAGGAAAATTACCCGTACTAAAGTACCACCTGAAGAAGGAGGTTGGGATACTATGCCTAGCGGGGATAAGTTAGATAACTTTCTTTCCCATATAAAAGAAATTTTGAGGTGATGATTCCTGGTCGACATATCAAAAACCCGCACATTGTGCGGGTTTTTATTATTCAGCTTTCTTTGCAGTTTTCTTAACCACTTTCGGCTTTTCTTTCTTTGCAGACTTATCAGCGAGTTTCACGTTTGAAGCGTCAATCGGCATAGCGATACTTACAATACCCCCCTTTTCTCCAGCGTTAGGAGCCTTTGTATGCTTCTTCATCATGTTAAGACCTTCTAGAACAACTTTGTTTGTTTCGCGAATTGTCTTTATTACAGTTGAAGTCTTTCCTTTCTCCTTACCTGCAATCACTATTACTTTGTCTCCTTTTTTTACGTGCATATATTTTTTATTAAAATGTTTAGATAACTTCAGGTGCAAGAGATGCAATTTTCTTGTATCCATCAATACCAGACTGTGAAAGCTCACGAGGAACAGGACCGAATACGCGACCTGCCTTAGGTTCTTTCTTTGTCTTATCAACGATTACAACAGCATTATCATCAAATGAAATGTATGAACCATCTTCGCGACGAACTTGTTTTGTTGTACGAACAACAACTCCGTAAACAATATCCTTCTTTTTAGTTTGCTTTCGAGGTTCAGCAACCTTAACAGAAAGAACCACCATATCTCCAATAGAAGCATAACGGCGCTTACTTCCTCCTAGCACCTTAAACACACGACCACGCTTTCCGCCTGAGTTGTCTGTGATTATTACGTTTGTTCCTGCTTGAATCATAGTGTTATTGTTAGTGGTTTATAGTGTATTTGATTACTTACGGCCGACTACCGTGAAGTTTTTATCTTTTGAAAGTGGGCGACATTCTTCAATGTTAACCAATTCTCCTACCTTGTATTCGTTATTCTCATCATGGGCTTTGTAGTGCTTGTCTATCTTGAAATACTTTCCGTACTTCTTGTGTGCAACGTAACGAGTTACGTTTACTACTACAGTTTTGTCCATCTTGTCAGATACGACTTTTCCTGAGAGTTTCTTTGGTGTTGTTTTAATTGTTTTCATATAAAGTAATTTAGCGCGCAACGATACGTGTTTTTATAGGAAGCTTACACCCAGCTTTGCGGAGTGATTCACGAGCCACTTCTTCTGTAACGCCGTCGATTTCAAATAAGATTCGTCCTGGACGAACTTCAAAAACATATCGATCTGGATCCCCTTTACCTTTTCCCATAGGAACTTCAGCCGCTTTTTGTGTTACAGGACGGTCAGGGAAAATACGAATCCAAATTTTGGCAGTCTTACCAGCATGACGTGTCATAGCACGACGAGCAGCTTCAATTTGATTAGCGGCAATACGAGAAGGAGTTTCTGCCTTAAGAGCGAATGCTCCGAAAGCTACATTGATGCCACGAGTTTCAGGACGAGCAAGTTTAGCCTCTGAAAGACGAGCTGTTTGCCATTTTCGGTGTTTTACTTTTTTTGGGAATAACATATACGTTTTACAAAATTATTTATCGGATTCCTTATTTGTCCCACTAGTTTTAGTAGGTGTATCAAACTTCATGCCACGATAAATCCAAACCTTAATACCAATAACACCATATGTCATGTTTGCTCTTTCGCGAGCAAAATCGATATCCGCGCGAAGTGTTTGAAGAGGAATACCTCCACGCTTAACTTGTTCGCGACGCGCCATTTCAGCTCCACCAAGACGACCAGATACTGAGATACGAGCACCCTTTACATCGCGGTTAGCCATAACTTTTTCGATTGTAGTTTTTAGCACGCGACGGAAAGGAAGACGCTTTTCAATTCCTTCAGCAACCATAGCCGCTACGATAGAAGCATCAGCTTCTGGGTTTGAAACTTCTACAATATCAAGCTTCACGTCTTGTGGAACAATAATCTTCAAACGCGCCATTTCTTTTTTAAGAGCAGCACGGAGTTTTTCGATACCGTCTCCACCGCGTCCGATAATCATACCTGGACGTGATGTATGAATCATTATGCGGTATTGTTTTTCACTTCGTTCAATTTCGATACCAGAAACGTACATTCCACGAAGTTTCTTTGTTAACCATGCGCGAACAAGAACGTCAGCACGAAGGTGATCAACGTAATTAGATTGATTCTTGCCAAACCAACGTGACTTCCAGCCGCGGATGATTCCAAGTCTATGTGAATATGGGTGTACTACGTGTGTCATAAAATTACTTTGTTTCTTTAGTTGCAACTGGCGCAAGCTCGATTACTACCTTACTTGTGTGTTTGTGAATTGGAAATGCGCGACCCATAGCACGAGGCATTGAACGCTTCATAACAACTCCCTTGTCTACGCGAGCAGACTTCACAATAAGTTTTGAAGCATCGATGCCAGCGTTAGCGACAGCAGAATCAAGAAGCTTCTTAATTGGAAGAGCTCCACGCTTTATAAGATGTGAAAGAATAGCCTGTGCTTGTAGAGCTGACTTTCCTTTTACGAGGTCGGTGATTAGACGAACTTTTCGTGGTGATTGGCGGTAGTTGTTAAGATATGCTTTCATACAAATTATTTCTTCTTAGTTTCAGTTGTTGCCTTAGCGGTTTTAGCCTGAGTTATTTCTGCAACCTTCTTCTTTTGGTCAATTTCCTTTTGCATCTTTCCTCCATGGCGAACGAATTTACGTGTTGGAGAAAATTCACCAAGCTTGTGACCAACCATGTCCTCATTAATAAGAACTTCAATGTGAGTCTTTCCGTTATATACACCGAAAGTAAAACCCACCATTTCAGGAGAAATATCTGAGCGACGAATCCATGTCTTAATAACACCTGTATTTTCAGGACGCTTACCAAGCACTTTTTTAAGTACTCGTTCGTCTACGTATGGACCTTTGTGAAGTGATCGTGTCATGGTGTGTTAATAGGGCTTAATTATATCAGATTTTTCTTGAAAGTAAAGCGTTTTATGGGGGTTGTTTTGGTTTTTATACTTTCTACGTTCCCCTCTCTACTTTCTGTTTATATTACTTACTCTTTCTTACTACTCGGCGAGAAACAATGTGAACGTTTGAATACTTCTTTGGTGAACGTGTCTTGTGTCCTCCTGTAGTCTTACCTTGTTTTGTCTTTGGACGACGTGTTCCTCGTGGCTGTGCTCCTTCTCCTCCTCCGTATGGGTGGTCTACTGGGTTCTTAGCCATAGCACGTGTCTTTGGACGAATACCTAAATGACGTGAACGTCCAGCCTTACCGATATTACGTAGACGATATTCATCGTTTGAAACTTCACCAATTGAGGCGTAACAAGTATCTACAATCTTACGAACTTCTGTTGAAGGAAGCTTTACAGATGTATAACCAGCATCGTGAGCCACAACCTGTGCAAATGTTCCCGCTGAACGTACAAGCTTTGCGCCTGCGCGAAGTTTAACTTCTAGATTATATACAAAAGTTCCTACAGGAATGTTTTTAAGAGCTAAACGATTACCAACCTCAAGGTCAGCTTTTTCTGAAACAACAAAAGTATCTCCGACCTTCATTGACTTTGGAATAAGAACATAACGCTTTGCTCCATCAGCATACGCAACTAGCGCGATAAAACCAGAACGGTTTGGATCGTATTCAACAGTCTGAATCTTTGCAGGAATATCAAATTTATCATAAACGAAATCAATCTCGCGGAAAGAACGCTTGTGACCTCCCCCTCTGTGCTGTGAAGTGATACGTCCGAATGCATTACGACCAGAGCCACGTCTAAATCCTGTTGTAAGTGGTTTGTGTGGTTCATTTGTAGTAAGAACTCCTCGGTATGTTACCGTGGACATCTTGCGACGTGATGGGGTTGTTGGTTTGTATGTTTTCATGGTCGTTTATAAATACTTGCGTTACTATGCGAGGTTAATTGTGTCCCCTTTCTTTAAGAAAACAATTGCTTTCTTAAATCCAGACTTAGTTCCAAATTTTCCACGCACAAACACGTTTGTACTAGGAATATTTGTTATATTGATAGCTCTTGGAGTAACTTTGTAGTCTTTCTTTATTTCTTCAAGAAGAGTGTGTTTTGTAGCATTCTTTGCTACAACAAATGTATATGCATTTGCAGATGATTGCATTGATGCTTTTTCAGTAATACGAGGAGCAATAATAAGTTTTGAGCTTATCGCCTTCTTTTCAATCACCTTTTTGTCTTCTGTTTTAGTTTTCTTTGTAGCCATATACGTTTAATTATTTACTTGCCCGAGCAGTAGCTTTAGGGGTTGTTTTGGCAGAAAGATACGCAATTGTTTCTTCTGGATTAGCAATCACTAGGTAACGTGAGTTTGCAATATCAAGCGGGTTAAGGTCATCCATATTGTGAAGTGTCATGTATGGAAGATTACGGAAAGCACGCTTTGTTGTATCGTTAGCTTTATTCAAAGTCATGTAAACATTGTTTGGCTTCTTCCAACAAAGAGTCTTAAACCCTTCAATTTTTGTAAGTCCATTCATAACCATGTCTGCATCTTTTGTTTTACCTGTTTGATCTGGAATAGTGTCAACGAAAATAATCTTACCGGATTTTAATTTTGCTGAAAGTAATGAGAAAAGAGCGGCAACTTTCATTCCACGAGGAATAGTTTTCTTGTAATCCTTATCGTTACGAGGACCGAAAGTCACACCTCCGTGTCTCCAAAGTGGAGAACGTGATGAACCGTGGCGAGCTTGACCTGTACCTTTCTGAGCCCATGGCTTCTTACCTCCACCTCTAACCTCACTACGGTCTTTTGTATGTGCTGTTCCAGCACGACGGTTAGACGCTTGTGAGTAAAGCACTTGAGACACTAGGTCAGCGTTCCACTTAGCGCCAAAAATATTCTCTGGTACTTCGAGTTGCTTTGCTTCTTTTCCTTCTGTTGTATAGACTGTTACTTTCATATTTTTATTGCTATTTAGTTGCTTTTGATTTCAACGAGTGTTCCACGCTTACCCGCCACAGCGCCTTTAACTAGAATTAGTCCATTTTCAACATCCACGTCAAGAATGGTTACATTCTTTTGTGTGATACGATCACTTCCCATTCTTCCTGGCATTCTTTTTCCTTTGTTAACACGCTGTTGTCCTGTTGAACCAATAGAACCAACTTCACGAGCAGAGTGCTTTTGTCCGTGTTGTGCCCATCCACCTTTCATTCCATGACGCTTCATAACACCTTGGAATCCTTTACCTTTTGAAATACTAGATACGGTTACATTCTCCCCTTTTGAGAAAATGTCACAAGCAATAGTAGCCCCAACTGATAAGTCACCTGGTGCAGTACGAAATTCTTTTACCACTTTAAAAGAAGAATCTTTAAGATGTCCTAAAAGTGCCTTTGAAATACGTTCTTTCTTTTGTTCTCCCTGTCCAACTTGAATTGCTTCGTAACCATCTGTAGCAGATGTTTTAGTAGCAGTCACCGTTAAAGGTGAAGCTTTTAAAATTGTTGCAGGATGAACTTTCCCATCTTCTGAGAAGAACTCTGTCATATTCTGTTTTGTAGCTAGTGTGAATTTCATACTTTTCTGTGATAGTCTTTCAGTTTCTTGTTAAGCCATCTTCACATCAATATCAACTCCAGATGGAAGTGATAGATTTGTTAAAGCTTCAATCAACTTGGCGTTTGGGTTAACAATGTCTATGATGCGCTTATGTACACGCATTTCAAACTGTTCACGTGCATCTTTGTAAACGAATGATGCGCGGTTAACTGTATAGCGCTTAATTTCTGTTGGTAGAGGAATCGGACCTAAGATTACAGCTTCAAAGCGACGAGCTGTATCAATAATTTGTTTTACCGAAGCATCAAGTACTTTACTTTCATATGCGCGTACACGAATACGAAGCTTTTGCACTTCTGCTGCCTTAGGTGCTTTCGGTGCTTTTGCTACTTTTACAGTTGCCTTTACAGCCTTCTTTGCTACTTTTTCTACTGCTGTTGCTGTCATGTTTGATTAATTAGTGTCCGCTAAAACGGAATTATGCAATGATCTTTGTTACAACGCCAGCTCCAACTGTTCTACCCCCTTCACGGATAGCAAAACGTCCTTGCTCTTCAAGAGCGATAGGTGCTAGCAATTTAACAGTAAACTTAATTGTGTCTCCAGGCATAACCATTTCTACTCCTGCTGGAAGAGTAACTTCTCCTGTTACGTCAGTTGTACGTACATAGAACTGTGGCTTGTAGCCATTTAGGAAAGGTGTGTGACGACCTCCTTCTTCCTTCTTAAGGATATAAACTTCACATTCGAAGTCTGTATGTGGGTGTACAGAACCTGGCTTTGCAAGAACCTGTCCACGCATAATGTCTTCCTTCTTGATACCGCGGATAAGAATACCTGCGTTATCTCCGGCTTGACCTTCTGGTAGTGATTTGTTGAACATTTCAATACCTGTTACCACTGTCTTTACAGTATCTTTAAGACCAACGATTTCAATTTCTTCGTTGATTTTAACAACACCACGTTCAATACGTCCTGTTACTACAGTACCGCGTCCTTCGATAGTGAATATATCTTCAACTGGCATAAGGAAAGGCTTTGTAATATCACGTTCTGGAACTGGAATCCAAGTATCAAGAGCTGTCATAAGTTCAACAATTCTCTGTGCCCAAGGATCATTGATATCTGTAGCTTCTGATGCCTTTAGACCTGAACCACGGATAACTGGTGTGTTAGCGCCGTCAAAGCCTTGCTTTGTAAGAAGTTCACGAACTTCTTCTTCAACAAGTTCAATCATATCTGGATCATCAACCATATCACACTTGTTTAGGAAAACAACGATTTTTGGCACTCCAACCTGCTTGGCTAGGAGGATGTGCTCACGTGTTTGTGGCATAGGACCATCAGTTGCTGCTACCACGAGAATAGCACCATCCATCTGAGCCGCACCTGTAATCATGTTCTTAATATAGTCAGCGTGACCAGGAGCATCAATGTGAGCGTAGTGGCGGTTTGCTGTCCAGTATTCACTGTGTGAAAGAGAAATTGTAATACCACGCGCCTTTTCTTCAGGAGCCTTGTCAATTTCTTCAATACCCTTCATCTTAATAGTCTTATCCATTAAGTGAAGTACGTTAAGAATACCTGCTGTAAGAGTAGTCTTTCCATGGTCAACGTGACCAATTGTTCCTACGTTTACGTGTGGTTTTGAGCGATCAAAATTTTCTGCCATATGTTTTTGTTGGGTCGTGCCACCCTTCTTAGGGGGTATTGGACTATTAGATTATATAAATAGAAACTAGTAAAAAGAAACGATACACTACCTAGCCAAGCAAGATTCAGTAGTTGCTAAGTGAGTCATGCAATACTATCACATTTATATGAAATATGCAAATACTACACGTGTGATTTTGTTCTATACGAAAACATAAAGACCTAAAATAGGAAATATTCACATTTTTGAGGTTGTTTGTCATATAAAAATCAACTTTTTGCCCACTTCGTATCATGGATATGTCTGTATAAATTAAAAATTTTGAGTAAAATTAACAATTTAACCATAAAAATCGACCTAAGAAGCGTTATCAACATTTATTTCTAAAATATTTTGATTATTTTGCTATACACTTATGTATAAGAGTTCTTAATTATAAGTTAACGGTAAAAAAACAAATATGAAATCATTACACATGATTGCATTTACACTTGTTCTTGTTGGGGCGCTTAACTGGGGGCTAGCTGCTCTTGGTTTTAATGTTGTTAACATGCTTCTCGGAAGTTGGCCTATGCTTGAGAAGATTGTATACATACTGGTTGGACTCTCAGCAGTCTACGTTGGTGTAACACACCGAAAAGATTGTAATACATGTGCTGTGTCTGAAATGTAATTAGTAGGCAAAAATAAAAACACCCTATCGGGGTGTTTTTATTTTTGCCAAAAGGCTTTTAATTCAGTAGTCGAAGAAATTATTTCTTGTTTTCAGCAATATCCTTAGCGATATTCTGTGGTACTACATCATACTTTCCGAATTCCATTGTGAATGAAGCGCGTCCTTCTGTCATAGAACGTAAACTGTTTACGTATCCGAACATTTCAGATAGTGGAACAAGAGCTCTCACAACTTTATCTTGACCACGTTCATCCATTCCTTCAATTTGTCCACGTTTTGATGAAAGGTTTCCTGTGATATCTCCATAGAACTTGTCCGGTGTAACGATTTCAACTTTCATGATTGGTTCAAGGATAACAGGCTTAGCTTTTGAAACAGCGTCAGCTAGAGCCATACCAGCCGCAAGCTTAAAGGCGATTTCACTAGAGTCCACTTCGTGGAATGAACCATCGTAAACCTCACAAGACACATCTACCATTTTGAACCCAGCAAGCGCTCCTCTATCCATTGATTCACGAAGTCCTTTTTCTACAGCTGGAACGAACTCCTGAGGAATAGCTCCACCTTTTAGAGAGTTAATGAACTCAAATCCATCATAGCGTTTTGTGTTTTTTGGTAAATCTTCTGTAGCAATAGAATAATCAATTGGCTTGATATTAATTTTCACGTGTCCGTACTGTCCACGGCCTCCTGACTGCTTGATGTACTTTCCTTCACCTGAAGCTGAACCTAGAATTGTTTCCTTGTATGCCACCTGTGGTTTACCTGTGTTTGCTTCCACATTAAACTCACGCTTCATACGATCAACAATAATGTCCAAGTGAAGTTCACCCATACCTGAAATAATAGTTTCAAGAGTTTCTGGGTCAGATGTCACACGGAATGTTGGGTCTTCAATAGCAAGCTTTGAAAGAGCGATACCCATTTTTTCTTGGTCAGCTTTTGTTTTTGGCTCAACACGCATAGAAATAACTGATTCAGGAATAACAATTCTTTCAAGAATAATTGGATGATCTTCAGTACACATTGTATCTGATGTAACTGTATCCTTAAGTCCAACGGCCGCTGCAATTTCTCCAGCATAAACTGTCTTAACTTCTTCACGGTCATTCGCATGCATACGCAAGATACGAGAAACACGTTCTTTCTTTTCCTTAGTAGAGTTATAAATATATGAACCAGACTCAAGAGTTCCTGAATACACGCGGAAGAATGTAAGTTGACCAACAAACGGGTCGGACATAGACTTAAAGGCTAGCGCTGTAAATGGTGCAGTATCGGAAACATCAACAACAACAGGCTCACCTGTATTGCCGTCTATTCCTTTTGGTGCTGCGATATCAAGTGGTGACGGTAGATAATCAATAACGGCATCTAGTACGAGTTGAACGCCTTTGTTCTTAAGAGCTGAACCACAAAATACTGGGAAGATTTCGTTGGCAATAGTTGCCTTACGCAAAGCTTCCTTAAGGACTTCAATTGTAAACTCTTTTCCTTCAAGATACTGAGTCATAAGATTTTCGTCAGTCTCGACAATCTTTTCAACCATTTCTGCACGACGCTTCTTTGCTTCTTCTAGAAATTCTGCTGGAATTTCTTCAACTCCTACATCCTTACCTAGTTCTCCCGTGAACTTAACTTCCTTCATAGTAAGAAGGTCAATAATACCGTTATAGTTTTCTTCTGCTCCGATTGGCATTTGCATACGAACAGCCTTCTTTGAAAGACGGTCTAGAATAGAATCAAAAGCTTTATCAAAATTAGCACCCATTCGGTCAAGCTTGTTTATAAAACAAATACGTGGAACCATAGCATCTGATGCATATCTCCAGTTTGTTTCTGACTGTGGCTCTACACCGGCAACACCATCAAAAACAACAACAGCGCCGTCTAGCACACGGAGTGAACGCTTTACTTCAATAGTAAAGTCGATGTGACCTGGTGTGTCGATGATATTGAAACGACACTTCTTAGAGTCATCCCCTTTTGGCATATATGTCGGTGACCAGAAAGCTGTTGTAGCAGCTGAAGTGATTGTGATACCACGTTCACGTTCCTGCTCCATCCAGTCCATCTGAGTTGCTCCTTCGTGCACTTCACCGATTTTGTGTGATACACCTGTGTAGAAAAGAATACGTTCTGTTGTCGTAGTTTTTCCAGCATCGATGTGAGCAATAACTCCAAAGTTACGTGTTTTGTTTAGTGGATAGTCGCGAGCCATAGTAGTTTTGTTAATTAATATTTGATATTTTATAGTTTATAGTATGTTTTTTCCGATATTCACATTCTGAAGAATAATTTTCTTTAGAAATTAGATGCTGCGCGCGAAGCTTAAAGATTTTTTGAAGAAGATGTACAAAATTAGTACGGCGACTGAGAAAAATCTTGTAGCGACAAAGCACAGTGCTAATTTATCAAGAAAATTACCAGGCGAAGTGAGCAAAAGCCTTGTTAGACTCAGCCATTCTATGTGTATCTTCCTTCTTCTTCACGGCAGAACCTTCGTTGTTTGCAGCTTGCATAAGTTCATCAGCTAGCTTGAAACGCATAGCTTTCCCTTTTTTTGAATTTGCAGCGTCCAAAATCCAGCGAAGAGCGAGCATAAAGCGACGGTCTTCACGAACTTCACGAGGAACTTGGTAGTTTGCTCCACCGATACGGCGTGAACGAACTTCAGTTACAGGTCCTGCATTACGAAGTGCAGATTCAAATGTTTCCATTGGATCTTCTACCTTAAGCTTTTCCTTAATAATATCAAAAGCATCATAAACGATGTCACGGGCAGTGTTTTTCTTTCCACCTTCCATAACATAATTGATAAACTTTGAAACTTTAGTTGAATTATACTTGGCGTCTGGGCCAACTATATTTCGATTTTTAACTTTTCTACGCATGTTTTTAGTTTTACTTGTGTTAACGTTCCCCGAAGCAATGGGTACTTCACAAGTGTTTAATTCAGTAAGTGCTTCAATACTCTAAACGAGTGTTCTATATACTACAATAAAACCAAAGATAAAGCAAAAGCGCGACCTTCGGTCGCGCTTTTGCTTTAGATGTGATGCAGATGAAGTGAATTATTACTTTTTAGCTGGTGCTCCTGCCTTTGGTCGCTTAGCTCCATATAGTGAGCGAGCTTGGCGTCGCTTATCTACTGATGTAGCATCCAATCGTCCGCGAACGATATGGTAACGTACACCTGCCAAGTCCTTTACACGTCCACCACGTAGGATTACCACTGAGTGCTCCTGTAGTTTGTGTCCTTCTCCTGGAATATATGCTGTTACTTCCATTCCATTAGTAAGACGTACACGGGCAATCTTTCGAAGCGCAGAGTTCGGCTTCTTTGGAGTTGTTGTTGTAACCTTTATACACACTCCACGCTTAAATGGTGAATTATAAAAATTAGGCTTGTTTTGGATAGCGTTGAATCCGCGAGTCATAGCAATAGAACGTGACTTCTTTGCAGCTGTTCCGCGTGACTTCTTTACGAGTTGATTTAGTGTTGGCATAAACTTAAATAGTAGTGCAATACTACCAGAGAGTTGCTACGTTTGCAAGCGATAATTGCCAAGTTCTGTGAAACAGGCCTGCAAAGCACCAGGTTAATTGTATGTTTATCTAATAGTTAACGGCTACATTTCTTATCTTTCCGTACGCTTAAGTGCCACAATTGAATCATTTCTAAGGTCATAAATAACTGCAATATTCGTATACATAATAATGTAATCCCCCTCTTTAACGTTTACATAGAAATCATTCTGTTTCTTTAAAACACCCGCATCTTGAACACGAACGACAGCGTCTGGCGCTTCAGTTGGTAATTGCACGTGTTTAGAAACACGAGAAAGTATTTCTGATTTTGAGACCACGACATCATTTGCAAAAGTGTTACCTATAAAAGCATAGGAGCCGTAAAGAGCTGACGCAGAAATCATCAAACCCACAAGAACCTTAAATGATGTATGAAACGTTTTTGAGAGAAGTAAATCTCTAAGGGTTTGTTTACCGTAACGCTTGGTAGAGCGAGCCATTTTTGAAATAGCCCCACGTTTTGTACGAGATGTTACACCTTTTTTTGTAGATGTTTTGTTTGATGTTTTATTTGTACGAGAAGAAGAAGTTTTCACCATACTTATAATGATACATCAAAAGGACAAACATTAAAGACATTAAAGGACTAAAGCTGTGGACAAACAGGTAAATACTTAAAAAGACTAAGATAGTAGGGTCTGTATAAAGATAAATATGTGCGGCATAAACATGCCGTAAAGGACAGACGCTACTAAAATAGCACCGATTAAATATAGAGGGCTGTAAACTATCGCCGACCTGATATGCAATCGTGGGAACAAAGCCTGAAGAATAGACATGCCGTCAAACGGTGGAACGGGTATGAGATTAAAAAATGCCAGTGAAACGTTTACTCCTATAATTGTATACAAAGCCTCTGCCGTCCCACCACTTATTATTCCTGCAGACAAGACTTTTAAGGTAATTCCTGCTACTAATGCAATAAACAGGTTTGTAAGCACTCCAGCAGAAGCCACGAAAGCAACCCCGTATTTATTTTGTATGTTGTGTTCGTTGTACGGAACAGGTTTTGCCCAACCAAAGAATGTTCCTGCTGTGAGGAACGCAAATAACGGAACAATCACAGTTCCCATCACATCAATGTGAACTAGGGGGTTTAGAGTTAATCTACCCGCTCTGTACGCCGTTTGGTCACCTTGTGTAAAGGCAGCGTATCCATGGGCTATCTCATGCAAAATAACCGAAAACATAACAATAATAATAGTAAATAGCCCTGAAATATCGTTCATTGATACATTCTACCACGTCTTAACTTTATGTTTGATGGATAAATAAGAAAAAGTGGTTGCGAAACGCTATTTTATGTGATAAGATATGACAACTAATACATATCTATGGCAAACATCTGTCCACTTTGTGAAAAAGGTTCAAAAGTAGTTGGAAAATACTCTAACTCTGTTCGTGCTACAAAATTTAACCCAGCTGGTGATCGTCGTAAGTATCCAAACCTACAGTGGGCACGTATCCCTAACGGTCCTCGTGTAAAGATTTGTACTTCTTGCATGAAACGTGGTCTTCACCTTCAAATTAAGCTGTAAATAGCCAGATAAAAACAAAAAAGCGCGACCTTCGGTCGCGCTTTTGACTTTGTCGCCTACTTGTTTTAGAATTCAAAACAGCCCTGACATTTAGCTCAGGATAGTACAAAGAGGTTAAAAATGCTCAATTTTCTAAAAGGAATGTTTGCCAAGAAAAACAAACAAGTTGTGGTACTTGAAATCATTCGTGGTCCAGGGTATTGGAAATTCAGTAAACGCTTTAATTTCAAAAAGAAAATAGAATTTGGCCAGAAAATACACCTTTCTTTGCTTGGTGTAGGAAATTTTTTTGATGAAATAATTCCACTCAAAAATGGCTGCCCAATCTCTTCTTACGAATCTGTTTTGGATAACACCCCTAAACGCAAACCATGTGACAAAATTTGTTGGTATGAAAAAATTACCTGCAGAGTAGAAATACCTGAGTTTTTTGATCCGACAATTATTTTTGACAATCTAACAAAAAATGGCTGGATCGTTGGTAGTCACGCCAATTAAACAACCAACACCATAAAACAAAAGCATAGCTCTAAATCTGTGCTTTTTTTATTTCAAAATAAACATATCAAACCCGCAATTTATTTGCACTTATCTATCAGTCTTGATACTAACAATTCTCCCGTCTGTCACAAATGAAATTGTTCCTCTGTCTATTGTAGAAATAATTTCTTGTGCGTATCTATGTAACCTATCTATAGTCTCAACATTCGGATGTCCATACCGATTATTTTTACCCGCACTTATGACTGCATACTCTGGACGAATATATGTGAGTAATTGTTCGCCACTTGAATACTTACTTCCATGATGACTAGCTTTGTACACTGTGATATTTTTATCTAGTCCGTTCGCCACTAGCTCCCCCTCACGCGTGCTCGGTAAATCCCCCGTCAATAAAAAAGTTTCATTTCCATAAATAATTTCAACACTCACTGACGCGTCGTTCGTATCATTTTTCTTAGGAAGATAATTTATTTTCGGCCACAAAATTTTTACAACCACACCATCATGAAAATCAATCACGTCACCTTTGTGCGCGACATAGACATCGGCGTTTTCATTTTCTATATGAACACTCAAATCATCAAAAACTTTTGTGTGACCTTCGGCAGGCGATACTACAATTTTCTTCACATTATATTTTTCCAAAACTGGAATGAGTCCTGTCACGTGATCAGAGTCGGGATGTGTCACCAACATCACATCAATGTCATGATTAAAGAAAGATATCTCACTCGCTAATTTTTCACGTATCAAATTATTTGGACCGCCGTCAATCAACATACTTTTACCACTCGGAGTTTGTATAAAAATTGCATCACCTTGTCCGATGTCCAAAAAAGATACCCGCAACTTTTGCGGAATTATGAGAGTAAAAATTTCTACGATACAGACAATGGAAATGAAAAATAAAATTACCACCAAAATTATTTTTCCATAATCAGAAAATATATTACTTAGTTTTTTCTTCTGGTCATAAAACCACTCTTTCATATTTAAATGGTAGCACGGGTGAAGCCTTCGGCTTCACCCGTGCTCGCAATTATTGTTCTTGCTTCATTCATCATGTATCATGTTAAACATGGACCTCCACTCAATCATCTCCTCTGGCTCATATTTAGCCATTTTTATTTTGATGCTCACAAACGGTGTAGCCAATCTTCCTTCATCACAACTGCTATACATAGTCGCTGGATATTTCGTAAGCACTGGTAATTTATTTTTTGTTCCGACGATTATCGCAGGTGCTTTTGGTAACGCAATTGGTAACATCATCACATACAAACTTGTAAAAAAATATGACAAACCTTTCGCCCGAAAGTTGCTCATGTTAGATGAAGAAAATTTTAGAAAAATACACTCTGCTCTTCACAGTACTTTCACGGACAAAGGTATGTGGTGGATATTTTTAGGCAAGCTAACTCCGTCTGTAAAAGCCTTCATTCCGATTGTTTCAGGTCTTGCAAACACACCCGCAAAACTCACCTATTTTATTTTCTTAACAGCATCACTTATCTGGGCATCCGCCATCACCTCACTTGGCTACTACTTCGGAGAACAGATAACTTTCAAATCATTCACGACCGTTTCATTACTTGTTGGAGGGATAATTATTTTTATTATGTATAAAAATATTTCAAAAAAACTAGAAAATAAATAATTAATAACTAATTATATCTGTGAGGTTTCCGTTTTCAATTGTTACTCGCGTTTCATTTTTATTTTTTGTAGAAAAATAAATTATTCCGAGCATTATACAAACATACACCACACTCATCGTCTTGAATGAAATGCTCGACTGGATTGACGCCATAGGTAGACCTTCAACCGCTCTTGCTATCCATATCATGACATCGATAAACGCCGTGTCCATGAAGCCAATTACCTGTGAAAGTGAAACAAGAATAAAAGACGAAACTACAACCAAAAAGGACAAAAGCATCGCGAGTGGTACAAATGGAAGAATCAAAATATTAGCCATAAGCGCGTACACAGAAACTGTTCCAAAGGCATACATTATGTATGGCATTGTTGCTATATATGCAGCCAAACTTGTCACAAATATTTCTTTAAATGTTTTTGATTTTATACTAGAAAAATATCTAACAAAAATTTCTTCGAGGGGTTTCATCAAGTAAACAATCCCCGCTGTCGCGAGAAAAGAAAGATGCAGTGACGCGTCATGAGTAAGTGCATACGGTTCATACATTACGATTGCAAAAAGTGAAATGATGAGTGCGTCACGTGCTACATATTCTCTTCCTACAACCATCGCGAGTAACGACACGAAAGCCATGAGTGTTGCTCGTATCACACTTGGTTCAGCTCCCACCACAATGACAAAAGCAACAACAGAAACTGCAGCAAAAGTTATACGTAAAATTAGTGGTAAAAATGAAAACAAAAATAAAATTGTTGCGATGACAATCACAATGTTGAAACCAGAAAGTACGACGATATGAGAAAGTCCCGCTGTGCGAAAAGTCTGTGACAAATCTTTTGACATTGATGACGCACCGAAGAGCATCCCACTTGCAAGTGACGATGCTGGCGATGAGACATACAGGTCTATACGAGTAACAAAATTTTCTTTCCATCTACCTAATGTGTCGCTAAAAGTTTTAGCGCTTTCATCTATCACTTCCACCTTCGGATAAGACATCTCGCTTCCAACATTTTTTGTTTTTAAATACGAAGCATAATCAAATGAATTATTTTTATCACCATGCATCTGTATCACGTCTGGCACTTTTACTTTTCCAGAAATTTTTAACGTCTCCCCTATTTGATACTTTGGATAAAGTTGTGCACGAACTTGTACATCATAAACATCATCCATTTCGAGTGGACGCGCTCTAAAAGTTTGCACGTCGTTTTTTATTTCTGGTGAAGAAACTATTTTTGCATCAAACGAACAAGTACTCTCACATACAAAATTATTTTTTTCTTCTACTAACTGCGCGCGAATTATTCCAACAAATAACCCTAAGGAAAATAACATAGTCATGAGCGAAAAAGAAAACAGACGAGCGGCGTCTACGACACCACTCGCCTGTTTTCTTTTTCGCTCCCAAAAATATATTCCTCCCTGAACTACCGCAAGCAACCCCGCACTCATCGCTACTTCAGTAGAAAAACTAGAAACCTCTCCACACACAATTCCCAACATGACTCCAGCTACAAAGGTTACTGTCTTCGTATGTGTTGTATTCATAGCTACAATCTACGTGCGACAAGCTTAAGGCTCTAAAGCATAATCACTTTTAGGTCCGCGGTATAGTTGCAAATCACTTGCATCTGCATAGGCTGTTGCTATCACGTCTGCTCTCTCGTTCATTATCACACCAACGTGTGCTGGAACATGTGTCCAGATAACTTTCACCCCTCCTTTTTTCAATCTGTCTTCTTCTTTTTTTAAAGCCTCCCACAAATCTTGGTTAAGGACTGGTTTCTTTGTTGACCCCTTCCATCCCCTTTTCACCCATCCATCTATCCACTCTGTCATCCCCTTTTGAACATACTGACTATCAGTCAAAACTTCCACGCTCTGTATTTTTAATTTATCACTATCAATTTCCTTAAGCCCATGAATAGCCCCAGAAAGTTCCATTCTATTGTTTGTAGTCTTTGTATCTCTCCCTCCCAATTCAATCACTTCATCGCGTGTCGTAACAATCGCCGCCCACCCCCCAGGCCCCGGATTCCCCCTCGAACTCCCATCTGTATAAATCGTGATTTTCATATTGTAAGTATAACAAACCAAAAGTAACCACACTAAATTTGGTAGTATTTAAAATAAATATGAATGCGTACCGATATCAATCAATACCAAAACAAGTTCGTCTTTGATTATTTGATATACCAAAAGCAGATCTCCTTGTATATGACATTCTCTAAACCCTTCATATTCTCCCCTTAATTTATGGTCGTGATACTCAAGCCCAAGTTTTCCTCCTTTTGATAAAATACCAATAACGAGATAAAGTCCGTCTACATGCTTTTGCTTTAGTCCTTTCTTTTTAAGTTTCTCTAACCCTTTTTCAAATTTTTTGTGAGATTTGATTCTATACATTTGCCTTTAAGTTCAAAGCTTTAAACATCTCATCAACATCTTTATATCCTTTTGTTTTTAAAGCCTCTTTTACTTCCTTATCCCACTCTGCGCGGATTTGTTTTGGTGTGCGAGAAGGTTTAAATGGTATTCCCTGTTCAGCCACAACCTGATTAAGAAACATGTTTACAGCACTCGATAAATCAAGACCAAGTAACTTTAGCGTTTTCTGCGCCTCCTTTTTAGCCTTTTCTTCAATTCTTATACTTAATGTTGTCATATTTAAATTGTATGACAATGTCTATACAATGTCAATACAGACAACTTCCACACTAAACCCTCTCCCCCCCACTACCTTTTTTCTACTATCCACTGTACCTGAACTCCTTCTGTTAAATAAATAGGTACTATAAAATAAAACTGCTCATATAAAAAATATATGAGCGGATTTATTTTAACAATCTTTTTCTGCTTTTTCACAATCAGGATAATTCCTGCAGACCAAACAATCTTTCGCTTTGGGTATCACACCATCAGAACCTATTGCTCTTGCATACTGCGACTGCTTCAAATCTTTATTGCAATTAGTGCAAATTTTTTTATTAAAAATATACTGTTTACAGCCACAATCACTTACGTCGCAAATTGCTTGTTTAACTGAAAACGGAACTGAACCATCTTCAAAAGACTTAAGGCTTTTATGTGTCATTGCGTCATGCCCACATTCACAAATATTTAGATGATTGTTATTATTCATTTTAGTATTTTATCATAACTCCCCATTAAACGCTTCGCGAAGATATGCCTTCTCGAGTTTTTTTAGATCGTCTAATTGACCTGCTTGTAGATCGCAGAGGGCACGGAGTTTTTCAGAAAGTGTATCAAGCTTTTTGACAATTTGTTTTTGTTCGGCGAGAGGTGGAACAGAGATTTTTAGCTTTGCCAATTTTGTACCATTTACATTTGGCTGTGCGCCTCCTACTGCTTGTTCTGTAATCTGATTCCAGTAATCACTTGATTGAAAAAAGTAGTAAAGAAATTCAGGTGTTAAATCTTGTTTTGGCGTTATTCGAATTAAGTATGAAGCAAATACCGCTGTTTCTTTTATATTTGTTATAAGAAAACTTTTTCCTACAGTTGCTCCTGTTCGTGCAAAAACAATATCACCATTTTTAAGTTGATACTTTTTTGGTTCGTCACATTTACAATATGGAACAGTGCTCCAGTTTACTTTTCCATCTTGTATGTCAGTAATACGAAGCATCCTCGGTCCAACTTTTTCTAATTTTGCTGATGCAGTAAAGCCGTATTGTGGATTCTCGCAAACATCTTTTATTTCTTTTTCCTCCCAGCCTTTTTTCTTCCCTTCTTCAAAAATTTCATGGAGAGTGCGGGATAGGATTTTATCGGTATCTTTGATTGATTCTTCACGCAATTGCTTCGCTTCACGAATTTTCTCCATCTTCTCATCAAGAATTTTCACAATTCTCTTTTGTTCCGGAAGTGTAGGAAGTGGAATTTGAAGTTCTTTTAATAACTTAAAATGGCGCGCATACCCACGACTTCCAAGATCTAACGATAAAAGCATGTAATAGAAAAAACTTGGATCAAAGTCATTTGTAGGTTTTAATATTTTTGTTCCATCCGCACCAACAGCAAAAGGAAAATCAATATATTTAAATACCCTTGTGTGATCCCCGAAAATAACCACTGGTAAACAATCTTGGAAAACCAACGATTCGTCATTCGTATATCCTGCAATAAAATTTTGACCTTGATCTATAACTGGAAATTCACCTCCATCTAAGTACTCAGAGCTTAAAATACTTCCTAGGCTTGGAATTTTTTCTAAACAATTTTCAAGTTTTTTTGTTTGCCAATTATTCATATTTTGAGTAAATTAAACCTTTACGTACTAAATTATCTACCTTAGATTTCATTAAATCAAAAAACGTAATACGAGCTTCGAGTACATGCGTTAAATCTTCTCCATTCATAAGAATTATTCGTGGTGAATCGCCAGAGAATTTTGTTATTGAATTATCATCAAAACCATTTATAGAAAAGAAAAGACCTCTCGTGCTTTGAGCTTTTCCTTTAATTTTTCCATCAAATATTGATAAGTCAGACTGTTTACTAACTTCATCTGTCCATTTTACTTCCACTAAATAGTCAAACTTTTCATACTTAAAATGCCCATCTATTTGCTCTCCTGTATTTTTGTAAGGTTTTGTGTTCTCAATCTCTTCTATTTCAAGTAGTTGAAAAAAAAGTTTCTCCAAATCATACCCTCTTTTCTGTTTATCAGAACAGGTGAACATTTCAAAAAAAGATTGTTTTAGTTCTTCTATTTTTTGTTGGGATAATAGTTTTTCTTGTAATACCTTTTTACTATTTTCAATTATTTTTTCCTGTTCTTTCTTTTTAATCTCACTTTGAACAAAAGAACCCCCTACAGATTCTCTTAACTCATTAATCAATTTATTAGCCTTAATTTTATCTATATTTTCTTCAGATGGAGAAAATCCACAAAATTCTCTTGCTATATTTTCTATTAAATCATATCTCTCTTGACGCTCTAGTAGTTCCAAAATAGAACGCATAACTTGATATTTATTTTCTTTTCCGAATTGTTTATAGATTGATGATGGTATATCGCACGTTTCTAAAAATGAATAAAAATTGTTCCAATACCAAAAACACGCCCCAGCAAGAGCTATTAATTTTTCTTTTGTATTGAAGTCAATTTTTTTCATGATAGTCTAAAAAGGTATTTCGTCTATAGTAATAACATTAAAAACATCTTGATCTTCCGTAGTTTTGTCTTCACTTTCTGTTGGGATCATGAAGTTTCTTACTTGTTCAAATTCACTTGGCCAATCCATTGTACTTATAGCCCAATCATAGGCCTGCTTAATTTTCTTTGAGCTATCTGAGCTAAAACTAAGGGTGGTATATTTTGCTTGTAAAATAGTTTCTAAATCTTTGTCTAATTCAAGTCCATTAGAGGAGTTTATTGCCTCTGCAAGTATTGTTGGGGTAACCTCGTCATCCTTATCCCAAACTGATAAGTAATCTAAACCAAGCAACTTACATACTCCTGTAAAATATAAAACCCCAGTTTTACCTGTACAATCAATTATTGAAATACCTTCCTTATTTAAATCTATTGCCCATTTTTCTTTTGCTAAGGTTTCAAATAATATTTTATCTGATGGACCTTCTACTAAAAGAATCTTTTTTGCGAAAAAAAGTTCATTTCTGTGTGAATTAAAGTGTGAATATATTTGATACTGTTTTTCTTTAAGAAATGGTTCTGTTATAACAGTGTCATCTTTGTCCGTTACAAAAGTACCCAATTCATCATTTTTGTGTAGAATTTCTAATTCATGAGCCCTGTTTGCACTGACAAAATTTGGATTATGTGTTGTGTAGAATATTTGAGTTACTTTTGATAACTCTTGGAAACTTTCATATAAAGATCTTTGAGCTTGTGGGTAGAGAAAAATTTCTGGTTCCTCAATACCAAAAATAACTTTACCGCCCATGAGCTCGGCATATGTTTGAAAAATTGAAATCAAAATAAGATTTTGTAATCCACTACCAAGATCTTCTGCATCAAAAATTTTATCATTATTTTCTGTGACTTGAATTTGTAATGTCTTATAAAACCAATTCAAATTATAGATATTTAATTCTGGTTCAAATTTATTCGCTAACCCTATACTATTTTTCTGACAATGTTTTTTAAAAGAATCAACAAATTTTTTAAAAGTTACTAATGTTGGATCAAAGTCATTTTCAATAAAATCCTTCGCAGACTGCATTCTATCTTTAAGATCATTTTTTAATTGAGGTTCTCCACCAACATAAGTTGATATGTAATTACTGTGTATCTCCTTCATCATTTTCCCTAAAAGGGTCCACCCGCTTACTCTCATTTGATCAGCAAGATCCCTTTGAGAAGGAATATAAATGAAATGACAAAGTTTTTTAAACTTTTCTTGTGCATAAAACTTAGCACCACCATTTATAGTTGTATTTACTGACAATTCAGGTGTGAGAGTCATTTCAAGTTTAATACTAGACACATCTAAATCTCCTGTTGGGTAACCTGCTCCAGGTACTTTTATTGGGCTTTTAAAAGTAATTTCTATTTCTATTGCTTCGTCCGGATTATTAAACAACTCACGTGCAATTTTTGCTTTTGTGGTCCACCCTTCACCAAGAACAAGATCTATGGCTTTTAAAACATTTGTCTTACCCGTACTATTTGGTCCAAGTAGGGCTGAAAGGCTTTTTGGAAATAGTTCCAATTCTTTAATAGATCTAAAATTTTTAATATAAATACTACTTATCATATATTTTTCAAAAAACCTTTTATCTCATCTTCCTTCTCCAAAATCTTCTCCACCAACTCCTTCGAAGAAAGTTCCTCCTCGCCTTCTGTTACATGAGGATTCTTAGAATCAAGATTCCAATTTTTGGCTTTAATTTCTTCTATAGACACGCGCCAAGCGTTGGCGTTTACGGCACGAGAACCGCCCACTTCGCTTTCGCTTCGACGGGCCAAGCACCATTCTTTCACTGGTTCGAAGTCCTTATCGGTTATTGGTGTGCCTTTGGTATATTGCTTCATGCCTTTTGGTAAAGACATTTGATAGTACCAAATTTCTTCTGTCGGCTTTCCTTTTTCAAAAAAGATAAGGTTCGTATTTACTCCAGCATACGGCTGAAAGACTCCAGGAGGTAAACGAATAATAGTATGAATATTACACTCAGTTAGTAGATGTTCCTTAATTCTTACTGTTACGCCGTCACCAAATAAAGATCCGTCAGGAAGTACTATTCCAGCCCTACCACCTTTCTTGAGTAGTTGTATAAAAAGTACGAGGAATAAATCTGCTGTAGATTTGGTCCTAAATGCCGCTGGAAAGTTCGCCTCTGTCCCATCCTTCACACTACCCCCAAATGGCGGATTCGCTACGATCACATCTACTTTATCAGCTGGACCGTATTCACGAAGTGGCCGAGAGAGCATATCACCACGACGAATAGTGTCTGGTGTCTCCACGCCGTGCAAAATAAAGTTCGTGATAGCCAGCAAATGCGGAAGAGGTTTCAGTTCTGTACCACGAATTTGGGCATGGAGTTTATTCTCATCTTTTGTTGTCTTCACATAATGACTGCGTACATACTCAAGTGAATTCACCAAGAACCCACCTGTACCGCACGCAGGGTCGAGAACTATTTCTCCCAACTTCGGATCAAGTATTTCTACTACGAACTTCGTCAGTGGTCGTGGAGTATAGAACTCACCATAATCACCAGCACCTTGTAGGTCTTTTAATATTTGTTCATAGATATCATTCAAAAGATGTCTATCGTCTTTTTTATTAAAGTCGATTTGATTAATCACATTTACCACCTGACGAATGAGTGTACCAGACTTCATGTAGTTATGTGTATCTTCAAAAACCTCACGAACAAGAAATGCTTGTTTATTATTACGTGATGGCAATTTTCGTAGTACTGGAAATAATTTCTGATTAAGAAATTCTAAAAGTTCATCCCCTGTTATGCCTTCTTCATTTGTCGCCCAAGTACGCCAACGATATTCTGTTGGGACTGGAGAAGTGTAGTTCGGCTGTTCAAGTTCTCGACCTTTCTCCTGATCATCCAAGAGTTTGAGAAATAACATCCACACCAACTGTTCAATACGTTGACCATCGCCAGACACACCTTGATCTTTACGCATGATGTTCTGAATATTTTTGATGAGTGTAGATACGGACATATATTTAGTGTTTAGTGTTTTCTTTCCCCGTAATGATCGATAATATCAAGTAGTGGCATAAAAGCGTATGTTTTATCACGCTTTCGATTGGGTGAAATATCCATAAGTATTCCTGACTTTTCAAATTTTCTTATTAAATTAAGAGCTGTTTGATTATTTTTTATGCCAGCTATTGTTCGCATTTGGGCTGTAGTACAAACTGGGTTAGCAAATAATGTATCAAGTAAGTTTAGTGCATATGGGGAATGAAAATCTGACAACACAGCATAAAAACTCTTTTGCATTTCCACTATTTCATGAACAAGAGCACAAGCATCATTTGCTTGTTCTGTGAGACCGTTTAAGAAAAATCGAAGCCATGGAGTCCATGCATTTTTATAACTTACATCTGCAAGAAGATCATAATAATCACGTCTATGTTCTTCGAAATATTTACTTACATACACATATGGCTTGGAAAGAATTTTTCTACGATAAAGAAAAAGTGGAATAAGTAGTCTTCCTACACGACCATTACCATCGTTGAAAGGGTGAATAGCTTCAAATTGGTAATGAGTAACGGCAAGTTGTACGAGTGGGTCACGTTCTGCTGTGTCAGTATTAAAATATCTATCAAAATTACTATACAGTTCAGGTATACGGGGTGGTGTTGGCGGAATATAACGAGCTTCAGCCATTGGTGTACCAGGAGGAGCAATATAAACCTGTTCACGACGAAACTCACCTGGAGTTTTTGTTTTACCACGAACTGATTGTAATAATATGCTATGTAGACGTTTAACATTATTTTCAGATAATGGTTCATTACCATCTACAAATTTCATGCCTTCTCGCATTGCTCGACGATAGTTAAGAACTTCACGTATATCTTGCATTTTTTTGGTTACCTCTGAAATATTTTCTCCTGAGATAGCTTCTTCTTTAAAAACCTCTTCAAGAGTTGCTTGAGTTCCTTCTATTTGTGAACTTAAAACAGCTTCACGAGTAAGAAATGTACGCTCAATAATCTCTGGATTACTTAAATGCAAAAGTGTTTCATCCAGACGTGCCAAAGCTGCATGTGCACTTGCTATATGAGAGACAAGAGCAATATAATCAATAGCTGGTGGCAACAAAGGCAAATCAAATGGTCCTTTTTTATTATTTTCTTGCATAATATTTCACGTTAGATTTAAGTAGTACTTAACTCTAACGTATTAGAGTTAATATACACCTAACTCTAACGGAGTGCAACTATTTTAGAGATAAAAGTAACCATTTTCACGATTATCCTCTTATAATCGTGAAAATATGCTTTTAAACAGCATTTTTCACGATAATTATCGGCAAAAATACATTGTCAACTAATCTATATTCAATTGACAAGTAATTGACAACTAAACCTTATAAAGCTCTTTTTGAAGCTCATTCACCATCTGCATGTATGGTTCTCTTCCTCCAAAAATATCATTCACAATTTCAATCGGTGTACCAAATTGTATGAATGGAGATACGCGAAGATCTTCAATGCCATCAATTGCCACACTGCCCTCTTGTGCGTATTTTTCAATGAGTGCATCTATAACGGCACGTGCTTGCCCTTCATACTTTGCAAAGTAATTTCGTTTCTTAATTTCTTCTGCACGTTCACGGCGAGTAAGTGGTTTTTTGCCATATGCTATGTGACAGATGAGATCAAAAGCATCCATGTCTTTGCCTGACTCAACCCGAAGCGCTTCAAGTAATACACCACGAGATTCAAGTTCATTGATAATCGCATCTTTACGCTCAGCAGAATTCCAAGCAGTCAAAAAATCTTCAAGAGTTTTGTATGTTCCTAAAATATTTTTCTTTGAATAGTCTTTAAGTGATTCAGTTATGAGCTTTCCATTTTCATCCAAATACTGAACACGTTCATTTATCACTTTTACAGATACTCCTCCTACATAAAGTTTCTTTGGTTCACTTACGATATCTGTACCGATGTTTACGTTTGGTTTATAAATATTTTTTCCTTCGTCTTCTTCCTCTTCTTCATTTGTAGTTTCTTCTGGTGGAGCAAGTGGCTCACCTTCTTTTGGTTCATATATCACAACTGGATCTCCATCAAAGTCTGGATCTGCGAAAAGCTCTGTTACATTGCGAAAATCAATAATAGTAAAATATGTTTTACCATAATCCTCACGCACGCGAGTCCCACGACCAATGATCTGTTTAAACTCAGTCATAGAATTAATATTTTGATCTAATACAATCAGCTTACATGTTTGCGCATCTACTCCTGTAGTCATAAGCTTAGAAGTAACAGCAATAACTGGGTATGGATTCTCTGGATCTATGAAATTATCAAGCTCAGCTTTACCTTCTTCGTTATCACCTGTAATACGAACGATATATTTGCGATTCTTGGCGACCATATCTGCGTTTTGATTCACGAGCGCTTGTCGCATGCGTTCGGCATGATCAATATCAACACAAAAAATAATAGTCTTTTGCATTCGGTCTGTTTCTTTTAAATATTGAGTTATCTTTTTAGCTACAACTTCAGTACGTTCTTCAAGAACAAGATTTTTATCAAAGTCTTTATTATTATAAATACGATCTGGCACTACATTGCCATATTTATCTAGTGTCCCCTGTTCTGGTCTCCATCCTTCAGCCCCACGATCAAGAATTATTTTTATTACTTTATATGGGGCGAGAAACCCATCATCAATACCTTGCTTAAGTGAATACGTATAAATCGGCTCACCAAAATATGTCTGAGTAGAGACGTCTTTAGTTTCTTTTGGTGTAGCAGTTAGTCCGATTTGTGTTGCAGAACTGTAGTATTCCAAAACTTCACGCCATGCAGAATTTTCATTCGCACCTCCTCTGTGACATTCATCAACAATAATCAGGTCAAAAAAATCTGGAGAAAATTGTTTGAAAATATTTTTCTCTTCTTCTGTACCAGTGAGCCCTTGATAAAGAGCGAGATAGATTTCATATGCTTTATCTACATTACGATTTTGGATTTTTGTCATTTTATCTCCAAAATGTTTGAAATCATTTATCATTGTCTGATCAGCGAGAATATTACGATCTACCAGGAAAAGAATACGTTTCTTACTTCTTGATTTCCAAAGACGCCAAATAATTTGAAATGCGGTGTATGTTTTACCTGTACCAGTTGCCATTACAAGAAGAAGTCTTTTCTTTCCTTGTGCCACTGCTTCTACTGTGCGATTGATAGCCACACTTTGATAATAGCGAGCAGGTTTAGCATTTAATTCTGTGTATGACTCTTGATTAATAACAGTTTCTATCTCTTCTGTAATTCCTTTAGCTGCTTTATATCTTTCATAGAGCTCTTCTGGGTTTGGAAATTTATCTATTGATAATTCTCGCTCTTTAATTCCTTCAATAGCTAGGCGATCATGTTCCAAAAATCCATCTCCATTTGTACTGAATACGAAAGGAATATCTAAAGCCTCTGCATAATCAAGACCTTGTTGCATGCCTGCCCCAACTGAATGATTATTATCTTTGGCTTCAATGATAGCTATCGGTAGCTCATTTTTATAATACAAAATAAAATCTGCGCGCTTTTGATCTCCACGTTTTACAACATTTCCTCGTACAATAATCTTACCAGCAGTGAAAGTTACCTGTTCGCGTATTTGAGAATACAAATCCCATCCAGCATCAGTTACTGCTGGAAGAATGAATTTTGAGCAGATGTCTTGCTCGGATAATGATTTTTTATCCATATATTTCTAGGTATTTTAGCACAACACTACAAAGTTTTCTAATTTTGTAAACCCCTAAATACTTAGAGCAAATTTTTATGTTTAAAACTTAAGTATCCTGATTTTGAAAGGATAACATGGTCAATAATTTCAATTCCAAGTAATTCACCTGATTGTTTGAGGCGTTCAGTAACTTTTTTATCTTCTTTTGAAGGTTCAAGTGATCCTGAGGGATGATTATGAGCGATAATAACTGATGCGGCTGATAATTTAATAGCAGGTTCAAACACTTCTCTTGGATGAACAAGACTATTATTCAAAGTCCCAATAGAAATGATTTGGCGTTCAATAAGTCGACTTTGTGTATCTAAATAAAAAGCCACGAAATGTTCTTTCTTTGATTCACGAAAATCCGCACACAGATTCCATATATCTTGTGCTGATAGTACTTCAGGGCTTCTATTTGTATGCAAACGTTTTCCAAGTTCTATAACTGCAATAATTTGTGAGGCTTTCGCTTGCCCTAAACCTTTAATTTCTAAAAGATTTTCTAAAGTAATTTTATCAGCCCCTAATTTTGTAATAATGGTTAAAATCTTTTTTGAAAGTTGAAGTACATTTAAATCTTTAATCCCAGACCCAAGTAAAAGTGCGAGAAGCTCATGGTCTTGAAGTTTGTTTACTCCATATTTTTGAAGTTTTTCACGAGGTAAATCTACTTTTGCGAGTGATTTCAATTTCATATTTATTCTTACTGCAAGTGTAACAGAGAAAAATAATATTATTTAACAAAATATTCTATACCACCTCCTTTATCCTCAGCCTCAACTCTGTTTTTCCTCTGAAAACTGACTTTTCAATGTGAGCCAGTAACGTGTGTTTGTTTTTTGCTCGTTCTTCAAGGTCTTTTGATGCAAAAAAGATTATTGCTTTGACTTCACCTTTACTCTTTGGATAAACAATTTCCAAATGTTCCCCTTTCTTTCCAAACCATCTCACAGATAATGGCTCCACGTTATTAAACGCAAACAAAGGCTTTGGATTCCCAACGCCAAACGGCGCAAGCGCGTTCACCGCGTTATGTGTCACAAGATTAACTTCATCAAAAGTCATGTTCGCATGCACAATTGTCGTTTCATTTCCCAATTCTTTTACTTCTACGTGTTTAATCACCTCATTTAACGCATCAGATAATTCCCCCACCTTATCCAAGGCACAAGAAAACCCTCCCGCCTGCTCATGTCCGCCTGAATGCGTGATAATTCCGGGGAAAAGTTCTTGCACTCTCGCCATCAGTTCCACCACATGAACATCACCACGTGAGCGGCATGAGCCTTTTACTGTTGTTTTGTCATCGCCTTGTCCCCAAACAAACGTCGGCTTCCCTGTTTCATCAATAATCTTTTGCGCAATAAGCCCAAGTATCCCCGGCCCCCAAGACAAATCACCTACCGCAATCACATTATTAGAATAAACGTCATGATCAAATGAAATACCATCTGTAATATCTTTCACTCCAGCCTTTCTTTCCATATTTAAAGCCTCCAAATCTTCCACATACCCTTGCGCCGTAACACTATCTTTCTCATACAACATATTATGCGCTTGTATTGGGTCCCCCATTCTGCCAGCTGCGTTTATTCTCGGTGCAATAGTAAAAGCGATGTCTTCTTCAGTTAAATGTTCTTTTGAAACACCTTGCATACGGAAAATCTGATTAAGTCCATGACGTTTTGTTTGTCGAAGCACTTTTAAGCCAAAATGTGCAAGCGCGCGATTCTCTTTTACAAGTGGAACCATGTCTGAAATGGTAGATATTCCAACCAAATCAAGCAACCACTTTTCATATCCAAGCTTTAGATTATTCACAGTTTTTACCACTTCACCGAAGTTGCCCTCGCCTTCCTTTTCCTCTTTTAATTTAGAAAGCAACGCACACGCTAGTTTCCACGCCACAGCACAGCCGCAAAGCATATCGTCGTCATATTTACATACATCTTGCTTGGAATTAATAACAGCTATAGCGTCTGGTACTACCTGCCCATCCCCTTCTCTGTGAATCGGTAAATGGTGGTCTGTAACAATTACATCTACCCCCTGTTCTTTTGCATATTTTACTTCTTCAATGTTTGTAATCGCCAAATCTACAGTAACCATAAGCGTTACACCTTGTTTTTTAAGCGCATCAATAGCATGATTATGTATTCCATAACCCTCATTGTGTCTATGTGGAACGTAAATTTTTACAGGATAACCGATATCGTCAAAAAAAGTACGCAAAAGTACCCCTCCAGGGATACCGTCGCAATCGTAATCACTATAAATGGCAATCGTCTCCCCTTTTTTAATTGCATCAATTATTCTATTCACGGCTTTTGTAACACCATGAATATCAAACGGGTTTCCTATATCTCTGTCGTATGAGGGGTTCAGAAATCTCTCCGCATCTTCTTTTGTTTCTATTCCGCGCTGGGCTAGTAACTGCAAAGTTAAAGTATTGGTATCCAACCCGCCAAATAACTCTTTTAATTCTTCTTCGGGTATTTCATCTATTACGGAGAATTGTGACATGCTAGCTAGTATACCAATACCCATGTCTCAGATACCCTAAAGATTAATTTAAAGATTTGTCTTTTATAAAAGACAAATTACTTATCTTATAATGTCTTTTATGACAAAACTTACTTAACCTTGAACTGCTTTTTTATTTCCTGTATTTTCTCTTTGTTTTTCTCCTCCATTTCCTCTTTGCCTGCTTTCCATAGCTCTTTTAGTTCATCAATTGATAGTTTCACAAGTTCTTTCGCGCGATTATCTAGGTATTCTTCGGTGTTTCTGCTTGGTTCTTCGAGAACTTCATCAAATAAAGCATGTAAAACATAACCAATCTTTGGCCCTGGCGTTTCCTGTGTAACGTCCATGATGCGTTTCCCATCGGTTTTAAGCATTTTTAGAGAAACCGGATCCTGTAAAGCTTGTTCTACCATAGACTCATACATTCTTAATCTGTAGGGCTCTTCCTTTGGTCTACCTGTCCCAATACGGTCACACATGCGTAAATCTATCAAATCCCATATATTTTCCTTACCAACATTAGTAATTAAGCGTCTTACTGCAGAAAGGGTTATTTGTTCAGTGTCTGAGAAAAACATATGCCAACGCACAAACATAGACACTTTTTCTATTAATTCTTTTGGAAACTTAAGTCGCTCCATTATTTCACGTGTAACGCGTCCACCAACAACATCGTGCCCGTAGAACGTATAATCATTCTTTTCCTTTGAATAACGTCGAGTCTCTGGCTTTGAAATATCGTGGAAAATAGCCGAAAGTCTAACGTGTAACGGCCATTTTTTATCCGCCGCATGCTGAAGTGTACGTAAATTATGTTCCCAGACATCAAAACTATGCGCTTGGTTCTGGTTCACCCCTATTCCATTCTCTAATTCGGGAACTATGTATTTTAAAATATCAACCTCTTTCATGGTAATTAACCCTCTCATTGGAAAATCAGTCATAATTAACTTCACAAACTCATCCCTTACCCTTTCACGTGAAATGTTATTCAAAAGATGAGCATTTTTCTCGATACTTTCACGTGTAACGGGGTTAAGGTCAAAATCAAGCTGGCACATCAAACGAATACCCCGCATAAGGCGTAAAGCATCTTCATTAAATCTTATATCTGGATCACCAACTGAGCGTATGACCTTGTTTTCTATGTCGTGTTGCCCGTTAAATGGGTCTACAATCTCACCTGTCACTGGATTATAGGCGATAGCGTTACATGTGAAATCACGGCGACGTAAATCATCTTCAATATCTTTGCTCCAAACCACCTCATCTGGGTGACGGTTATCAGAATACGTTGTTTCCAGACGATACGGTGTAACTTCAACGATTTTAACTATTTCATCACTACAAATTGGTAAACCTTCTTCTCCACAAGTAACAACCCCTACCGTACCGTAGGTATTTTCATAAAAAGTCTTGGGAAATAAGGCAATAATCTGTTCTGGTGTAGCGTTTGTCGTAATATCATAATCATTTGGCTTTCTGTCCATGATTATGTCTCTAACACAACCACCAACAAGAAACGCTTCAAAAGACGCGTTTTGCAATACCGCGAGGACCATTCTCACCTCTTTTGGTATTTCCATTTTCATTTGTTCCTGTATTTGTGACATATGTTATGTTAGTATATCTTTATAAATTAAGCTTCCGTAGTGAAATGGATATCACAACGGTCTTCGGAACCGTCGTTCTAGGTTCGAATCCTAGCGGAAGCACAAAATGAGCGAAGCGAATATTTGTGCTTCCGCAGCAAGTGACCTGCGTCACTTGCGTTAGGATTCGAACGAAAAACCGGTCTACGGAAATTCTAAATAAAAATTGGATTCAAACATTTTTATTTAGAATTTTTGTCGGTTTTTCACGGGGTCGCGAAACAATCTTTTTATTGAGTCTATAAGACGAAAAGAAAAAGATATGTTTGGTGACCGAGTCCTAGCCGAATCCTGTCTAAAATTCTCAAAAACCATCTTTCTTTCCCCATTGTACCGTTACATGTGTAACTAATTAGTGGGTTGTCCCCTGTTTTAACGACGTGAAGGAGAATCGCCCACTTTGGCTATTTTGCGTAGGAGACGCTTCGCTATCTCACTCGCTCGCAAGCTCTTTAGAAATCCAGCAATAAGAGCGGCGTAAAGGAGAATCTCCGACAAGTATTTGTTCGCCGTCGCTCACAAATCTCGCCGGCCGCCCCTCGCCCGTTTTTCTTGCTAGAAAAACATGGCTGCGGCCTTCGATTCTCCACGTAAGCCAAGCAGTTGGCTTACTTACGCCAACAAAATTGTTCGTTTCACTCACATTTTGTGCGGCGTAGGAGAATCGAACTCCTGTCTCAACCTTGGCAAGGTCGTGTTCTACCACTAAACCAACACCGCATTAATCACAATTCTAACACAATGACTCTATGTTGAAAAGAGAAGGTTTTTAAAAACCTTTATAAGTCAAAGCGTCTTAATTAAACACTAAAGACACTTGTTGGTATCTAAGCCATAAATGTGGATAACCCTGTGAGTAGTGTGTATAAGAGACAGTAAAGTACCTAGAGGGCATATTGTACATCTACTGGCTTTTATGTCAAAATAGTCTTACACTACAAGTGTTTTTAAAAAGTCACTGGCTTTTTTATAAAGGATAATAGGACAGACGTTTCACGTGAAACAAAAAATAAAAACCTTAATAATTGAATGGCTGAACACAACGAAATCGGCAAAATAGGGGAAAATATAACCCAGACGTTTCTCATGAAACATGGTTTTTCTGTCATTGAAACTAACTATAGGACGCGATATGGTGAAATAGATATTATCGCTAAAAAAGACAATGTTCTTAGATTTATCGAAGTTAAAAGTGTAAAGGTCAGAGATTTCCTTAATTTGAAAAATCTTAAGGTTAGACCAGAAGATAACTTAACGAAAGATAAATGGTCGAAACTTGTCATATCATGTGACACATTTTTGCTACATAAAAACGTTTCTCATGAAACAAGATGGCAAATTGACCTAGCTTGCGTCTATATAAACACTGAAACGAGAGAGGGGAAGGTGGTCCTTTTGGAGAATATTCACAAGACTTAATTAAAAATCTGCAAAAATACTTGTGACCAAATAGGATTAAAAAGGTTGTAAATAACTAATGAAACAATATTTGGTAAATTAAAGAGTAGGGGAGACATGCATATTTTGTAATATATGCTAGAATACACAATACGTTTCTTCATAGAGAATCGAACGGAATGTGGTGTAACGGCTAACATCCCTGGTTTGGGACCAGGTGACTCCGGGTTCGAATCCCGGCATTCCGACAAACAGAAGAACAAACTCTTCATAAAAAAGAACACCTTTAGGTGTTCTTTTTGAGCAAATAGCTCAGACACATTTCACAGTAGGGACTTGCCTGTAAATAACGATATTTGGCTTTTTTCTTCCAAACCGAGTCCAGGAGGTCTTCGCTCATGACGCAATTATTAATACAGTGTCTTGTACTAAGATATCCGACGATAGAGTTTTTTCTGTTTTTTTGAATAAGACCGAGCGAATGTCCAAGTTCATGCAGAATTAATTCCCAAATTAAAGAGGACCATTCTTTGTAATCATGTTTTGGAATATGGCTCATTCCTATAACGCATCTACTTGGAATCGAAAGTCCTAGTATGGGCTCCCTGTGCCAAATTACCTTAGTGCTAAGCAAATAAATGACAATACCTCTACAGCTCATTGAGATCTTCCTTTGAAAGATTTTACTGACAGGTAATCCTTTATTTTGATACAAATCAACAATTGATTCATCGGTCTCAACCGAATATAGGACCTCCTCAAAGATATTCCTTAAATCTTTGATAACCCTTCGAATGATTTTGTTTGTGCCGTGGGGAACAAAGGGGTCTAAAACAAAACGAATGTACATTTCAATCTCCTTATGATTTTCTATAACATATCCTAACAAATGAAATACTTTAAGCAAACAACACTAGAAAAGACTCGAATAATATGATAGGATATATCACATAAGCGGTGTTGGTTTAGTGGTAGAATGCCTGCCTTCCAAGCAGGAGACAAGAGTTCGATTCTCTTACGCCGCACAGAAAAAAGAAAAGCGATGGCTTGAAGCCATCGCTTTTCTTTTTTCTGTGCGGCGTAAAGTAACAGTGCCCAAGCACTGTTACGTGAGAATCGAACGAAAAACTGGTATACACAATTATTTTCAAAAACTGGGCTCAGTGTTTTTGGAAAAAATTTTGTCAGTTTTTCCTTAGGTCAAAACTTTGAGTGTTTTTCAAATAACGAAGTTGTGAAGAAAAATACCAAAGTAATGACCGATTCTCTAAAAAGAGTACACGAACACAGGTAAGGGGAGTATGGCTATTTTACTTCTTCACCATAAACTATATACTAACTATATGAACGAATTTAAAAACGAAAAACCAACAGTGAGTAGAAATGAGCAACTTATAAGCGAAACAACGATGTCTAAAAATCTAGTTGAATTAAAACAAGAAGAAGAGATGTTGTCGGCTGCAGTTGAAAATTTAACTGAAGAACTTGCAAAAGCTGATCCTTCAAATTTTGAATTATTTAAAACAATTAATGGTAAATTGCGCGCGAATAAATCAATTCTCGAAGAAGTTCAGTTGGCTATTAAAATTAAAAATAGAGAAGAAAAAGATGCGGAGATGAGTGATTTTGATAAGGCTCTTATAGCAACAGGGGAATACCAAGAAGCGAATAGACTTGATTCCCGAAGAAAAGATTCAAAATAAAAATAAAAAACCGACGTTGATAACGTCGGTTTTTTATTTTAAAACGGAGGAGTTAATTATTTAACTGCGTCCTTAAGTGCCTTTGCTGCTGAGAACTTAGGAACTTTAGTTGCAGAAACATGAACTGTTTCACCTGTCTTTGGGTTACGAGCCTCGCGAGCTGCGCGTAGCTTTACAGTAAACTTACCAAGACCTGCGATAGCAACTTCATCACCCTTTGCAAGAGTTTTTATGATTGAACCAAAAACTGTTTCTACTACTTCTTCTGCTTGTACTTTTGTTGAGCCGAGTACTGATTGTACTGCTTCAACGAGACCTGCTTTGTTCATATGAGTGAATGTTAGTGATGAGACGTTTTCCTAGGATCGTGTCATCAAAAATAAAATTATTAATCTCCTCGTATGCACTAGCACACGATAGGATAAAATAAGTATATACCGCACGGTTTTTTTAGCAAGTAGCAAAATCACAGGTAATAATTTTGTCAAATTAAAGAGCGACACCGTAGGTGTCGCTCTTTAATTTATTTTTTAGCACATAACTAGCGAGCAAATTCAATTACACGAGATTCACGAATCACATGAATTTTTATTTCACCGGGGAAACGAAGTTCTTGCTCAACTCGAATAGCAATATTACGAGCAAGCTCACGTGCCTCCAGATCGTTTACAAGAGTAGGGGAGACGAACACTCGTATCTCACGCCCAGCCTGCAATGCATACACGCGCTCAATGCCAGTAAATGACATCGCTAGGGCTTCTAAGTCCTCCAATCGCTTGATATATCTGTCTACAGTGTCGCGACGCGCTCCAGGCCTTCCACCGCTTATTGCATCAGCTACTTGCACAAGAACACTTTCAATTGTTTCGTATGGATATTCTTCGTGATGTGATTGCATTGCAAGTATCACTCGTTCATCTATTCCATACTTTGCAAGAATCTTTCTTCCGATTTCAACATGTGTTCCTTGTATTTCGTGGTCAACGGCTTTTCCTATATCGTGCAATAACGCTCCGGCTTTTGATACGTACACATCACCTCCTAGTTCTTGTGCGAGTACTCCTGCAATATGGGCCATTTCTATTGAATGGTCTAGTACGTTCTGTCCATAACTAGTACGGAAATATAAACGACCAATAATAGGAATGAGCTCTTCTGGAATTGAAAGTAGTCCGCATGCGAGTACAGCTTCTTCTCCTTTCTTTCGCATGAACACGCCAATATCTTTTTTGGCTTTATCTAATAACTCTTCTATTTTTGCGGGCTGAATTCGTCCATCTTTAATAAGCAACTCAAGGGCGTTCTTTGCTATGGCGCGACGAACGGGGTCAAAACAAGAAATAACAATAGCATTCGGTGCATCATCCACAAGAAGCTCAACACCAGATAATCTTTCAAATGTTTTTATGTTACGCCCTTCTTTACCGATTATTTTTCCCTTCACTTCTTCATTTTCTATATCAACGCTGGAAGTCATAAATTGCGCGATTGGACCATTTGCTATGCGATAAATACTACTAACTAAAATATCTCTAGCTTTTTCCTCTAAACGAGCTTCACCGTCGCGAGCGAGTTTGAGTATTCTTGATTGCAAATCCTCCGATGCTTCTTGTTCAACTATGGCAAACAATTTATTAACGGCCTCCTCGTGAGACATCTGAGCAACACTTTCAATTTCCTTATCAAGTAACTGTGTTTTATCAACAAGACTGTCTTTGAGCAAGGCAATTTCTTCATTTTTTGTTTTTAGTGTTTCTAGTTCATTACGAATATCTTTATCGCGAGAGTAAATATCCGCTTCACGTTTATCAAGACGTTCTTCAAGAATGCGCAATCTCTCCTTTGCTTCTATTTCTTCTCTTCTAATGTCTTTTCTTTTTAAATCTATACTTTCTTCTTCGGCTCTAGTTCGGTTAAAAGATTCTTCTTCTATTTTATGTACTTCTTTTTTTGCAGACAAAATACGCTCTTCAAGTTCCTGTTCAATGGAACCTTTTTTCATCTTGGCGATGTAGTGTCGCGCAATATATCCACATGCGCCACCAACTACTCCGGAGACGAGTGCTGATTCTAAAATAATTACGTCCATATGGTGAGGTTACAAAGCGCGAAACCTCTGGTTTCGCGCTTTTGTATGTTATTTATTTACTTTTGGCTTAAGCACTTGATCTACAATGCCGTATTTCTTGGCTTCATCTGAACTCATCCAATAATCTCGGTCGCCATCTTTTTCTAACTGTGTCTTAGTTTTACCTGTAGCATTAGCAAGCATGGAGTAGAGTTTATCCTTCAATAAAAGAATATGCTTTGCTGTAATTTCAATATCTGACGCTTGACCTTCAACTCCTGTAAGGGGTTGGTGAATCATAACTTCTCCATTTGGAAGAATAAATCTCTTTCCTTTTTTTCCTTGAGACAGAATGACTGCACCCATTGAGGCCGCCATACCAACACAAACCGTAGAAACATCTGGTTTAATGTGGTGCATAGCATCAACGATTGCTAAACCAGACTGAATCTGTCCGCCAGGGGAGTTGATATAAAGAGTAATATCCTTCTTTGGGTCCTCACTTTCAAGGAAAAGAAGCTGTGCAATAACAATATTTGAAACATTATCATCAATTGGACCAGCTAAAAATATAATTCTTTCGCGAAGAAGGCGGGAATAAATATCATAAGCACGTTCACCGAACTGGCTTTTTTCAATAACTGTAGGAATAAGCATGAGTATTTGCTGGCTGGTGGTTACTAGTTGGTAATTTGTTAACACAAAAAAACAACTGTCCCTAGGCAACCATAATTAATTCAATAATAAATAAAACAAAAAAAATCAAAACACATTCAAAATCAAGCGTTATCTGAGTTTCAATCGTATCTGTATATGCGCACTATAACATTATTTTATTACAATGAAACGATTGACAAAAAGCCTTTTTTATGATAAAATCTTGCCAGAAGGGTGATTAACATCAAACACCTTATAATCTTTGAAATTCAATCTACTTAAGGGGATAGTGATGATAAATTTATTCGAAACAAAGTGGAGCTTCGCGATAGCTGTTAGCTTCCTCCTTAGTTCTTTCACTTTTTTTGTAAGGTGGCTCTTTTTTCAGAGTGAAACCTTGGGGTACGCCACGTATGCGCTTGGTATCAGTATTCCTTTGTTTACTTATACCTTTTTCCGCTGGACAAAACTCGGCAGGGAATTTTTGGCTACAGACTTCAGTAAAAGTGTTGGTAAAAAAACCAATAATGTCACCCCAAAAAAGGGTCAATTGTTGATTTCTAACCAAAAGGGAATAGATTGGAAATTTATTATTTCCAAAAAGGGGATGACGCTGATCAATACCGCGTTAGTTGTCTTGTTAATTCTTTCAACTTTTCTTGTTGGATATTCTACTGGAAACTGGTGGGTACTGGTCATACTCGTGATTGCTGGGGTCGTTTATGGCGTTACCTATTACAAAAAATGGGGTGCCGTTGTAAAATGGCTAAAAACCAAGCTTCTACCTGCCTTATCAAGGTTTACAAAAAAGAAGGGTGGATGGGTTTTTGATAAACTTTGGAAATTGGTGGTTTACTTCGGTAAATTTATCGGGGAAGCTTTGACTGGTGGTAAAGGTGTGACGCTTTGCGCGCTAAGTTGGTTTATTGCATCAGGTGCAATTTACTGGCTTACGGGTGGTGAAGTGTTTCTTTATTTTTGTTTTATCAGTGGTATATCTTTCTTTTTCCTACTTTTCTCTGCACCAGCAAGAAAAGCAAATAAGAAAATCAAAGTAAAGAGTTGACGGGAAAGCCTAATGGCCGACTGCATATATGCAGTCGGCCATTTTTATTTTATATTTAAAAGACAAAACCTATTTATACAAAAAGAAATCCCCTGCATGGTAAGCACGAAAGCGATTCGTGCGCACAATGCAGGGGATGTCTCAAAAAGAGAGTTTATTGCTACATGGGTTTCACAACCTAAAAGCTAATAAAGAAAACGTGAATCCAGAGAAACAAAGAAGGATTCGAGAAACTAAAGGGTTTTTATTGCTTTGTAGATGTCCAAAAATGATTTGGAGGTCCACAGTAAACCGTTGGAAGGAACACTGTTGGTAGATTTTTGTGCGCAAACTTTGATTCCCAATAAACATGGGTGAGTGTTTTTGGTCACGTCATCTACCCTGTCCTTAATAATATCACTTTGTCTTTTACATGCAAGGGGACAACTGTGGATAACTTTAATATGTCTTTTAATAAAAATTTAAGCTATAAAAAAGTTGTCTTTTCATATAAGTTGCAATGTCTTTTTGTGGGCTGTAGTGTAATGACATGCGATTACATCGCTTCTACGTATTACAACCCCTTGGTGAAGAAGTTGTTATAAATGATGTTTCTATAATAAAACAATGGTTAAAAGTTTTCAGATATAACAAAGGCGATTTTGTTATCCTTTTTAATGGGGATGGCGATGATGTTACCTATTGTATTGAAAGCGTTTCACCTAAAGAGTGTGCTCTTACGCGTACGAAGCTTACTCCTTCTTATATTCCTGATAAAAAGGTTACCCTTTATTTATCAGTTATAAAAAAAGATAATTTTGAACTAGTTGTACAAAAAGCAACTGAACTTGGAGTTTCTGCTATTATCCCAATACTTTCTGAAAGATCAGAGAAGAAAAATTTAAATGAGGAAAGATTAAAAATTATAGCTATTGAAGCTTCTGAGCAATGCGGTAGGGGAGATGTTCCGACTATATTACCTATTATTTCTCTATCTGATGTACTAGAAACACCTTCCCCTCATCAAGTTTCTTTAGTTTTACAAATGGGGGGTATTTCTATTAAAGATATTTCTAGTCAGGAAATACTTTCTGATTCAAAAAATGTAGCGCTTTTTGTTGGGCCAGAGGGTGGGTGGAGTGAAAATGAAGAAAAACTTTTTAAAGATAAAGGGGTAATGTTTGTGTCACTTGGTAAAACTATTCTAAGAGCAGAAACAGCATCGATTGTTGCTTGCGCATTTGTTGTTCAACAATAGCGAAGGGATATTCCATGATACAATTTAAACACCCGAAAGGGCTTTAACTCTAATAGATACTTTTTTTATGAAGATCAATTTTGCTCTTATTTCTCGTTCGCTTATCGCTCTACTTTTCGTAGTTGCTGGTATTCAAAAAATCATGACCTTTTCTGTTATGGCTGGATTCATTGGATCACTTGGTGTTCCACTTCCAGTTATCGCAACGATACTAGTTATAATAGTTGAGGTTCCTGTTGCTCTTATGTTTGCTTGGGGGTATGAAGTTCGTAAGACAGGTTATATTCTTATCGGTTTTACAGTTCTTGCTACACTTTTAGTTCACAAGGATTATTTTGGACCTGACCTTATTCTGGTTCTAAAGAATATCTCTATTATAGGTGGAATAATGTCTACGATAGGGTGTTCATGTTCTCGTGAATGTGGTTGCACTGGTGGTACATGTTCTACATGTAGTGTAAAAAAATCTAAATAATACTTAGATTGATTGAAAGAAAAAACGACCCCAGCAGGGTCGTTTTTTCTGTTTATTTTTTAATATTTAATAATTAAAAAATAATGAGAAGTAATTAATCTTTTCCTTCCAAAAACTTAAGAACGTTTTCATTAGTTAGGGCTTGATACAAATAACTTTTCGCTCTTTCTTCATCTGCATCTTGTACTGATGAAAGAAGATGCACCAACTGAACTTCAACCTCTTCTGGTGTAGGGGTTAACTTTTCTACTTCTGCAATCTTATGCAAAATAAGCTGACTCATTGCGCGTTTTACAGCGTCATTTTTCCAGTCAGATTTTATTTCATCTTCAGTTTTATTTGAATGAGATAAGTATTCTTCCCAGGTTCCTCCAAATCGAGTTATGTCTTGTTTCATTTGAGCAAGCATAGTGTTTAACTCACTTTCAACAATTACGTCTGGGAGGTCTGCTTTTGATTCTGCAATAAGTTTCTCCATAATTGCACCGCGACGCTTTTCGCGAAGCTTCTGTTCTTTTTCAAGCTTAAGATTTTCACCAACTTTTGCACGAAGATCTACAAGTGATTTGAAATTGTCACCAAAACTTCTTGCGAACTCATCATTTATTTCTGGAAGAACAGCTTCTTCTTTTGTTTCTTCTTCGTGTTCATGGTCACAATTTTCACCGTGCTCATGAGTATGTTGTGTGGCTCGACCTTTACGAAGTTCTTCTATTACATCATCTATATCCTTATCAGTAACTTCTACCTTCTCTATGTCAGCCTTTACAACCCCTTTAGCAATCTCTTTATATTTTGGAAGAGTTACTTCTGGCATCACAGGAACGGTTATTGTAAGCTCAAGAGGATTACCTTTTGCTAGTTTTGTGATAGTAACAGCTGGTTGTGAAATAGGTGTTATCTTATGTTCATCAATTGCCTTTGTGTAAGCATCACGAAGAGCAAAGTTTGCCATTTCTTCAAGGATAATCATGTCGCCGTATTTTTTCACAATCAAATCTTCAGGTGCATTACCTTTACGAAAACCATCAACCTCAACAACCTGTTGAATAGTTGAAAGCCCTTGTGCATGATAAGCTTCAAGCTCCTTTTCATCTACAACGATTTTAAATTCTACCTCTGATTTTGGTAGGTTTTTCTTTTCTATCTTCATATATGTTTAATTTTTATTGAATTCCTTCTTGTAAAGATCTACAGCCTCAGATATAACAGCCTTTGCAGACTTTGCGTCACGAACACTTTCTATAATAACTTCTTTGTTTTGAATTTGTTTGTATGTTTCAAAAAAATGTGTGATTTCTTTTATTGTGTGTGGATTAACGTTATCCAAATCATCAACATTTTTAAATCGTGGGTCTTCTATTGGAACAGCTATAATTTTTGCATCACTTTCACCACCATCAATCATATCGACAATAGCAACTGGACGAGCTGTAAGAAGTGTTCCTGGAATAAGCGGGTATGTTGTAAGTAAAACAACATCAAGAGGGTCACCATCATGCCAATGTGTTTGTGGAACAAACCCGTAATCAAATGGGTAATCCTGACCAGTGTGCATAACGCGGTCAAGCTTTATAAGACCGGTTGCCTTATCCAGTTCGTATTTATTTTTTGAACCTTTGTTAATTTCTACTACTACCGTGATTTCATTTGGTATATTATCACCCGGAGTTATGTCGTGAAGTAAATTTAAACTCATAGATTATTTGGTTAAAAATTATTAAGTTTATAAAGCAGATACAATAAAATATTATTTTATTTCTTCTGTAATTTCCTCAGCAACCTCTTCTGGCAAAGACTCTTTTTCAATTTCTGCGTTCTTTGGAGCAACATCTTCGGTAACATTCATAGCAGCAATGATTTCCTCCGCTTGTTCATCAATAGTTTCGTCTGTTATTCCACTTTGGTCAGTAAAAACACCTTCTTGGTCAGCTTCTGCAATCATTTCACCTCCAGAGATAATATCGATTTTCCAGCCTGTAAGTTTTGCAGCAAGACGAACATTTTGTCCACCTTTACCGATAGCCAAAGATTGTTCTTCTGGGGAAACCGTTACAACAGCCTTCTTTTCCTCTTCATTAAGCTCAATAGATAAAGCTTTTGCAGGAGATAGGGCAGTAGCGATGAATCGTCGAGCGTCAGATGACCATTCGACAACGTCAATCTTTTCACCAGATAATTCTTCTGTTATAGAAGTTACACGCACACCTCTCTGTCCAACACATGCTCCGATTGGATCGATGCGTTCATCGTTTGATTTAACGGCAATTTTTGAGCGACTTCCTGGTTCGCGGGCTACTGCCACGATTTCTACTACACCTTGTGCAATTTCTGCACTTTCATTTTTAAATAGTTCAATCAGGAATTTCGGATGTGTTCGTGAAAGACGGATAGATAAACCACGGAAACCTTCTTCAATGGAGAATAGGTATGCGCGAATACGCTCTCCAGGTCGAAGACGTTCTGATGGAATCTGTTCCTCGAAAGGAAGAATGGCGGTTGTTCGTCCAAGATCTATGAAAGCTGTTCCTCTTTCAATACGTTGAACGATTCCGGAAACAATAGTGTTTTCTTTGTCGACAAATTCTCCCACAATTGACTCGCGCTCAGCTTCACGAAGCTTTTGTACAATAACCTGCTTTGCAGTTTGTGCAGCAATACGACCGAAATCGTCTTGATTATCAAGGGGAAAAACAATTTCTTCTCCGAGTTCGGCGTTCTTCTTTAAAAGCTTAGCGGTTGAAAGTAAAATATGACGCTCCTCATTGTAACGAGGAAGAACCCCTTCAACATTTTCACCTTCTGTTGTAATAGGTTCAAAGACTTCTTCTTCACCTTCTACAGGCATACGAACAGTTGTTTCGTCTACAACTATTTTTACTTGTTCGAAATTAGTTTCGCCTGTGTCAAAATTAATGTTACATCTAACAATCTGACCACGCTTTCCATATTCCTTCTGATATGCGGCAGCTAGAGACTTTTCTACAGCATCCACAACCTTTTCATGAGAAATTTTCTTTTCTTGTTCAAGTTGCTCGAGAGCTAACTTAAGAGCTTTAATGTCTAACATACAAATTTAATTTTAATTTTATTAATTTTGGAACAAAAATGGCCGGCTCTGAACTTAACAGGCCGACTCACATACCCACATCCGTATACAAACACTATTATATAACATATTTGATTTTTTGCAATAGTTTAATTTATACATGATATACTTTTTCTCATGGCTAAACGTATAACCCCGATTATCGTTGGTAATTGGAAAACAACACCCGCGTCACTTGATTTAGCAATTAAATTTATAAAACATTTAGACAAAAAATGCTCCTCGTCTAAAATAAAACTACCCAAGAAGTCCTACTATCTAGCTGTGCCAGATATTTTTATACCGCACCTAGCAGAGGTTTCATCAGGATATATTGGCTCTCAAAATGTTTCAGGTGTAGCTCTTGGGCAAGAAACGGGGCTAACAATTCCTTCAATGCTTATTTCAGGTGGGGCAACATTTACAATTATCGGACATAGTGAAGTACGGGCACGAGGAGAAACAGCCGATGAACGCGCTCACAAAGTCGCTCTTTCGCTTCAAGCGAAGTTAACAACGATTCTTTGTGTTGGTGAACATTCACGTGATAAAAGTGGCGCTTATCTTGCGATACTTGAAGAAGATGTTAAGCAATCACTTTCACTTGTTGCTCGTAACTTATTTGAAAATCTCATAATCGCCTATGAACCAGTATGGGCAATAGGAGGAAACACACCAGCAACACCACATGAGGCTTTTGAAGTTGTAATTGCGCTTCGTAGGGCTCTTGCGTCTTTAGTTGGAATTGATTACGCAAAAAAGGTTCATATATTGTACGGCGGGACCGTAACCAAAGACAATGCAAAGATTTTTATGGAAGAGGGGGGAGTAGACGGACTTTTAATTGGTCGAGCTTCGCAAGACGTAGCTACGTTTTCAGAAATAATAACCTCTTGTAATTCATAATTATCACATGGACACTGTTAATAATTCATGGGAACAACATGTTCTTCCTTCAGTATCGGCACTAAAAAATAAGCGCGTTATTTTGAGAGTGGATTGGAACCTACCCGTAGCAAACGGAATGATTACAGATACAAGCCGCTTTGATGTTACTGTGCCGTTTTTAAAAGAACTTTCTTTTGCTGGCGCAAAAATTATTTTACTAACCCATTTTGGTGAGAAAGAAGAAAGTTTAAAAGTTATAGCGGACCATGTGACAAAAATTCTTCCTTTTATTTCATTTACTCCATCATTTGTATTTGATGAAATAGAACAATCTATTAAAAATCTCGATGAAGGAAATGGTCTCCTTCTGGAAAATGTTCGCATGTGGAGAGGGGAAACAGATAATCTTCCATCTCTTGCTCAATCATTTGCTTCTCTTGGGGATGTGTTTATAAATGATGCTTTTTCTGTGTCGCACAGGGAGCACGCAAGTGTTGTGGGGGTTGCAAAACTTATGCTTTCATATTTTGGCCCAACATTTACAAGAGAATTAAAAAACTTAACAAAAATTCTTAACCCAGAAAAACCAGCGTTATTAATTATTGGAGGCGCAAAAATTTCTACTAAACTTTCCCTTATACAACACTACCTTGATCAAGGTGTTCATGTTTTTGTAGGTGGAGCAATGGTTCACAACATATGGAAAGCCCAAGGAATTGAAATAGGAAAAAGTTTGTATGACCCAAATTATAAATTACCAGAAACATTTATCAGACACCCACTACTTCTTACACCTATTGATGTTGTATTAGATGATGGAAAAACAACAACTTTCAATACCATACCAAAAGATGCGGTTGTTGTTGACTGCGGGAATGAAACTGTAAACATGTTAAAAAAGGTCATTGAATTATCTAAAACAATTATCGTAAACGGTCCGCTTGGTTTATACGAAAAAGGATGGCTTCATGGTAGTGAACAAATATTGGTAAACATCGCAAACTCTAACTCTATTACATACGTAGGAGGAGGGGACACGGTTGCCGTTGCTCACTCTCTTCATCTTTTACAAAAATTTACTTTCGTATCTCTTGGCGGGGGTGCAATGCTTGATTTTCTTTCGTCTGGAACACTACCAGGAATAGACGCTGTTGCAGGACGTAATTTACGATAAAAGTTTCTCAAAAAAAATCTCTTTAGTTAAAAAGAACACCGACAGGTGTTCTTTTTATTTTTATATGGTGACATCCAATACAATTGGCACGTGGTCACTTCCAATAAAGTCACCTAGGATTTCCGCGCGTTTTATTTTCTTTTCTAATTTATTATTCACAAAAAAATAATCTATTCTCCAACCAACATTTCTTTCTCGGGCTCTAGTTTTTTGATCCCACCAACTATATTTAACCGTGTTTGGATGAAGATAACGAAATGTATCAATAAATCCAGACTGCTCTACTCTATCTGCCCACGCACGTTCAACTGGAAGAAATCCTATGTGCTTACTGTTTTCTTTTGGGCGAGCAATGTCTATTTCATTGTGGGCAACATTCAGGTCTCCACAAAAAATGACCTTATCATATTTTTTCTCCAACTTTTTTACATGTTTAAGAAATAGTTCGTAGTAGCGAAGTTTAAATTGAAAATGTTCTTCGTCACGCCCACCATTTGGGAAATAGCAATTAACAAAAACAAAATCTTTGAAATGTAGAGTTAAACATCTTCCTTCAACATCATGGTCATCATTTCCTAAACCGTATTCAATTTTTTCTGGTTTTATTTTGGTATAAACCGCAACCCCAGAATATCCTTTACGTTCTTTTGCACTATCAAAATAAGATAAATAACCATTTGGCTCCAAAATAGCTTTATCTAGTTGGTCGGGGGTAGATTTTGTTTCTTGAAGACCGATAATGTCTGCACCTAGTTTAAACACTTCATTTAGAGCACCTTTTTTATAAGAAGCGCGTATTCCATTCACGTTCCAAGAAATGAGTTTCATAAAAATAGTATATAAGGATAAGGATACAAGAAGCAAGGATGAAAATAAGAGTAAGGCAAAATAAAAAGGCACAATGTTTAATTGCACCTTAATAAAAATTTTATTTTATTTCCCGAAGGTCGACGCTTCAACCCTTTTGTTTACAAAAACACTAGCTGTACAAGACTCGGTTTGTGCTGGTTCGCACAAAGATAGTATTGACCCGCATTTTTGGCAATTTTTGGAACCAGTCTCGCTTATTGTGTCACCGACCTCTTCTTTTCCACAGTTTTTACATCGATAGAGCACAGGCAAGGAACTTTTATCTTCTGTTAACATACAAACTCCTTTTGTTATTCTCAAACACTTTATTCGAGAATTATAAAAAAATACTATAACTTAATACCTGGTAAGTCAAACCCAAACTATTTTTCATCTCTTTTTGAGTGAAATTTTTCAAATTGGTCACGTAAGAATTTGTTGGTTACATTGGTATATATCTGAGTGGTAGCAATAGATGAGTGACCAAGCATCATCTGTACGGTACGAAGGTCGGCACCATTATAAAGTAAATCTGTGGCAAAAGAGTGTCGGATAACGTGAGGGGTACACTTCTTGGCAATACCAGCAATGGTCGCATATTTATTTACGACACGTTCCACACTTCGTGGAGTTAATCTTACTGACTCTTCTTTCACCATACGAGAATGTGCGCGAGGGGAGTGGTCAATGAACATTGCCTCATCAATATCAACCCTAGCCGACAAATATTTTTTAACGGCTTCACGAGCGGAGCCAGAAATAAACACCACACGAATTTTTCCACCTTTACCTCGAACAGATACTTCACCAGTATCTAAGTCTGTATCTCTATCTAAAGAACAAAGTTCAGACACTCGAAGACCTGTTGAAAAGAAAAGCTCAAGAATGGCCTTATCGCGTAGTCCAGAAATGCTTGAGGTATCAGGCGCAGACATTAAATTAGATAATTCTTTTTCTGATATCAAGTCCAGCTCTCTTGCCTGTGTTTTTGCTAATTCAATTCTCTCAGGATCATAAGATTGCACTCCGCGTTTACGCATATACTTCAAAAAGGCGCGCAAGGCGATGAGGTGGTAGTTCTGGGTTTTTTTGTCTAAAGTTTCTATTGCCTGACCCTTTTTTGCATCTCTAGCTTTATGCCGGTTAAGAAAAACCCTGTATTCACGCATCATTGATTCTTGTAGTGAGGAGGGGGAGTCGGATGCCCCGTGGGAAGTAGCAAAATCTAAGAATCTTGTTAAATAATGGTCATAATTTCGCACAGTTAGGGCTGAACGCCCTTTTTCTATCTCTATATATTGTAGAAAGTCTTGTTTTAGGGAATATAAGGAGTTCATTTATTGAGTATACTCCAGTGTCGCACAATATTTTGGGGATAAAAGAAATCAAATGGGTTGGGGTTGCAATTTAGAAGAATGTGTGATAGAATACAAGAATAGTTAATCAATACGCTACTAAATATGCTTTCTGCAAGAAAAAAGGCTACAGCCATTAAAAACGTTCAAATACATGCTACTGACACAGGATCTCCTGAAGTTCAGGTTGCTATTTTGAGCAAACAAATTGCTGAACTAACAAATCACTTGAAGGTTCACAAGAAGGATAACCACTCACGTCGTGGCCTAATCCAAATGGTTGCTGACCGCCGTACTCATCTTAAGTACCTACAAGCTTCAAACAAAAAAAGATACGACTCAGTCGTAAAAAAACTAGGATTGAAGTAATCAACAGAAAGCACCGCCCGAAGGGCGGTGCTTTCTTAGAGTAGGTGTATAATTAACTATAGTTTCTTTTTTTAATAAAACAATTTATATAGGAGGTAGTTTTTATACTGTACCCACGCATTAACGAGGATAGCAATACGGAATGAATAAATTTTGTATTCTCTACATTCTATTCTCTACCTTCTACAATCTATTTATGTCAGTTATCAAACATAGCGACCAAAGAGTCGCAGTATTTATAGATACACAAAACCTGTATCACAGTGCAAAAAATTTATATAACGCAAAAGTAAACTTCGGTGCCATTATGGATGCCGTTGTTGGGAAGCGTAAACTTATTCGCGCTCTGGCTTATGTTATTACAACAGAAGCAGGGGACGAAACCAACTTCTTTGAAGCTCTAACAAAACTTGGTATTGAAACAAAAACAAAAGACTTACAAATCTTCTATGGTGGTGCAAAAAAAGCTGACTGGGATGTAGGGCTTGCCGTTGACGCTATTCGTCTTGCTCCAAAAGTAGATACGATTATTCTAGCAACAGGGGATGGGGACTTTGAACCACTTGTAAACTTCTTGAAAGAACATTTTGGTGTTCAGGTTGAAGTTATTTCTTTTGGGCGTTCAACTTCAAGCAAGCTTCGCGCTGTATGTGAAGACTTCAATGATATGTGTGACCACCCAGAAAAATTCTTGATGGGTTATCGTGTACATCGCTCTGCTGGTAAAAAAGCAAAATCTTCCGCAAAAAAAATATCTTCTGTTAAGGAATATTCAGATGAGGATTTGGGAATATTTTCTCCAGAAGAAGAAAAGAAGAAATAAATAAGTTACAACAACAATAACCAGTGAATGCAGATTGCCTTCACTGGTTATTGTATTTACTACCCACTATGCACTACATACTGGTCACTGTATACTTATGTTTATGACTGCACCAAACATAGACACATTTGAACATGATATTTCAGATGAAATAAAAAATAAGGAAGCAACTATCGGTGACATTGCTGCCGCGACAGGAAATGTTGGAAACATTCCGCAAACAGACCATAGATCAACGTTATTTATAATAATTGTTTCTATTCTTTTACTTTGTGGAATAATTGCAGTGGTAATATTTTGGTACATACAATATGTAAATAAACCACAAACATCACTACAGACACAAATCAAAGCCACAACTCAAGGCCCAGCCTATAAAACTATCCCATTAAATGACTTATCTCCTACTCTTGAGAAGACCATTGGTAGATTTATAACAAATGTACAACATGTGGACTATGGTTACAGTATGACAATTACCTCATACCCTCCTGTATTTGCTTACATGCTTAAAAATGAAAATGAGTACGCAGATGAAATCGCAAGAGCTGTTGGGTACCAGCGTGATACAAGCACAACAACTTTGCCTTTTATCTTTACTGACGTCACAATTAATAATCAAAATATGCGTGTTGGCACATCCGGTTCTAGTACTGTGGTGTATGCATTCATCAATACATATGCTCTGGTAATTTCATCTTCCACAAAAGACGCACTCTCTCTTCGTAGTGTTATACTTCACTAATGAGTGTTGCTTCTTTTAACAGTGCTCACATTGTCGGATTACATGCCGAGCCCATCACGGTTGAAGTTGATGTTTCTCAAGGTCTCTATTCGTTTGCAATAGTTGGTCTTCCTGATAAAGCTATCGATGAAAGTAAAGACAGAATAAATGCCGCACTTAAAAATACTGGTCTTAGAAATCCCAAAACAGAAAATCACAAAGTAACTGTATCTTTAGCTCCAGCTCATATTAAAAAAGAGGGGTCACATTTTGATGTACCTATTGCACTTACGTATTTAGTTTCATCAAAACAATTATCTATTTCAAAAGACATTGGTTGGTTTGTTGGGGAGCTTTCTCTTACTGGTGAAATACTTCCGATGATGGGTATACTTTCTATAGCTGAGTGCGCAAAAGAAAACGGCGCAGGGGCATTATATGTACCAATTGCAAATGTTAAAGAAGCCTCTCTTGTTGAGGGACTAAAAATATATGGTTGTAAAGATTTACGTGAGCTTGTTCTTCATTTAGGTGGAACAATCGAGGGTGTTGATGAACTAATTTCTCTTACCCCAGAGATACATACTCCTCTTGTTTATTTGCGCCCAGATTCATTTTTAGATTTTAAAGATATTCGAGGTCAAGAAACAGCGAAGCGCGCTCTGGAAATTGCCGCCGCCGGTGGTCATAACATTGCTCTTTACGGACCTCCTGGAACAGGAAAAACTATGCTAGCGCGGGCTTTTACCGGAATACTTCCACCACTAACTCACGACGAAGCTATTGAAGTAACACGTATTCATTCAGTTACCCATACACGCACCTCTATTATTACTCACCCTCCATTTCGTTCACCTCATCACACCTCATCATATGTTTCACTTGTTGGAGGTGGAGCCAACCCTCGACCAGGGGAGGTAACACTTGCTCATCACGGTGTTTTATTTCTTGATGAATTCCCTGAATTTGATAAACGCGTTATTGAATCATTACGTGAACCACTTGAAGAAGGTGTGATATCTGTGTCTCGAGCAAAGGGGACATTTACCTTTCCAGCATCATGCACCCTTGTTGCTTCAATGAACCCTTGCCCTTGTGGTTATATGGGAAGTAAATTAAAAAGATGTATTTGTAAACCATCTGATATTGATAGATATGCAAGAAAATTATCTGGTCCTATTATGGACCGTATAGATATATGGGTACCTGTTCAACATATTGATTACGACATGCTTTCGCATGCTCGCATTGGGGAAGAGAGTGAAGATGTAAGGCTGCGAGTAGAGAAGGCAAGAAACTTTGCCAAAGAAAGATTTGCAAGTAAGGGCGACAAACATATAACCAAAAACAAAGATATGAAGGCTAAAGACATAAGCAACTATATAGAGCTAAGTCCTTCAACATTAGAACTAATGAAAAGAATGGCTACTACCTATACACTTTCACCTCGTGCATACCACAGAGTTTTACGTCTAGCTAGAACAATCGCGGACCTCAAACAATCACAACAAATAACTGATGATAATATTTTGGAAGCTTTTCAATACAGACCAAAACTTTATCAAGATAGAATTTAATAACTTTTAGGTTATTCGGTGTTTTTCTTTTAAAAATGTTTTTAATCAAACTTTTTCTTGTTAAAATAAATCAAATTCGAGGCGTGGGGAAAGTTCTGAGGGAGACGTACAGCCAAGTACGTTGACTGAGGAACTTGGGACCCACAACAAAGAAGTTGGTTATTTTAAAAAGAAAAACTAAAATGGATTCTTTGCACCACGTACCTCAAAGTGAAGATGTGGTCCTGTTGAGCGTCCTGTATTTCCTACGCTTCCAATTGTTTGACCTTGAGCCACAGTTTGCCCAGACGAAACAAACACTGAACTTAAGTGGGCATACACCGTTTGGATGCCTCCTTGGTGAGATATAATAATCAAATTACCATAACCTCCGTTATATCCTCCAACCTTTGCGATGATTACACGACCGCCAGCAGAAGCAAGTACTGGTGTTCCTTGTGCCGCACCAATATCAATTCCATTGTGACCGTGAAGATTTTGGGTTTTGTGACCATTTACTACTGGACGGATTAAGAATCCGTCAGGTGCAGAGTAACTATAAACATCAAGAAGTTTAGACTTAACCACGGACTTGCCACCACTTGATTGTGTTGTGGTCACAGCAAGCTCACCTTCGGGAACGAGAACTACATCTCCCACTGACAAATCTGCATCGAGAGATATACCATTAAATTTAGAAATGTCTTCTACGTCTGCTTTATATTTCTTTGCAATAGACGAAACTGTATCACCCTTCTTGACTGTATGTTTAATTCCAGTCATTGGAAGAATAACTAAAATGTCTCCAACGTGAAGAGACTGTGACTTCAGATCGTTGGCCCAAACAATTGTATTTTTAGAAACATTAAAAAGTTTGGCCACACCTGAAAGTGTGTCACCCTTCTTAACCTCGTAAACACTAATGGTGTCGTTGGTGGGATAATCAATATCCTCCGTCGAAACACGAAGCGGTCCTGATACCGCTTGAAGGGCATCACTTGATACAGTGTCACCAGATTCACCATTTGTAGTGTTTTCATAGGCGATAGCCGATTTAAATAGTGGAATGGTTTGGGAAGTTGCTTGCTCTTCTGTGTCCATTACATACTCAGGACCTAAAAATATAGCTCTAATTTTATCGGTAAAATTAGTAGTTAGCGTTGAAAAAACTCCTGCGTTAGTAACGGAAGGTGATAAAAATGTGAAAGCGATCACAATATAGAGAAGGCTATGTGACGTTTTGTTTAAACGTTTGTATTTGGCTACTACGATAGTGTTGAAGAAACAAAGGGGTAAAACTTTATTTCCTGATTGTAAGTATTATCCCCTAATTAAGGGATAATACTTATAGGCTTACGTCAATATATAACGTTCTTTCTGGTACTTAACCATACTACCAAAAACAGGTCATTTTTACAAGAAAGTTAATACACAAAGTTATGTGGAGAAGTACCACAAAACTATTGAAAATAAAGTATACTTATGGGACGTATGAGCGATATTACTCCTCCAAACACACTAGAACAGGTTGAAGATTTTTCAAAAACATTTTCATCTTACAAAGGTCAGCAGCCAGGAACTTTTTCTTTAAATAATAAAGGGTATAAATCTGGAGAGACATCTCCGTCTTCAGCAAGCAAACCTCTCTCTGTTGGTTTAGAAATTTCCAACCCAGAGGCTGCACAAAAAACAAAGCAACTTATTGAACTTGGACGTAAGGCGGAGGAGTTTGGTTTTAAACTGGAGGACGGCAATCTTGTTGTAGAGGAGGATTCTGAGATTCTTTCAAAAGAACAGTTAGAGCGAGAATCAAAACTAGAATCAGAAAATAAAGCCCTTAGGAAGCTCATGTTAGTGTTTGCAAAATTTGAGGTAGTAAAGGAAAAGTTATCTGATTTATATACAAAAGATTTAGACCAATCAATAAAAGCTGAACTTCTTAGTGAGTCTGATTTCATAGGGAAAAAAATCGAGGAAATAAACAAAATATTAGATGAATCATATATTCCAGATATATACATTAAGGTAAAAAACCTTGAGGATAGAATTGAAAAAATACAAGAAGAATTAAAAACAAGAAACCAGCTTGCAACTAAGTCAGATACTTCATCTGTAGTTAGTTCGGCTTTAACCGTTCCAGAGACAACTTCTATCGTTGAAGTGCTTGAGAAAAACAAGTGGGATGTTCTTGACGTGAAACCCGTAAACGTATTTGTGGGTGACAATGGAGTATTTTATTTAAATACACCTTCTGGAAGCGAAGAGTTGCCCGACCAGGAAAAATGGAGAAACGAACGTGACAACTTCCAAAAAGAATGGGATTCGTATATTAATTTCATTAATTCTGGAGATACAGAAAAAAAGAAATCTAGATGTGAAAAGCTTATAAATCTAAAAAATGAAGTTTTGGACGCGCTTTCAGATGGTAAATTAGATCTCGCGATAATTAAGCGCAGTGATTTTTCAAATGAACTTAATTATTTAATAAATAACTGGTCAGAGTTGGAAAAGAAACTTAACCCTATCATGGTTGGAGATAAGACAATAGAGGAATGGAGAGCGGGGGAGGAGGTAAGAGTTAAGTCTATGGATAGTGGTATCTGGGGGGAATTAAAACGTAAAAATATAGTGCGTAATCCAGGCGTTGCTGGTTCTTTTGCAAGATTAATTAATAGAGAAACTGGAAAAGGTATTGTTGAACCAACAATAGAAAGTGTAGTTGTGGCAAAACAGGTGTACAGTCCAATGCTTGATACCGAGGTACATGTTGACACTAAAACAACAGATGAAGAAAAATTAGCAATAAATGTACCAGAAACGGTTCTTACTGAAAGCCCTCATGTTGGCGGTATGGCGTATTCTGTAAATGCAGAAGCTGAGCCAATGGCTATATCTAATTCTAGTCCAGATCAAGCAACAGAAGAGAAGAAAATAAAACTAGGTATGGTTAGTAAGCTTATGGAAACCATGGAGAAAAATTTTGGGAATAATTGGAGAAAATACGCCTTTGCTATCGGCACAGTTGCAATAAGCGCTGGGCTGCCTGCAACTTCAGAAAAAGAAAAAGTCTTAACAACTGAAACAGCACAACAGGAAGAAGTGGTTAGCTGGTTTGATAATCAGACACCAGAAAATAAAGAATTTATTAATCAAATAATCACCAAAACACCAGAAGAAATAGTAAATTCTCTTCTTCCAGATGTAGTAAGCCCGAACGACCCTTCAAATGTTCTCAATATGAATGCGTTCAAAGTCATTTGGTCACATGAAAGCGTATACGGACTCGATGATACTAGAAGGGGGCAAATAAGTTATTTTATAAATAATTTGGGGAAAATTGGACAAATAATATCAACTACAGGAGAAAAAACACTCAAACCTGAAACAGGTTATATCCCTTCCAAACTTGTTTCGGAAAATACAACAATCAGAGAACTTATTGAATTAATAAAATCCAAAATAGCGGAAGCTAATCGCAACAATATTTAATATGGACTTTACACAACTTTACAATCAATTAGTAGAAGATTTTAATCTCAAAGATCTAAAAGAAGAAGATCGAGAAGAGATGCTTCTTGAAGTTTCAAAAACGATTCAAAAACAGTTTTTACTGGATACTTATGATTTGCTTGGTAAAGAAAAATTCGACGCACTCCAAGCTTCAGCAAACATGGGGGAGGAGTTTTATGCGACAACACTAAAACATCTTGTGCCAAATTACGAAGAAGTTTTCCAATCAGCTCGCACAAAAGTTGTGAACGCTTTTAAGTCTGCCTAAATAACAACAGAGTCGAGCGTGTTACAATGTGTGTCTGTGGCGCCGATATCTCCTTTAGTTCAATTAAATAGCAAACAAAAAGAAGCAGTTCTTCATACAGAGGGGTCGCTTCTTATTCTTGCGGGCGCAGGGGCTGGTAAAACAAAAACCATAACTGAAAGAATTGTAGAAATAATAAAAAAAGGGACTGACCCAAGAGCCGTTCTTGCTGTAACGTTTACAAATAAAGCAGCAAAAGAAATGCGGGAGCGTATTATTAACCGCCTTGAAGATGAGCGCATTATTGAATTAGGGCAGGCTCCAGTAATTAAAACATTTCATTCACTTGGCCTAATGATTCTTTCGGAGCAGTCAGATAAACTCGGGCTATTAAAACACCCAACCATTTTAGATTCTTCAGATTCACTTTCAATAATTAAAAAAGCAATTGAACAACTTGGTATAGACCCTAAAATAAATGATCCCTCAAAAATACGCTCTATTATAAGTCGCGAAAAGGGGGACTTTGTTAGTCTGGAAGATTACAGAAAAAAAGTCGCAACTGCTCAAATGGATATAGTGGCCTCTGTTTGGAGAATATATGCTGAGGAATTAAAACAACAAAAGGCTGTAGACTTTGACGATCTTATTGTGAAGGCAGTTCATGTTCTGGAAGATAACCTTAACATTCGTGAATATTATCAAAATCGTTTTAAATATATACATGTTGATGAGTATCAAGATACTAACGGCTCTCAATATGCTTTTGTAAAACTATTAATTAATCCAACATACAATAATATTTGTGTTGTTGGTGATACAGATCAAAATATCTATAGCTGGAGAGGGGCGAACCTTCGCAACATTTTAAACTTTGAAAAAGACTTCCCTGGGACACGTACTGTATTGTTGGAGGAAAATTATCGCTCAACAGCAAACATTTTAGCTCTTGCAAATAGTGCAATTAAAAAAAACACTGTTCGTAATGACAAAAATCTTTTCACTTCACAAAAAGGGGGTGACAAAATAGAGGTGGTTCCATGTTGGGATGAGGGCTCTGAATCAGAGTGGGTTGCAGAAAAATGTAAAACTTTAATTGCTGGTGGGCAAAACCCAGAAAATATCGCCGTACTTTATCGGGCAAATTTTCAATCACGTATTCTTGAAGAATCATTTATTCGTGCAAACGTTGAATATAATTTATTGGGTACTAAATTTTTTGAAAGAAAAGAAGTAAAAGATGTGATGAGTTATTTACGAGCCGCAATTAATCGTTCATCACAACCAGATTTGAAACGTGTATTTGAAACACCAAAAAGAGGGATAGGGAAAGTTACCGTTGCAAAAATATTTGCAGGAGAAGACGTACCGGTTAGCGCTCAAATAAAAGTGAGTAAGGTATATGATTTTTTAGATGCAATTGTCACAACACTAGAAACCGAGCCACTTTCCCATGTCATGCAAATGATTATTGTTGATTCTGGAATGGAAAAAGAAATGATTGAAGGTTCATCAGAGGATAGGGAGCGGTTAGAAAATGCGCGAGAACTTGTGTCTCTCACTATTAGATATGACGGTCAAATTGGAATGGATGCTTTAACACAATTTCTTGAAGAAACATCTCTGCAGTCAGACCAAGATAATGACAATGAAGAAAAATCGGGTGTAAGACTAATGACAGTACACGCAAGTAAGGGGCTTGAATTTGATCACGTATTCATTGTTGGTCTTGAGCAGGATTTGTTTCCACATAAAAATATTGGCAACAGAAAAAGAAGTAAAGAAGAAGAAGAGGAGGAGAGGAGATTGTTTTATGTAGCCGTAACTCGCGCGCGCAAGAATTTGTATCTGTGTTATGCGGAACTACGAACTATTTTCGGACAAAAACAAATAAATGCTCCTAGTGAGTTTTTGGAAGATGTACCCGAAGACATTAAAGAGCTACATGACTTGTACTACAAGCAGGGTGGGGGAGCTGTAGTTTATTTTTAATCGACGATTAACTTGTTCTTGTGTTAGAGTGGAGAAATGAAACCAAAGAAATCTCTTGGGCAAAATTTTCTAACATCTATTCCTGCGCGTATTGCTATAGTAAATGCGGGAAACTTAACTAAAGAAGACAAGGTTCTTGAAATTGGCCCAGGGAAAGGATTCCTAACACAGGGGTTACTTGATACTGGCGCACAAGTTGTTGCTCTTGAAAAAGATAAAGAGCTTTTGCCAATTCTTACAGAGAAATTTTCATCCTACAAAAATTTCACGCTAATAGAGGGTGACGCCCTTACTTACGAACCACCTAAAGACTCTTATAAACTAATAGCGAATATTCCATACTATATAACAGGTGCGATATTAGAGAGATATCTATCACATAAAAACCAACCTACACAGATGGTTGTACTTGTTCAGAAAGAAGTAGCAGAACGTGTAGTGGCGCGCGATGGTAAAGAAAGTATTTTATCACTCGCTGTAAAAGTTTACGGTGAACCAAAAATTGTTTATAGAGTAAACAAGGGGAGTTTTAATCCCGTTCCATCCGTTGATAGTGCTGTGCTTTCCATAGAAAATATTTCACGTAAAAACTTCACCAATGAGAAGCATGAGGAAATATTTTTTAAACTAATAAAATCTGGTTTTGCTCATAAACGTAAATTCCTCATATCTAATCTTAAAGAGGTGTTTCCTTCTATTAATTTTATCCCGTTATTCCAAGCTCAAAATCTCTCAGAAAAAGCGCGAGCTGAAGATGTTACACTAGCTCTATGGCTCCAGTTATCCTTGAATATAGCTACACAATAGTAACAATATTATTTATTGTTATTTTTCTTAGAAAATCCCTACTCGGGAATATCTCTCTTAAAAAAGGGCTACTAGACTGGAGTCTTTTTGGATTTTTGTTTAATTTATACAGTTTATCTTGGCTTTATACCACATACCCATTGCCATGGATTCCGTCTGGAGGTGTTCAATTTTTAGGAATAACTTTATTACACGTAATTGCTTCATTTGTTGCGGGAATATGTTATGCCTTAGTTGGTTTTAGTTTTAATAAAAAAATAAATAATAAATATAAGCCACTAGTTTTTGCTTTATTACTTTCTTTTGCAGAAATATTGCGGTCTGTTTTTCTTTCGCTTTTATTTTCTGGAAATGGGGGGATGGTTGGTCTTCATTGGAATGCCAGCACTATCGGCAACGCTTTATCGACAACACCATTTCTAGAATACGCCTACTTCGGCGGAACGTATGCCCTTACATTTGTATTGGGGCTTTTAGTTTATGTTTGTATATCAAAAAAACATTTTGAATCTTACTGGAAATATTTATTAACTATATGTGTCGGGTTAATTGCTCTACATTTTTTTGTTCCAATATCTGCACCTAAAGCTCCTATTAAGGTGGGGGTAGTTAGCACAAACTTTCCAACCATAGATAATAAGGAGGCTTTAAGCAAAGCTTTTATAACTCAAAACCAAACTGTTCAAACAATGACTTTAAGTTTTTCAAGTTCATCACCAAACATTATCGTCTACCCAGAAGACACACGTTATGTTGAATACCTATCGGAAGATCAAAAGAAAAATCTTTCTAAAACGTTAGAGGATGTTCTTCTTGTAGACGGGGATACTCTTTCTTTTAAGAATGGGTTTTCTAATTATAGTATTTTTTATGAACCAAAAATAAATAAAGTCGTTGGTAGAGGGAAATATCTTCTTTTTCCTTTTAATGAATACATACCGACCTTTTTTGAATCTATCTTCAGAATCTTTGTTAGAGGTATTTCTCTTGATGACTATATAAACAACCATACTTATACCCCTCAAGATTTTGTAGGTTCATATACATATAAGGATTTAAAAATTGGCACCGTTATATGTTCAGAAATTATTTCTTTTAAAATAATTAACTCCTTGTGGGCATCTAATCCAAACATTGTTATCTATCAATCTCATTTAAACGTTTTTCATGATAATCCTTGGTTTGTAATGCAACTTAGGTCATTTTCTAAGGTCGCGGCAGCTCAATTGCGCACACCTTTTATTGGGGTATCAAACGGCGCTCCATCGTACATAATTTCTCCTTATGGATATATACAATCAACAATAAATACGGGGTTCTCGTCTAGAACATATACCATATACCAGGATTCAGTAGTGTTAGATAAATAAAGTTATCCCTATTTTTTATAACTTAGTTTGTTTTTTGTGATATATACTTGTTTATATGATAGAAGATAAAATAGTAGACCCGGTTAATGGAGCACCAAAATCTCTAATGATATTTTGGGTGCTTCTTGGAATAATAACCTTGAGCGCTTTTATTCCCGCGAGATGGTTTGGTGTTAAACCAAAGGTTCACACACGTCTTGATTTACAAGCATTAAACACTATGAGCAGTCTTTCGTTGGATAAAAACAAAAATAATAATCCCGACTGGAGAGATCTTTTAAAAGAAACGTTTAGTTTTGCTTCCACCTCTGATATATCTAAAAACGCAACTTTTGATGCAAGCGCTCAAAAATTATTAGATGATCCAAATAATTTAACAGCCTCCTTTTCAAAAAATCTATATACAGCTTCAGCTTATTTAAACAAAAATAACATAACTGATAGCCAAACTCAGCAGCAACTTATTGAGTCTATGATTGCAGATGAAAACTCAAAAATTATTGTTAAATTGTATTCTATTAATGATTTAAAAATCTCAAAAGTAGAATCTGCCGAATCTATAAAAAGATATGGGAATAACCTTGGCGCTATCTTTAATCAAGCGTTAAAATACAAACTAGGCGATGGGGATATAGAAATAATACAGGCTTTTACTGTAAACAAAGACGCTTCGGTTTTATCTTCTTTAAAGATAAAAAAGGGTAGGGCTTCAGAAATTATGCAACAATTGCTTTCAACTTCTGTTCCGGTAAGCGCTTCAGTTTATCATTTACTTACCATTAATAAATTATCTGCTTATATAACCGCATTGGATAATATGTCGCACGCTGACACAGATTCGGTGCGTGCGACGATTTCATTTAAGCAGTATCTTGCTATAGTAAAATCTCTTTTACTATCCATATCAAATTTTGTGACATACTTCAAAATATCAAATATATCATTCTCATCTGGGGAGAGTGGCTATATATTTTCTTCGGGATATAATAATAACTAATCAATTATGAAACAATCAATTTTTAAATTAACCTTTTCTTTTCTTTTTTGTTTACAAGGGATACAGCTTGCTTATGCTGGCGCAGTGATAGGGGCGACAGAACCTACTCAGTGGCTTAATAATATAGAACTTCTTGGTACAAATGCGTCTGGTGCCATAACGGCAACGGAACAAACCCTATCTACAACTAAACAAGTTATTCTTGACCCCATAGCTAATGCTCTTATATCCATAGCGTTACAACAGGCTACAAACAATGTAGTAAATTGGGCAAATGGTGGATTCCAAGGACAACCCCTTATTATAGGTAACCCAGAGCAATATATTAAAAATGCAGGCCTGAATGCTTTAAAGGTTAGTTTAGGAGATATACCACAAAACAGTATCTATGGGGACAGTATTTTTAGTGCTGTAGTTAATTCTGTAAGAAACAATGACCTTTTTATTCAATTACAATCCTTAAGTCAGACTAATGTTCCTTCTATTATTCAAAAGAAGTTATGTGATGAAGTCAATTTAAACCAAACAGCTTTAGATGACGTTAAAAGAGATAACGGAACTTATGATCAGACTGAATTCGCATCAAGAAAAGCAGAACTGTATAATGCTTTATGCGTGGAAGACCCGAATACAAATCCAGAACTTTCACAAACACTAATAGCCATCAACAATCAGGATCCTTCAGTTGGTGGAGGGGATGTCTGGCTAGAAACAACTGGTGGCTCTAATAACCTATACAAGAAATCAGTAGAGGCACAAGTGCTCGGAAACAAAATAAAAACAGAAAAGGAAGCCGCCCAAAAAGAGGTGTTAGCGCAAGGTGGAGGTGTTGCAAGTGAAACTAAATGCATAAAAACTAAAACTGACACAAGAACAGGGGAAACAATCTGTGAGGCGGAGGAGGTTATAACTCCGAGTGGTAACGTTCAAAACATCCTTTCTAACGCTGTCGGGGCTCCGCTTTCTAGGCTTACTAATATACAAGGGGAAGGGGCTCTTAGTTCTGTGTTAACTGGGTTTGTTATGAAAGTTTTAACAGATGGGTTAAATAGAGCGTTTTCTAGAGCGGGTCAATCTGGAACAAATGTCTCTGTGACATTAAATAACCAGCCTTCTCTAAACCAAGACCTCATTAGTGATCCTGCGGCTAAAAGTTCTTTAGTTAGAACAATGCAAAAGGAATTTACTGAATATCTAAAATCACTAGACAGTCTTGATTCTACAGATACGTCATACTTGGCTGATGTTGCGTCATATGAAACAAAATTAAATTCAGTTAAAAACTGTTGGGATTCTTTAATAAATAATCCATCATATAATGATTTCATTAGTTTCTACAACCAGAGAATGACAAAAATAAATGAACTTAGTACATTTTTAAATCTGGAAAAAACCAATATAACGGCTGCGCGTACGCTTATAAATAATACCAGTATAGCCATAAGTAATTCAAATTCTTCACAAGAAATATCTAACATATATAATGACTACCGAAATCAATTAGAGCAAAGTAATTACCCAACTTTGGGAACAGACTTAAGACGTGTTGGGGAATACCGAAAAAATAAGTCAGATTCAAGTAATGATTCAACCCTAAAAGACTACCAAAACATGTGTACAAGTTTTATTCAACAGCAAAACAATACTGGTGGTAATTAATATACTAATGTTAATAGGTTAAACACATCTGGTCAACCTTAAGAAACTTTAAGTATGTTACACTAAACCAATGAAACGACTTGGTGTATATGCTTTTATCGGGCTCACGCTTATCGGTGTGGTTGGGGGACTTATTGTTCCTAAAAAAGCTTTAGCTCAAACTGCTGACCCACTACTTAGTCAAGGTATTAGTATATTTGACAATGAATTGGCAACGATTCAATCACAACAAAACATAAACCCAAGCACTGTAAATAGGTTAATTCAAAGCATTAATGATATCAAAAATGTTTTTGTAAATGAGTATAACAGTGCTACAACCATCCCTGAAGAGAGATACAAGCAAGCTATTTTAAAAGCTTCTATTTACACCACAACAACAGAAACCCCGATTTTTTGTGATGGTCCAGTTTCAAACGAAAATGCCTGTACTATAATTCGCGCATTTGCTACAGTCTTAGGAAAAACAGCTAACCCGACACAAACAGGGGAGGCTTTTATCCCTAAACCTGTAATAGACGTACTTAGTCCAGACACCTTAGAAAGTGCTAAGACAAAATTAGCTGCAGCAAATGTTATAACAGCACCCGATACAGACCAGTGTAGTTTTTTCGATGGTAATATTCTTGGGTGTATAGATCAAATTGTTACTTGGTTGATTAAAGTAACCCTCCTACAGCTCGCAGGGTTTCTTGTTTGGTTATCATCTAATATGCTCAACTTGGCGATACAAGTTGGGATACTCAATTTTTCACAATGGGCACCTGACGCTCTTTATCCTGTGTGGGTAATAATAAGACAAATAGTTTCTCTGTTTGTTGTGTTTGCGGGACTGTATCTTGGTTTTATGTACATAATCGGCAGAGAAGATGCTTTTGAAAAATATATTCCTTGGATTATTGTGTTTGCTCTTTTTGTGAACTTTTCGTACCCACTTACTCGTACTTTGGTTGATGTATCAAATGTGATTTCACTTAATATTTACGCAAGCACAATGGGTGGTGATATCATTGCAGGGGGTGATTCAAAGCATACCGCGGGGGCAATAATCATGGATAGATTAGGACTTCAAGGTTTAGCAGCAAGTGCAACTGCGGTAGATGGCGACGGAAAGGGGGGTTTTGTTAATGGTATAAATAGCACGCCTGGAGCCCTTGTCGCTGTGGCCTTTGTATTTTATGCCGCCTATATTTTCTTCAAAGCAACATGGATTATAGTCTCCAGAACAGCTCTTCTTGTTTTTCTTACGGTAGGCTCTCCTGTTCTTTTTGTGGACAGTATAGTACCAGCCCTCGGGGAAAGGGCTGCAAAATTACGTACTCTTTATTTTAAACAACTTGTGGTTGCTCCAGTTTTTATGATTATGCTGGCGCTCACTCTTAAATTTTTGGATGTGTTCCAAACAAGTGGAGCCCTTGGGGCAAATTCTGACTCGTTGAATGCTCTTGCTTCGGCATCTAGTATTCAAACCTTTTTCAGTATTCTAATGATGCTAATTATGCTTCATATTACAATTACAGTCACAGAGAATATTGCCGGAAGTGCAGGAAATTACGCGGGTAGTCTGATGGGAAAAGTTGGAGGATTCGGACTTGGTCTAGCGACAGGTGGGACTGGACTACTTGCACGGGGAACACTTGGGATGGCAGCTGCGCGTATACGTGATAGTAAGGTGATGGATACTTGGCAAGGAACTCGTACGGGCCGTGGGCTTTATTCTCTTACAAACTCAATGGCAACAAGTACCTATGATGCCAGAAATGTTGGGGCTGTAAGTAAAGGTATGTCCAGTGCTGGTATGGGTATGGGGAAGGGTCTAACAAAAGGGTACGATGAGAGATTTAAGGAAAAAGAAGGAATTATAAAAAGTAAATATGGAAGTATTAAGGATGCTTCTGCAAGAGAAGGATATCTTGCACAAAAAACTGAATCTATCACTTCAAAAGCACAGCGTGGTGGACTTGGTATTATCGGACTTTCTGAACCAAATAGAAAAAGTGATGCCGAGCTCATTAGAGAAAATATTGAAAAAGAAGAAGACAAAATTATTAAAAGATATAATGCAATGCGCCCTGATAAACAGAAAGAATTTTATCTTGATCAGCCAGAAACCATAAGAAGAAAAATAGACCAAGCTTCTTATGGTGAAAAAGCGCCGACTTCTGCCGAAACGCCGAAGCCCGTTGTTCCGTCTGGTGCAACTGAGATGTCTTTTGCAAAACTACCTGAGACAGCAACTAAAGAAGAAACACCTCAAGCAGAAACAACTCCGTCTTCATGGGTTGGTCAAAATACTAACGCACCTGCTTATCAAAGAAAATCTCAATACGAAACAGAAAATAAACCTGTAGATACACCAGTCGAAAATAAAATGGCTCAATCTGCACCTTTGTTTAACTTACACACTGAAGACTTTGCTGCAAAAATAGCAGAAAAACGTGCCGAGAAACAAAAAATTGCATCCCAAGAAGCCAATAAGGAAATGAAGCCTATAAATCCTGCAATGAGTACACCTCTTTCTGTACCAAACTCTCCTTCAGTGGAACAAACAGCAAAACAAATAGCAGATGAAGCTATTCAAAAAGCAAAGAATGTGGAAGGTGGAGTTTCAACGTCTACAGTAACCACAAATACACCCTATCCACTATCTCCTTTAGGTGGAGCTACGGCTATATAATTTATGAACCCTTCATACATAGCAAAAAATTTAGAAGAATTGTTTGATAATGCCCCATTAGAAATTCAACAGTTACTTGAGAGTGGGGAAGTTAATAAAACAACAGCCATACTTGGAAAAGTATATAAACTTCCAATTAGTTTATATGTTGCTCTATCAAATATAATTTCATTTATTTTAATTGGTGCACTAAAACCAGAGGATGTTGTTACTGCTATAGAGGATATACTTAAACTTCCACAAGATGAGGCCTTCAAACTTGCGGAGGATTTGGAAAAATCAATTCTTGAAAAAGCTCGAATAAAAATTCTTAAAAAATCACCCACCGAAATGGTTACCCTTAGTTTTCCTGAGACGGCGCCAACGGATGAACTTCGTAAGGAAATTTTAGACACAACTAAACGTGAATCAGGTCTTGTGAAGGACCAGTCAGTGCCCGAGCCATCTACTCCCATAAAAAAACAAGTTGTGCTAACACCGGGTTCGCGCTCACAGCTTTTAGAACAATTGCAGGTTATAGGCCAAATACCAGACGATGAAGAAATTGGAACAAGGCTAGAACACATAAAGGAACAAATAGCTTCACTTGATTCTAAATCAAAACCAGAATCGTTAGATAGTAATGTTGCTCTTCAAGAGTTCATGTTTGGAGATAAAGGTAAAACTGTAGTAGAGGCGGAAGCTCGTCCATCTAGTTATAGTAAGGCACCCACTAGGTATAATGTTGACCCTTATAGAGAAGTGGTGGGTAATTAGTCTAAAAATATTAGATATTTTTTAATTTTAGTATTAAAACGAGAAATCTACTGTATTTAGATATTAATTAAACGCATGTTCTACAGTCTGAAAATTATGTTATGTGTTATATTTACTGTTTTTTTCTGCACGGGAATTACAAATACGGTATACTAAAATAATGCAATTTCGCGTACCACAATTCATCGACATAGAGGATAAGGTTGTTGGGCCTCTTACGCTTAAACAATTCGGATACATTTTGGGTGCGGGAGGATTTTCCTTTCTAATTTGGACATTTATCCCAATAAAAATAGTTGCCATTATTTTAATACTCGCTATAGTTTCTCTTTTTTTGTCCCTAGCTTTTGTCAAAATAAACAATAGACCATTTGCTGACCTATTAGAGAGTGCTTTTGCTTATTACACAGGTGGTAAAGTTTATACATGGAAGCAACCTTCTGCTGAGGAACAAACTAAAGAAAGTTCTATTGAAAAAATAGTTGCTGATACCACTAAAGAAGTTGCCATCTCAAAAGCAAGCAGAGATAGACTACATGATTTATCTCTCGGTCTTGATGTTTTTGAACACCCGGTAGAAATAGAAAAAAAAGAAGGGGGTATTTAAAAAGGGGACAAACAATACTGAAAGAGAATTCTGTGAATTATGTTTTATATGTCACGTTCAGTGTTTTTTCTTATTTAGTATATTATCTACATTCTACCTTCTATGTTCTGGTGTATACTTGATATATGGTAACCAGTATTGCAACTCAACAATTTGTTCCTATCGATCGCATACGCGACGGTGTTGCAGTGCTTAAAACTGGAGAACTTCGCGCGGTGATTCTTACAAGCTCTCTTAACCTAGCCCTTAAAAGTGAAGATGAACAACAGGCTATACTTTTGCAATTCCAAAACCTTTTAAACTCTCTTGATTTTCCAATTGAATTTTTCATTCAATCACGAAGGTTAAATATCAAACCCTACTTAGACCTATTACAAGCTCGTAGCGGTGAAGTAAAAGAAGATCTTCTTAAGATTCAAATTCATGAGTACATAGGATTTATAAGTAAATTTGCCGAGGAGACAAATATCATGACTAAACACTTTTTTATTGTTGTTCCTTATCTTCCACAAAATGCTCCTGGGTCTGGCACATCTAAACCATTAATGTCTTTTGGGTTAGGAACTGAAACACCTCAAGAAAATAAAGCTTCTTTTGATGCTGCTCGCATTCAGCTTGAACAACGTGTGGCAACTGTTGTACAAGGGCTTTCTCGTTTTGGGTTAAGAGGAATCAAGCTAGGTACTGAAGAAATGGTAGAACTTTTTTATAAACTTTTTAACCCAGGGGAACAAGACAGGTCAGCTCCTCATTTAACAGAAAAATAAAACTATGTCACTTTTTGATTTTCTAAACCCAAAAAAAACGTCTCCTGTCTCAGCTGTTCTTCCAGAACAAGTCTATAAAATTGCTGAGATGCAATTAAAAGACATTATCGCACCTAGCGCCCTTGGTGTTCAACCAAAGTTTCTAAATTTGGGAACAAATATTGTAAGATCATATTTTGTTGTTTCATACCCACGCTTTCTTTCAGATAATTGGCTAAGCCCAATTATAAATTTAGATAAAGTTTTTGATGTTGCAATTCACGTTGTACCACTCGAAACAGGGGAGGTTATGAAAACCTTTCAAAGAAAAGTTGCCGAGGTGGAGAGTCAAATCATGACCAGAGAAGAGAAGGGGTTAGTTCGTGACCCAACACTTGATATTGCATACACCGACCTTGAAGACTTAAGAAGTGGACTAACTCAAGCTCAAGAAAAAATGTTTGAGGTGTCACTTTATTTGTCTTTGTATGGAAATACTGAGGAAGAAATAGATAAAGTAGAAAATGAAATAAAAAACATTCTAGAGAGTCGTTTGGTTTATATTAAACCAGCACTATTTCAGCAAGATACAGGTTTTCTTTCAACGTTGCCACTTGGTCAAGATATGTTAGGTATAAAAAATAAACTTAACACCTCTCCTCTTTCATCATTCTTCCCTTTTGTATCATTTGATCTCTCTTCTGATAGAGGAATATTATATGGGCTTAATCGTCATAATGGGAGTTTGATTCTCTTCGACAGATTTTCTCTTGAAAACTACAATTCAATTATTTTTGCTAAGTCTGGTTCTGGAAAAAGTTATGCGGCGAAGCTAGAAATCTTACGTACACTTATGTTCGACACGGAAGTTATAATCATTGACCCAGAAAGAGAGTATGAATATCTTGCTGAATCAGTTGGTGGTAGATACTTTGACATTTCCCTTACAAGTGAGCACCATATCAACCCGTTTGATTTACCACACCCAACTGAAGATGAATCACCTTCTGAGGTTCTTCGCTCAAACATTGTTAACCTTGTAGGTTTATTTCGTGTTATGTTAGGAGGATTAACCCCAGAAGAGGATGCTATTGTTGATCAAGCAATTAGTGAAACATACGCCTTAAAAGACATTAATGGTGATGTTGATTTTACAAAACTTGAACCACCCCTTCTTTCTGACTTTGAAACAGTTCTAGGAGGTATTACTGGTTCTGAGGATTTACAACAACGTCTTTCAAAATACACCAAAGGAACTTGGGCTGGTTTTATTAATCAACCATCAAACGTTGATATAAACAAAAAATTAGTTTGTTTTTCTATTCGTGACATGGAAGAGGAACTAAAACCAGTGGCTATGTATATTATTACTCACTATATTTGGAACTCTATTCGTAAAGACATCAGAAAAAGACTTCTTGTTGTTGATGAAGCTTGGATTATGATGAAAAATGACGATACAGCCTCTTTCTTGTTTGGTCTTGCAAAACGTGGACGAAAGTATTTTCTTGGACTTGCCACAATCACTCAAGACGTTGGGGATTTTCTTAAGTCTCCATATGGACTTCCTATTATTACAAACTCCTCAATTCAGCTTCTACTTAAACAGTCTCCTTCCTCAATAGATATTGTTCAAAAAACATTCAATTTAACAGACGAGGAGAAGTTTCTTCTCCTTGAATCTGGTGTAGGTGAAGGTATATTCTTTGCAGGGCTAAAACATGTGGCGATTAAAATCGTAGCCTCTTACACAGAGGATCAAATAATAACAAGCGACCCATCTCAACTTCTTCAAATAAAAGCGATGAAAGAGGAGGTTGATCAATCAAAAGGGCTATGAAAAAATTTTGGATATTCTTAATTACAACGTTGTTTATTATTCCAACGTTCGCATACGCGGAAATACAAGCTTCTCTTAAAATTAATCCTGAAAATCCTGCACCTTACGAACCTGCAACAATTACTCTTAATAGTTATGATATTGATATTAATAACTCCATGATAACTTGGAGTGTTTCTGGTAAAAAAATAACTAGTGGTGTTGGGATAAAAAAAATCTCTATCACGGTAGGTGGTGCAAATAGTGTTATTCCTATATCAGTAAGAGCCAAAACTTCTGCCGGCGACATAATCGAACTATCCATAAACGTAACACCCCAAAGTGTTGACCTAATTTGGGAAACACCTGAGGGTTATGTTCCTCCTTTTTATGAAGGTAAATCTCTTCCGGGTGAGGGGGCTGTTATAAAAGTTACAGCTCTACCGAGTATGAGTGAAAATGGAAAACCAGTATCCGCAAACAATCTTTCCTATGCTTGGTACGTAAATGGTGAATATAAAGATAGTATTTCCGGACAAGGAAGGCAGACCGTAAATATTAATCTTGATTATTTAAGTAATCGAACAGATGTAAAAGTAAAAGTGCGCAGTGCTGGTGGGGCTGTATCTGAAAAGACAATAACGATTACCCCTCATGAGGTTATGCCTGTTTTTTATGTTTACAATGATATCTTGGGTATAAACTTTTCACAATTACTAAACCGTAGAATAGAAACAACAAGGGAAATAGCTATTTCTCTTGTGCCTTATTATCTTTCTACAAAAAATTTTTCCGCTGGGGCTGATTCTTATACTTGGCTATTAGACTCACTACCTTTTACTCCACAAGAAAATACTCTTGTTAGATTGAAGCCTAAGGAAAATAGTCAGGGGACAAAAACCTTGTCTGTTTTAATTTCTAATTCAAAAAGAAGTCTACAAAAAGCACAAGCTAATTTAGTTATACTTTTTGATACCAGAAAATAAAGTTATAATTATTTACAATGAACACAGAATACATCTCACTTGAACCAAAAATAACCCAAGGGTTAGGGCTTCCTCCAACCACTTTTTCTGCCAGTCAGGCAGTTTCTTTTGCGTCTTCCACTTCCTTTATTTACATGTTTCTAATAATTCTTTGTGTTGGGGCAGCTAGTTTTGTTTTTATGAGAGGGGGTATTTATAGGATGCAGGCATCAGAAGCGGGTATACGAAAATCTAATGAGGAATTCAAAAGAGGAACACTCGGCCTTCTTGGTGTTCTTGGTCTTTTTCTTATTTTATATACTCTGAACAAGAGTTTACTTTCTGGCGATGTTGGCTTAGCTGCTTTAAAAATAAAACCAGCAACAAACATAAGTGTTTCTGGATCAACTGTTAGTTCTCAACCTTCAACTGCAAATCCTTCTATTCCAACAACAAATGACGATCCTGCTGGTTGGAATGCGATAAAAAATGATTCAGTCGTTCGTGCGCAGCTAGCAGCACTACCAAACGGTGGAATTACCGTTAATAAAAGTGTCTGTATAACACCAACCCAAACAAGTTGCACGACTGTTGGGGGTTGGCCGGACGCTACGATTTCAATGCTTTCACAATTAAGGAATACATGTTCTGGAAGAATAATGATAACAGGGGGTACAGAAGCCGGGCATAGATCTCATGGACCAGGATTGACGCCTGTCGATGTTTCATTAAACGATAATCAACTGGAATCCTGTATTAGATCTTTTCCAAAAACAACTGCTGATAGTTTTTGTTATAAAAGTTATACCAAATTTGGTTTTACTTTTTGTGATGAAATAGGGGTGCGTCATTGGCATGTTTATAAATAATTTTGAATTAAGAAACTATCTTATTTTGTTTTAGTTTTTTACATTTTTACTGTATCCACTAGTCCCTAGTACTTAGTCCCTATATACTAAGTTTATGAATAGGCGTCTTACTTTACTTGTATTATTCACATCCATTTTTGCCATAGGTGTACTTATTTGGTATTTCTTTTTTTATACACCAAAAACAGCAGAAACTCTTGCTAAAACAACTAGTCCTTTAGAAGTAAGGACTACTCCACCTCTCTTTGGTTTTATAACTAATTATTTTACTGATGGCCAACCTCAGCAAACAACCTCAACAGAAGTTACTCCAGCGGAAGAACAAGCTCTCACACAAGTCTGGGATAAACCTTCGACTGGAAATGTTTTTGTTTCAATTCCAACAATAAATGAGATAACTTCAACTAGTTCAAAAATAATCAAAGGCAAAGCAACAGAGGTAGTAACCAAAAAAAATGTCCGTGCTACTTCCACTGTTCTTATGTTTGTGGACAGAACAACTGGATATGTTTATGGACACTCTATGGAAACAGGGATCACTTATCAAATAAGTAACACCACAATCACTGGGGTTTATGATGCTTATATTTTTAATAATGGAAAACGAATACTCGTACGTAATTTAGATAGCAACGGAGAAACAATAATAACCACTCTAGCAAATATTCCATCCATAAAAGAAAATGATAACCCTCTCCCTCTCTCATCTGTTATAGCTTTACCAAATAATATAAAATCTGTTGCTGTTAGTTCTTCTTATGATAAATTAAGTTATTTAATTGCAAGTAATGGCGGTAGTTCTGTTTACACAATAACATCTAAAGGTACATCTTTAACAGCTGTCTCTTCTTTTAGCGAGTGGGTATTGTCATACGGGGGAGAACAATTATACGCCACAAGTAAACCATCTGCTTATGTTGATGGTTCAACCGTTTTACTTCCTTCCTTTACAAGGATTATTGGAAACAAGACTGGATTATTAAGTAATCCATCATCTAACGGTACAATAATAAATAGCATGTGGTCACAAACTGGACTAACTACTTTCTTATTTTCAAATGGGGGAACCTTCTCGATATTGCCAATTAAAACAGTTGCGTCTAAATGTTCTTGGAACAACAATTTAATTTTACTTATTTGTGCTGCACCTTTATCTATTCCTAGAACAACGGAAGGTTTGCCTGATGATTGGTATCAGGGGCGTATTTCTTTTTCTGATGAGCTTTCTTTTGTAAACCCTAAAAATGGTGAGATATATCCTTTGTATTCTTTTGATTCAAAGCTGGGTGGGTTTGATGTGGTAAATCTTAAAGTTTCGCTAGATAATATTTATGTTAGCTTTATTAACAAAGTAACTGGATCAGTTTGGTTGTTAAAAACAGATCTTATTTAAGATCCTTAACTAAAAATTATTTTTTCTTTATGGGAGATCTTCTATCTTAGGCATTCTTAGGTGGGCAAGTTTCTTTTTCATATAAACATCCTGTGCGTAACCAGTAACGTTGCTTATAAACCAATATAGCGCCAATGCGGAGGGTAAAACAGAAGCAGATACTGTGATAATTATAGGGAGAACATATAACAACTGTATCTTCATTGATTTCATGAAGTGGTCTTGAAATGATTCTTCGTGAGCTTCTTTTTTTGACACCATAGAATCTGTTTGTCTGCGAGCTAAGGCGTAAGATGACAGTCCGGCAAAAATAGCAATAATAATGTTCTTCTTTGTTACATCAAATAAACCAAAGGCCATTGTGTGTAGAGTTTCTGGAAAAGTAACAAAAGAATATATTGAACTTAAGTCAGAATATAATCCTTTTGAAAAAACAAAGTAGAGTGCGAAGAAAATAGGTATTTGAATAATAACAGCAAGTAAACTTGATAAGGGATTAATTTTTTCTAACTTATATAATTCCACCATTTTCCTTGATGCTTCTTGAGGGTTTGTTTTTTGCATCTCTTTAATCTTGTTCATTTCTGGCTCAAGACGCTTCATAAGATACTGACTACGAAGAGCAGATAAGTTAAGAGGTAAAAGGATTAGTTTTACTATAAGGGTAACTATAACAATAGCCGCCCCGATATCATGAAGTGGGGTATAAGTTAAAACAACAACAAGTAAATTATAAATTGGTTCGTAAAAAAGTGTGTGAAACATAATTATTATATTGTAGCAAAAACTTTCTGTATTTCCTCGAGGAGTGCCTTATATGATGCGTTGTGCGCATTCTGTTTAGGGTAAAAAATAACTAAGTGTGGAGATTTAATAACAACACCATTAAGTGCGTGATATATTTTTCTTCTAACAGAATTTCTGTTAGTGGCTAACTTAATTCTTTTTTTAGTAATGACACATGCGAATTTTGTTTCACTTGATGGGGATATAACAACGTCAAAATAATTTCCGCGAATTGTTGTTCGTTTTTGTAATTTTGAGAAATCATCACGTGTTAGACGTTTTGACTTTGGTAACATAGTGAGTTAATTAAAAATCTAGTCAGTTGGGTAAGTTTCGAGGTAAACAATTTTTGAAGAAAACTGACTAACAAAAAAAATACCGACTGATTGGATTTTTAAACAGACAACTTCTTACGTCCAATACTTCGGCGGCGAGAAATAACTCTTCGTCCATCTTTAGTTCCCATACGTACTAGGAATCCGTGAGTTGTTCCTCTTTTCTTTCTTTTTGGATTATATGTTATAGACATGGCGCTATTCTACACGAGAATAGCGGATAAATCAACCCGACATTATCTTTTAATACTTCCGTCAAGTTGCCTCGATATCCTACACGTGTATACTACAGAATTATGGATTATCAACAACTTTGGAATAGTGCTTTATCTCAAATAGAGATTGAACTTTCTCGAGTTAACTTCAATACGTGGTTCAAAAATACACGTATAATTGACTACAAAGACGGGGAGGTGACTATTGGTGTTCCAAATGAATTTGTTAAGGATTGGCTTAACCAAAAATATCACAAATTCATTCTTCGTGTTTTACGTACCATACATGAAGGGGTTAGATCTGTTGTTTTTAATGTAGTAAAGCCAGAAAATCTACAGAAAAAGACTCAACATATAGCAATAACTGGGCAACCTTTACCTCTTCAGGATTTATATATAAATAAAGATGATGGGCTTAATCCTCGTTACACTTTTGACACGTTTATCGTTGGTTCTTTTAATGAAGTTGCTTATGCTTGTTCTCAAGCTGTGATAAATAATCTTGGTATTGTTTATAATCCTCTTTTTGTTTATGGAAATACCGGTCTTGGAAAGACTCACATGATGCAAGCTATTGGAAATACCGTTAAGAAAAAATATCCTGAAAGAAAAGTATTTTATACATCCCTTGAGAAGTATTATATGGATTATGTTAATGCTACTAATCTAAACAAAATAAATAGTTTTAAGGAAAAATATCGAAAATATGATGTTTTTATAATGGATGATATTCAATTTATTAATGGAAAAGAAAGAACACAAGATGAATTATTTCATCTTTTCAATTCCCTTTATGAAATGAATAAGCAAATCATTTTTTCTTCCGATAAACACCCTAATCTTATTATTGGTTTAGAGGATAGACTCCGTTCACGATTTAATCAAGGGATGATAGTTGATGTAAATATTCCTTCGTTTGAATCTCGTCTTGCTATATTACAAGCTAAAACTAAAGATAATAGAGATAAAATCCCGTTAGATGTTCTTGAGTATGTAGCAGAAACAGTTTCTGGAAATATTCGAGAATTGGAAGGGGTTATGACTTCTGTTTTAGGTTATATTCAAATAAAACAACAAGCGATTACTCTTCTTGATGTAAAAAATCTTCTTAAAAACAGTGTTCGCGCTAAAAAAAGTATTTCTATTCCAGAAATAGTAAAAATTATTGCTGATTATTATCATATTCCTGATGTTTATATTTACAATAAAACAAGAAGAAAAGATGTAGTAAAACCACGTCAAATTGTGATGTATTTACTACGTGAAGATTTTGATATTTCTTATCCTATGATAGGGGATAGATTAGGTGGTCGCGATCACACAACAGTTATACATTCTTATGAAAAAATAAAAGGATTATTAAAAGATAATCCTCATTTAGTTCGTGAAATTGATGATATTAGAGCAATACTTGCTTAATATTTAATATATTAATAATAAATATCCAAAAAATACAGATGTATTTGTTTGAATATTTATTTTTGTGGATATCTGTGTGGATAAAATATTAATAACTTATTGATAACAGTAGGAGTTATTAAAAAGTATTTAAGTAAAACATGTCTTTATACACAAACATCATTTAATTAAAAACTTAAAACTTAAAACTAAAAATTTAAAAAACCTTTATAATTTAATACTTTTTAGAGTTTTTAACATCTTCCACAGACCTATACTTAGTATTATATTTTATATATACTAGATACTATGAAATTCGAATGCAAAGGTGATGTATTTATAAAAGCAGTACAGCAAGTAGCTCGTGCTCGTAGTAAACAACAATCACAAAACTACCTTCAAGATATCCATCTAGAATTAGATTCACATCTTCTTACACTTCGTGCAACAAACTTAGAACTCTTTTGTGAAAAGAGTATTCCTGTTAAAGGTTTAACAAATGGTAGTTGTATATTACAAGGGGAAACTCTTCTACGTATCATTTCAACATTTCAATCAAATGATGTGACGCTTGTTTGTGAAGTTCATGAAGGAGTTTTTTCAATCACAACAGAAAAAGGAATTATTGAAATAAAAACAACACCTTACGAAGATTTTCCAACACTACCAAAACAAGGAACAACAATAGGTAGTTTATCTAAAGAAAAAATTAACACTCTTTTTAAAGAAGTTTCTTTTTGTGCAGCTACAACAGAAATAAAACCAGAAATTGCATCAATTTATTTATATACAAAAAACAATCTTATTTATGCAGTAGCAACAGATTCATATAGATTAGCTGAAAAAACAATACCAAATGACTCTGGATTAGAATGTTCATTACTTATTCCACAAAAACACATAGGAGAAATATTGCAAATAATAAATGAAGAAGAAGGGGATTTAATATTGTCTATAAATGAAAGTATTCTTTCTTTATCATCACAAAATTTAACACTATCTATACACACCGTTACAGGTCAATTTCCAGATTATCAACAACTTTTTCCAAAAGAGTTTACAACTACAGCTGTAATTTCAAAAGAAGAACTTCAAAAAGCGTTAACACTTACCACTTTTTTCAATGAACAATATTCACAAGTAGAATGTATATTCACCGATAATAAACTTACACTACATAGTAAAAATGAATCAGTTGGGCAAGTTACCCATACTTTAACAATCAAAAAAGAAGGAGAAGATATTGAAGTTAAATATAACAATAAGTACTTCCTAGAAGTACTTCCTCATATTGAAGGTAATATAATAAATTGCATGTTTACAACCCCAAATAAACCAGTATTTATAAAAGGGTCTCAAGATATCACTTTCACATATCTTCTTATGCCACTTAATCGTTAATATATGGATGAATCTCTTTTTAAAAAACATATTATAAATATAAAGCGAAGAAAAAATAATAAAGAAGAATTAATCTTATTTATAAAAGAGAAAACAGGTGTGGATTTGGAAGAGACAATGATTACTCTTTCTAAAAAAGAAGTATCTTTTCATTTATCATCAGTTGTTAAACAAAAACTATTCCAAAAAAATATAGAAGAAATTTTAAAACAAAAAGGATTTACTTTTAAAAAATAAAAACTCTTAGATTTTCATCTAAGAGTTTTTATTTATTACAAGGTTGATGTTCCTACTATTTGTCCACATAAACCAGGGTGTTTTAATAACCAATTTTGTATACTAGTTTCCCAAAGATTGTATTGAGAATCCTCTGTTGGGTTTAAAGGGTAGCCATTTTGAGGGTCATTTTTAACAACATAAGAAAGTATTGAATGTATACCAGAAGATGTACAATATTCTCCCCTTAAAATTGGCTTAAGAGAGGTGTTTGGTAAAGGTTCAGGGAAATACTCAATTGATGATGTTCCAATAGCAGCACTGACCGCTTTATGCCAAATAGGAGCAAGTACAAGACCGGCCACACGCTTATCTATTGGAGTGTTATCATTATTTCCTCCCCACATACCAACTACAATAGATGGAGTGTAACCAATTACCCAAACATCTCGGTAATCGTTAGTTGTTCCAGTTTTTGAAGCCACAGGTCTATCTCCAAAAAATAAAGGAGAATCTACTCCATAAGCTGGTCTTTTTGCTACTTTATCAGAAAGAACACTTGAAACTAAAGAAGTAACTGATTCAGATAAAACTTCAGTTCCATTAGAAGAATATTTTTCAAGGATTGTATTATCTTGGTCACGTACCTCAAGAATTCCTTGAGGTTTGTGATAAATACCATTATTAGCAAAAACTCCATAAGCATTAGTTAATTCAAGCAAAGTAACTTCACCGCCTCCAAGTACAAGAGACAAACCATATCTTTCCGGGTCGGAAATGGTTGATAGACCCATAGACTGAGCAAGAGATATTGCATTTTTAATACCAACCAAATATAAAAGCTTTACCGCAGGAACGTTTATTGATTGAGCTAGGGCGTCTCTTAAAGATATTGGACCTCTAAAAATATCATCGTAGTTTCCAGGCATATAACAAACAGAATCATCTGTTCCAACTAAAGGTCTTCCATAGGCGTCACAAGAAGAACTAAATTGAGTAGGAACATCAAACAGAACTGTTTCAGGTGTATAACCAAGCTTGAACGCCTCAGCGTAAATTATTGGCTTAATAGAAGAACCTGGTTGACGGGAAGCTGTTGCTACGTTGAATTGTCCAGGTATCTCAGTATCAAAAAAATCTCGTGACCCAACCATAGAAATTATTTGACTAGTATGCGGGTCAATTGCAACTAGGGCAGCATTTGTTGCCTTAAATTTTTTAGTATTTTCTAGAGCTCCTTCTTTTACGATATCCTCCATCTTTTTTTGAATATCATAATCTATTGTTGTTATAACTTTCAATCCACCGTTTGTTACTACATCAACACCATATTTTTGTTCTAGATACTCACGAATATACATAACAAAATGAAGAGCTTTACCACTACCAGAAACATCTTTTTCAAAAGACACTTGTTCTTTTTGGGAAGCGTTTTTTTCTGCCTCAGTTATATAACCAAGCTCAAACATTCTTTCTAAAACCAGATTTTTTCTTTTTTCTAAATCAGTAAGATGTTTTCCATAAGGAGAATAATAAGTAGGGGACTGAGGTAAAGCCGCAATATAAGCAGCTTCTGTTAAGGTCACATCTTTAGCGTGTTTATTAAAATAAGACATAGACGCTTCCTCAACCCCATAAAGGTTTCCACCATAAGGACTTTCGTTTAAATATATTTGAAGAATGGTATCTTTGGGGACTTCTCGGTCTAACTTAAGAGAAAGAATAATCTCTTTTAATTTTCTCGTAATTGTTTTTTCTCTAGTAAGAAGTGCGTTTTTTACAACCTGTTGATCAATTGTTGAACCACCTTGTGCAAAACCACCAGAGGTTAGGTTTGCTAACACAGCTCTAACGAAAGAAGTTGGACGGAACCCATTATGCTCATAAAAATGCGCGTCCTCGATAGAGATAGTCGCTTGTCTTATATAAGGACTTATTTCACTTAAAGGTACCTCTGTTCTGCGTACATTATCGTGAATATTATATAGAACAATTTTACCTGTGCGGTCATAGATTTTAGTAGAGTTCGAGATTGTTCTATTTTCGAAATTATTAAAATCAGGCAAAGATAAAGTAGCCATCCAAGTAATAAGAAAAGCAAAAACAACCATACCTATAGCAATAAAACTAAAAAAAAGCTCTCGAAAAAATTTACGTTTTGCAGAAGTTTTTCTAGAACGGTGATGTTGAGTCATATATTGAATATACTATCATGACTTAAAGAAAAAGAGAGCCTGTGGTAGTATTGTTTGTATGGATAAAGTAATTACAGATGAGGTAAAAATAGAAGAACTTCTTACTCGTGGAGTGGAGGATGTTTTTATTAAAGAAGAATTAAAAGCCGAATTAATGTCAGGTAGAGTTCTTCGTATAAAACTCGGCATTGATCCAACTGGACCAAAAATCCACCTAGGGCGAGCAATTCCTCTTCGTAAACTTCGAGAATTTCAAAAGCTAGGACATCAAATTGTTTTAGTTGTTGGAGACTTTACTGCACAAATTGGAGACGCTTCTGATAAAACAGAAAAACGTCCAATGCTAACTCGTGCTCAGATTGATGAAAATATTAAAGATTACAAAAATCAAATCGGAAAGATTATAGATGTTTCTAAAACAGAGTTTGTTTATAACAACGACTGGCTATCTAAACTAACCTTTAGTGATTTAATAAAAATGGCTGACTGTTTTTCTGTTCAACAAATGCTTGCTCGTCGCAACTTTAAAGACAGATATGAGGCAGGGACAGAAATATCTCTACGCGAATTTTTATACCCAATGATGCAAGGATACGACTCTGTAGAGATAAAAGCCGATGTAGAGCTTGGTGGTTTTGATCAGTTATTTAATTTAAAAGCAGGTAGAACAATGCAGGAGTTTTTTGGTCAACCAAAACAACAAATAATGGTTGGGACAATGATTGAAGGAACAGATGGAAGAAAGATGTCTACAAGTTGGGGGAATATTATAACCGTTGTCGACGAACCTTTTGATATGTTTGGAAAAATAATGTCAGTCAAAGATGAATTAATTGTAAAATATTTTACTCTCTGTACAGACTTGTCTCTGGAGGAAATTTCTAAAATAGAACAAGAATTAAAAGACGGAGCAAACCCTCGCGACATAAAAATGCGCTTAGCTATGGAAATAGTCACGATGTATCATTCAGAAAAAGACGCGTCACGCTCAAAGAATTCATGGATAGAAACTTTCTCTAAAGGTGGAATACCGGATAACATAAAAGAGATTCACACGACAAGCGATAAAGAGATAGTGGATGTATTAATAGAAAACAAAATAGTGGCATCAAAAACAGAATGGAGAAGACTAATTGAAGATAAAGCTGTAACTGACAGTATGGATATTATTATAAATAATCCTAAAGAAAAAGCTAAAAACGTTACCCTAAAAATAGGAAAGAAAAGGTTTGTAAAAATAGTTGTAGATTAAAAATAAAACTCGGACTTAAGTCCGAGTTTTATTTTTACCAGTATCCTTCATCATTTGCTTGAAAAGCGATATCTATTTCATCAGCTTCTTCATCCTCTTCTTTATTAAAAGGGGTGATTTCTTCTTCAACTAAAACATCTTCTTCAAAAACTGCTTCCAGTGCGTCTGGATTTATTTCTCCCACAGGTTTTGGTTCTTCTTCTTCGATAAGCATATAAATATAAGTTAATGTATGAAAAAGATACCACCTTATTAAAATCCTTGCAAGTGTTTTCCCCCGTTTTTATTTTAAAAGCCCAATTTTTCTGCAAGCGCTATGTGTTAGAGCTATGGCTATGGCATCTAATTCGTCATCTAAAAGTCCAGATTCTACTTGTTTTCCAAGGATTTTTGGTACCATTTTGGCAATATCAGTTTTGGTTGAGCGACCATGTCCCCCAACAGCTAATTTTATTTCAGGGGGTGAATATTCATGAACAGAAAGTCCATATTTATGCGATAAATATAAACATACCCCACGAGCCTCTGCGACGTTAATAGCTGTTGTTTGATTTTTTGCAAAGAATAATTTTTCAATAGCAAGTTCTTTTGGGTTGTATTTAATTAAAATTTCCTCAAGAGAATCACCGATTACACCAAGTCTTTTTTCAAAAGAATCTTTTTTATTAGTAAGAAGGCATGTGGAATAAACGAGCTGTTCTTTGTTATTGTTTTTATCCAAAATACAAACACCTACTCTATCAAATCCAGGATCGATACCTAGTATACGAATGCTTTGCATGTTATTTTTTAAAATGTAAAACTGCTTTATCTGTAGCCTTTCTTCCACGGGGGGTTCTCTCTATCATTCCTATTTGAATTAAATATGGTTCTGTGACATCTGCAATTGTGGCTTCTTCTTCACCGGTAGCTGCGGCTAGTGTATTTAATCCAACTGGACCACCATTGAAAGTATTAACAAGGGCCTCAAGAACCATTCTTTCGGCAACACCAATACCAAACTCATCAATTTCAAGCAAATCAAGAGAAATATCTACAACTTCTTTATCTATAACCGCCTTATGTACTTGAGCATAGTCACGAGCTCTTTTTAAGTAATAATTTGCAATACGTGGAGTAAAGCGAGACCTCTTAGCTATTTCAAGAGCTGCTTCGTCAGGAAGAGTTGTTCCTAAAACACTTGCGCTGTTTTTTACAATGGTTGCTATTTCTGGTTCTGAATAATATTGCAAACGATAAGTACCTCCCGAAAATCGTGAACGAAGAGGGGAAGATAAAAGTGATATACGGGTAGTTGCTCCAATAAGTGTAAATGGTGGTAAATCAAGTTGTATTGTTCTTGCTGATGGACCTTTACCAATTATTATGTCTAACTTTCCTGACTCCATAGCTGGATAAAGAACCTCTTCAATCATTTTATTTAAACGGTGTATTTCATCAATAAAAAGAACGTCTCCTGGGGTGAGGTTAGTTAAAATAGCAGCCAAGTCCCCAACTTTCATAATCGCTGGACCACTTGATAGCTTTAGGTTTGCATTTAATTCTTTTGCGATTAAATGCGCTAGCGTTGTTTTCCCAAGTCCAGGTGGACCATATAAAAGTATATGTTCTGGCGGAGTATTTCGTTCCTTTGCCGCAGTTAAAAGTATATGGAGATTATTTTTTATTACTTCTTGCCCAATATAATCTGAAAATTTCTCAGGTCTAAGAGTACTATCTAAATGTCTGGTTTCTTCGAGTTGAATTGTGGGGTCTAAAGGGGACATTTTGGGTTATAAAAAAGGATTTGACAAAAGTTTTATATATGATATAATAGATACAGTTCATACAGATTTTGTCAATAAAAGGAATTATTATTTATGTAAAGGAGATCGGGGATCTCTTATCAATTTTATTTTATTGCATCAGATAAGCTGTTAATATAAGCTTTTCAGACAGTGATATAAATTTGATATTTCCTTTACGTAAATAATTTTTCTACTAACAAAGTATATATGAAATTGTCAGAACCCATATATCTCTAAACAATCGGGAATTTATTCTCATATTCTATTTCGGAGGACGGTCTGGTCGTACTTGTTACGTTCTGTGCCCATCCTTATGAAGGAATATTCTTCACCAAGGGGTTGCTTAGAGGTATATGGGTTTTTACGTTTCATTAAGACATCATCTACTTCGTTGTGACCTCAATTTTGTCAGTCAATGTACTATTCGTACACCTCCTTTCAAAATTTTGTCACGCCTCGTATCTGATGTCTTATTGAAACGAAAAACTGTTTGTAGTTTTTCAAATAGCAGAAATATGTTTTAGATGCGAAGCACAAAAGATTTTTATAAGAAGCTGTACTTTTGTGTACAGTGACGAAATAAAAATCTTTTGTAACAAAGCAGATGAAATATATTTGTGCTATTTTCTATTCTGCAATTAAATCAACAACACGACTAACTTCATCAAATGATGTAACTCCCTCTAACACCTTAAGTATAGCATCCTCACGAAGGCTTGGGATTCCTTGGTTTTTAGCCGCTTCACGTATTTCTCTTTCACTCGGATTGGTGATTAAAATTTTTTCTATATTTGAATCCATCATAATAGCCTCAAAAATTCCTATACGGTCATCAAACCCAGTTCCGTTACAGTGTTCACATCCCACAGGATGATATAGTTTATACGTCAAATCCGGAACATGTCCCAACATTGATTCTTCCTTACCAGAAGTTTTCATATCTCCTAAAATCGTAGTAATGATACGGGACTCTTTTTCATTTGCCGCGTATTCTTGTTTACATTGATTGCATAGAGTTCTCACAAGACGTTGAGCTAAAGCAACAGATAAAGCACTTGCAATAACTTTTGGATTAACACCGAGGTCAATCAATCTTGGAATTGTTCCAGCGGCATTGTTGGTGTGAAGGGTAGAGAAAACAAGGTGACCTGTGAGGGCGGCGTTAATAGCGACCTTTGCAGTGTCTTCATCTCGAATTTCTCCAATCATAATAATGTCAGGGTCCTGACGAAGAGCCGCTCGTAAACCAGAAAGAAATGTATATCCCTTTTCTTCATCAACCTGTGTCTGAGTTATTCCTTCAAGGTGATATTCAATAGGGTCTTCAATAGTGATTATTTTTACTTCAGGTGTATAAACTTTATGAAGAAAGGCATACAGAGTCGTAGTTTTTCCACTTCCTGTTGGTCCGGTAGTTAGAATCACACCGTTAGGTTTACTTAAGGCGTAGTATATTAGTTCGCGGAGTTTTTTAGAAAAGGCAATATTATCAAGATTGGTAACAGCATGACGCGGGTCAAGTAATCGCATAACAAAACTCTCACCATAATTTCCAGGTACCACAGACACACGGACCTCAATCTCTATTTCTCCTAAATTAATACTAAATCGTCCATCCTGCGCACTAGCGCTTGTGGATAATTTAAGCCCAGACAATAACTTCAAACGGCTGGTAATATTTTTTAATACATTGAAATCAAAAAACACAATATCTTCAAGAACTCCATTTAAACGGTAACGCAAACGCACTTTGTTTTCTTCTGGTTCAATGTGAATATCACTCGCATCAAATTTAATAGCGCCAGCTATCAAAAGCTCTATCATACGAGTTGTTTTGTATAAAACTTGCGAAGTAGAAAGTTCCTCAAAATCTTTTCGTAGATCATCTACATTATCAAAACCCGCCATGAGTTTAATCATTTTATCGGGGGTAAGTTCAAGCATTCCGCTCTCTACCTTTACTCCTTGTTTCAAATCCATGTAGCGAGACAAAACATGTTCAAGTGAAGCGTGAGAACACAGGAACAAAAGCAACTCATTTCCTTTGGCTTCTAACGGTTTCAATATTTCTTCAAGTTTTTGATTGTTAGGGGAGATTGTTGCGATATATAATTTGTGACCAACAACCTTAAAAGGAACAAGGCCCGCCTCGCGGGCATCTTTTTCTTCTACCATAAGCATTGCGTCTGGTTCTGGAGCTATTCCACGTAAATCAATGTAAGGTAGGCCGTATTTATCTGAAAGAACTTTTACTAAATCCTCCTCTTCCGATTTGTGAAGTTCTTCAAGGGTGTGTCTTTGTAATATATCATCGTCAAACTTAAGGGTCATGATAATAGTATACAGGGTATAGGGCTTAGGGTGTAGGGTATAGTGAATACAAATTAATTTTTAACCCGCCTACCGACGAGGCAGGAGTAAAAGGTAAAAAAGGGAGGTACTAGATACAGAAAGAAAGAAACAAGAATGATACAAAATACAGTGTCATCCTCGTGTATGCGGGAACTCGCCTTGCCGACAGGTTCAGTATCGTGTATTTTAACCAACGACTAATGACTTGACAAAAGTATAAAATAGTGTATACTGTACACATATTCGAAAAGCCTAGAAAACTCTAGATTTTCTGAAAAGTTTACATTTTGTTCATTTATTTTTAAGGAGGCCTTCATGGCTAAGATCGTTAAAACCTTGATTTTGCTTGTTTTTGCGACACTCTTCTCAGCTTCTGCCAGTGCTCAATACGGCACGCACACCTACTGCAATGGCGTCTGGTTGCCAATTGGTATGCAGTGTAGAAACGGAAACGTTCAACAGCCAATTTGCCCCGATGGTAGCGTTTGGGACGGCCGCGGCTGTCTGATTAATAATAATCAGCAACGGCAGTTGGTTATCCCACAAGGGGTAGGCTTCAATCAGCCTTTCAACGCTATGGTGGGTGGTTCAAGTATGCGTTGCACGCTACTTGATCGGGTTGCTTCTGGGCTCGCTCAAGGGTTGACTGCCGGTGCTTTGACTTGGGTTGTCGAAAAGGTTCTTAACAGGCAAAATAACGACGTCTCGGCCGGAGCTTTCGGTCTTGGGGTCCTGTCTGGTGCCACAGTAACATGTGAGCCACTGGTCAGTGGTAATCGGCAACAAGTTGCACAACAACAAATTGTTCATCAGCCGTCTATTCCAACATGTAACCCTCCGAAAAACCCAACAGGTTCACGTCCTGGAGTTCTTAATATTCAGGGTCATCCAATGAACAGGCAAATCGTTTGTGCTATGCCAGGTGACCAAAATATCTTACGTTGGCTGCAATAAAGCCAAATATCAGATAATCGCCCACGAGTTTACTCGTGGGCTTTTTTTTATACAAAACAATAGAATAGTCTTTAAATTAAACAATAATTAGTATATGCTGTGTATATTGACAAAAGTATAAAATAGTGTATACTGTACACATATTCGAAAAGCCTAGAAAACTCTAGATTTTCTGAAAAGTTTACATTTTGTTCATTTATTTTTAAGGA
>JBAYGN010000003.1:0-72620 GCA_041666645.1 Minisyncoccota bacterium
GCTTTCTCGTGAGTTTCAAATCCTGGTGAGGTTCTTCGTTTACCATCGAATTAAACCACATAATCCACTGCTTGTGCAGGTCCCCGTCTATTCCTTTGAGTTTTAATCTTGCGATCGTACTTCCCAGGCGGTTCTCTTACCGCGTTAGCTAAGCCACCATGAGGGTCGATACTCATGATAGCGAGAGAACATCGTTTAGGGCGTGGACTACTGGGGTATCTAATCCCATTCGCTACCCACGCTTTCATATTTCAGTGTCAGTAATGTTCCAGTAAGCTGCCTTCGCTTTTGGTGTTCCCCATAATATCAACGGATTTCACCCCTACACTATGAGTTCCGCTTACCCCTAACATACTCTAGCCATGCCGTTTCGAATGCTGTCTCCAAGTTGAGCTCAGAGGTTAGACATTCGACTAACACAACCACCTACATATCCTTTACGCCCAATAATTCCGGATAACGCTTGGGCCACTCGTATTACCGCTGCTGCTGGCACGAGTTTTGCAGGCCCTTATTCATGAGGTACCGTCAATAAACTTCTTCCCTCATAAAAGATCTTTACATACCGAAGCACTTCATCGATCACGCGGCGTCGCTCCATCAGACTTTCGTCCATTGTGGAAGATTCTCGACTGCAGCCACCCGTAGGTGTATGGGCCGTGTCTCAGTCCCATCGGTGGAGGTCAGGCTCTCACCTCTCCTAAGCGTCATAGCCTTGGTAAGCCATTACCTTACCAACTAGCTGATACTGTTTAAGCCGCTCCCATAGCGATAAATCTTTACTCTTGCGAGACCATCACGTATTACTCCACCTTTCGGTGGGCTATTCGTGACTATGGGGTGCGTTCCTAAATATTACTACCTCGTTTGCCACTAAACTGTCAGACTTCCATATTTCCCTCATCTTGTTTGTATTGCTACTCCCTTGATTCGTTCCATACTTCCGTCTGATTAGTTCCGTTCAACTTGCATGCCTTATCCACGCCGCCAGCGTTCATCCTGAGCTAGGATCAAACTCTATTTAATAGAGTGTGACAAAAGAAAAACAAAAAATGCACAATGTTTATGTAATGTATTTGAAGCGCCACTCGCACGGCTACTTTCTATTTCTAGAGGTTTGTGCGATGGCTTCTATTTATGATGACAAAGTGACTACTATAACCACATACTGTTTTATCAGTACGAAGTAGGACCATTTTATAGGAAAGATAAGGAAAAGTCAAGGAATTGCTACGGGTTATATAAATAGGTTATTAAATCGTAAATAAATCATTAAAAAACAATTTTGCATGGTCTAAAAATCTGTTAAACTGGATATTAATTATGGCAGAAAACTCCACACCGATTATTGCAATTGATGGGACCTCCTCCTCTGGAAAAGGTACAGTTGCTTACCTCTTAGCTAAACATTTTGGATACAACTATTTAAACTCTGGTGCGCTTTATCGTTTAGTTGCTTATGAGGCTATCTCGAGTGGAGTTGAACTTGATGATACAGAAAGACTAATAAATATTGCTAAAAATCTTGAAGTAACATTTGAAGGTAAAAAAGTGATAGTCAATGGTGATGATGTTTGGCCAATCATTGGCACACAAACTTATGGCAACCCAGCAAGTATTGTTAGTCGCATACCGGAAGTGCGTTACGCTTTATTTGAAAAGCAACGTTCTATGATACAAGCCCCTGGCCTTGTTGCTGAAGGGCGTGATATGTGTACCAATATATTTAAAGACGCAAAAGTAAAAATATATTTTGATGCAGACGCAAGAGTTCGGGCGGAGCGTAGATTTAAAGATGAAGAAACAATTCACAGCGGAAAAACATTTGAGCAAATTTTTGAAGAAATTATAGAACGAGATGAGCGAGACAAGAACAAAGAAGTAGGCGCACTATTTCCAGCGGAAGACGCTCGTATCATAGATTCAACAAATATGAATAGAGAAGAAGTTTTTGAAGCATGTGTTGATTGGTGTAAAGAGAAAGGTTTATAAAAAATGAAGCGCGACCATTGGTCGCGCTTTTTTAAAATTAAACAGAGTCAACGCTCTTTTATTTTAAGCAACATTAACTTAACCGCCATTGACCAATTTACTTCTGTAAAGTGTATTCTGCCAGTTACGATTTTACTATTCATGATGTTGCGAACAATAAACTCGTCTGCTGGCATCATCTGTTTATACGGGGCATTATTCACCGAAAAAAGTTTTGGTAATCCCATCTCTTTTGATTCAACTGGAACACCAACATACTCTTTTGCCAGAAAAAAGAAAACTTCCATATCGCGAATATGCGAAACATTCCCTGGCCAGAAAAACTCCACCTGACCAACAGGAATTAAATCTTTAGTTTTCACAGCAACACCACATTCATCAAAAGTTTCCCGCGTGGCAGTATGAAAAATAGATTCATCACCCTCCTCCCATTTCCCACCATAACCATTCATTTTCGGAGATTTTTTGATGGCCTCTCCGTTATTTTTATGAATGTCTTGCTTTTTTTGTGCTAAATAAAACTCACTTTCATTTGCTTTATTTAAAAGAAAGAGAACCGTTGCGCATCCCGCATCAAGCTTTTGATCTGGACTGATAATCATCATTAACTCCTAAAATTGAACACCTGCCACACATACTACGCCTTTATTTTTGCTTTGTAAATTTAATCGCTGTAATGGAAATAATTGCTGAAAATACAAACAAAATAGCTGCCATAAGAGGGAGTGTCACAAAACCAAATTCAAATAATGTGGGCTTGGCACAATCAATTGTACTTGCTACAACAGGACATGGTAAAAGCTCTGAATACCCCATTTGAAGATAATGATGATATATGGCAATTATCAACCCAACCAATGAGAGGGTTAGTGTGTATATGAAAATTTTTCGGTCATTTTTATACCATGCGAGTCCATAAAGAAATATCTGTGAATACAAGAACACTCTTTGGAACCAACAAAGTCCACACGGTAGAACACCTAAGTAATCAGAATAAGTCAAAGTAAAAAATGCGCCGCCTAGAGATATAAAAAATCCGATAGGTAGAGCGTATTGAGCAATGAAAGAAAGGACAGGGTTATCTTTCTTAGTTTTTAATGTCACTATTAATAAACACACCCAAACAATAGCCAGCATTATGCCAATAATAGTCCCCAATGAAAGATAATAATTAAGAAAAGCGAAAAGGGCTTCTTTTTCTGGTGTCATAATAGGTACATTATATAGTTTTTAGCTAATAGATACCAGTGAACACAAAAGCGCGACCTTCGGTCGCGCTTTTGTGTTCACAATATTCTTTAGAAAAAGTCAGAAATTATTTTAGATACAAAGCACGGAGAAAAGTTTTTAGGAGACGTACTTAATAGTACGTTGAGTAAAAACTAGAGGCTCCGTAAAGAAGTAGATGAAATGATTTATGACTTTTTACTGTTCCAAATGGTAAGAAGTGGAGACGCCACAAAGATTGATGAGTAAGTTCCCACCACCATACCAATCATAAGCGTTAACGTAAAATACTTTGTTGTAGCTGGACCAAACACATAAAGCGCAACAAGAGCTAAGACAACCGTTACAGATGTGTTAATTGAACGAGTAAACGTTTGCTTCAAACTCTTACCAACTATTTCATCAAATGAACCTTTTGATAATTTTAGATTTTCACGAATTCTATCAAACACCACAATCTTATCTGAAATTGAAATACCGATAATTGTAAGAAGAGCAATCACAAACAGTGTATCTACCTCTGCTCCATACTTATGTGAAAGAATCACATATACTCCAGTCGGCACAATAATATCATGAAGAAGTGTAACCATAGCAATTATCCCATATTTCCATGATGGAACTGGATGAGAAACTGCGCGGAAAGAAAATGCGATAAAGGATAGAATTGCGAGTACCACAACAACAAGGGCAATAATTGCCTTTTTTGTCATTTCGGCGCCAAGTGTCGCTCCTACAGTTGAAACTTGTGTGAATTGGAATGGATAATTTCCACCATCATTACCAATAGAAGAAATAATTGGTGAAATTTCTTCATATGTCTTTCCAGATACAAATCTGTAAGTATTATCCCCTGTTTTATAAAGAGTGATATCTGACTTAGCAAACGTATCACTTGAAAGTGTAGGTACAGATTTTTCGTAAGTAATATCAATTACTGACCCTCCAGTAAAATCAACGCCGCGTTTGATACCGTATACATTCATGAGTGCACCCGAAGCAATTACAAGTGCGATTGATAGTCCGATAAAGAATGCTTTGTATTTAATGATGAACATACAATTTAAATTATTTAAGATTAAAACCAGAACTGAATAAGAACTTCATCAATCGACTTGTTGATTTATTTGCAATAGCTCTCATAAATACACGAGTGATTAATTGTGCTGAGATAAGTGATACAACTGCACCGAGGAAGAATGTAAATGCAAAACCTTTCACTACTGAGGTCCCCATCCAGAAAAGTATTATAGAAACTATAATAGCTGCAATATGTGAATCACGAATTGATGTCCACGCACGAGAGAAACCTGCTTCAACAGCATCAATTAATCCCTTTCCATTTCGTATTTCTTCTTTCATACGTTCAAACGTGAGTACGTTAGCATCTACAGCTAAACCAACAGAGATAATAAATCCTGCGATACCAGCTGATGTAAGAGTTACAGGAATAAGCTTGAAGAGTGTAAGCATGAAAGCGCTATAAGCAACAAGTGCAAGTGACGCCATAAACCCAGGAAGACGGTACCAAACAATCATAAACAAAACAACAAGAAGGAATCCAATTATTGACGCTTTAATACCTGCATCAACTGCAGATGTTCCGAGAGTTGGTCCAACAACATTTGTTCCTGAAAGAGTTACTGGAAGTGGTAATGCTCCAGAATTAAGACGTCCAACCAATGTTCTAGCTTCATCGATAGTGAATGTTCCAGTTATGACAGCTTTACCTCCGGTTATTTCTTCGTTAACTGTTGGGGCAGATATTGGCGCGCCGTCTAAGAAGATAGCCACTTGCTTACCGATATTAGCCTTTGTGATTTGCGCAAAAAGTTTACTACCTTCTGCGTTGAAAGTAAGCCCGATGCTTGGACGGTTTGTTGTTTGATTAAACTCAAGAGTTGCTTTGTCTAGATAACGACCAGTAAGCGGAGTTAGTGTGTAATCTGTTATAAGAGAAAGCGTTGATGTTCCACTGTCTGAAACAGTATTTTTAGGAACACGAAAATCAAGAACTGGTGTTTCTCCAATCATCTTTTCCGCTGCAACAACATCAGTTACACCAGGGAGTTCAACTATTAACCTCCATTCTTTAGAAAGACGAGAGTAAGATGTAGTGACCGTTGGTTCACGAACACCAAACAAGTTAACGCGACGCTCAACAACGTCACGCAGAGCGTTTACACTTTCAGTTACATCTGTCCCAGCTGGAAGAGAGCTTGTTTCTATTTTATAAGTAAGGGCTGAACCTCCAGCGAGATCAAGTCCTAATACAAAATCTTTTCCACCTTTAACCAAAAAATATCCAATGGCCAACACCGCAAATATCACCCATATAGCTTGTACTCTGTATTTCATAGCAATCGCTTCAAATAAGTTAAATAATAATCTAATACTATCATTATATGAATAATCTTGCACATCTCTTTGTATAAAAACAAAAATAGCATATATACTGCAATAATAAGGTAAATATTAGAAAAACTTGACAAAATCAATTAAAAGGAGTATAGTGAGAAAGATAGGTTTTGTGCTTTCATTTAAAGTTTGGAATAGATTTCAGACTTTAACAAAAGCATTTCCTAGTTCTTTGAGTTTTAAACCATGCCCTACGGGCGAAAGGAGAACGGTCATGAAAATGATCACCAAAAACCGCGGTCGCTTCGCGATCGCTCTCGCAATCGTTGCCATCACGCTCACTCTTGTGGCTTGTGGCGGTGGTGGAGGTTCATCCCCCACCCCCACACCTGCTCCGACACCTGCAACTGGCAGCATCACCGCAACAAATTGCGCTGTGCCTGACGGTGCAAATGCCTGCAACTCAACTGTGTCTTGGACAACGGACAAAGCCGTTTCTCCACGAGTGACGGTCGGTGGTGTCAGCGTCTCAACGCTGGCAAACTCTGGTGCAACACCGAGTTCATTCTCGGTACCACTTGGGATTACAGCCATCGCGGTTGCAGATGGAACCACAGTTCTCGACACAACCGATGTTGTGGCGGCCTGCGGGACCAGTTCGGCAGAGGTCAACGGCATCTGCCAACCAACAGCCTGGTGGCCACCTGCAGTGATTCACCCAATTGGCGAAAAAGTTATCGGGTTGAACATTCTTCCGGACTCATCGTTCAACATCGGCGATGAAGGCTGGAAAGCAGCTGTTCAGGATGGCACAATCAAAGTGGTTGACACCGGCTCAGTCATGACCGGTTACAACACAGATCCGATTGTGTGGATGACCTTCAAAAGAAAGGACAACCTGCTGTTTTGCACAACCCCTGTCTTCAAAAAAGACGGTAGCCCAATCGGTAGCTTTATCTATGCAAACAGTGTTTGCAACACAGAAGAGATCGACTGGACTGTCGGCACCCAAGACGGACTCATTCGCCATTCCCCAGTTCGCGGCGAATGCTATCAGTACAAATGGGACCAAGTAGCCGGAAACTTTTCCGACACAGTGGTATCCTGTCCGTAACGGATAGCATCTGAAACGAGATTAGCCTCACACTTACAAGTGTGAGGCTTTTTTTATCCACAGTGTAAAAAATAAAGTATTATTTATATAATTTAAAACAAGCTATACTACAGTTATGAAAAAAACAAGATTCTTTTTTATAACTTTTATTATTTCAATAGCGACAGCTACCAGTGTATATGCCAAAACCGCAACACTTGGTCAATCTGTTATTCTTAATTATTCATCTTCAAATGCTTCGACTTGTAGTCAAATCAATACACCGTTAGGTTATCCAACTTTTTTTCCAGCCGCAAACACAGCTGGTTCATACACATTAACCGCTGGAAACTCTGGTACCTTTACCCTTACTTGCAGTAACGCTGGTGGCAGCACATCTGCAAGCGATGTCTTGACAGTCACCACTCCAGCACCTACTGTAACCATAAGTCAATTCTCTCCATCAACAATATCTACAGGGCAAGCTTCATCTCTTTCATTTAGTTCTACAAACGCAACATCATGTAGTGGCTCTGGTATTATTGATGAAAACTTAGGTACCAGCGCTACAAACCTTTCTACAGGAGCAATGAACACAGCTGGTGTTTACTCTCAATCAATTACTTGTACAGGACCTGGTGGTACAGGCACAGCTGGACCAGTGTATCTTACTGTAAGTAATCCAACGGGTGCGTTAAATTTAACCCCTTCTTCTTGCGTAATATCAGCTAATGGTAGCACTTGTACATCAGTAGCATCTTGGACAACAACTGGTGCGACTGCTCCAATATTAAAAGACATGAACGTTGGTTCAACATTATCAACTTCACCGAATTCAACTGGATTAACTGTTTGGGTTGCTTATCCTTACACAACTTTTAATTTGCAAGAACAAAACGGGAGTAGAATCTATAGCACAAAAACAGTTACATCAAGCTGTATAGCTGGAAGCGCTTGGGATGCACCAACCAATAAATGTAAAGCTCTACCACCAACTGTTAATGCAACATTGTCTGGTCAAAATACACCATTAGGAACAATCAGTTTGACTTGTACAAACTCTAACTCATGGTCTGTCGTACGTACCGAAGGTGGTTTCACAAAAACTGGAACAGGTTCTACTGCTTTAGTTAGCATAACAGACTCAGGTAACTACACTGTTAATTGTATCGGGTGGGACGCTACGGCAACAGCCGCGTTATTCTATGCTTCATACGCACTATTACCAGCCGACATGTCTATAATAGCTATGCCAGTTACAATACAAGCCGGTTCAGCAAGTTCTATTTCATGGAGTGTTACAAACGCTACGACGAGTTGTATGATTACTGCCGCCCCTGTATGTTCTGGAACATGTTCTCAATCTAGACTAGACGCTGTAGCTGTAATTAATTCAACATTACAAACAGGCAAAACAGATGCTAATGATATATATAACCTCACTGGTTCTCTTAGAACAATAAAAAATGCCATACAAACGGTAGCCCCCGCTAACAATCCTACCGGACTTAAAGCTCTTGGTAAAAAGACAATGCCAATTAATTTCACCACTGATTTTACTTTAGACTGTGGACCAGGAAATGCCTATCAAACACTTACCCCAAAGAAAGTTAGAGTGCAGGTAACAAACGAAACACAAGGATAAGGTTTAGTAATTTAAAATAAATAAATGGCGCGCCTACGGCGCGCCATTTATTTTTACTATTCCATACAAACCCAACTTTTATATACAACTTTTAGTGTGATATACTTTTCTCATGTTCAACATTTGGCCTTACCTTTTACGACTTGCTGTCGCTCTATACTTCATTTATCCACACGCTCAACAGATGATGTTGGGGGCAAAAAAAGTTAAGCTGGCAGTCTTTGGGTGTATAAATGAATACATACCAACAACTGTAGCCTTCACTCTGTGGCACTCATTCTTTATTGTTCTTGGTGTTCTTATTCTTATATGGCCACGACCAATATTACCTCTTATTGTTGTACTAATGTTTTTGTCTAGTGAACTATATATTAATTTTTCTATGCATAGTTACACTGGTGCGAACATGCTTATCTTTATTCTGATACTAGTAACTCTCTCATTAATTATTTATCATTCAAGACCACAGTTTAGATAATTTGTAAGCGCTGATTTATTCGCCGTCTCCGCCCTTATGAATATAAACGACTCGATCTCATCAATCAACCGAATAACACCTGACCATAGTGAGGGTTTAAAGCGACTTAATATAGAAACAATTAGGGATTTGTTGTATCACTTCCCTACCCGATATGCAGACATTCGTGAAGAAAGTCATGTTTCTCACATAGAGAAAGGTCAAGCTGTGACAATTTATGGTGTAATGGAGAAGGTTTCTGTAAAAAGAAGTTTTAAAGGTCATGTACCAATGACTGAAGCACGTATTGCAGACGATACCGGGGTGGTACGCTGTGTTTGGTTCAATCAAGCATATATAGGAAAAATGTATCCAGATGGTACTAAAGTAAAAGTATCTGGCACAGCAAATGAAGATAGTCGTGGAATCTTTCTTTCTAACCCAACAATAGAAAGACTAACTGAACTTCCTGAACACGGAGACTCGCTTTTTGCTTCATCGGTTGCACCTGAATTTCTCACTCCAGTTTATAGAGAAACTAAAGGGGTATCTTCACTTTATCTTTACACTTTAATAAAAAAAGCTGTAGCAGGTGGTGTACTTGATGATGTCTATGACCCGATTCCAACACATATAACTAAAAAATTACACCTACCTGAATTAAAAGACGCCCTACTGTACATTCATTTCCCTAAAAATGAATCCCTAACGATTGCTGCTCGTAAAAGATTTGCCTTTGAAGAAATTTTTTACATGCAATTAAAACAATACCAAGAAAAGGTTGAAGCAAAACATTCTCTCGCTTATCCAATCACAGTTGAAAATAGTTTAATAAAAGATTTTATAGATTCATTTCCTTTTAAACCTACTGACGCGCAGTTATCTGCAATTGATTCAATATTAAAAGATATTTCTCGCAAGGAACCTATGGGAAGATTACTTGAAGGAGATGTAGGTAGTGGCAAGACATTTGTAGCAGCAGTTTTAGCTTACGCGGTTTTGCAAAATAGAATAGGTAAAACTGGACCGCCTCTTCAGATTGCTTATATGGCTCCGACTGAAATACTTGCCAAGCAACATTTTGAAAGTTTTATAAAATTCTTCGAAGGTACAAATGTTGAGATTGGACTTCTTACAAGTGCTGGATGTGCGAAATTTCCAAGTAAATCAAATACTGAGTTATCGACTAATATTTCTCGTACTCAATTATTAAAATGGCTCGCGGATGGTCGAGTGTCTATTGTTGTGGGTACACATTCTTTAATTCAAAAAACAATACAATTCGCGAATCTTGCACTTATTATCATAGATGAACAGCATCGTTTCGGAGTTAAACAACGTAAAGCTCTAGCTTCAAAAAAAGGAGAGGTTCGAAAAGAGCTTCCTCACCTCTTGAGTATGACTGCAACCCCTATTCCTCGAACGCTTGCCCTCACAATGTTTGGTGATCTTGATTTAACTGTTATTGACTCTATGCCTCTTGAGCGTAAAAAAATTATTACTGAAATAATTCCAAGTTCTAAACGTGGAGCAACTTATGAATTCATTAGAAAGGAACTACAAGCTGGTCGTCAGGTATATGTTATCTGTCCACGTATTGATGAACAAGATGAAGAAGAGCGCCAAAAGAGAATTTTGAAAAGTGTAAAAGAAGAAGCTGGACATTTGGCTAATGTTATTTTCCCAGAGTTCATCGTGGATATGTTACACAGTAAAATGAAGAAGGAAGAAAAAGAAGAAGTTATGCAAGATTTCTTGGATAAAAAATCTGATATCTTAGTCGCAACATCTGTAGTTGAAGTTGGTATAAATGTACCAAATGCAACAGTGATTGTTATTGAACATGCTGACAGATTTGGCCTTGCTCAACTACATCAATTACGTGGTCGTGTTGGTCGTAGAGAATATCAATCATACTGTTATTTATTTACAGAAAGTGCTGGAGAGATAACCCAAACGAGATTGAAAGCCTTAGTTGAAGCAAAGAATGGTTTTGAACTTGCAGAAAAAGATATGATGGCTCGTGGTATAGGAATGTTGATGGACGGAAAACAGTGGGGGATAAGTGACCTAGCCATGGAAGCAATTAAAAACCCTAAGTTGGTAGAAATAGCCCGTGAAGAAGCAAAAGAATTATTGGACAACGATGCAACGCTTGAAAATTACCCAGACCTTGCTGATATAATTAAAAAACGAAGTCAGGTACATATGGAATAAGCTGGTCTACTAAAATAGACTAGGAATCATATGACCAGTCACGTTTACTAAGACGTATTTTTAGTTTACTCACCCTTTATAAACAAAGTGCGCTCACCTGGACTCGAACCAGGGACCAGTCGTGTATAAGACGACGGCTCTACCAACTGAGCTATGAGCGCACTTTATTTACAAATACCTTCGTTACAAAAACAAATTTAGTAGTGAAGACTACTGACAACTATATCAAATCTAGAGCATGAGGTAAACCGTGTATGTATTTACAATTAAAAATAAAGTAGTATCATAAGCCAGGGGTTGAAAATAATTTCAGTTCTGTAACAAAATTGAAGGAGATCGTATGGTAATGCATTCTAGAGATCCAGCACTACTTTTCCCAGACAAAAAGAAAGTCCCAGACAAAAAGAAAAAACACACGAACGAATGTTTACATGTTTTACCAGGTAGTTGCGACTGCAAAAATCAAGTCGAAAAAAACACTTGTGTCTTTCAAAGGGAAAATGCCAATACTGCGACACAGTGCCTCGGCAGAACTGGTGCCGCTGGGGCAAATGTGGAAAAAGGACGACATTTCGTTGCCGTGAAAAAACTTCAAGATTATCAATCCACAGGTAAAGGCCGTGGACACCTATCTGATTTAAGGGCGGTGCACTCTGACACTGTTCCGTTCTCCGCAAAGAACCCATAAGCCTGGTTCTTGAAATAACAAAACCGCCATTTGATTGGCGGTTTTATTTTTATATTACTTCTTCTTTTCGCTTTGGTTTGATACCGTGCGTTATAAGAATCTTTTCAAATTCTTCACGCTCAATATTTTCCACACTCATAAGCTCATCCGCAATTGCTATAAGCACATTTCTTTTATCAAGAATAATAGTGCGAGCTCTCTGCCATGCGTCATCCATAATACGCTTTACTTCAGCATCTATTTTCTCACCAAAAGCTTCGCTGTAAGCTTTGCTGTAAAACACACGAGATTCATCCCCTTCGCCAACTAAGGCAATAGGTCCAAGTGTACTCATGCCGTATTTTGTAACCATGGCACGTGCCATTTGTGTTGCAACGTGCAAATCATTTGATGGGCCTGTTGTTATGTCTCCAAATATTTCTTTCTCTGCAACATATCCGCCGAGTGACATTGCGATGTCATCTAGGAATGTCGCGCGACTCATTAGACGTCGTTCATCAAGCGGAAGCTTAAGTGTGTAACCTCCAGCATGCCCACGTGCAATAATAGAAATCTTATGTACTGGGTCCGCATCAGGTAAACATGATGCAACAAGTGCGTGTCCAGCTTCATGGTACGCTGTAATTTTCTTTTCATGTGAAGTAAGTACGTGGCTTTTTCTTTCTGGGCCGAGCATAACTTTTTCAATTGAACGGATAAGGTCAAATTGCGCGACACTCTTTCTTCCCTCACGCGCGGCAAGTATTGCTGCTTCATTCATAAGAGAATAAAGATCGGCTCCAGAAAAACCTGGAGTACGTTCTGCAATCACACGCAAGTTTACGTCTTCTGCTAATGGCTTTAATTTTACATGGACACTTAGAATCGCCTCGCGGTCATTTCTGTCAGGTAAATCAAGTGTGATACGTCTATCAAATCGTCCAGGGCGAAGTAATGCTTGATCTAACACGTCAGGTCGGTTAGTTGCTGCCATAACAATCAAGTTCATTGTTGGTTCAAACCCGTCCATTTCCACAAGAATCTGGTTAAGAGTCTGTTCACGCCCCTCACCTTGTCCACCAATTGATGGAGAACGTGTACGTCCGACAGCATCTATTTCATCAATGAAGATAATTGCAGGCGCAGCTTTCTTTGCCATATCAAACAAATCACGAACACGTGAAGCCCCAACCCCAACGAACATTTCTTCAAACTCAGAACCAGACAAATGAAAGAATGGTACACCAGCCTCCCCTGCCACAGCACGGGCAAGCATGGTCTTTCCTGTTCCAGGCGCACCCATAAGTAACACACCCTTTGGAATCTGCGCGCCAATATCTATGAACTTTTTTGGGGCGCGAAGAAATTCTACAATTTCAGCGAGTTCTTCTTTTGCCTCCTTTGCACCAGCAACGTCTTTGAATGTTATTTTTTCTTTTGTATCATCTGGGTAAATAATTTTTGCACGCGACTGTCCAAATGAAAGAGCTTGAACATTTGCTCCTTTTATTCCTCGTGCTAACCACCAAATCATAAATGCCAAGAAAAGAATTGGGAGAATGATAGGAATAAGTGAACCCCAAAATGAAAGCCCTCGTTCGGAGTTAACAGTCACAGAAGTTGCCGCAAGCGTTGAAGTGCTCACACCATACGCACGAAGTGTATCTAGAACTGATGAGTTAGTTTCTTTTTTACTTACAACTGTAGTCTTGTCTGTTTTAATAGCCGTAACATCATCCCCTTCAATTGTAATAGAAGTAATTTCATTTTGGTTCACAAGTGAAGCAAACTCTGACAAAGGGATAGTGGTGACTGCCTTTTTTTCTTGTATGAGCGAGTATCCCCATGTAATAACCATAAAAATAACAAGCGCCCACATAAGTTGTTGTGAGAAACTTTTTACTTTCATACCGGCTGAAATATTTTTTATTGCGTTTTTTGTTGTACCTGCCTTAGCAGATATATCTGGAAGTTTTGGTGATTTCATCTTTTTCATAAAGCCATTCTACCACATGGTACAATAGAGGATAAATAATAATGAAACTAGTCGTAAATAAAAAACTCACTCTTACATACGTTATAACTCATACACACGAAGCGGGTGTAGATCTTTTTGGTTTTGAAGTAAAATCATTACGTAAAAAACAAGGTGGGTTAGATGGTGCAAAAGTTATAATTCGTGGCGGAGAAGCCTTTCTTGTGGGGGCGTATATACCACCATATCAACCAGCAAATACACCAAAATCTTACGACCCTTACAGGACAAGGAAATTACTCCTAAAAAAGAGCGAGATAACAGAATTGTACCAAAAAGACCAAATAAAAACATTGACATTGCACCCTGTTTCGTTGTATAATAAAAACAACCTCATCAAGTGTGAGGTTGCCGTTTGTAGAAAAAAAGACGCTCAGGACAAGCGAGAGACCATCAAAAAGTCTATTGCTCGTCGTGAACTATCTGACAACTAAACGGGGGTGATCTTTGGCTTCGACATATAAAAATTAGTTGCAAGTGCTTTGCCGATACCGCAAGAATAATCGTTAAAATTCTTGTACCCATGTTGCAAACAAAACAGCAACAGCAGTTCGTTCTCCATATATGGCGTTCGGATTCGCTCCAGCGTTCGCTTAATTTAAGCCGACCTGGTGTCCCTCACAACTCTACTCATTAGGTGTGAAGTGGGCATAATAACAGTGAGTGTAGGTTTGTGACCCGTGTCACACACAAACCGAAACAATTGACACTAAGCATACAAGGCTTTCGTTTGTTTCTTATCTTGTGTGCCGACAAATACAAAGCAAAATACGCATTGTAGATGCTCGCACTAACTTTATATACACGGCGGTTCGATTCCGCCCACCTCCACAAAATATAAAATACCTCTAAGTAATCTTAGAGGTATTTTATATTTTAATAGATAGAAGAAAGTGACCTGCGTCACTTTCGGCGGAATCGAATGGGGGTCGCGAAACTACTTCGAGCAAAGCGAGGTAGTTTTGTGACCGATGAAGTCCGCCTCTTCCTAAATAATTTGATTAACATTACACCGAGAGTATACTTAACTTATTATGCCATTAACAGCCTCATCTACTTCATTCATTATATTACAAAACAATGTTTCTTATTTAATGAATTCTTTTAATTGGGTTGTGGGCGCTATTGGAATAGTAACAACTCTAGTAATAATTCTGGTTGGTTGGTACCAAACAAGTGCAACAAAAAATCTAACTAAACAAGAGGTGGAAAAATTAAAAGACGACTTGTCTAAAATTCAAAAAGAAACACTTGAGGGAATAAAAGGTGAAATAAAAACAGAAACAGATAAAGTGTACGAGCAAATGAAGAACGAACTTAGTGTTGTTTTTGATGAAATCAAAATAATGGTAGACGGCAATAAGTCACAAATGGAGAAAATTAAAAATGATGTTATGGGAGAAATTGCAAGAAATTATGCGATCAAGAATGATCAAGAAGGAAGTTTTTCTGCTGCGTTTAACTGGTATCTATTCGCGGCCTCCTCTTATTCTTCAGCAGACCCATCTAACGAATTTGTCGACAAATGTCTTGTTTGGGCTTTATCTGTACTAAGGAAAATAAACAAAGCAGAAATGAAAACGGAAATAGATTTTCTTTTCGAAAGATCAGAGCAGAATGCAAGTTTTTTAAAAAATATAGAATCAGTAAAACCTGAAAAAGTGCAGCAGATAAGAGATGAACTAAAGAAAAAACTAACAGATTAAACACTCTCTCATTCCCCTTCCGCCCTTTTCATGGTATAGTATCCCCATAAACCCACCTTGGCAGAAAAAGTAAACATCAATAATAATATTCGCTCTCTAAAACTCCGCGTCATCGGCGCTAATGGAGAGAACTTGGGCGTTCTTACAAAAGAAGAAGCTTTGTCGCAAGCAAAAGCTCTTGGTCTAGACTTAATAGAAGTGTCCCCTAACGCAGACACTCCTGTAGCTCGTATTGCAGATTACGGGAAATATACATACGAAACTTCAAAGAAACAAAAGGAAGTAAAGGCTAAAGCCCACACAACTGAAACAAAAACTATTCAATTAAGTGTTTCTATTAGTGAAAACGACTTAATGATTAAAGCTAAAAAAGCAGCGGAATGGATAAATGAAGGTCATCGTGTAAAAATAGACCTACAATTAAAAGGACGTACGAAATACATGGAGGAAAAGTTTCTTCGTGAAAGAATGGACAGAATTCTGGCCATTATCCCTGCAGAGTATAAAATCGCTGAACCACTTAAGAAAATCCCTAAATCTATGATGGTGGTTCTTGAGAAAGCAAAATAAGCTATCTTTTCTTGATTATTCCTATAAACCGTGATATAATAGCCCAACTATCTAGAGAAGTCAGATAATCAACTGGAAAAACATTATGAAGACAAACAAATCATTCCTAAAGCGACTTAAGGTCACAAAAAATGGAAAAATCATTGGTCGCAAGCCAGGACTTAACCACTTTAACGCAAAAACATCTCGCCGTAAGCAACTTGCTGGTAAGCGAGGTCAAAATTTTGCTATGACAAGTCGCGAGAAATCACGATTCCTTCCAGGCCTTCTATAATTCTCTAGAAACTCATTTAATTATTTAATCAACTACTATGTCACGCGTAAAACGAAGTAAAATGGCGATGAAGCATCGTCGCAATGTCCTAAAGCAAGCTAAAGGCTTTCGCTTTGGACGCAGCAAGAAAGAAGTAGAAGCAAAGGTTGCACTTCGTCATGCTGGAGCTCATGCTTTCGCTCACCGAAAGGATAGAAAGACTGACATGCGTCGTCTTTTCACTACCCGCTTAAATGCAGGACTACGTGAACTAGGAATTACTTATTCTGTATTCATTGATAAGCTTACAAAGAAAGGAATGGTTATCAACCGAAAGATGTTATCGGAGATTGCACAAGACAGTCCAGAGACATTCACAAGAATTGTAGAACAAGTGAAGGCGTAGATAGTTTCAAGTTAATACAAAAGCGCGACCGAAGGTCGCGCTTTTGTATTTGTATTTTTATTCACACATACCCCCTATCACAATTTATAGTTCTAAAATTGCTTTAAATGAGAGGCGGAGAAACTTTTTTCGACTAAGGCGCACATCTAGTACGACGCATGGAGAAAAAAGTTTCTCTAACGAAGTAGGTGAAGTAATTTTAAGACTATAAACGAACTTCGACGATGCCTTCGTCCTCTTTCTTGTGTATCATCTCAATTAGTCTTTCAATCATTCTCTTTGGATCTTTTTCAAAGATAACGTTTGGGTTTTCGCGATTACTATTTTTTATAATATTTTTAATAACTTCATCTGTTGCCCACTCTCCCTCTAGCACCCCAAGTGGCATATTTGCCTCCCACGCAACAGTAAATTCATGAATAGTACCAATACGCCCGCAACCTATAATACAGGCATCTGATGACCTTACAAGCATTAAATCACGCCCTGGAAAACCGAATCCTGTGTAGATAACTGTATCCAACGCCTTAAGTGGTAGACGGTACACTTCTACGTGTTCTTTCTTACTAGCAGCTGGTGAGAGCCCGAAAGAAAATCCCCCAGCCTCTTTTGCTCCTTCTGCGGCATACATCGGAAAACCACTTGTAGCACCCGTTATAATTTGCGCTCCTTGTCTAGCGATTTCACGACCTATTTCTTTGGCGAGTGGTATAACAGACGGCCCGCAATGTGCGAGCTCGGCGGCTCCTGACACGCTAATCGTGATTCTTTGTGCTTTCATAAATATATTATACGCTATCAATTATTCAATCTCCACAGTCTCCCCTTTTTCTGGAACAAGAACAGGGAGTTGATAAATTTCATGTAGCTTTTGTCCAAGATAATACGCACTCTTTGGTTCACCTAATACAACAAATATTTTTTTAAGTGTTGGTGCGGTTGACTTAACAAACTCAATAAGGTGATCAGAATCTTTATGCGCGGAAAACCCGTGAATATTAACAACCCGAGCGCGTATCATTACTGGCATTCCATTTATAAACACCTCATGAGCACCATCAACAATTTTTCTACCAAGAGTATTTGCTGCTTGATAGCCAACAATTATAATCGTGCTTTTCGGGTCTGATAAATATCTTGCTTCGTGATGGAGAATGCGTCCACCATTACTCATTCCGCTACCAGCAATAATTATCTTAGGGCGCTGGTCATTATTAATAGTCCTACTTTCCTCTGGTGAAGGTGTTTGGACTAAACCTTTAAATGCAAATATATCGTCCCCGCTTTTAATAATCTTCTCTGTATTTTCATTAAACCAACTTTCATATTTTTTATAAACCTTTGTTATATTAATCCCTAAAGGAGAGTCCAAATATACCGGCACTGGTGGTATCTGATTACTTTCAACTAGTTCATTAAAAGCCAGTAACATTTCTTGGGTTCGTTCAATAGAAAAAGCTGGAATAATCACAGTCCCCTCTTTTGCTATTGTTGTTATAATTGCTTCTTTCAAAATCTCAACACGTTTATCTTTGTCTTTGTGGTTTCTGTCACCATAAACACTTTCCATAACAAGATAATCAATATTCTTCAATGGTGTAGTGTCCCGCATAAGTGGTGAAGGACTATTGCCGAGGTCACCAGTAAACGCCAACCTTTTTCCTTTATATTCAATTTCAATAATTCCACTTCCTAAGATATGTCCTGCGTCATGAAAGACAAACGTTGCATCCCCATCATTTGTTTTTAGGGTAAAAGGTTGTTCATACACAAGCGTGGTGTTCCATAAATGTAAGGCCTCGAATACATCTTTGTCTGTATATAATGGTTCAATACCAGTATGGGAAGCCTCTTTGCCAAGCACCCCCATAGAATCAAGCATTATTAACTCCGCCATTTCACGGGTTGGCTCGGTACTAATAATTTGCCCACGAAAACCATCACGTACCAATCTAGGAATACGACCGACGTGATCTAAGTGGCCATGAGTTACAAAGAGGAAATCTACGGTTTTTGGGTCATATATAAACTTCTCCATGTTAATCGGCAGAGAGTATTTTTCTCCTTGTACAAGTCCACAATCTATCAATATTTTTTTACCGCCAAGTTCTAGTAGAAAGTTAGACCCCGTTGGCATTTGTGCTCCACCCGCAAAAGTTATTTTAAAAGTTGACATATTATTTTTTTACAAAGATATAAGCGACACTCATTCCGATAAATCCGTCAATAATATCTTTTATTGTATCAAACCATCCGTTCCAGGGTAAAAAATTTGTCAGAGAAACAATATATTCATATAGTTCCCATGTAACTGCAACCACGATATATGCTACAAATAATTTAAAGTAAGATATTTTTTCTCCGTTATAAGCAAGAATTGCACCCGCCAAGGAAGCCACCCCAAACCCTCCCATTATATGCATTGGAATATCAAGCCATGGGATTTCATAATAAAGATAAGATGGGTCAAAAACGAATTTTGACAAACAAAAAAGAATAAGCAAATATAATGCTGAAATAATGATGTGCTTCATAAACACAGTATATAGTTACTAGTTGATAGTTACTAGTGGACTAAATATTAAAATTATCTTTCCAATTAAATCCTTAGAAATAATAAAATCCCCTTGCGGGGATTTTATTATTAGGGAGCTTAGGACATCTTCCTGATGATTTATGTCAGGTGGGTAGGAAATGAATAGCACCACAGTGCAGTTCTCAATATTCCATAACCCAAAGATGTTTTATCCAGAAAAATACCTGAACTCCCTGTCCTAATTATAATCTCGTAAACAAAAAAGTAAAGCGCGACCTTCGGTCGCGCTTTACTTTAAAAAGTTTTATATTTTACTCTAAGATACCATCGAGATTAACATCATAAAGCATAGCTTCTGAGACAAGACGATAATTAATAATTTCATCTTTGGTAAACCAAAGATTAACTTCCCTTTCATATGCACCTTCACCGTCTGCTGGGTCTGTACAATGAATAAGATTTCTCATACCACGACTTCCATCAACATCACAAAGATAGTAAGTATCTAGTGCGTAATCACCACGAATAGTTCCAGTATCTGCCGTTGCTGGTTCTGTGCCACCAACCAAACGCTTCACAACCGCCTGAGAGTTATTACCTTCAATTACAAGAGATATAACTGGACCAGCACACATATAATGAACCATGGCGCGAATAATATCCTTTCCATATTCAATCGCCTCTTTATCAATTGTATGACCAAGCTTCTTTTTATTTTCAAGAATATTAGTTCCTTTTTTTATGTACCATGCATCATCTTTATTGTAATGTTGCCATAGAACTTCTTCGTTAACCATGTGCATTTTCATGCCAACAATTTTTAGACCGATACGTTCAAATCGTTTTATAATTTCCCCTACCAAACCACGCTGAACTGTATCAGGCTTTAAAATAACAAACGTTCTTTCATTTTTTGGGTGTGATGAATTAGACATAAAAAGTAATAGTTTTAATAAATAAGTACTACTCATACTAACAAAAAAACAACAGTTTGCCAAAGACGTTTGATTGGGTTTAGTGTTAGGGTGTAGGGTATAGAAAACACAAAAGCGCGACCTTCGGTCGCGCTTTTGTGTTATCTACTTACCGCAAACAAGATATTAAACTGAGAAAATTGTTTAATGTGCAACGTAAGGGAGTAGCCCCATAAATCGTGAACGCTTAATTGCGTTTGCAAGTGTACGCTGATTCTTTGCTGTTAAACCAGTCTTACGACGGTTAAGAATACGAGCGTGTGGGTTCAAAAACTTAGCAAGAATTTCTGTGTCCTTGTAGTCAATGAACTTGATATTGTTTTGGTTGAAATAATCTTGTTTTTTCATAATGATAATTTAGGTTATAGTTTTTAGGGACTAGGGACTAAAAATAAATTCTTAAGCCCAAACCCTGAATGCTTACTAATTTTAAACAGCCAATAGTGCTGTAGGTGCGAGGCAGATAAACTTTTTTCGACCAAGATGTACGAATAGTACATTGCGGGAGAAAAAAGTTTATCTAACGAAGCAGATGCAGTGCTAGTGGTTGTTTAAAAAGGAATGTCGTCTACGTTAACATTAGAATCACCATAGTCGATAGTATCCAAATCTGGAACTGATGATTGAGCTGGTGAAGATTTTGGTGGCGCCGCTTGATATCCTTCCCCTGTTGGCGCACCTCCTGTCTTCGGTCCGAATTGAACGGCTTCTGCTACGATTTCCGTACGGTACTTTTTCTCTCCTGTTGTCTTATCGTCCCATGATCGAGTTTGTATGCGTCCTTCAATCATTACACCTTGTCCTTTTTTAAGGTACTGCGCTGATGTTTCAGCTTGGCGACCGAATACTACAATGTTGTGATATTCAGTTTGCTCTTGTCTTGCGCCAGACTGATCTTTGTAAACACGATTAGTTGCTAATGAGAACTGTGTTACTTTTGATCCAGATGGAAGTGATTTCATTTCTGGGTCACGAGTAAGGTTTCCGTACAAATAAACTTTATTAAGATACATAATTGGATAGTTTTTTAGTTAATAGTTTCTAGTTTTAGAAAATACAAGATACTAAACTAAAGTTTAAACCTTATTCCTTAACTTCGCTAGTAGTTGTTTCCTCAACGACAGGAGCACTTTCTACAACCTCAACAGTTGTGTCTATGTCAGTATCATTTTCGTTATTAACTAGAGATTCTGCCTTAACAACAGGAGCTCTTTTGGTGAAAACTGTGTTTTCTCGAACTGTTTTTACAATTAAGTAACGAACGATTTGGTTGTCGGCCTTAAGACCCTTTTCAAGCTCTTTTACTTTTTCAGCGTCCATTTCGAATTTAATCCATCCGAAATATCCTTCACTAAAACGAACATTAATGTTATTAACAACGCGAGTCATTTCATAGGCAAGCTCTCGCATGTACGGAGCCTCTTCTGAGATGAAGCTACCTCCTAGGGTAGCAATAGACTGCTTGATTGCGTTACTCTTCTCAAGCGCCGCTCCTTCATCTAGTTTGTTATCAAAGATGAAAGAAATTTCATACACACGGCTGTCTACTGTGATTTCATTTATATCAGTCATAGTCCCATATTCTACCACGTTTTTAGGCAAAAGAAAAGACCCACGTTTGTGAGTCTTTTAAGTTTCTTAGGCGTCCGTTTTTGGCGGACTATATAGGGTTGCATCCCGTAATTCTTCTCCCGTGTAGTTTGTTTTCACAGAAAGAATGCGGGGGTATTTTTTGTTTGTGAGTTCATACACAACGATTGCGGTTTTTGCCAAAATAACAGCCTTTGCAAAAGTGCTACCCTTGGGAACCAAAAACCATTGGTGCAAAACTCTAAACTTAAAATTACCATCTTTTGTTTCTTTTTTACCCCTAACAAATCCGGCAACAGGAATCTGCTTGCCGTGGTCAGATGTTTCCATAATGTGCCTCCTAAGTTAGGTTACAACTACATACTATCTTGCGCTTTTACGTATTAAAAGTCAAACGCCGAACATCTTATTTGCATTCTCAAGCAATTTTGCGCGAACTTCTTCAAACGGTTCCTCTCTTAAGACAGCTATTTTGGCTACTACTTCTTGTACAAAAAGCGGCGTGTTTCTTTGTCCACGAAATGGTGAAGGTGTTGCATATGGGCTGTCTGTTTCCGCATGAATCATATCAAGGGGAGCAAACCTAACCACGTCATCATAATCATGAGAAAAAGTTATGACACCAGAAAAACTCATGGTAAAACCTATATCCAAAAATCTTTGTGCGATTTCTAAATTTCCAACAAAAAAGTGGGCATTGCCTATTAATTTATCGCCATGCTTTTTCTTGGCGTTTTCTAATACACCCAACATATCTTCGTATGCATCTTGTGTTCCTTTACTTGGACGACCATGAAGCATAAGAGGTTTATCAACCCTCAAAGCTAAATCAATCTGTTTTTCAAAAATTCTTTTTTGTCTTTCTTTTTCTTCTTCTTTGTTCCACCTTATACCCTTTTCTTCTTTTTCTTTTTCAAAAAAAGTTTCTATATAATGATAATCAAGTCCACACTCCCCTATTGCAACAACCTTTTCATGCTGCGCTAACTTTAGAAATGCCTCCTCATCATATTCTTCAAGAGTATTATCCGCTGGGTGAAGTCCGATAGTTGCAAAAATATTTTCATGCGCATCAGCAAGCGCAACAGCATCTCTACTTTCCTTCAAACCTGTTCCAACGGTAATGGTGCCGAAACCTTTTGCTTTCATATCATGAACCACTTTTTCACGATCATCATTAAAAGCCTTATCATGTAAATGTGAGTGAACATCAAAAAAAGCGTAATTCATGTTTATGGAAGACGGTTAAACAAAGGTTTCTCTGGCATTTTGTTTTCACGGATACACTCGATGATTTTTGCTGATGTTCTAGGTAAAAATGGTTCTAACAGCAACCCGATGCTGAACAACTGATAAAGCATTCTATGTAAATCATTTTTTGCTTCTTCTTCGTTAACTTTTATTTTCTTGAATGGTTCGCTTTTTTGTATATCTTCATCAAGAGCACTCATAATCTGCAAAATCTCACCTATTCTTTTTGTAATATCAAACCTTTCAAGTAAATGATCTGTTGTTTTGTTACTAAAAACAATTAATTCTTTATCTTTATCAGAAAGTATCACACCATGTGTTGATACCATTTTCATTATTCGGTTTGTTAAGTTACCTATTCCGTTAGCAAGATTTGCTTGGTAACTTTCTTTTATACTTTCCATTGTCATGTCACTGTCTTCAAATGAAGATACGTCATGCAACAAAACAAAACGAAGTACGTCCTCAGGATAATCAGTCACATCTTTAAACATTTCTATCACATCAAAAGGACTAATGACATTTCCTAATGACTTACTCATCTTCTGCCCTCCTGAATTTATAAACCCGTCAATAACTATTTGGAATGAATTTGGCAGACCAGAAGCCATGAGCATGGCTTGCCACATAGCTGATTGCTGACGTAGGTTATCCTTACCACAATACTGCACAGGCGTTCCTTCTTTCCAATATTTTTCAAAATTACCCTGTTCTGGCCAATCTAACGTAGAGATGTAGCTAGTGAGCGCGTCAAACCAAACATACATTACATGTCCATCGTCCCCTGGCACAGGTACACCCCACGGCATTTTTGACTTCAATCGTGAAATAGAAAAATCTTCAAGTCCACGTTCAACAAAACTTTTAATTTCGTTAAAACGAAAATCTGGCACCACAAAATCTGGGCGCGCCACATAAAAATCAAGTAGAGGTTTTTGAAATTCTGAAAACTTAAAGAAATAATTTTCTTCGTCAATAAGTTCAATTTCTCGATTTGGATGAATAGAGCATTTACCGTCAACAAGTTCACTTTCTGTTTTGTTTAGCTCACAACCCACACAATATTTTGTCTGATATGCTTTTTTGTAAATACAACCATTATCGTTACAAAGCTTCCACATTTGTTGTGCAGCTTTTATGTGTTTATCCTCGGTTGTCCGAATAAAATTAATATCGGATATGTTAAGTTTAACAATCAAGTCTTTGTACTTGTCTACATACCCATCTACATATTTTTGAACATCTACACCTTGATTTATTGCATTCTCGTAAATCTTTGCTCCATGTTCGTCTGTTCCAGTATTAAAGAAAACATCATACCCGAGTAAACGCTTATAACGAGCAATAGAGTCTGCGCGTATTATTTCCATAGCAAACCCAATATGGGGATCGGAGTTAACGTATGGTAATGTTGTTGTTATATAAAAATGTTTATTCGACATGAGACTTTCTCTTTTCTAAATCACTCGCCAATTCCATAAAAATAGAAGCTATAGGAACAGCAAGTAAAACTCCCCAGATACCAGCGAGTTTTGCACCTACCACTAGTGCGATAATCACAACAACAGAAGGAACCCCTACCATTTTACTCATCACGCGAGGGTAAAGTATCTGACTTTCAAGTTGTGATATTGTGAAATATATAATTGCAATAATACCAAGCAAAGAAGTTCCTCCGTGTGTCCACGCAAGGAATAGCGCAGGAATCATTGCTAACGTAAGCCCAACCATTGGTATGAGTTCGCCAACGAACGCAAGCACCGCAAGAAGTGCAGCATAAGGCATATTAAGAATTAAGTTTGGTATATACACAAGTAAGGCAACAAAGAGAGAAAGTAGGAGTTGGCCTTGCATCCAAAGACCAATCTTTTTCTGAGCGCGACCCCAAAGGTCCTCAACGTAAGCTTCATAAGTTTTTGGAACAACCAAACGAAGGAATTTTTGAACCCCTCTCTCTTCGAGAGCAAGGTAAAAAGCAAGAACAAATGTAAGCACTAGATTTATGGTTCCACGAATAAATACAGATGTAGTTGCAAAAAATCCACTTGTACCGAAAATAGCATTTTTAAGTGTAGTAAGAATTTGCCCCTTTGAAATATCTCGTGATAAATCTTGAATTGCTAACGATAAATCTTTGAACCCCATGTCTTTACCAAAAATATTTACAGAGTCCAAAATTTGAGGAAGGGTTTTTACGAAACGAGCCAAATCATCAGCTAGTGGAGGAATAAAAATAAATGAAACTGAGATTATAATAACAATAAGTGAAAGGAATAGAAGAGTTACTGACAACCCTCTAGGTAATCCCCAATTTCCCATTACTTTTACAGGTAGTTCTAAAGCAGAAGCAAGCACAACAGCCACCAAGAGAGCTATAATAAAATCACTAACATAAAGAAGCCCTGCGAAAAAAGTAACCCAGGCTAAAAATTTAAGAATAGTAGATGAATCTATAGTGATGCGAACGTTATCTTTCATACTCGCATATTACCATAAGATGGTTAAAAGTTCATAAGATTTAAAAACAGAAAAACACATTATTAGTTTTTGGAGACTTATATGATTTCCGAAAATTATTGACTACCAACAACACGAGATGGGTCAGTTGCCCAATTTTCACCAGAAATAAACGTATTTAAGGCGGAAAGAGTGGTTCGAATATGCGCCTTTGAAACCTCTTCATCAGCATCAAGAACTATTCCAGAAGTTATGGCTGGCGATTGTCCAACATGGCTTTGTGACGGTCGAACAGATATCCCAATATCGGATGATACTGTTTTCCCAGCCTCTATTTTATTAATAGACCATGTGACTGTGCGAGTATTTGCGTTATAAGAAATATTAGCATTATCTGATGTCACGCCACGCCAAGTTACATACACCGGAAGAATAAAAGATACAGATGTGTTTACTAGGGCGTTTTGGGCTGAAACTGCAATATGAGCTGTATAAGTCGTATCGTTGTTCGGTTGTGGAGGGATTGGACCCATATTTTGAAATGGAGAATTTTTATAAAATGTACTTGCACTTATATTTGCACTTCCTTGAACAACCCATGATTTTGATATTGAAGCAACAACGTCATCAGTTTCTTGTGCGGTGCCAACCCCTGTGAAAGATATTTTAAGTGTTGGGGAACTGATGCCTTTTAAAGCTATAGGTATAATAACTCTAACCATACCTTCTGCATTTGGTGCCAGTGTTTCCAATCCACTTATAGTAGCTTTATCCCATGTAATGGTTTGAGCTTGCGAATCATAATATCCTATATCCGGATTGATTTGTTTATAAAGAGCTGCGTCACCAGATACTGATAATTTTAATTTAATGTTATGCAATTGAATATCGCTATTATTTTTATATGTAATATTTAGTGTTGTTCTATCACCGTAACGCAGAGCCTCTGAAACCCCCCTATCAGTATCAAGAGATACAGAGAGCGCAAGGGGGGAAGTTCGTGTATGAACATCAAAAGTCTGTGATGAATAAACTACTCCAATATTATTTAAAGAATCTTCACGAGAACCAATCTGGGCTTTGATTGTTGTCACTGAACCCTGTGATCCATATACAGAGCCTAGCAATGTAATTGTTTTTATTTCACTCGGATTAAGTTGTGGAATAGACCATACTGTTCCGCGAGCACTTGGCTTGGGGTCTGATGATTCGAGTGTAAACGTGTTTGGAATATCTAACTGAAGAAGACTTGAGAGGGATGTTGTTGCCGTATTGTTTTTAATGGTAATAGTAAAAGTTCCATTTTGTCCAATTGACAATGTATCGGGTCCGTCTATACGTACGGAAATAGGCGGGGTTTTTAATACCACAGTAGTTGTTGTAACTTTACTAAAAACCGCAGCTGATCCAGCTACTTTGTATTCAAGTTTCATTGTGATATCGCGAGACTCCGATTCACTTCCATATAATGTAACCTCAAACTCTTGCCGCTTATAGTCGTTCGCGTTAATTGTTCCTAAGTCACGTTTTTCAATAACCTTTTCCTCTTCGTCTTGTGCCCCTGTTCCCTTTTTATACATAAGAGTAAGAGAAACTTCTTGTAACGGGGAAGTGTTACGATTTTGAAGAGTTAAAATAAGAGGAGTAGCTTCACCACCTTCAATGTAAGGAGTAATTTCTGATGTCATATCTATGTTTGCACTCGACACAACATTTCTAGATGAAAGTACGCGCCACGCAGTAAAAGAAAGTGCTCCGAGTAAAATAATACTTGATACTAGTAAGAATTTTGCTCCGAAAGAAAAGCCTTCCTCTTCTTCTATTTTTTTAATAATTGGAGCGTCCTCTCCCCAAGATGTAGGGAGTTCCGAAGCGCGTCTATCACGCACATGGTGGAGGGACATGTCTTCAATTTTCTTTTTAGGGTCGTAAAGTTCGTGCTCAGCTGTATCCAAAGCACTCTCCTCTTTTTCTGGTAAATCCATATGTTACTAGTATAGCAAGAAGGAGGTGGGAAGAAAGTAGAGAAGTGCATTTTCTATCCTAAACACCGCATCTTCTGAATTTTATAACTGCATTTCTTTAAGCACGGCGTGAACGTGTTCCCTGACAACATCAAAAGAAAGTAAAAGGTGCGTATACAAATCATCAACACTCCAATCAACATATTCCTTTATATTTTTTGCACCTATTGCTTTAGCATCAGCATAACCTAAATCAACCAAAATTAAATAATATAAAAGAAGGCGAGCTTTTTGTTCATCATATCCCCCAACTTTTTCAAGGAAAAGAATTAGCCTATCATATAGTGATTTATGAGCACCTTCTCCACGAATAAATCGCTTTATGATTTGAGAAACTTCGTGTATAAAGATGTTTACGTCTCCTTTTTCTTCTGCGCCAACTAATCTCCATATTTCTTTTCCTTGAACTAAGGTAACTAAGCTTATCCCACGAGGAAGAACATGTGCTCTTAATTTACTTTCTAGTTTACGCACACTTTTTGCATGCGCCATTATTAAGCCAAATTCACGAGTGAATAATTTATATACCCTATCGTGCTCATTTTGATCAAATGATTCAATAACGATACATGCAGTGGTGTATTTTTCTATGGCCACGGAAAAGCTTTTAACCTTTAGCTTGTGGCTATTGGTTTAATACAAAATACAAAACACCAGATGATAATTCGACCCCGTTATCATTAATATTTTTATCTTCCTTTATGTCCGAAATTTTACAAGTAGATTTAAGAAGTGATGTATCGCCAAGGTTTTGTAAAGAAGAAACAGAAAGGTTAATTGAGTCTTGTTGTGATAACCCTTTTTCTTTACGCTTATCTTGTACGGCTCTCATAAGTTTACGCATATCCCCTTCCGCGCGAAGCTCCTCCGTAATTGTTTCATCGAGAACAACTTCGCCATTTTGAGATTCATTAATCAAAACACTTTTAACGTTAAGTTCATCTTTTATAAGATCAAAATAAACTGAAGAAATGTTTTTCTTGAGAGTTATTGAAAGAAGTGGTTGCTTAACGTTTAATTTACTTTCGGTTCTTTTCATTAGCCCAAGAGAAACAATCTCTCGAACTACTTTCATATCTTTTATAACTTCTTCTGAAATCACACCTACTACAGGCCATTGTTCAAGATGGACAGATTCTTTCATGTCGGTCATATTGCCACCAACTTGTTTATAAATCCTCTCTGAGATAAAAGGCATGACGGGAGCCATTACTTTTGCAAGCGTCAAAAGAACAGACGCAAGTGTTTCATAAGCAAGCATTTGTTCGTCTTTTCCCATATCACCTTTCAAACGCTCACGGGAGCGACGTGTATACCAAACAGAAATATCGTCAATGATATCTGATATACCACGAACAGCTTCGTCCAGGCGGTAAGTTTCATATCCTTTAGTTGAATCTCGCACCAACTCATGAACGCGAGAGACAATCCAAATATCAAGAACATTCATTGATGAATCTTTTGGTGTTATATTTTGTGGTTTATTCATCTCGTAAAGAGAGACAACGTTTTCTAAACGACTAATACATTTCTTGTATACATCTGAGATGTTTTCATCATCAAATTGTAGGTTTTCTCCTTTTACAACAGGGCTAGACAAAAGCGCGTAGCGTAAAGCATCTGCTCCATATTGTTCTACTAACACCATTGGGTCTGTATAATTTTTTTCACTCTTTGAGAGTTTAACGCCTGACTCGGCAAGAACGTGACCGTTAACAATAACATTCTTATATGGCGCTTTATCAAACAACCCAACCCCAAGATTTATTAATGAATAAAACCAGCCACGTGTTTGATCCACCCCCTCAGCGATAAAGTCTGCCGGGTAATTCTTTTCAAAGATGGTTTTATTTTCAAATGGGTAATGTATTGAGGCAAAAGGCATCGAACCAGATTCAAACCAACAATCAAAAACATCAGGTATGCGCTTATATGTTTTTCCTTCTATTTCTAACTCTATTTCATCAATGTATGGTCTGTGGAGATTAACTGCCCCTGTTTCATCTCGCGGAACAAATTTCACATCTATCTTTATTGTTTCACCATTCTTAAGATACATTTGGGAATGTTCCATCATTTCATCTACAAGAACCTCTTCTTCTGTTGCGAGAGTTGCTCCTGCAATCATCATACGAAGTGGCCCCCCATGTGTGACAAATAAAATATTTTTGCCGTCATTATTTTTTTCTTCATCATATAAACAAGCCATCATCCTATCCATTATCTCTTCGTGTGTTTCACCTCCTTTCGGACGATGTGAAAAACGCAAAAAACCAGGACGTCCTATTTCTTCATAATATTTTTTGATAGTCCATCCATCGTACATACCCAAATCGTTTTCTTTTAATCTATCATCAACAACAATATCTTTAACATTCAAGATTCCAGAAATAATTTGAGCGGTTTCTTCAGAACGAATAAATGGTGACATGACAATGCGATCAATTTTGGCGTCTTTTAATTTTTCTGCACTTGCACGAATTTGTTCTTTACCTTTTTCAGTTAAATGATTATTTGGGTCACCAGATGTGTCTAATAGTCCACTATCATTACTCTGTGCTTCTCCGTGGCGTACAGCATAAAAATTATTTTTTGCTTTGTATTTATTTTTCTCAGCAAGCTCTTTTAGTGAGCCAATCATTACAGCCTCCCCATCTTCATTTTTCCACACAGGAAGTGGCGCACCCCAATAACGAGTACGTGATACCGCCCATTCATGAGCCCCTTCTAGCCACTTACCAAAGCGTCCGTCGCGGGTATGTTCTGGTACCCAACCAATTTTTTGATTCTCACTTATGAGTTTTGATTTCATTTTTGGAACATCAACAAACCACGAGGATGTTGCGTAGTTAAGCAGAGGAGTTTTACATCTCCAACAAAGAGGATAACTGTGAATCAATTTATGTTTCTCGAAAAGTAGTCCTGTATGCGCTAGATGTTTAATTATTTCAATATCTGCTGATTGAGTATCTCCAGCAACTTTTACTTTCATTCCTGCAAAATCTGTAACTGCTGGAGTAAATGTACCATCCATTTTTATGTGTTTAATGATTGGAATATTGTTTTCTTTTGCGAGCTCCATGTCTTCTGCGCCAAAAGCTGGGGCCTCATGAGCAATACCAGTACCTGTGTCTAATGTAATAAAATCTGCATGCCAAATTTTATAAATATTTTCTTTATTTTCTAAATCAGCATTTTCAAAATAATTAAATACAGGTTTGTATTTTTTACCAATTAGAGATTCCCCTGGTATTTTATCTATAACTTTCCACTTAGTTCCCTCTCCTTCTGCTCCAAAAACTTCTTTTGCTCTGGCTTTTGCAACTATATAAAAACCTTCCATATCTTGAGTAGAGATTTTCTCATACATTGCATCTTTTTTAAGAGCGAGTGCTGTATTCCCAGGAAGAGTCCACGGTGTAGTAGTCCACGCTAGTACAAATGTCCCTGGCTCATCTACCAATTCAAACTTCGCTGTGACAGATAAATCCGTCACATCGTGATATTCCATTCCAACCTCACTCTGAGCTAGCGTTGTCTCGCATCTTGGACAAATGTGCATCATTTTATGACCCTCGTACGCCAGACCTTTTTCAAAAAGAGTTTTCCATGCCCACCAAATACTTTCAGTATAAGTTGCATCCATGGTTTTATATGAATTATCCATATCAACCCACCTCCCTAAACGCGGAACTATTTGTTGCCACTCTGATTCATACTGAAGAACACTTTCATAAGCGTCTTTATTGAACTTATCAATACCAAAATCTTCAATATCTTTTTTGCTTTTCAATCCCAATTTCTTTTCGATTAAATTTTCAATTGGAAGACCATGGCAATCCCAACCCCAAATACGACGAACAGACTTGCCTTGCATAGTTTGATAACGAGGAATCGTATCTTTAATTGTTCCAGCAAGAATATGTCCGTAGTGTGGAAGACCTGTAGCAAACGGTGGGCCGTCATAAAATGAAAAATCTCCCACTGCTTTTGCTCCTGCAGGAGTTTCAATAGACTTTTCAAAAATATTATTTTCTTGCCAAAATGCAAGGGTTTCTTTTTCTTTTTCAGAAATTGTTTTTGGGGTTGGATTGATGTTCATAAAAGTTGTAAATACGTTAATAAAAAAGAAAAATCGTCCGCGGGAAAGAATTAACTTTTCCAAGGACGATTTTATCGTGGTACCACCTTGTGTTTAGGATATCTCTATCCCCTCATTTGATTGGGTTCTACTTATCTTTCGATGTTCTTCCCATAGCTCTGGAGTGATTAGTTCCTTCAACGCTTATATTCTTATTTTATAACAAATAATATAAATAGCAAGAAAAAACCAGCAGCTAAAGCCGCTGGTTTATTGCATTCTTTCTTTTTGAAAACCAGAAGAGAAATCAATTAAAGCAATTTCTATTCCATCTGAATCAAATTTTTTGAATGCTTCGTCAACGATATAATTAAGAATTTCCCCTTCACTGTTGGACAAATTATGAGTACCGTAATTATTACCGACACAATAAAAGAATCTTGTGATCCCATCTGTTCCAACAAATTCATTCTTGTAGAAAAAAAATTCTTCTGATTCGTAGATTACGTGTGTTTGAACAATACCGAGAGATTCCATATCAACCTCCTTTTTTATTCAAAAGAACAATCCCCTTACATTCTTGTTGGAGCCACTATTCCAAGAACGTAAAGGCCATGTGCGAGAATGTTTTTTGTTGCTTGCGCGAGCATCACATAGTATGCGCTTTTTTCAATGTTATCTTTATCGATAATCTGCACACGTCCGTACATGGCATTAAATGCACGCGTGAGTGAAAGCAGATATTGGACTATGTGATGTGGACCTAAATCTTTATATGCTTTTTCAAGAACTTGCCTATATCCGATTATAGCCTGTTCGAGTTCACGTTCAGGACTCTCTACTATATATGAGTCTATACCTATTCCTGCTTCTTGTGAATTTTCCAAAAGGGTGGAAATTCTTGCGTGTGTGTATTGTAAATACGGACCTGAATCCCCTTCAAATGAAATAGATTTATCAAAATCAAAAACAATATCTCCACCTGGGGACTGTTTTAAAATAGAAAACTTAATTGCACCGACTGCAATGTCATTTAATAATTTTGGAGCATCAGAAAAAGATTTTAATTTATCTTCCAATTTTTCTTTTAGCTTTTCTGTAATCATATCTAACATATCTTCACCTCCTATAACGTTACCTGTACGAGATGACATCTTTCCAGACGGAAGTCTCATCATGCCGTGACCAATATGCACAAGCTTATCTTTAAGTTCTGGGTAAATTTTTTCTGCAACTTTATTTACAACTTTAAAATATTCGTTTTGTTCACTAGCTGTTATGACAGCATAGAAGGCTGCCTCCGGCATGAGTTCCAATTTCTTTTCATAATTTCCCAAATCTTTTGCCTCATATGTTGGAAGACCTTGTGCTGTCAAAAATACACGAGTATGTAGCCCATCTTGCTCACCTTTATATACAACAGCTCCCTCTGATTCTTCAAAAATCTTACCCATGTTTACTTTAACAATTTCCAAACCAACGCCTGAAACCTCAGACTCAAAAATAAATGAATCAAATTTTGTGCCGAGTTTTGCATACATGTAATCAAAATACTCCAAAGAAAGAGCGCGGCCTTCAGCGTATACTTCCATTACTTTTGTATCAGTGCCTTCATAGATTGCTTTGTTTACAGAAATAATTTCCTGCTTTGCATTTTCATCACTTTCATACTTTTCATTTCCGTAGGCATAACACATTCCTAAAAATGTAACCTTGTCTTTTAGGGACGCGCTCTGTGCGGGTTTTTCATTTTCTTTTTGCATGACACCCCAAACACCCATAGCAACATTTCTTCCAATGTCTGATGGATAACATACACGAGTTACTTCATAACCTTCTGTTTCATAAATACGAGATACCGCTTCCCCTATTGTGTTTGACATTAAATGTCCGATATGGAAAACCTTAAAACAATTCGGGTCTGTGTATTCCACCATTACCTTTCCGCTTGTTTCAGAAACAACAAGTGTTCCATTGGCGAGCTCGTCGGCTTCATCTGTACGAACATCATCTTTCAAAAAGAAGTTTATAAACCCAGCTCCAGCGACTTCTATTTTTTCTACTGTATCTGTGAGTTCTGTTTGGAGTTCATTTATTAAATTATTAGCACAATCTTTTGGCGAAAGTTTTTCAGTCTTAGACAAAATAAAAGCGATGTTTGTTGCGTAATCACCATGTAGAGAATCTTCTGGTCTATCCAGAGAAAAAGTTGGTACAATCCCCTTCTTTTCAAAGATTTCTATAATTGCTTGTTTAATTATCTCGTACGAGTTCATTACTCTATATACTACATTATTTATTGATGAAGTAAAAACAAATAATCTATAAATAAAAAAGACCTACACAAAGTAGGTCTTTTGATTGTAATTAAACATCAAATGGAAGTTTTAGTCGACTAGAGAGTGTAGATACAATCTTTCTGTGAACTTCATCTCGGGTTAGTTCGTAACCTTCAGCGGTAACACAAGGAATAATTAGCCAATCAAACATCCTTGCATAAAAAATGCCTGCGTAATGACTGTTCCTTATATAGTCATGGTTGCTTTCCACGGCGTCTGGAGTCGTATCCATTTCCCTTGCACGCTTTTCTGCCCGGTTAATTGATATGTGCGCGGGCAATTCCAAATAGATAGTTATGTGTGGCTCTGGAAGAAAAAGCATCTCGTATTCGAGTTTTTGAAGCCATAAGCCAAACTCTTTACGTTTTTTCTCACTAGCAAACTTTCCGCCTTGATGAATGAGGTTGGAATCAACATATCTATCAAAAATCACAACATCGTGGCGAGCAATCAAATCCTTGAGGAAAGGAAGTGATTGTTTACGGTCAGCTGCATATAAAAGGCTTGCGCTGTATGGATCAACATTTGCAAAATCGTAAGCATCTTTGTTACCTCCTTTGAGAGCTTCAAAAAGTGCCCACCCACCTGCGGTTTGTTTGTAGCGTGGGAAAGAAACCTGACTGACAGTCATTTCGTTATTCACGAAAAAATCATATAGAAGGTTGCTCTGGGTATCCTTACCAACACCATCTGAACCTTCAATAGCGATAAGTATAGTATTCACTTTTTTCTCCTTTGCCTTTTGGCGTTAAATTAAAAAGAACTAAAGACAATCCTACAGGAATTTAACCCTATCCGCAAAGTTGCTAAACATCTCATTTTTCTGTAGAGTTCAAGAGGAAATTGTTCTAACCAAATCAACATTTTAAAGGAGTACCTGAAATGCTAAACCCGAATGAAGGAGTTTACCTCCAAGCTCTTTCCGAAACCCGCAACAATGGCTCTCGTCGCAAGACACGAAACGGTGTTACCACCGCTACTCTTGCTCATCAAATGCGTTTTGATTTGCAGTGTGGTTTTCCAGCAACGACAACGAAGTACCTCGCGTTCAACGTAGTGGTCGCTGAAAATTTGTGGTTAATTGATGGAGGCAAAGAGACTGGTGGCAGACTTTCCATCAAAAAATTAAACCAGCTTCTTGGAAAACCAGATGACGCCAAAAATATTTGGACACACGACCAAAGCAGATTTGCCTCCCAAGGAAAAGCAAAATTTGATGGTGACTGTGGTCGCATCTACGGAGCTCAGTGGCGTGACTGGAGAACGTCTGATGGTCGTTCTATTGACCAACTCGGGAATGTGATCAAACAATTGAAAGACGACCCTTTCAGTCGCTATCACATTGTGAATGCATGGAACCCTGGCGAGATACATGATATGTGTTTACCTCCATGTCACATGAAGATGCAATTCTTTGTAAGACCGAGCAATCGTCGCGATAAGAAAATGCACCTCGACCTGTCTATGGACCAACGGTCTTGTGACATGTTCCTGGGGGTACCATTTAATATTGCGAGCTATGCGCTGCTTATCCATATGGTTGCCCAGTGTGTAGATATGGTGCCGGGTGAGTTGGTTATCACTCTTGAAGACTGCCATATATACCTTGCTGGCTTAAACGAAAATGGAAATCCGACGCCTTCCAAGGGACACCTAAAACAGGTTAACAAACAGTTGGAAAGGAAGCCTTTCAGGGCGCCAGAATTGTGGCTCAACCCTCTGGTTAAAAACATTGATGACTTCACTATGAATGATATCAAGTTGATTAACTACAGGAGCCATGAAAAGATTCTGGCAGACCTTCTGTAAAAATTAAAGGTGATACATGTTTACATGTATCACCTTTTTGTTTTTAAACGATATATGAGATTAAATATCTTTTGGCTTTTATTTCCCTGTACTTCCAAACCCACCCGTACCACGTTTTGTTTCTGATAATTCACTAATCTCTTCTATTTCTGGAAATTCAACTTTTTGAATTAACATCTGTGCAACTTTATGTCCATGTTCAAATGTGTAAGCTATGTCACTCATATTATTTACCATAACATGAAGCTCTCCACGATAACCAGCATCTATCACACCACCTAAAGTTTTTATACTCTTTGAACCAATTGATGACTTATCCCAAATCAATCCCACGTATCCCTCCTCTATTTCCATACTTATACCAATCGGTATCATTAATGTCTTGTGTGGTTCTATGGTGTGATTACCGCAAGAATATAAATCTATTCCAGCATCGTCATGATGTGCACGGGTTGGAAGTTTTGCATCATCTCTACATTTCTTAACAAGTAATTTCATTTGTTTAGTATAACAAAAAGAAAAAGCCCGAACTTAATCGGGCTTAAAATTATTTCCATGCAACAAACTGCTTCGGAAGTTGAGTTTCAATTTGACCGCTGTAGTTACCAGAAACAGCATAAGAAACAGTCTCTTTTCTCATTTTTTCCAAGATAAACCTTGCGAGTGGTTTTTTGTGTCGCAAAAATTCATCATGTGGAGCAAACACTTCTAGTGTTGCAGTACCAAAGAACCCTGGATCAAAGAAGCCGGCGAAGTGTGTAAAGAAGAATCCCAACCTCGGGTCAAGCGCTGTCAATTCCGCAGTGTTAACTTTTGGAATCTTCAACATCTCGTTGGTTGAAAGAAGGTAATACCTTCCAGCCTCAACACACACAACCCCTTCATCTTTACCAGAACCAAAACGCTCGGCGTATACTGGTTCAAAATAATCTTTAGGATCCTGATCTCTAGAACTCAAATCAAGCGGTTTTGCTGTACGTTTCGCTTTGTATCCAACCATCTTTTCGGGTGGTGAATGAAGCGTACACAAAACAGAACCGTCGTGAGTAAAAAGGGAAAGTCCTCCTTGGTTATAAGGCTCCTGACTACGACGGTAGAGCAGATCTTTTTTCAAAAGAAGTTCATCCAAATCTTTCTGTTTGAAACGGGTATCCCCATTAAAAACGCGAAGCTGGTTATAGCACTCCTTATCAGTGAAGATAATCGGATAGGCGAGCGGCTGAATGACCAACCACAGCTCACCGGTATATCCCTTGTCTCTTTGGTCAACGCAATCAAACATGTGGACACCGTCTGCAAGTGAACGCACAAAGAGAAAATTTCTTCCAGAACTGGACTTTGCGTTAAGATATCCATATATCCCTGGAGGAAAATTAATATCGATGCTGGCTTTGGCTACATAAGTGCAACCTACTTCCATAGCCTTGCCGATATCAATTTTTGAAGCCCCCATTTTTGGTAGTAAATAACGAACTGTTTCATTGGCCAATTGACTCGGCGGAAGAAGACGATCAACGCGATAAGCTTCACCAGTTGTGGTGATATCTATTGATGCCGGACCGATATGTTTTTCAGAAAAACCAGTCAAGGGTTTAACTCTGCCATTGGCAACAATATCTTTTAAATCCTGCTGACTAAAAACTCCTGTCATCTGACTCATTTTGTACCTCTTTTAATTTAAAGATATTCCCTTTCGGGTCTGATATGAATCCTACATAAATAAACAAAAAACCGCAACTTTTGCGGTTTTTTGTTTAGTTGGATTTATTAAGCAACCTTGATTCCGATTGAGCGAGCTGTTCCTTCGATAATCTTCATGGCTTGTTCCACAGTGTGGGCAGTTAAGTCTTTCAACTTAATCTCTGCAATTTCGCGAACTTTATCCTTTGAAATTGTTCCTGACCCTGCCTTACTGTTTCCTTTTGCTACGTTTGCAAGCTTCATAACAAGTGAGGTTGCAGTTGGAGTCTTTATAACAAAGTCATAAGTACGGTCTTCGTAAACATAAATCTTTACTGTAAGACGTCCTTGCATACCTTGAGTGGCAGCGTTGAACTTGTTAACGAAATCACCAATCTGAACACCCGCTTGCCCAAGAGCAGGACCAAGTGGTGGAGCAGGAGTAGCTTTACCTGCTTCTATTTGTACTTTTACGTATTTTGTAATTTTCTTAGCCATATATATAAGTTGTGTTATCTTAGCACATTTTTAAAAGATTTTCAAGGTTTTATTTAGATACATAAAAATCTTTAACAACGACGTAGATGAAGTAGTTTTTAGACTTTTAAACCTTTTTTATTTGAAGAAAGTCTAGTTCTACAGGAGTCTCGCGTCCGAACATGTTAACTAGCACCTTTAATTTTCCGCGAGCCTTATCTACTTCACTGACCTTGCCTTCAAAATCCTTAAAAGGTCCGTCTGTTATAGAAACAAGTTCACCAACAGATACAGTAATATCATGTTCTACTTCACTTGTATTCATGCGGCTAAATAGAAAATCAATTTCTTTCTGAGTTAGAGGAACTGGTGTTGTTCCGGCGCCAACGAATCCAGTTACACGTGGGGTGTTACGAACAACATACCAACTATTGTCATCCACAATCATGTCTACAAGGACATATCCTGGATAAATCTTTTCTTCAACTTCAACACGTTTTGTTCCTTTAACTTTTATTTTCTTTTCAAGTGGAACAACCACAGCAAAAATCTTGTCTTGCATTTGAAGAGACTCAATACGTTGTTTTAGATTACGCTGTACCGCGTTTTCGTAACCACTATATGTGTGGATTGCGTACCAGTGACGCTCTCCTGTAAATTCTTGTTTAGCCATAATGTATAGTTGTTATTTAATGGTTGATAGTTTAATACAATCCTGTCAATTAACTAGCGATTAAGCAGTCTTGAAAGTGCTTCGCGAAGCCCAAGATCCATGCCACTTAACATAAGTGCAACTGCAACTGATATAGTAATAACCATAACAGTATAAATAACAGTTTGTGATGTGCTTGGAAATGTTACATCCTTTAGTTCTGCTTTGGTTTCCTTCAGGTATTTAAGAAGATTCATAGTTTTGTTGTGTGTGCTAAATATTTTATAGAAAACGTAAAATTCTACCCTTATTCTAAAAAACACCCCCCAGGGCATTTATCTTTCTATCATATCGTAAAAAAATGAAAAAGTCAATACCTTACAGGCTTTAAACCTTGAGGTGTTTTGTGGTTAATTCTAAAAAACGACCCGACGGGTCGTTTTTTAGAATTCTTAACTTTTTTTAAATTTCTGAACTAATCCAGCGAGTATGTAATCGTTACTCGTGATTTTATGACACTTTCCCCTTGTGGGAGAGTTACACTGCTTGATTCTGTCTTCATAAGAGAGGAACTTATTCCATACATGGCTGGATAATATCCGCCATTATCTTCACTAAATTGCATTATGTCTCCTAAGCGTTCATGGAGGGCTTTTGCCGTCATTTTGGCTTTAATTTCTGCCTTTTTTATTGCTTCTGCTTTGGCTTCTGCTTTGGCTTTATCCATGTCGTCTACCGTAAACTCTGGTCCAGATATTTCTGTTATGTTCGCTTTACCTAAAGCGCCGACGACATCCCCTGTTGAATCAATCTTACGAACTTTAACTTGAATAGTTTCAGAAACTTCATACCCAATAACCGTAGTTTTTCTTGGGGGACAAGGTATGGTAATACAGTAGATAACGTCTGTTTCATATTTTGGATTAACTGTATACGAAATAGTTTTTATATCTTTTTTATCTACAGACAGAACTGACATTGAAGACATTGCTTCGGTGATTTTATCTTCAACTAATTTTTGAGCTTCCGGAACTGTCTTTGCGGTCTCACGAACAGTTGCTGTAATAGTTGCAACATCTGGAAGAGCTGTAACCTCCCCTTCACCTGTTACTGTTATAGAAGCAACTGTCCCACCTGGATGCTTTAAGGATTTAATGTCTGCTAAACCCATAGCAAGTGAGGCAAACGCAACACCAAGGAGAGCGACGATTGCAGCTATCCATGTATATTTTTTGTAATCAAATGTTTGCATAAATAATAAGTTATTTAAAACTAGTAATACTTTTGTAAGTATAACACTTAGTACTAAGTTGCTATTCAATAAATCAAATTTCTTTAAGATTAAAGGCGTCCGTTAATGTACATGTAACTCAACAACATAATAACCAAAACAAGCATTGTACTCGCTAAGATAACCAACCCTTCTTCTTTTCTTGAAAGAGGAGTTTTTGCTATACGTATTTTATCTATAACAATATGTTTCTCAATTATATGTTTTTTTGGTTCTTCCGTTGCCTGTATGGTTGTGGGTATGGGTACTTTTGGTTTTTCCTCTTCCTTTTCTATTTTTTCATTTGTCTTTACCATTGTGTCCCCATGAAATACGTCCTTGTATCTAGAAAACGGCCACACATTTTCTGTGCTTTCAAATGGACGAATAGATAAATTATCAGGTATTTCTTGTTCTTCTTTTTGAAGGTTTGGTTTTTCAATAACTGTATCAATTAAAGACTGAGGTTCTCCTTCTGTTTTTTCTTTTTCCTGTAAAACTGTTTCTGTTGAGAACATTTCTGGATTATGCTCCAAAAGAGAGTGAGTATTGTCTGCTATTTCTGGGAGAACGTTATCTTTTTCTGTTGCTGGAAATAATAAACCAGAAGTTGTAGAGTCCTGTTTATCTTTTGTGCTGCTATATATAGTTAAAGCGTCGCGAATCATTGCGCCATCCCACCCGCCAGCCGTAAGCAATGTTACAAGCATCGCCTCATTTAAGTCTGTGTGACGTATTCGTAATGTTTGTAATGTGTTCTCTATTTCATTTATAGTCATTATTTTTTAACTGTAGTCTTTTTTGTTGTTGGTGTTGAAGTAGAAGGGGTTTCGAGAGATTTAACAAGGGCTTCAATATCCGCATTTCCTGAATTACTCTTAAAAAGATCTTCGGCTATAGACTTGGCTAAATCTGGTCGTCCTCCATCCCTAAGTGAGAGTGCTAGGAAATATGCAACATTAGCATTACCTGGGTCTTTTTCAAGCGCTGTTTTAAGAGAAGTCACCGCGTTTTGATAATCCTTTTTACCGTAGTATAAGAACCCTGCCTGGATATAAGTAAGTGGGTCATTTGGTGCGTTCTTCACTGCCTCAACAGCATAAGCTAGAGCTTCATCAATTTTTTGATCTGACGCTTCAAGTTGACTCATAAGATACAAAGCATCAGCAAAGTTCTGTTTCTTTTGAAGGGCCTCAGTTAATTGTGTGCGTACCCCCTCTTTTGTTCCAGCTGACGCCTCAAGTCTTGCAATCATTACATAAAGATAAGGATTTTCTGTATAGAGTTTAATGGCTTCTTCGTATGCCTTTTTTGCACGAGAGTATCCACCTTCTTTATCAAATGGAATAGCTAGTTCATATGCTCGACCTAGAGAAACATAATTCTGGTAATTGTCTGAATTATAATTAACAGCTGCAAGTCCTGCATCTACTGCTAACTGAGATGTAGTGAGGTACTGCTTTTTTAGCTCTTCTTGGTCAGTAGAAGCTGAAGAAGAAACTAGTGCGCGGTTAGCTTGTATAGCATTTTCAACTTGAGTGCGATAAAACCCGTCATAAGGATAGATAGCTGTTGTTTTTTCTAATAAAGGAATTGCTTCTTTTGCAGATGAAACAGTTTGAGCTTTAGTGTAAAAATTGAAAGCTCTTGTTTTTTGTATCACAATAATAACGTTTGCTACAAAAAGAATAGCAATAGGTATTAGTAGCCACGCTAATTTCTTATTTGGGTGATATTCACTTAAATTGGCTTTTGCTAGACCCAGTCCAGATATAACCATCCACACTACGAGCATTGCGTATGATAGTGGAACTACCCAAGAAATAAGTGCGAAATAAAGGAGTGAGATAAAAAGGAGTCCTAGAATAAAATGTTCTGCATCCGATTTAGTTTGTTTATAACTGACAAATGTAGAGTACAGAGCGGAAAGAATTAGAAACATGAATGCGAACAGACCAACGATACCAATGTTTACAAAAAATGTACTCATTGTGTCTGAACCTTGATTAAACTCATACCCAAAATATGGGGAAGAGACAACGCTTGCTGGACGATAAAGCTGCCATGCGCGACTAAAGTTTCCTGCGCCTATACCAAACACACCATCATGAAGCATTACATTTTTCCCAACTATAAGTGTGCTTGAAAGATTTGGACGCACGCTATCTTGAGAGGAAAGTGATAATGCCCAAGCTAGAAATAACATTGATGTTACTATTATTGCATTTTTATAATGCTTTGGAAGCTCCACCTTACGCGTAAAGAAGATAGAAACAATTGCAAACAAGCCAAGATAAACAGCAAAGGAAGATAGGTTTGAAAACCCAGAAAATAACTGTTTTGTTACATCAATTATTTGACCTGAAAACATAAGAGCTAGTACAAAAATAAATGCAGATACTCCTAATATGATTACTAAAACATATTTTAATTTATTTCGAAGATTTTCTGGCAAAGATCTAACTAGATACACTATTACAGGTAAAGATAGGAGTGATACCGCAGATAAAGGATTAAACAAATCGCCGAAGAGTGCAACGCGAGGCATGTGTGCAAAAATAACAGACCCGAGAAGTGCGACAGATACTGCGAAGTATGAAATAAACTCAAGTTTAGAAACAGTGTGCCAAGATTTTGTTATCAGAGCAGATATTACATATGATACAGTGGCTACTGTAACTAAAAACATTATTGTAATGTAATAAGTAATGTCTGGATCAAAACCTGTGCGAGGTATAAAGAAAAGAGGTGACCCTATAACTATACAGACTGTTGAGTACTGATATAAACGTTTCAAAAAAGAGGCTAGTAGTTTCATAGTATGGTATGTGAATAAATTATTATATATTTTATAGTATACCGCGTATATATACCTCAATGCTGTGGACAAAAAAGTGCAAACAAGTACACAAAAACAAGTTATACTGTGGTCATATATGGAAACACTAAACCAAGAGCAAACAATACCCTCCCCAGATACTATACCGACTGGAATTAGTATGCATGAAGAAACTAATCTTTACCCAATACTTCGTACTATTTTTATAGTTATATTAATAATAATTGTTATATGTATTGCTATATTTTTAATTTATATAAACGGAAAAAGTATATATGATCACGGTATCTAATTTACTTTCAAATGTTCCCCCTTTGTTCTCATCTCTCGCCAAGGTTCTTTCTGGTGAAATAAACTGTTCTTATCAAGCTATAACTGCGTATAGTTCAGATGGTTCTATTTATAGCGTCAGACCCCAGGCGGTCATTTATCCCAAAAACGCCAGTGATATAAAACACGTGCTTTCTTTTGCTCGTGAATACAGTATGCCTGTAATAACGCGAGGTAGTGGTACCGCTCGTTCTGGTGGCTCTCTTGGTGAAGGTATGATTCTTGATATGACAAAATACTTCACTCATATCCGTCAAATAAATATGATGGACCATACAATCACAGTAGATGCTGGTGTTTCTGTAAAAACACTACGTGACAAATTACGGGGGTGGAACATGGATGTGCCAGTACTAACATCTCAAGATGACGGGGCGACTATTGGAGGACTTATTTCCACAAAAAGCGCTACACCCACATCATTTCACCATGGAACGATTCGCGAATGGGTAGAGTCACTAACAGTTGTGATAGATACAGGAGAAGAGCACCGCATTGCAGATGGCACAACACCTAGCGGAAGATTACTTGGTATTTATCAAGCGATATTTCCAATTCTTTCAGAAAGCGGACCAGTGTTGCGTGCAACTAAACCAAACGAACACGATGATGCCACTGGGTACTGTCTTTGGAATACCTCTATTGGTCCAAGGCAATTACTAGACGAGCTTGTAGGTGGGGAAGGAACTCTTGGAATTATTACGTCTGTAACACTTAGACTTGCACCCCGTAAAACACTTTCAGTTACGACATTTATACCTATAACAAATTCCTCTCTTCTTAATTCATGTATAGACATTTCTAAACACCATAAAGCTGAACATATTTTTCTTTATGACGCGACATTCACAAAACTATCTGAGCTTTATCATGCCCATCTGCTACCAAAACTATTAGATACTCCATACGTACTTTGTGTCACACATTTCGATACAGATAAAGAAAAGTTACACGATAAATTAAAAACTTTTATCAAAGCAATACCTGTTGAATGTGGGTCATGTGTACAACTAGAAAACGAAGACAAAATAGAACGAATAACAGAAAAGTCTTATATTTTTTCACTTCTAGATGCTTACACTCAAGGTTCCCATGTTGCCAATACTTTGGCGGACGGAATAATTGTATCTGTTCATGATTACAGTGAAACTCTTCATGAAATAGATGCGTACCTTGCTTCTACTGGTAGGCTTTATACAATAACAGGCAACGCTGGAAGTGGTCACATATCTGTTATTTCTCTTTTTGATACTAATTCACCCACATATGAAAATGAACTTGGTGAATATTCCAAAAATATATTTACACTTGTTAAAAAACATAAAGGAGGGATAAGTGCTGTTGGCGGAGATGGTTTAATTCGTACACCTTTTCTTTCATATGTTTATAACGAAGCAACAATGAATATCTTTCAAAACATAAAAAATGCTTGGGACCCTCTCGGAATATTAAACCCGGGGAAAAAGATTTCTGTTACGACTAACTATCTACGTGAACACTTGGCTCGACATTTACCGCTTTAATTATTTCTACCAGTTAAATGTTTTATCTGATCTTTTGGATCATAGCTAGACCTAACTACTTCACGTGCCCATATACGAAACTCCTTACCCCATTCCCCTTTCACGCGAAATCCAATAGCTATCATAACGTCAGAATTATAGACATAAACTTTTCGCGCAACCTTTTTCTTTCCTTCTTGCTGGGTAATCATAAGCACTCTTTCGCTTAATGTTTTCATTAATTCTTTTTCGCGGTATATCTTCTTGAGGTGATCATTAATTGTTGGGATACTTCTTCCATATATACGTGCGATACGCTTTTGTGTACTCCACACTTCATCATCAAAAATAAACACACCCTCCTTTACGAGTTTTGGATATTGGTCTATGTGAATGTGGGGGATAGTCGATGATGAATGTTGACTACTTTTCATAAAAAAAGTATAGCATGATTGATGCTGGCTTGATTTGGACTACTTTTTACAAAGCACGTAGGGCGTTTATAATAACAAGCACATCGATACCTTCCTGAAGTATCGCCCCCTCAATTGGTGGCAAATATCCAAACAATGCAAAAAACATTGCTAGAATACTTAGACCCATACCTATTCCCATTGATTGTTTTGCAATGCTTGTAGTTTTTTTACTTATTTCAATCAAGTAAACCAACCTGTCTAAATCATCTACCATGATCACAGCATCAGCTATATCTGTAGAAGCTGTGGCGCCGTGTGAACCAAGAGCAATACCGACAGAAGCAACAGCAAGTGAAGGTGCGTCGTTGACCCCATCCCCAACCATTACTACTGGTTTATTTCTACTTTCGTATTCTTTTACGAGGTCAACTTTATCTTGAGGTAAACAGCTTGCTTTTATTTCTGTAAAACCAAGAGTTTTTCCAACTTCATGTGCTCGGGTTTCAGAGTCTCCTGTAATAAGTACGAGCTCCGTATTTTTTTGCAAAGAAAGTAAATCCTTAAGAACTTCTTTTACTTCTTTTCTAACTATGTCTGAAAAGATAATACTTCCGATAAGTATTTTTCCTTCAGCGACATACACCGTTGGTTTAGTTTTTATTTTATTTTTCTCCTTTTCTTCCTCAGAAACATAAACACCCAGAGACTCTAAAAAGGAAAGTTTTCCCACGCTATATTCCTTTCCATCTAATACACCAGTAACCCCACTACCCGTTGTTTCTGTTGCAGAAGTTGGTGTGATTAACTTTAATCCATCCCCTATAGCTTTTGTAACAATTCCTTGAGCAAGAACGTGAACTGAAACCTGTTCAATAGATGCCGCATAACGAACAATATCTACCTGTGACATTGCCTGAACGAAAGTTTTAACTGAATAAACTTGTGGCATGCCGAGCGTTAAGGTTCCTGTTTTATCAAAAAAGAAAGCTTTCGCTTTAAGAATAGTTTCAAATACCCCTCCATGTTTTACAATAATTCCCCTTTTTGCAGACCTACTCATTCCAGCAATGAAAGCAATTGGCGCCGCAAGAATAAGCGGACAAGGTGTTGCAACCACAAGCACAGCCGTTGCTAAGTGTGGGTCTTTAAAGAAAGCGATTCCAGCCATGCTAAAAGTAAATAGTGTGAAATAAACACTATATCTATCTGCAAGGCGAACGGTTGGTGCTTTTTCTTTTTCTGCCTGTTCAACTAGACGCACAATTCCAGAGAAAACACTCTTATCGTAAGTAGCTTTAGCTTCTATTGTGAAGAAATCTCCTCCGTTTGTTGTACCACTCACAACAGAATCACCAACAAAAACATCTCGTGGCATAGGTTCACCTGTAATCACTGATTCATCAACAATAGAAGCTCCGTCGTGAACGATTCCATCCACAGGAATAATTTCCCCTTTTTTGATGGCTATAATATCACCAACCTTAACTTGCTTAATGTTAACAACTTTTAGTTCACCGTCTATATAAACAGATGCTTTTGTTGGTGCGCGACGAAGTAATCTTTCGAGAGAACTTCTTGCTTTATTCTCGGCATACTTTTCAAGTGACTCGCCACCAGACAACATAAAGACAACAATAGCTGCCGCGATTATTTCATTTGTTGCAAGAGAGGCGATGATTGCTGTTATGGCGATAATATCAACCCCAAAGACTCCGCGACGCATTGCAGAAATAATATCAATAACAAACGGTATAGAGCCTACGATAACTGCCAGATAAACAATATCAAACCAAAACCACCTATTTTCTGCAGAAAAAAATAACCCACTAAAAAGAATCAGCGCCATCCCTATAGCAATAACCAAATTTATATTTAAATATGTTTTAATTTTCTTCACGTACTGTAAGTGAATTACTATAATTAAAGTATAGCAAAATAAAACTAGTAGACACCGCTAATCGCTCTCCTCTATTTTATTATTTCGTTTATTGCTTTTCCAGTTTCAAAAAATGAAACAATGTTTTCTGCGGCGACGCGAGCCATTTCCTTTCGCGCATTATCGCTTGCTGATGCAATATGCGGAGTAAGAATCACGTTTGTAAGTTCTGCGAGTCCTTCACTTAACTTAGGTTCAAACTCATAGACATCAAGTCCCGCCCCTTTTATTGTTCCCTCCTTTAACGCTTCTACGAGTGCCGCTTCATCAATCACTGGACCACGTGAAGTATTTACCAAATATGCATCCTTTTTCATTAAATGTAACGACTCTTTGTTGATTAAATGTTTTGTAGATGGTGACAGTGAAACATGAATAGAAACGATGTCACTTGTTTTAAGAAGTGTTTCTTTATCTACAAACTGTGCCTGGAACTTTTCTTCAAAAGTTTTGTTTTCATTTATATCGTGATAAATAATCGGACACTTAAAACCAAAATGAAGCATTGAAGCCACTTCAGATCCAATCGCGCCAGCTCCTAAAATACCGATTGTTTTTCCCGTGATATCTGTACCATTTAGAAGATACGGTGACCACCCAGTATATTTACCGGAACGCATAAACGAATCCCCTTCCACGGTGCGAGTGGTAAGCGCGAGCATGAGCGCAACAGTATGTTCGGCTACCGTAAGAGAGAGAACTTTTGGTGTGTTTGTGGTCACGATGGAATGTTCTTTTGCGTCTGCTAGATTAATGTTATCAAAACCAACAGCAAATTGAGCTACTATCTTTAATGTTTTACATGCATCAAAAATATCTTTATCAATTGGGTCAGTCAGAAAAGAAATCATTCCGTCATATTCTTTCTTTGAAATTGCTTTTATTATTTCTTCTTTAGATGGCTTTTCTATTTTTTCACCAATATCAACTGTATATCCTTTATCCTTCATTATTTGAATACCATTGTCCGGTATTCTGCGAGTGACATAAATTAATTTTGACATATGGGCAAAGTATAGCAGAAAAAAAACCCTGAAACAGGGTTTTTATTTCTATATGTTTATCTTAATCCTGTATCAACGTCGAGGTTAAGTGTCACTGGTTTATCTTTGGTAATTGTAACTGTTGTTGGTACACCTTTGGTTCCTCCCATTTTTTGATGAATCATATCTATAAAATATGAACCCTCGGGAAGAGTTATAGAAAATAGACCATACTTATCTGGAGTAACGGTTGTTACAAGTGTGGTCTTGTCCATCTTATATACGAACACCTTCGCAGCCGCATACATTTCGGGTGTTGGTTTACATGAAAAAGTTGGATATTTTTCAGCAAACCCTACTGGACAAACAGGGCCGATAGTCACACTCCCTTTCAGGGTCCCGTTACTTTTAATAGCCTCAGCAGAACATGCGTCAAATTCGCATTGTGGCCCTTTTCTTACTTTTACAGATTCGTCTGGGCATATTTTTGTGTCTGTAGCACAAACAACAGGTTGTTGTTCTTTGGTTTGTTTATAAAATACAAACATTGCCCCAGCCAAGACAATTAATATACCTGCGCCAATTATTATTTTAATTTTCATTTCTATATTCTATCATTATCCAATAATTTCAAAAGATTTACATTCTAGCTAAAAATTTTCTAATCTAGAGGGTGCTCATCTGAATATCTAACTATTTTATCTAACGCCATTACCGATTCTAACGGATGTTCTCCTGTGGCTGTCTCTTCAGATAACATAACCGCACTCGCTCCACTTGTTACAGCAAATTCAACATCTGTAACCTCTGCTCGAGTTGGTCTATCTTCTTTTACCATAGACAGAAGCATCTCGGTAGCAACAATTACAAATTTATTTTTATTAATACATAAAGAAAGTATGTTTTTTTCTACGAGAGGAATTTCTTCTATAGGTAGAGCTTTCCCTAAATCACCGCGGGCTATCATTATAGCGTCGGAGACATTAATAATATCTTCTATATTATCCACGGCCTCCTTCCTTTCTATTTTTGCTATTACTGGTATTTTATTGCCAAATTTTTCCATATGGTCACGCAGTGCGATAACATCCGATGAGTTGCCCACATATGACATAGCGACATAATCAACAGAATTTTTAACACCAAACTCTAAATCGATTAAATCTTTTTCAGTTATGACACCCTGTGCACCAGTGTCCATGTGATGACCATTTGCCTCTTGTTTGCGAGGACCAGATAAATCTTGAATTATTAAAATTTTTCTACCTTGTTCATCGCTAACCTTTCTCACCATTTCAATTAAATTTTTCATTTCTTCATGTGTCCCCCATGAAAAATTCAATCGCACCATATCAACGTATGAAGCTATTTTTGAAAAAACTTCCTCTGTTCCAGATGAAGGACCAAGCGTTGCTATAATTTTTGTTTTTCTTTCCATGTTAATTACTATTTTTATTATTATGAATCTTCACAAGTCTCGCGTATTTTACTTCACGCTCCTTGGGACCCCTTGCGCCGGACTTCATACCAAAACAATGAAATGCCTCAGTTATATCCGCAATCATATCATCCATTGTTTCACCGCTTCTGTGACTCACAATGCAGTGTATACCATTTTTCTGTGCGTAGGTTATTACATCTAACGTTTCTGTTAAAGTTCCAATTTGGTTTGGTTTTACAATAAGTCCAGAGATACTTCCTAACTCATGTGCCTTTTTTACTCTTTCAATATTTGTCACGGTAAGGTCATCACCAACAATAATAACTTTTGAAAGATCTTGTTTTAGTTTTGCAAATGATTCAAAATCTTCTTCATAAAAAGGATCTTCTATCGAAAGAATTGGAAATGCCTCTGCTAACGATACATACGTATCATGAAGCTCTTCTTTTGTGTGTCTCTCATCACCAACTTTATATGTTTTTGTAACTTCATCATAAAAAGAGGTGGCAGCAACATCAAGAGCAAACATAATATCACTCTCTAATCCAGATTTTTTTACAGCCTGAGATAAAAGTTCTAATGGCTCACGTATATTTTCTGTCGGGACAGCGTATCCACCCTCGTCCCCTTTTTCAACGTCTCCATATTTTTCTTTTATTATTTCACCGAGAATGTTTTCTATCTTTTGTGCAATATCCAGCGCTTCCGTAACACTATCCACCTTTGGAACAATGTGATACTCCTGAAAAGCAAGCCCGGTCTTAGCGTGTTTACCACCATTTATGAGATTGAAATATAGCAATGGACAAATTTCATTTGGTGAAACTTCTGCAAGCATGCGCATGTATTCATAAAATTCTTTTCCCATTGTTGACGCACCTGCTTTACCACAAGCAAAACTAACACCTAAAATACTATTCCCACCTAGTTTGGACTTATTTTTTGTTCCATCTAGTTTTATTAAGGTGTCATCAATATTTTTTTGATTTGTAACATCCTTACCGATAATCACTGGAGCAATAATTTCTAGGATATTTTCTTTGGCTTTAGTGACGCCGCCATGACTAGTGTCATCATCACGAAGTTCATATGCTTCATATTTTCCAGTACTCGCACCTGATGGAACCATGCAATTTCCCGTTTTACTTTCTTCTGTTGTAACAGTTACAGATAGAGTTGGAATATTCCTTGAGTCGTTAATTATATCAACTTTTATGGATTTAATTGGGTTCATATTTATTTATGCTTGTAATAATATATACAAATCAGACACATTTCTTCCGGTATCTCCAGTTATAATCGCGTCACCTATTTCAATAAACAGTTCACTGTCTTTGTCTTCATCATGATACTCTTTGCTGTTTAGATTTTTTTCTTCTAGTTTCCTTTTTGTCTCAATATCAACAACTGCTCCAGCTCCAATAGATTTATTATCTATTCCATCAGTAGCAAATGAAACAAACGTGTCTGTATCTGAAATAATAGAAATCGCCTCACTTGCAACATAAAAATTCCTTCCGCCAATGCCGATTTCACGTTCAAGTACAATAGACAACTCCCCTCCCGCCATAACAACACTTTTAGGAGCTAACACCTTTTTTGCTTTCTCTAAAAACACTTTAGGACTGTCGTATACTTCATCACCTAAATTAATAACTTCATACCCTAGGTCAATACATTTTACTTCCATAGCTTGTAATGCCTCCTTGTTTGAAACAAATGGTATATTAGTTACCTTTGAAAAATACTTAGGGTCCTTTGGGGTTTCGTTAAATGAAAAAATATTTTTTATATTATATTTTTCTAAAAGTTTCTCAGCGCCAGAGATTGTTGTTGTATCTAAATATGTAGGACCCGAAGCAACTTCATCAAAATGACCTCCAGGTACATCACAAAAAATTATACTAGCGACTGTCGCGGGATATAAAAGTTTTGCCAACCCTCCACCTTTAATACCAGAAATATGCTTTCTTAATGTATTTAATTCCTCTATATTTCCTCCAGCACTAAGAAATGAATTATAAAGATGATTGCTTTGGTCACACTCAGTCATGGGCCAACAAAGAAGAGCTGATCCACCACCTGACACTATGACAATAGATAAATCTTTCTCGGTTAAGTTTTCCGCCAAATCAGCAATCTTTTGTGATATTTCGAAATTATAAGAACTAGATCTTGGGTGTGACCCTTGATATACATCTACGACTTTACAAGCACTTGTGTACTTATCAATAACAATTCCACCATCTAATTCATCCCCCAGAATCTCTTCAAGAGCCTGCGCAGCTTTTCCCGCCGCTTTTCCAAAACCTAGAACAAAAATTCTATCGTAATCATTCAAAAAATATTCGTTTCCTTGTATTGAAAGGATTCCGTTTTCCAGTGAAATTTTCTTTTTCACAACTGAAATTGTGTCGACTGCTGTATATCCTGCTTCAATTATTTCTAAAGCGTTTTTGCGTGATTGTGTGATGGCGAGTGTGTCAAAATTAGAAATAATATTTTTCATGTTGTCGAAGTATACCATTTACAGTGTAAATTTAAGGAAAATACCGTTTTCCCGATCCTTTCCTTCCCCATAGACACAATATATATCCTTTTATTTTCTGTAAATTATTATTTAGAGTTTTCTACTATCGTATGCCCAATGAAGGAGTGCTTGGCGTTGTTTTGGTCTACATAAAAAATCTCCCCTTCTACAAGCGCCTTGCAACCATGTGATATGTCGTCTCATGTTAACCCATCGCTTTATTTGTCTTGCGTCATCAACATGTCTTCTACCTAAATAATATCTGCAGTACCACTGGAACCACCCTCTTGGGTCATCTTCATGTATCCACCCTTTCTTCCTCCACTCTGCAAGTGACTGGCTTGCTTGTACACCAAAATAATTTAATGACTTATCGTATTTCTCACTATTTAACTTAGCTTTTATAAACCAACTTTTAGGAAATTCCTCTTTACAATCTGTCATATATTTACCACCAAACACACCGAGCTCAAGCATTTCTCTAGGCGAAAGGTCTGGCTTAAACTTTGGATCAAAGTCTTTTCCCTCTTTGCAAGTAAGAACATAAGTGTAGTTCTTTTGCATTTTGTCGTTAACGGTAATTTCTTTACTTAATTTCATAAATATATAAACAGTATATCAGTTCCGCCATTCCACATTATTATCTAAATGGTACACAAATGTCGTAACTAAAAACCCCATCTTTAACAAGGAGATTTTTAGTAATTATGAATTGATATACTGTCGTAGACGGGATTAGAACTACTCTCAAGAAAGAGCAGTATGGAGATCCACATACTCCTGTATCCTATACGAAACGTATCCTAGTATTCCGAGTTGAATAGCTGGAGTAAATCCGACATTGATGAGGGGAATAATGGGCATTAGAGAATTATACGCCCAACGAGCAGTATTCAATCCGAACCATTCATTGAAAATAGCAACAGTGGTGCCGAGTAAAATAATCAACCAACTTTTGTCCTTTAAAAAAGACAAAAAGAAAAAAGGTAGAACAATTACACTTATCACTAATGCGTCAAACAGCGATGCTCTAAGTAGGATAAATTCTGTAATCTTACCTCCCATATAATTATCATATAGCAATGAGTGCAAGTTTTCCCATATTGCATTCAAAACGAAGGCGGTGAAGAAAATAATAGCTATTTTTCTCATGAAGAAAGTATATCAGTTCCGATTCTCCTTGTAATTCTCTAAAGGGTACAAAAATATCGTAACTAAAACCCCCCTCTTTAACAAGGAGGTTTTTAGTTTTTATTGATTGGTGTGCCTACCGGGGTTCGAACCCGGACTGAGGGTTCCACAAACCCTAGTGCGAACCATTACACTATAGGCACCATCTCTTTAAATTCCCTTCGGAATAAGGTCTTTACTCTAACACATATTTTGAGTTTTTTGAAGAGTGATAATTTTTAAACGTGTGCTAGAGTTGTTAATGAGTAGTTCGTTATAAACATCAACAAGGAGATACCCCCGTGAAAAAAATCTTTATTTTTCTGGCTTTTGTTCTTATCTCAGTAAATAGTTTTGCTGATAAAAGTGACAGTTTCAATGGCTGGTCAGTTACTGTCTATGGTCTAAGTCATCATGTGACCAAAAGTACCTCTACCCCTTACAGGGAAGTAAACCCCGGTCTTGGGCTTCGTAAACACTTTGGTGAATGTTTCTGGAAAACAGCAAACTGTTTTGCTGAGCTAAGCTACATTTCTAAGAATAGCCTTGACGGTAAGGTACAAATGGCTTCGGTTGGGAGTAAGTGGACATTGGCAAAAATTGAAGGGTGGCGTTTACATGCCGGCGGAACGATTACGTACCTAGAGTACGAAAAACCGCTAGACAGTGTCACTTACAATGGGGTAACCATTATTCCGTTCTTGGGTTTTGGAAAAGGAAATTGGGATTTTGATGTCTCCGTACTTTCTCAAAAACCCATTCAGTCCCTTATGGGAAAAGAAGATAAAACAATTTACTTTGCTCATCTTAATTACAGATTTTGATACGGTTGTTGTATCAAAAAATCCCCACGCTTTTTGCGCGGGGATTTTGTTTTTTTAATTAAATAGGACTTGGTCACCTCGTCTCGTTTCAGAATTACCTGAAACAGGAGACTCCGCGACCCCTATTCAAGTCCCCACGCATGACGCGCAGGCGTCATGCTTCCTGGGCACAACAAAAAAACGGACGCTTTCGCGTCACGCTTTTTTTGTTGTGCCCAGGAGAGGACTTGAACCTCCATGCCGTTGCCAGCGCTACCACCTCAAGGTAGTGCGTCTACCAGTTTCGCCACCTGGGCATATATTTAATTTACACTTCACCTTCCAATATTCCCACAGTGTCGCGAAACTGGTAGACGCACGAGTGCGCAGATAATTCTTTTGCCAGTTTCGCCACCTGGGCATATTTCTTCTTTAGAAGTATTGAAATACTAACACAAAATACCCCAAAACAAAAACCTGCAGTAATGCAGGTTTTTGTTTTATGCTGTAACTTCTTCTGGAGTTTCTTCAACGACAGCTTCTACTGTTGTTGTTGAACCTTTTTTGATAACACGAGTATCCTTCTTAAGTTTACGACGTACATCACGTAGAGCCTTGTCACGAACATAGTAAAGTTTACTACGACGAGTACGTGAGCGACGAACGATTTCAATTTTATCAATCATTACAGAGAAAAGTGGAAATACACGCTCTACTCCTACACCTGAGGCAACACGGCGAACAGTAAAAGTGGCTCCGATTTCTGTTCCATGTTTACGCGCAAGCACCATACCTTCAAAAGCTTGAAGGCGAGTCTTTCCATCAGCTTCTTTAATCTTGCTCCATACACGCACAACATCTCCAGATGAAAAATCTAGCGCCTTTCGAGCTTCAATGTCCACTGGTGTAAAATTAATAGTTGTTTTCATAAGAAATGTCTTAGTAGAGAGATAGTATCACAAAAAATGATGTTTCGCAAGCCCAAATAACCTAAAGTCCTTCTGGAAAGTTAAGCTTTTTAAGAACATCTTTCATATCCTTTGGAATTGGAGAAAAGATTGTTACTTCCTTTTTCCCTTCTTTTTCTTCAGGAACTTCTATTGTAAGTGAGTAAGCGTGAAGCATCGAGCGTGGCGCGATGTCCTTCCCCTTAAATGAACCATACAAATCATCCCCGATTATTGGGTGGCGAATACCACGAAAATGCGCACGAATCTGGTGAGTTCGCCCAGTCAATGGATAACACTCTACGTAGGAGTAATTTTGACCCTCTGGTGATGTTGTACGGGCTAATACCTTGTAACGTGTAATAGCATCACGCTCCTCACCTCTTTGGTCTTTTGAAAACATATCTACAACGGTACGTTTACGAAAATCACTTTTGGCTCTAGCGATTGGAAGAGATATCATTCCTGTGTCATGACGAATATGACCCTCAACAATTGTTCTATACACTTTTCGAGCTGTGTGGTCTCTAAACTGTTTCTTGAAAGTTGTATAAGCAACGTTATCTTTTGCCAACATTATGACCCCTGTTGTATTACGGTCTAATCTGTGAACTATTCCTTCGCGCCCAGCCTCACCAACACCTTCCACTTTATAGGTTTCTTTCATCCAGTCAGCTAAAGTGTATTCATCTTGTCTTTCGTCTGGATGCACCATAATACCCGCTGGCTTATCGATAGCAACAGCGTGGATATTTTCAAAAAGAATTGGATATTTCATATTTGTGCCCTCGGCAGGAATCGAACCTGCAATAACGGCTTAGAAGTCCGCAGTTATATCCATTTAACTACAAGGGCATGGAATATAGAGTATACTAGCAAAAAAAAGGAAAATATTGTAGTATTTATACTATATAGGGAGATTAGCTCAGTTGGCAAAGAAAAACAGACAACTCGTTTACATAAACGAACAATGAGCTAAAATATGGTATATTAGGTAAAAATAAAATATGGGAGATTAGCTCAGTTGGTAGAGCAACTCGTTTACACCGAGAAGGTCACAGGTTCGAGTCCTGTATCTCCCACAAATAAATAAAAGTTGCCACATAAATGTGGCAACTTTTATTTATTTGTGGGAGATCTAAAAAGTTTTAGATGAAAAACTTTGTATACACGCTAGATTTTGATCTTTATATTTTAGAAACTTAATCAAGTAAAAAGAATATAACTATACCCAGCCCGCTTAATATCGATGATAAAGTAACCATCCACGTAAGTGACATTATTTGGATTTGGATTTTTGTTTTATATAAAACTAATCCGAGAATAATAAAAACTCCCGTAACCAGTAGCCCGTGAGTTATCCAGTGATGGATTGTGACCATTTTCATCCACGCCAAAATGGCTGGATTTGATTCTTTTGCCACCATAAGGAGAGTATTGAAAACTATAGCAACAGAAGCGGATATACCGAAGGCTGTCGTTAAATTGTCTGCGTTTTGATTAATGTCTTTTTCCATATATGAGTTAATTATTGCACAACGGTTTGTAATAATCCCAATTTTGCCCCAGCTGCAATTATTGCACCGGCACCCTCAAGAGCTAGTCCACTTATAACGATTAGTGTTGCTGTGGAAATTATTAGTATTCGCGTTTGTCTACTTGTGATTATGTTTTTCATTCTAGACACAATAGGAAGAAAAGCTGATAGAACAAGTGTCATGAAAAAAATATGCTCCTTACTTTCCATAAGTAAACTGTGGGCGAATGGCCAAGGCCCATTAAGAATAATCGCTTTATCTGCAGCATAATAAAATACATAAAAATATCCGCCAGTTATCCATGTTAAAACCATAAGGATAAAGATCATAACTGATGCGATTCGAATACGACTTTGATTACTCTGTGAAGAGTTGATAACCTCAACAATAACCCACACGGCTGCGATTATTCCTAACACACCAAAAGTTGGGTGTAAGAGAAGTAAGATTTCTTTCATTCTGTTTTATTTTAAGTAAGTAAACTTGCTATTAATATCTTTGCGTTACGCCACCTAATAAAAGTATAGTTCTGCACATAGAGCAAGTCAACGCACTCAAAGTAAACAGTTAATTAATTACCAAACTTATTTATTCATAACACACTTCCCTCTTCAATCTGTCCTCTAGTTTTCTACCCAGCATTCTTCTAGCGTCCCCTGTTCCACAGACAACAACTTCGTCTTTGCCGATTTTGTGTACGATAACATCCAACACTTCATTAATCGCTTTTGTAATTTCTCTTTCAATCATTCGTTTTCCAATTGGAATCATTTCACCGTCAAATACAATGTAGTCATCTAATATGCAAATATGATGTTTCATAATTTAAAGTATACCCTGCATTTTAAGCATAAAATAAATAATACACACAACAACCGCACCGAGAAGAATACGCCCAGTTATTTTTTGCTGTTCAACAATAAATTTCTTAGCTCGTACACCGTACCTGTCAGCAAAATATGAAACTACAAAAAACCTTATACTTCTTCCAATTATTGAGGCAAAAATAAACATCCAGAGATTTACAGAAAATAACCCTGCTGACAAAGTAAAAACCTTATAAGGGGCTGGAGACAAGGAGGCAAGTAATATGGTAATAAAAACATGTTCCCTAAAAATATTTCCAAGATATGCAACCTCCGATTCTAGTCCATACCAAGAAATAAGTGGCGCTCCAATATATCCATAAAAAAACTTCCCAACAAAATATCCAAAAATACCTCCAAGCACTGATGATATTGTGCCTATAATTGCCAGCCTGACCCATGAAGGTTTTTTATCAAGTGACAACATTCCAACAATCAAAACAAATGGAGGAATTGGAAAGAAAGATGACTCAATAAAAGAAACAATAGACAGCGCAGTATTGGCATGGTGATGCCCCGCCCATTTCTCTACCCAGTCGACGAGTTTTTGTATCATGTATGTATGATAACACGGAAGCGAGAGCTGTAGGCTGTCGCTTTTTTTAATTCTACTAACTTAACCTAGTGCCGTTTTTAAGTTTTTTATCTGGATTAAAAAGCGCCAGACCTTCCTCATCTTTACCGGCTAATATCATTCCTTGTGATTCATAACCGCGCAACATTCTTGGTGCAAGATTTGTTACAAATGGAAATTGTTTTCCTTGTAAGTCTTCTGGTTGCACGTATTCACGAATACCTGAAAGTATTTGACGTGGTTTTTCTTCTCCTAAATCAACAGACAGTATGTATAGTTTATCTGCCCCTTCCACAATAGAAACAGATAGAACTGTTCCTACTTTTATTTCAATCTTCATAAAGTCATCAATAGTTGCGTACACCTTTTCAACAACTGGAGCAGCTTCTGTTTTTACTTCTGGGACAATTTCTTCTGACATATGTTTATGTTAATTATTTAATTACCACTGATCACTAGTTGATGTTTCCTCTTCATCGTTTTCTTCACCTGTAAATTCTTCATCAGAAGTACTTGGTCCATTTATTTTATCCAAATATCGCTGAAGAACAATCGCTGCAGCTTGGTCATCCACTTCATGACTACCTTCCTTTCCTGGTTGCTTACGCGCTTCTACAGTTGAATACCATTCCTTTTCAAATTTAATAATTACATCTGCAGCATTTTCAATCTGAGTACCGAAGGCACGTGCTTCTTTTGCAACTGGGTTTGGTTTTCCTTTGGTATCCACGCTCTCCCCTATAACCACTGTGCCGAATTTCATTTCACGAATTAGCTCTAATGTGTCTTTCAAAAGAGACTTATCGTTTGGAGAAATCATTAAAGGAAAAGCCATTCTTCCGTCATCATCTGATTGAGCAAACCCAATTTTTTTAGAACCGAAGTCTATTCCTAAATATTTCATATTAAAATAGTATATCAGAGAGTTTTTTTATTTCCCCATCTCCATCCCAATCTTTCTCCATTTTTATATGCTATACCAATAAACAAAAATGAAGCAATAGAAATCGGAATAATAAATTTAAATAATACTTCTTGTGTAGAATAGTCAATATTAAAAGTAATAGACATAGCAACAAGAAAAATAAGATATATATAGGTAATAAGCCACCCCTCCCAGGAACAAGGTGTCCATCCGTAACCGTATCTTTTTGCCTTAAACCATAATTTCTTTTCCATATATGGGTTTAATTATACCTTATTTCAAAAATATAAAAATCATGGTAGAGTGTTACTACAATCGAAAGATTATATGGAGGAGTGGCAGAGTGGTCGATTGCACCTGTCTTGAAAACAGGAGTCTGGGCAACCGGACCGTGAGTTCGAATCTCACCTCCTCCGCACACACAAAAATGAGCTCACCAGTTTTATTGGTGAGCTCATTTTTATGTGTGGAGGAGGTAGAAAAGTGCCCAAGCACTTTTCGTGAGATTCGAAGCGAAAAATCGGTCTACGAAATTATTTCTAAAAATTGAGCTCAGTATTTTTATAAATAATTTTGTCGATTTTTCTTTAGGCCAAAACTTTGAGTGTTTTTCAAATAACGAAGTTGTGAAGAAAAATACTAAAGTAATGACCGAATCGAACCTCCTACGCTTGGTTTACGGAGATTCGAATGGGGGTTGCGAAACTACTTCGAGCGAAGCGAGGAGTTTTGTGACAAAATCTCACATAACTCATGTAAAGTAAAACCACCCTATCGGGTGGTTTTTAGTTAAGAAACAATTGCTACTGATTTGTGGTTGGTTCTTTGTTAAAATATTCCTTTTACAAAATTCTTCACTTTTGATATAGCAGGTTCTTTGTATTCAGGCCTATTTATTCCAGCGTTGTTAAGTAGAGTTTTTGCTTCTGTTTGTTTACCAGCTCTAAAGAGCTCCTGAGCTTGTTTCATTGTTTCCTTTTGAGCCTCAGTTAATTGACGCATTTCTTGGTTTCGCCCCATCTCTCCTTTGTGTACACCGCGATTATCAAACTTTTCGTTTTTACTGTTTTGTTTGTTTTGCATTGGCGGTTTGATACCAGCTTCGTCGAGAAGTTTCTTTGCGCCAGTGAAATCTCCCGACGCACGAAGTTTCTGTGCTTGTATCATGGTGTTGAACTGAGCTTCAGTAATTATTGATGCCCCCATTTTACTGTCTTTACTTGCAGCTAGAAATGCTTGATAGTCGCCAGTCGTGAAAGCTTGTTGGATTGCAGTGTGTACTTGGTCACGATTAGCCATTCTGGTATTAGCTGGTAGTGACGCAGCACTCACTGAAGCAAAAGCTCCGACCGACCCAAGAGATGCTAATGATAATGCTAGAAAATATTTACGTTTATTCATATGTATGTGTGTATTTGTCGGTGAATAAAAATTTACAATTATGTACTAAACTACTAATTTATTCACTGACACTATTTATTACGAATCATCGGTTTGTTTTCTTTCATACTTTTTTTAGCATCTCCACTAACGTGTTTTTTAATATTATCAAGTAAAACTTTACAATTAGGATTATTATTCTGCTCTCGTTTTATTTGTGGACGGATATGCTTATTATTTTTAATTGGTGATCCAGGAAACCTGCCTATGTCCCAAGGAAATACCGCGCAGGCAACAAAAACACCTTCGACCGTACTAGTTCCAACAATTTTTATGCTCTCCCCTTTTTCAACAAATGGAAAAGTTGTGGAACCAAAACCAGACATGTCTATTGTCCAAAGAGTATTGTCCATACCCCTAACCTCCAGTGTATCTTCGTATTTTTCTTCTATAAGCCCAGCGAGTCTACCCTCTTCTGGAGAAGACCAAACACCTTGTTCACGCACATGTAAAGGGTATCGGATAATACTGTCCACCTTAAAAGCATCATCAACGTAAAATATACAAACACCCAAAACTAAACTTGCGACAATACTTCCCAATAAAATCTTTTTCACAGAAAGACGATATCCTTTGTGGGTTGTGCGGAGCGCTTTAACAATGAGAGACCCAAATACAGTAAAAGAAATTATCCACACAAATGGCACAACAGCTAAAAAGAAATCCATTAACGATGGATATACAAACTCACGATACTCCCAACCTGCGTGAGTAAAGGCAAAAAGAACTCCCGCAAAAGAAATAGCTCCTAGTATGGTTACAAGAACACCTGGGAACCACAACGCCAAGTGCTTCATCACAAAATACCATCTAGCTCTTGGTTTGATGTTCTCTCCTTTTATTTTATTCAAAATTGTTTGTGGTATGTTCATATATTTTTATGAATAAGCTTGTAGTGATTCTTGAAGAATTTTCTTTGCTCGTGATAGTCGTATTGCAACCGTACCTGGTGGTATTTGCAAAATATCCGCTATCTCTTCATAACTTTTATCTTCAAAAAATCTTAAATAAATAACTTCTTGGTATTTTGGGTCAATAGTTTTTATAATATCCTCAATTTCTTTTTTTGTTTCGTTAGCCATGGCTTCTTTTTCAATATTCATGTCCCCTGCGATAGAAGCAAAGACATCTTCATCTTTGTCTGAAAGAATAAGTTGTGGACGACTCTTTTGTTTACGATACCAATCAATGAGCTCATTGTGAGTTATACGATATGCCCATGATGAAAATCTAAGAGTTGTATCAAAATCATTAATATTGCGATACATTTTTATAAAACTATTTTGTACAACATCTTCAGCGTCCTCTTTTGTTGCGTGAGAACGTCTAATAACATAACGAAGAAGTATTTTATCGTAACGCGATATTAACTCACCAAAATACACAGTGTCAGAAACACTGAGCTTAGCAAGCTCTTCGTCTGTAAGGTTTGATGTTTCGGGCACTGTAAGTTAAATACGAAAACAAAGGATTATTTCTTTCGTTTTTGCTTTCGTTAATTTACTCTACCATACAATCCAACCAGTGTGTCTCCGCCTAATATATGCCCCTTCATTGCCTCAACAAGCTCCTGTTTGGTTGAGATGTTTGGAATATCCAAAATAAAATCAAGCGCATAAATACTAAAATTATAATGATGAGTTCCTGTTGGTGGACACGGTACGAACCAACCAATTTTTCGCGCATCGTTGTACCCCTCAACTGCACCTTGTGGTAATGTATCGCTTTTTATTTCTACGGTGATTGGGTCAATATTCCAAACTAGCCAGTGAACAAAGTTCCTGCTCGGCGCATCTGGGTCATCGACAACGATTGCAAGACTTTTAGTTGCTTCGGGAATGTCAGAAATATTAAGTGGCGGTCGCACCCCTTCTCCGTCGCAAGTGTATAAAGGTGGTATTTTGCTATTGTGAATGAAAGCGTTGCTTTGTATTTTCATGTGTTTAGAATTATTTTGTTTATTTTTTGTTATTACAATATTTGCGAAGAAGACAGCTATTATTATAGTTAATGACCAAATGAATAATGCTTTGGGGTTCATGAGGTTATGGTAACAGTTGTGAGAATAAACAAAAGCAGTTTATGCACTTAAGTTCTTTCGTTTTTATAATTTTAAAGCCTAGCCAAAAGCTCAAAAATAGTGTAGTATCATATCCACAACATGCTCTTGTAGTTCAATGGATAGAATTCAAGTTTGCGGTACTTGCGATGCAGGTTCGATTCCTGCCAAGGGCACAAAATAACAAAAAGCAACATCTAAAAGATGTTGCTTTTTGTTATTTTGTGCCCTTGAAGCAAGTGAACTACTTCACTTACGTCAGGAATCGAATAGGGGTCGCGGAGTCTCCTGTTTTATGTATTCATAAAACGAGACGAGGTGGCCGATTTCTGCAAATAAATTAAAAAACACTTTCGTTTTGAAAGTGTTTTTTGTTTTACTTCTCCGATTTTGCTACAGCCTTTGCTAGGCGTGACTTCTTTCGGTTAGCTGTCCCCTTCTTGATAACCCCACCCTTAGCAGCCTTATCAAGTGCCTTGAAAGCAAGAGCTAGGTCAGCTTTTGTAACCTTAGCGTCCTTACTTGCAACGTTTTTACGAACAGTTTTTACTGCTTCTTTCATAGTTCTACGACGACGGTCATTTACGACTGCCTTTCGCTCACTGACACGTAATGCTTTCTTTGCGTTTTGTGTAATTGCCATATCTTTTTTGTATGCCCCACTATACCACAAACAGCCATATTTTTCAAGAAGGGTCATCTTTGACTCATGTTATACTTCAATTATGATTGGATTTCTAAGAGGCAAGATATTAACAAGCAACGAAAGTTCTCTTATTTTAGATGTTTCTGGTGTTGGCTACAGAGTGCATGCACCCCTTCCACTTCTTGTTTCAACTACAACTGGACAAGAATTTTCACTTTATATTCATTCACACGTTAGAGAGGATCAGTTCACATTATATGGATTCAAAGATGAACTTGATTTATTTTTGTTTGAAAAGCTAATTAATGTTTCTGGCATTGGACCAAAGTCGGCACTCGCCATGCTTTCTGTTCACTCCCCAGCTTCTATTGCAGACGCTGTCGAACGTGAAGATGTACCAGCCCTTTCCCATACACCAGGTGTTGGTAAAAAAACTGCTGAGAAAATTATTCTTGAGCTACGAGGTAAGTTGTCTCATTTGGTTGGAACAAAGGAGACAGATACAACTTATGAAGTTCGTCTCGCTCTTGAGACCTTGGGATATTCTCCGAAAGAAATCCATGACACTTTGCAAAAGCTTAACACTGAGAGCAAGTCAACAAGCTCACTTATTAAAGAAGCACTTAGTCTACTACAATAAATATGGAAAAAATTCTTCGTAAAATTGAACACTTAATACCAAAAAAAATTTATCGTTTTTTCCAGCCTGCATATCATTATCTTCTTGCAATAACTGGTACAGTTATTTATCGAAGGCCCTCTCGACATATTTATGTGATTGGAATAACAGGAACTAAAGGAAAATCCTCAACCACAGAATTTGTTAATGCGGTTTTAGAAAGTGCTGGTAAAAAAACTGCGATTCTTTCTACTATACGTTTCAAGGTTGGTGGTACATCTCGTCCAAATAAATTCAAAATGACAATGCCTGGGAGATTTTTTACGCAGAAGTTTTTACGTGATGCGGTAGACGCTGGTTGCGAATATGCAATTATAGAAATGACTTCTGAGGGTGCGAGATTTTTCCGTCACACTGGAGTAGAAATGGATGCACTTATTTTTACAAACCTTTCTCCTGAACATATTGAAAGTCACGGCTCATTTAAAAAATACAAAGAAGCAAAACTTCGTCTTATAAAACAACTCGCGAAAAGCAAAAAACCTATTCGTCTCTCTATCGCAAATATAGATAACGAACACGCTCCATCATTTCTCATATACCCTATTGAAAAAAATATCGGCTATTCCTTAAAAGAAGTTGAGCTTATTTCTGAAACAAGTTCCTCTAGTGTTATTAGTTTTCATGGAACAAAAATAACTATTCCACTTCCTGGGAAGTTTAATATTTCAAACGCTGTTGCAGCACTTACCCTTGCAAAAGAACTTGGTATAAATCCTGAAGAAGCAAAGAAAGGGATAGAATCACTTCGTCTTATTCGCGGGCGTGTAGAAAAAGTAGAAGCTGGGCAAGATTTTTCTGTAATCGTTGATTATGCTCATACAGACGACAGCCTTCACCAACTTTATGAAACATTCCCCTCTTCTAGGAAAATTGCAGTGCTTGGCGGTACTGGTGGTGGACGTGACAGTTGGAAGAGACCGGTTCTTGGAAAGATTGCCGATGAATACTGCGATGAAATTATCATCACAAACGAAGACCCTTACGATGAAGACCCGCTTAAGATTATTAATGAAGTGGCTGCTGGTGTAACTCATCACACCCCAAAAATAATTATTGATAGACGTGAGGCTATTGCCTATGCTATTTCTATTGCACATACAGGTGATACTGTTTTAATCACAGGCAAAGGAACAGACCCTTACATCATGGGACCAAATGGAACGAAACTTCCATGGGATGACGCAACGGTCGCCAGAGAAGAACTTGAGAAAGTTGTAAAGTCACGATAGAGTGCTTATATGCCTGAATTACCTGAAGTTCACACAACTGTTACCGGACTACAAAAAGTACTGCCGAGTCTTACAATAAAAGATGTTTGGTCAGATATGTGGAGTGAATCAAAGCTCGCGAAAAATACGATTAAAGACCGTACCTATTTCCCTTACTTTAAAAAATACACTCTTGGACACAAGATAATTTCTGTTGCTCGTCGAGCAAAATATATTCTCATTAATCTTGATAACGGATTTACTATAATTGTTCACATGAAAATGACAGGACACCTTATGTACGGAAATTATAAAATAGATAAAAAATACAATGGGCGTGAATGGTCATGGATTCCAGATGATAAAAATAAGGCGTTGCACGACCCATATAATCGACACATTCATGTTGTGTTTAGTCTTTCAAATGGTAAGCAATTAGCCTTTTGCGATTCACGAAAGTTCGGCACAATTGTTGTAGAAAAATCAAACCACATCCACATTGGACGTCTGGCTCACATTGGACCAGAACCACTTGAAAAAACATTTACTGAAAATAATTTCAAGGAGCGTATCCTAATGTCACCGAATCGTGCCATAAAGACTGTTCTAATGGACCAAACTATTATCGCTGGTATTGGTAATATCTATTCTGACGAAATGCTTCATCTATCTCACATACTCCCTACCCGAACTTCAAAAAGTTTAAAGAAGTCCGAAATATCTTTATTGTTTAAATCAATGAAAAAAGTTTTAACAAAAGGAATTGATTTTGGTGGAGATAGTATGAGTGATTACAGAAATATACAAGGTGAACGCGGTAAGTTTCAAGAAAAACACCTCGTGTACCTTCGTACTAAAGAAGCCTGCAAAACAAAAAACTGCACGGGTATAATCAAAAAATTAAAAGTTGGTGGACGTAGCGCACACTTTTGTCCCGTGTGCCAAAAATAACTATCGAGTTATACTAAAGGCATGGCAACATTTCTAAAAATCTTCCTAGGCTTCTGGGCTTTATGGATAATCTGGTATTTAACTGGTGGACCTCTCCGTGATGATAAGTCAAAGCCTTATATTGGGTTTAGTGAGTCTGGACAATTAGTACCCATGGAGAAAGATCGAGTAAAGTAATTGTGGTCACGAGTTACTAATTGCGCTAACCACACTTCGTGTGGGTTGCTCATAAGTACTCTCGACCCCACCTCGTCTGTTTCAAAAAGTCAGGAATTCAACTTTTTGAAACATGACTGCGGCCGGCACAACGGCACGCAAGCCAAGCAGTTGGCTTTGCTAAAACAAAACACGCTTGGATTACCAAGTGTGTTTTTTTTACCGTTGTGCCCCCAGCTGGGATCGAACCAGCGACCGTCTGCTTAAAAGGCAGCTGCTCTACCGTCTGAGCTATAGGAGCATATTATATTAAACGAAACAATTTCTGTTTTTACCAACAACCACAATTTGCTGCCTTTTAAGTCATCTGGCTAATTTACTTTGCCGTCTCTACTATAATAGGAGCGATTGCTACATACTAGCAGATTATGTTACGTTTTTCCAGCGTTTTGTATTTTATAGACTAAGTATAATTTCTTCAAGTGCAACATCCAACTTCTTACCCCCTCTATGTGCTTCAATGCTTGACCTTAATATTCTTGAGGCAAAAACTTCACATTCATGTTTAGAAAATTTGGAAGGCTTACCATTTAGCGTGTCTTCCCATATTGTTTTCATTTTCCACCAAAGCGCTCCCTGAAAGGCTTCTGGTGAATCCGTATCTTTAACTTTCACCCACTCAATCCACGCCCCCTTTTTGTCACGTTTAGCAAAAAGATTACATAATGTAAAAACGTCGGCGTCTTTTTCTTTTCCTTCTCTAGCGTCAAATATTTTTTCAGAATATTTTTCTAGTCGTTTAAATCTATTAGCGTCAGCAAACGGTTCATCAATAATAAAAATGTTTTGCGAGTCTTTCATGTCTGGAAGTAGTCTTATCAATTCATCTCGAGATGACGCTACATCCATAACCTGGATTAGGTTAACAACAATTTTTTCACCAAACAAGCTAGTTGCTTCAACAAGAGCTTCTAATGTTGCTATTTGTTCACTGTAAACATGAGCAGAAATACCTCCAACTTTTTTTAGAGCTTCGTAAGCCTTTTCTCTCTTGTTTATGTCCGTCCCTACAATTGCGTATATCATGTGAATTATTAAATAACTTGAAGATTCGCCCCTAAGGTTCTTGATGTTTGAAGTGGTAGTTCGCTTAACTTACGCTTTGACAAAACGTTCTCTAAAATTTTTTCTAATTCATCTGCCACATTTTCTGCAATATCTTTATCAATTTCAAATACTAATTCATCATGGATTTGAAGTAATAATTTTACTTTATCTTCTAGGTTATTTTTTACAACATATTCATTGGCATCAATCATTGCAAGCTTAAGAATGTCTGCAGCCGTTCCTTGTATAGGCGCATTAATAGCGATACGTTCACCTTGCGCTCTTAAAAATGGTAAAGGACTTTTAAGCAATGGAACCTCTCGACGTCGACCAAGCAATGTCTTTGTGTGTCCGTGCTTCAAAGCAAAAGTTTTTACCTCTTCTAGATATTCCATAAGTCTTGAAAAAGTAACTTTGTACTGGTCATAAAATTCCTGAGCTTCTTTTCTCTCAACACCCATACCATCTTTAAGTGCAGTAACCCCCATTCCATAAAGTATGCCGAAGTTAATCACTTTTGCTTTTCGTCTCATGTCACTCGTCACATTTTTTTCGCTAACACCAAAAATTCTTGCAGCTGTACCCGTGTGTACGTCTATCTTCTTTTCAAAAATATCAATTAGATTTTTATCTCCTGATAAAATCGCAGCCGCGCGCAAATCAATCTGTGAATAATCACAGGATAATAGAACCTTACCTTTACTAGCAATAAAAGCTTCTCTAACCTTTTGTCCGAGCTCACTTTTGACTGGAAGGTTTTGGAGGTTTGGATCTTCACAACTAAATCTTCCAGTTCCTGTGCCAGTTTGAACAAAGTGCGCGTGTATTCTTCCATCTTCTTTTACGAATGTCGGGAGTGAATCAATGTAAGTAGAAAGAAGTTTTGTAAGTTCACGATATTCAAGAATAAGCGGGATGGACGGATGCTCAGCTTTTATTTTTTCAAGCTCACTTACGTTTGTACTCCATGCTCCTGTTTTTGTCTTCTTTACTTTGGTACCAAGTCCGAGTTTTTCATACAAAACTTCCCCCATCTGTTTTGGTGAGGCTATATTAAATTCTGTGCCAGTCATTTTATAAATATCTTTTTCGAGTTCACCTACTCTTATGTGTAATTCTTCGCTTAACTTTTTTAGCTTCTCCACGTTTAAAGTTATTCCATTATCTTCCATTTCTTTAACAAGTAACATCACTGGTTTTTCAACATCAACAAAAAGATTCCAGAGGTTTTCTTTTTTTAATTCTTCTTCTAAGTGCACCTTGATTTCTTCAACGGTTTTCTTTCCTGTTATGTTTTGTATGTCTAAAAATGAAGCATTCGTAACTTCGCTATGAAGAAGATGAGTCATTACTCGAAGCTCATCTAAAATATCTCTTTCAATTTTTTCCTCTATTTCTTCTTTTACTTCTTCCCCTTTTATTGGATGCATGCGATTACGTAAAGATTTAAATTCATACTTATCACATGCTGCTTGGTATTTTTCTATATCAATACTTTCAAACCATTCTTTTTTGGGATGAATATAAACAACCGGCGCATCACGTCTAATGGTTGCAAGTGTTTTAGAAAATAGCGCATCTTCTTCTCCTTCCTCTATTAATTTCACTTGTCTCTCCTTGAAACCATCATCCAGTAATTTCTGTCTGTTCTTTTTTAAAACTTTGTATATTCCTTCAATAGAAGCATATTTCTTTATAAGGTCGGTTGCGGTTTTATCTCCAATTCCAGAGATGCCTATAATGTTATCTGACGGGTCACCAGCCAAGCCCTTGTAATCTGGTATTTGTTTTGGCCCAAAACCAAAACGTTCCATAACTTCTTTTTCTGTATAAAAAACCCCCTCGTTCCCCTTCTTTAAGGTAAATACCGTTACTCTTTCTTTATCTACAAGCTGAAGAGTGTCCATGTCACCACTTGCAATAACCACACGGTACTCTTTATTATTTTTTATTTGTTCTGCAAATGTTCCCAATAAATCATCTGCTTCAAACCCTTCGCATGTGTATGTTGGAATGGAGAGGGATTCGCATAATTTATATGATTCTTTTATCTGCTCAATAAGTGCGTCCTCTGCTTGCTTTCTTCCAGACTTATAAGCCTCGTACGTAGTATGACGGAAGGTTGGTTTTGGTAAATCAAAACAAGCCGCAACATAATCTGGTTTTATTTCGTTATATATTTTTAAAACCATGGTAATAAAACCATAGAGGGCCCCTGTCGGTCTGCCATCTCGCGTAGCAAATCCACCCATAGCGTGATAACCGCGATGGAGTATTGCGTGTGCATCAAGTAAGACGATTGTTTTTAATTTACTCTTTATCATAGGACAGTGTTACTTCGCGTGTATAATCATCTATTATTTTAAATGTGATTTCGACGTCTGGTTTTATGTAGTTCATTTTTGATGGCCACTCAATCACAATAAGGTTTTGAGGATTTTTCAAATCATCTCCTAAGCGTAAAACTTTTGCCTCACTAGGATGGTTAAATCTGTACGCGTCAATGTGTATAAGTTTGGTAAACATTTCATGGTACGCATTATAAGATTTTTTCAAAATAAAAGTTGGGCTATGCACATCGTTGCTATCTATTCCCAAAACTTCTGCCAGAACTTTTGTAAAAGTTGTCTTTCCTGACCCCAAATCACCCCAGAGTAAAATTATCCGCGCTCTAGTTAATTTCTCTGTGGAGTGTTGTTCCATCAAAATATCTGAAACCTTTTTAGCAAGATCCCTAAGGTCTTCTTGGTTGATAATCAACGTTTCTTTCATAAGCCAATAATACCATAATTAAATAGCTAGTGGTCAGTGGCGGTTTGTGCGCGGGAAGTGTTGGATACAAATACAAAAAGCGACCCTTTCGGGTCGCTTTTTTGTTTTTTTCTACTAACCATCCTGGTGGCTCACATAAGGCATTACTTTAGTGGGAACTGTTTTTATTTTCTTGATAAGAAGCATAGATACTTCGTCCCAAAATGAAGATAATAAATAGAATTGCAACAAGGGCAAGCCATTCAACTAGTGTGTTTGGCAAGAAACTTCCTTCCCCTTGTCCAATAACATGTTTTGCATTTCCATCAAAACCATCAACTTGAGGAACTGTTGAACCTACAACATATGCTGTTACTTCGTCCTGCACAGAAGTGCTTGGAACTGTATATAAAGCATAGGCTGTTGTTACTATAGATTTTCCAACCGGAGCATCTTTAGTAACTTCAACTGTCCAAGTAACTACACCTTCAGAAGATGAATCGATTGTGTTTTGATCAATAACAATTGTGTGTGTTGCTTGATCGTAAGCACCCGCTGAAGAAGTTACAAAAGTTACTTCTTGTGGTAGTGCTACTTTTATAAGAACATCTGTAAGACGTGAGTCTGAAATATTCTTATAAGACAAACGATAAGAGACGGTGTTTTTTGAAGCTAGGTTTCCACTTAATTTTTCAATTTGTAGAGATATTAGCTTTTGACCTTGGCTTAGTAATGATGCTACTGTTCCATTTTTTACAGTTATAACTGAACCATCTGAACAAGTGATAGTGTTTGTCTTTGGTTTTGTTGTTACAGGTTTTGTTGTTGTAACAGGTTTAACATAGTTAGAAACTGTACTCTTTGTAGAGAAAGCAACAATTTCCCCCTTCACTGTTCCATACTGGTTTTGCATTACAGCTCGACAGTAATATGTTGTCTTTGGTTTAAGGTTTGTTAAAACATTTGAGAATGGGGCTGTGGCAGATGATCCAATAGATACAGCTGTTGTTGAGCGTCCAAGGTTTCGTGTCTCTCCGTATTCGAACCATCCAGCTGAAGTGACGTTATTGGCAATAAGACCGATACCGTTACAACGAGCTGAGTCTTTTGTAATTTCAGTCACAACACTTGTAACTACATTGTTAAATTTAACAGGTTGTGGGGCAATGTATGGTGCTACATAAGTACCTCCGTAATAACAGTTCTGATTAATAAGAACACTTGTTCCATTGGCACATACTTTATATTGTGGAGAACAAACAGAATAGCTTGGAATCACAGAACCATTCCAACAAGTTTGATATGTAACGGCCGGCGAAGTGTAAGAATAGTTTGTATATGAGTATGTTGGGTAGTTATAGGTTGGAGCTATATATGTTGGAGGAACGTATGTTACAGGACATTGAGACGCATAAGAAACAACTGTTCCGTTAGAACAAGTTACAATGTTTACTGTAGTTGAAATAACACATTTTCCATTTACAAGTGATGAGCCTGTAGGACAAGAAACTGTGTTTATTTGACATGTTCCGTTTGTTAAAGTAGAACCCGCTGGACAAGTTGTTACTGGAGGTGTGTAAGTTGGGGTTGTGTAAGTAGGGTATGTATAAGTTGGGGTTGTGTAAGTTGGGGTTGTGTAAGTAGGGTATGTATAAGTTGGGGTTGTGTAAGTTGGTGAGTAAGAAGAACCAACATAATCAACTGAAGGATATGAATAATCGTAAGCTTCATATGTAGGTGCTACGTATGAAGGAGAGATCGAAGTATAAGTTGTTCCTGTTACAGAAGTTGTATCCAACCCTCCAGTGTATGTAGGAGACACATTTACATAATCAGTATTACCGTTATATGCTGGAGTATAGTCATTCCAAGTTGTATCTGTAACAAATGAAGGAGAAGAATATCCTACCCCACAACCAGCACAAGAAGTGTCTACATAATCAGTATTACCGTTATATGCTGGAGTATAGTCATTCCAAGTTGTGTCAGAAATCCACTCTTGGGCAGACGCCTGTGAAGTAGAAATTGTGAAAGCAATAAATCCGAAAGATATAATCGCTATTGTGTTTAATATTTTTTTCATAAAATGAAAATAATTGATGGTTGTTTAATAAAAGATATCCTTAATAATATAAAGGCATTTTAGCATATAATAATAATATTGTCAATAGGTAAAGAAAAGGTCCCACACATTTAAATGCAGGACCTGTTTTGACTAAACCTTAACAAGGTCAGTCTTTTTTGGCTTCAGTCAGCTGGCATGTCGATGGAATTCCGTAAGCAGAACGAACCGCTTCCCAGTTTTGGTACAGTTGAGACTGCATCCCATCACAATTAACTCCTTTGGGATCATGTGACGCCTGCAAATTCCCAACATACATACCCTTGATGCCGTCGACTAGCTTATCTGTTTGAGGATTCACCAGTCCAACCATCAAACGACCGTTGGAAGCGTTTGCGCGAAGCTCGAACTTGTATCCCATGTTCGTTTGCACGAAACAACGACCGTCAGTACGCTTTTCTTCGCGAATCACAGCAACATTTTCAGAACATGAGCCCTGGCAAGTTTCTGTTTTGGAAAAAAACGAAGGGGTTTTCACATCTGATTCCTTAGAGGAAATAGATGTGACGTTCGACTTGGTTTCTGTCAAAATCTCTTCCTTTTTCTGGGTTGACACTTTTTTGACCACCTTCTTTTTCGCTTTAAACTTTGAGACCAAAAGCTTTGTAGGCTGTTTTGGTTTTTCACACACCAGCAAAGCTTTGTCGGCCTTACTATTGGCATCACCTGCAACAATGACTACATTGGCAACCTCTTTTTTCAAGGATTTAATTTCTTTGAAGTTTGTAACTCCGATTATCAAAGAAGCAAACGCAATGACGGCTCCGATTGACGCAACGTATGCAGCAAACACCTCAACCTTTGGCATTTCGAACTTTTTCATGGCCATCTCCTTAAAAATAAATGAACAAAATGTAAACTTTTCAGAAAATCTAGAGTTTTCTAGGCTTTTCGAATATGTGTACAGTATACACTATTTTATACTTTTGTCA
>JBAYGN010000004.1:0-64108 GCA_041666645.1 Minisyncoccota bacterium
GGAATTGTTGGGCTACCAAACGTTGGAAAATCAACGCTCTTTAACGCTATTACAAAAAAATCTGTCCCAGCAGAAAACTATCCATTCTGTACTATCGACCCATCTGTGGGTGTGGTTCCTGTACCCGATGAAAGACTTGAAGTACTTTCCAAAATTTCCGGTTCAAAGAAGATTCTTCCAGCTATTGTGGAATTCGTAGACATTGCAGGACTTGTAAAAGGCGCAGCTTCTGGTGAAGGACTCGGTAACGCGTTTCTTTCACATATTCGTGAGACAGACGCCATTGCAGAAGTTGTACGTATTTATGAAAATAGTGATTTGATTCACGTAGAAGGCACAATTGACCCACTTCGTGATATTGAAATCATAAACATGGAACTTATTCTTGCAGATATGCAAACAGTTGAGAAGCGTTCACAAACTATCGGTCGCGATGTGAAGCGTGGAGACAAAGACGCAATCAAACTACAAGGTTTGTTAGACGTTCTAAAAAAACAATTTGATGAAGGAAAACTTGCTAATCTAATTTCTTTTGACGAAGAAGAATTAAGACTTGTAAGAGATTTACATTTGATTACCATGAAGCCGTTTCTTTATGTTTTGAATAAACAATCAGGTGGAAAAAATTTGGATGAAATGAATGATGAGAGATTTACAAAACTAATTACGTATTTTAAAGAACATAATTTCAAGTATGTAATAGTAGATGCAAAGATTGAAGATGAGTTGAAAGAGTTTGAAGGAGAGGAAAAAGAAATAATGCGAAAGGAAATGAACGCCCATGACAACGGAGTAGATAATTTAATTAAAGCTGGTTATGATTTGCTTGGCCTTGAAACATATCTAACAACAGGGGAAATGGAAACTCGCGCATGGACTATCAAGAAGGGAAGTACTGCGCCACGTGCCGCAGCGGCTATTCACTCTGACTTTGAAACGAAGTTTATCCGCGCAGAAGTAGTAGCGTATGAAGACTTAGTTAAGTGTGGAAGTTTCGCAGAAGCAAAATCAAAGGGGGTATTAAGGACTGAAGGTAAGGAATATATCGTTCGCGACGGCGACGTCATTGAATTTAAGATTTAAAATTACTTCATCTACTTTGTCGCTACGGAATTTTTCTCAATCGCCGTACTAGTTGTACGTCTTATTCCAAAAATTCCTAAGCTCCTCGTATCTAAAGCAATTTTAAATCTTAAATAAGTTTAAAATCTAAAATAAAAAAACAGCCACATTATTATATGCGGCTATCTACCTCCATGGGCAAAAATGTCAATTATTTGTTATAATATATAAATTATGTCACTCACAGTTAACGAAATCCGTAGCAAGTTTTTAAACTACATGAAGGAAAAGGGGCATGCAGTTATCCCGTCCTCTTCGCTTGTTCCTGAAAATGACCCTACAACACTTTTCACTGGCTCTGGTATGCAACCGATGCTTCCATACTTGCTCGGTCAACCACACCCACTTGGTGTGCGCATAGCAGACTCACAGAAGTGTTTTCGTTCACAAGATATTGAAGAGGTGGGAGATAATCGCCACACAACTTTTTTTGAAATGCTCGGTAACTGGTCATTTGGAGATTATTTCAAAAAAGAGGAAATAACTTGGATGTGGACTTTCTTAATTGATGAACTCAAACTTGACCCAAAGAATTTTTACGTAACTTGTTTCAAAGGAAATGACGAATTAAATATTCCACGCGACACTACATCTTCCGAACTTTGGCAGAAACTTTTTGCTGAGAAAGGAATTGAAGCGAAGATAAGTGAAAATCCGGAGGCAGGGATGAATGACGGCGAAAAGATTTTCTATTATTCTGAAAAGAAAAACTGGTGGAGTCGTTCAGGTGTGCCAAACAATATGCCTGAAGGTGAACCAGGCGGACCAGACTCTGAAATGTTTTATGATTTCGACGCAGACCTTTCAAAAAATATTCACGCAGAATCTCCATTTGCGAATGAACCATGTCATGTGAACTGTGATTGTGGACGTTTTCTTGAAATCGGAAACAATGTGTTTATGCAATACAAAAAAGTTGCAGGTGGTTTTGAAGAACTTCCTCAGATGAACGTGGATCATGGTTCAGGTCTAGAGAGATACGCTTGTGCACTTAGAAACGACAGTGATATTTTCAATATTGATGTATTTGATAGGGTAAAGAAATTGCTTGAAGAAAGAAGTGGTAAGAAATATGGTGCAAACGATACAACATACGCTATGCGTGTGATTCTTGACCATCTTCGTGCGGCAACATTTTTAATTGGAGATGATGTTTTGCCTGGAAATAAAGATCAGATGTATTTCGTACGTCGTTTGATTCGTCGTTCTGTACGATTTGCTCGCAATCTTGGAATAAATGATTCATTTACAAAAGATGTTGCAGATACGTTTATTTATACATACAAAAATGAATATAAAAATCTTCTGGAGAAGCGCGATATTATTTTAAATGAACTGGATAAGGAAGAAAGTAAATTCAGAAAGACACTTGAAAATGGTATTAAACAATTTGAAAAGATTACCACTAAAGACATTTCAGGAACAGATGCTTTTGACCTCCTTCAATCTTATGGTTTCCCAATCGAACTTACTGAAGAGTTGGCAAAAGAAAAAGGTTTGAACGTCGATATAGACGAATTTAATAAGTTAAAGAAAGAACACTCAGAATCTTCTCGTACAGCTTCCGCTGGAAAGTTTAAGGGTGGGCTTGGTGGTGACGGAGAAATGGAGGTGAAGTATCACACCGCAACACACTTGCTTAATGAAGCTCTTAGACAAGTTCTTGGTGAACATGTTCAACAAAAAGGAAGTAACATTACATCTGAGAGACTTCGTTTTGATTTTTCTCATGGAGAAAAAATGACAGATGAACAAAAAGCGCAAGTTGAAAAGATTGTGAATGACGTTATCGCAACAGACTTGCTAGTAATTCGTGAAGAAGTTTCTTATGATGAAGCTCGCGAGCGTGGCGCAATAGGTGTCTTTGACGCAAAGTATGGTGACACTGTTTCTGTCTACACAGTAGGTGAACCAGGAAAACGTGGCGAAGCAAAACTCTTCTCTATGGAATTCTGTGGTGGACCACACGTAGAACACACAGGAGTGCTCGGACATTTTAAGATTCAAAAAGAGGAAGCGGTGTCAGCAGGGGTCCGTCGTATAAAAGCTGTACTTGAATAATAAAAATATAACAAAAAACGACTACCTTGTAGTCGTTTTTTGTTATCCCACTACACACGACTCCTTGACTGCTATATACTATATTTATGAATCCTTACCTCTCAATCTCTGTCGGGGATACGGCAACACTTATAAATTATATTGCTGATGGGCAAGTTATTGTTTCCCATACCCATCCAATTGGATACAAACATATTGAAGCCGAAGGAATGAATGTTATAGCCGGGTCAAAACTATTAGACGGCATACTTTACGTGTTAGAGTTTATTTCTTTACAAGACAGAGTTCCTACAGATTTCAGATTAATCGCACCAAGATACGCAACATGGATAGGTGAGACAATAGAGAATGCTTCTTATACACAGTTCTACACAAATGGCGTTAATGTTGGTGTTACACTAGAGGGTACACAGGAACAACCTTTTTCATATGCAAGACATTCGCAAACCATACACTCGTTCAAAATCTAACCAAGAGATATTATCAAAGGTCGAAGAATTTGAATCTCACTCATATGCGCATAAGGATGATAGTGAACCAGTACACATCCCAGTAAAGCGTGTTCGTCGTAACGTGAACGATATGGATATGTATCCACGCAGGAGACGTGAGGATACAGAAGACTATAAACACGCACATGAGAGTGTTCAGTCAGATATTGTCTATCGTGACCCTCGTACTCACTATAAAAGGAATGGAGGATCATTTGGCACCTGGGCTTTTATCACAACCATTATTTTGATTTCTGTAGGAGCAGGTTTTCTCACTTATGTTTTTGATAGCGCAACTGTAACTATTGTTCCTAAACACGAAGACATTAACGATTTTCGTAAAACTATAACATTCAATCAGAATGGAGATGGTGTAGATAACATCGCTTACATTGTTGCAACCTCATCTATAAGTAAAAGTAAGATACTTCCTCTTTCAGAATCAAAGCAAGTCCAAGCAAAAGCTTCAGGTAAAATCGTTGTCTACAATAATTTTGATACCAATCCTCAAAAACTTATCAAAAACACTCGCTTTGAGTCAGTTGATGGGAAAATTTATCGCATAAATCAATCTATAACTGTTCCACCAAAGAAAGGTGACACTCCTGGCAGTATTGAGGTGACTGTTTACGCAGATAGTTATGGTGCAGATTATAATAGCGCCCCAACAGATTTTACTATTCCAGGATTTAAGGGTACTCCAAGATATAAAGGATTTTTCGCGCACTCAGATGGTTCAATTACAGGTGGAGCATCTGGGAATATTTCTCTAGCGTCTCTTTCAGATATAAATACAGCCAAAGATGAACTCGCTCTTGAACTCGCTCAAGAAATTAAAACAGAACTTTCTAAAGTTAAAAAAGAAGGTTATACAAATATGTTCTCTGCTACAGAAATAGTTTACAAAGATAATGAAAAAGATGTTCTTCAGGGTCTGACCTCAACCTATGAAGTTACTGCAACAGGATATCTCATGCTTGCAGATTCTAAACAACTCGCTAGTTCAATAGCAAAAGAATTGCGTGATTATTCAAACGAACCAGTTAAATTAGGCTATGGTGACACGCTAGTATTTACCAGAAAAGATATTGATCATGTAATCGGTACAAGTACATTAGCTATCCTTGTTGAAGGAAAACCTCGGGTTATTTGGTATAGCGATGAAGACACAATAAAAAAACTTGTTGCAGGAAAGAAACGTGATGAATTTAAATCAATAATGAAAACTATACCGGCTGTTGAAGGTGCTGAAATTGGGTTTTCACCACTATGGCTTACAGCTTTTCCAAACGATACACAGAAAATTTCAGTAGTGGAATCACTACCTAAGCGATAATTGTATTGATTATAAAGAGTATCTTTGATATACTAAATAAATCACTCTATGGATGACAAAGATATTGAAGTTATTGAAGGACGCGTAGTTGAAGCGCTTCCAAGCACGCTTTTTCGTGTACAAACACCAGATGGGAAAGTAATAATTTCATATCTTGGTGGTCGCATGCGTGTCCATAAAATAAAAGTTCTGGTCGGAGATAAGGTATCAGTTCAGTTAGACCCATATGGGGGAAAGGGACGAATCATTAAAAGGCTTTAGTCTTTTACTATTTTAACTAGTATAAAGTTTCTAAAGTTCACAAGGCTTAAAAGTAGGTACGGGAAACGTTTCAATTGACTCGTACTCATAACTTACTTTCAATTCTACAAGCTTTATGAACTTTTAAACCCAGTGTTTGCATTATTTATCAATATATAGTAGAATAGTACCCATATTTCTCATGAAAGTACGATCATCAGTAAAGAAAATTTGTTCAAAATGTCAAATGCTTAAAAGAGGTGGCGTACTTCGCGTGATTTGTGTCACTCCTAAGCATAAGCAGTCTCAAGGATAAGCCGTCTTTCATAATTTTATAACCATTTATATGCGTATCTCAGGTATTACACTCCCAGAAAATAAGCGTCTCGAAATTGCCCTAACAGCAGTGTATGGTGTTGGACGCTCACGAGCCAAGATGATTATTGAAAAGCTTGGACTTGATGTTGGAATGAAAACTACCACTCTTACTCCAGAACAAGAAAACCTTATCCGTCGCGAAATTGAACTTTTCAAAACAGAAGGAGACCTAAAGCGCGAAACACAGCAACAAATCAAACGCCTAAAGGATATCAAATCTTACCGAGGCATTCGTCACGTTCGTCACTTACCAGCCCGTGGACAGCGAACAAAAACTAATAGTCGCACAGTACGAGGTAACGTACGTCGTACTATGGGAAGTGGACGCCGTAAGACTGAGAAGACCTAAAATTAATATTATATAAAAACCTATGGGAAAGAAACGAATAGTAAAAAAGAATAGCTCAGGAGTTGATAGCGCTCTTAAGGCACGCTCACTCGCTAAGGTGATGAAGAAGAAGATTGTTGAAGGAACACTCTATGTTGAGTCATCTTACAACAATACTCGTCTTTCTCTTTCAGATAAGTCAGGGAACATCCTTGCTTGGTCTTCTTCTGGTTCCCTTGGTTTTAAGGGCGCTAAGAAAGGTACTCCATTTGCTGCATCAAAGATTGGTGAGCTTATTGGTGAAAAAGCACAACAAGCAGGACTCAAAGAAGTTTCTGTTATTGTTAAAGGTGTTGGTTCAGGACGTGAGTCAGCTATCCGTGGATTTTCTACATTTGGTGTAGACATTGTTTCAATTATTGATAAGACGCCGGTTCCACACAATGGACCAAAGGCACGTAAGCCTCGTCACGTATAACATTTATGAGTAGAATAACCTGTAAAACTTGCCGCCGTCTTGGAGAGTCACTATGTGGCCGTGAAAAGTGTGCTTTCAAGAAGCGCCCATATGCTCCTGGAAAGTTAGATAGTGAACGTAAGCATCGTTCTAATGTTTCAGAATATGGAGAACAGCTTCGCGCTAAACAAAAGATGCGTATAACTTACGGTCTAATGGAAAAGCAGTTTGCTGCATATGTTAAGAAAGCAACGGCTTCACACGGAGTTGGTGAGGGATCTGTAACACCATCACTAAAGTTAGCTCGTATTCTTGAATCACGTCTTGATAACATTGTCTTCCGTGCAGGATTTGCCAATACTCGCGCCTTAGCTCGTCAATTAGTGTCTCATGGACATATTCTTGTTAACGGACGTCGTATTAACGTAGCTTCTCACCAAGTAAAAGTTGGAGACATTATTTCTATCCGTGAGGGTAGTAAGTCTGCAAAGGTGTTTACTGGACTAGCTGAGAAACTTGCAGGTATGACACCAAGTCACGTGCTTACTGTTAACCCAGCGACACTTTCAGCGGAAGTGAAGGGGGTTGTACGTGAGGTTGAACCAGTATTCGATACTCAAAAGGTTCTCGAGTATTACTCACGTTAATAATCATTGTTTAGTAAGAAAGTTTTCCACTAACACACACTTGCATATTTTGCAATTTCGGGTTAGAATGGGGGAACTTTATTTATAAGTGCTGGTGTGTGTACTAAAAACTAATAACTTAAGACCTTAATTTGCATATGTCTTCACATTCTATCATTTTGCCTTCAAAGCCAAAAATTGTTAAAGAGGATACTACTTCAGGCGTATACGAAATCGACGGACTTTACCCAGGATACGGACATACTCTAGGTAACTCACTTCGTCGTATCATTCTTTCTTCTGTTCCAGGTGCCGCTATAACATCACTTTCAATTGATGGTGTAAAGCATGAATTTTCAGCTATTGATGGTATTAAAGAGGATGTTATTGCAATTATTCTTAACTTAAAGAAGACTCGTTTTAAGCTACACGGTGATGATTTACAAAAGGCAACTCTTCACATCAAAGGGGCAAAGACTGTCACTGCAAAAAGCATCACACTTCCTTCACAGCTAGAGATACTAAATGATGATCAGTACATTTGTGAGTCAACTGCAAAAGATGTTGATATAGCTATCGAAATCACTGTTGAAAAAGGTCTTGGATATGTTCCTCGCGAAGTTCTACAAAAGGAAAAGGCTGAAATCGGAACAATCGTTCTTGATGCATCATTTACTCCTATTCGTCGCGCAAGTTACGAAGTAGAAAACATGCGTGTTGGTGACCGTACTGACCACAACCGTCTTCGTGTTTCTATTGAGACAGATGGTTCTATTTCTCCACGTGAAGCACTTGAAGATTCTATTCACACTATGATTACACAGCTTCAAGCTGTTGTAGGATTCCGTGAACAAGTTATTGAGATGCCAAAGGTACAAGCTCCAACACCAGTTTCAGAATCAGCTGATTCACTAGACACAACAGATGCAACTAAAGTAAAAATTGAAGACCTAGGTCTTTCAACTCGTACCGAAAATGCACTTGTAGCAGCATCTGTTCGTACAGCAGGAGGACTAGCTCGTAAGTCTGAAGAAGATCTTCTCTCTACAGACGGACTAGGGGAGAAAGGAATTACAGAAATTAAAAAGGCACTGTCAGATTTAGGTCTTTCACTTAAGGCATAGTAAATGACGCCAAGTCATGATATAGTAGATAACCAAGCAAACGTATGAAACACCACAAAGCATTCAGAAAATTCGGACGAGAAAAAAATCAACGCAAAGCATTTGTGCGTGGACTTCTTGTTAACTTAATTCGTAATGGTCGCATCGAGACTACTCTTGCTCGTGCAAAAGAAATCCGACCTTTCGTAGAAAAGTTGGTAACACTTGCAAAAGAAGACACAGTATCACGACGCCGTCTTGTTATGTCTCGTCTTATGAATCAAGCAGCTGAAACCGGAAAGCTATTTTCTGAATACGCACCAAAGTTTAAAGAAGTAACTGGTGGTTACACACGTATCATCAAACTTCCTACACGCCTTTCAGATGGAGCAGAAAAAGCTGTAATTGAATTTGTATAATTAACAATACCACTATGAACTACACAATTGACGCAACAGATAAAGTACTAGGACGCCTCGCTTCAGAGATTGCGGCTCTTCTTAATGCAAAGAACAGTATTGATTTCGTAAAAAACCGCGTATCAGATGTAACTGTTAAAGTTACTAACGCAGGAAAGATTAAAGTAACAGGAAAGAAAATGAAAGAAAGTGTTCACAAGTCATATTCAGGTTTTCCTGGAGGTCTTAAAGAAATGCCTCTTTCTTATGTCGTAGAAAAGAAAGGTTACACAGAACTTCTTACTCACGCAGTACGTGGAATGCTTCCAAAGAATAAACTTCAGGACATTCGTATGAAGAATCTCGTCATTGAGGAATAATAAATTTTAATATCATTATGGAAGCCACATCAAAGAATCGTTACATAGAAGCCGTAGGTCGTCGCAAAACTGCAACTGCACGTGTTCGTATTACCCCAGCAACAAAAGCATCATTTACAGTTAATGATAAAGATATGAAGGATTACTTCGTAACAGAAGAACTTCAAATGATTGCCCAAGAAGCAATTTCAAAGTCAGAAGTAGGTGAAAAGTTCGCTGTGTCTGTACATGTACTAGGAGGTGGTATTCATGCACAAGCAGAAGCTGTTCGCCACGGTATTTCAAGAACACTTGTTATGCGTGATGAAGAGCTAAAGAATAAGCTAAAGAAACTTGGTTTTCTAAAGCGTGACTCAAGACAAGTGGAACGTAAGAAGTTTGGTCTTAAGAAGGCTCGTAAGGCACCTACATGGAGTAAGCGTTAATTACGCAGAAAAACCACCTCTACCGAGGTGGTTTTTCTTTTAGGTTTAATCGTGGTAGGATTTGATTGGATTTGAATCACATCAACTGAACATTGAATAAGGAGAGTGCCATGCTCGGATATTTTTTGCAAAGTAACCCTCGTGAAATCTATCGCATAAGTCTCTCCGAAAACGTAATTATGGTTACGATAAGAGATACTCTTGCAGTGGATATTGTTAAAAAAGTTACACGAAAAGAAATACGCGATAAGTTTTTGTTAATCGACAGAGTGGCGGTAGAAAATGTAGTTCATTTTTTAATCGCATTACCATTTATCGGGTTTCCAAATTATGCCCACAAGGGGACTGATTGGAAAGTTCTTGGTGAGTGTGCAGAAAAACTAAGCTTGCTTTTTAAGTTGCTTAGCATGTATTTGTACAAAGATAACTATGACGAGAGTTTCTGTTTAAGTAATGAACCTCAACTCATGCTTATCGAAACTGGTTATTCAAGAGAAAGAGATATGCATGCGTGCCCAATGGAAATTGCTTTTTCTGAAAACATCGCTAAATTGCTTGCGAAAAAATATTGTACAGGTGGTATCGTAGACATACCATTTACTGATATTGCTCGTGAGGCATATATTGTTTATTTGAAACTTTCTTCAAAGACCAAAAAGGGTTTTGAAAAAGATTTATCTAAAAGCAATCATTTTGGCGGAATGTTTGATGTGTCAGTTAAGATCAGAAGTTGTGGTGTGCCGTCATTTTCAGTGCCAGGTAACTGTGCCTGTCTTGGAGAAAATCCCGACACATTCACTTATTCAAGAGATATGCATTCTCACAACTTGGACTCGACTCTTCAACAAATGACAATGATTGTCGTGGTGGTGGCTTTTTGGAATAAGGTTCTCAAACCGCTTTATCAAGAAAGTCTTTCTGTTTAGTTAAGTGTTAATGTTTAATCACCTCGGAAATGGGGTGATTTTTGTTGTAGGGTGATTCAAGTCTTGCTGGGTTCAGTGTTAAATTTGACTTCTTTTTTGAAATAATTTATAAGCATAAAGGTGTAAAAATGCTACCACAGGCATATTCTTTGTTAAAGCGTTAATCGCAAAAACAAAACCGCACAAATGTGTGGTTTTGTTTTGGTTATACGGTATTCTTTTCTTGCTCAATATACGGCTTACAAATAGTGACAAGATTTTCAATATGCGACGTAACGCTAGTAATTGTCTCCTGAAGTTTCTCTAGTTCGTTTGCTAACTTTGTACGTTCGCGTGATCTATCGCCAGCTTCTTGTCTTTTTATTTCTTTCGCCATTCCTTTTATTATTGGAAGAATGAGATCATACCGCAGAGCCATAATTTCTTTGCCAAGTGTTTCATTTGGCTCTAAACCGAGTACTTTTGTTGGATGAACTTTTTCTAACATATATAAAGTATATCAAATTGATGTATAAGTTATTTTTTTGGATTTTTCTTGACTTCTTTTTTAAAATAATTTATAAGTATAAAGGTGCAAAAAATGCTATAATAGACACATCAGATATACAGATACGATAAGACACGAAAGAGGGGCGATATAAGCATATTTAAACAGAATCCATATGAATAACGAAGAAGAAATTGAAACAACTAAGAACGAAGAACAAGTCATGAATAATGAACCAGAAACAGATGATGTTTCTTTTGAAGATGTTAATGAGGAGGGTGAAGTTGATGCAAAAACTACCATTAAGAAATTAAGAGAAAAAATTAAAAAACTGGAAACTGAAAAGCAAGAATATTTAGACCTTAGTCAACGTACTCGCGCAGATTATGTAAACTTCAAAAAAGAGGTAGAAACTAATCGCGTAGCAGAAAGAAAGTTTGCAACGAAAAGATTTATAGAGGAATTACTACCAGTGCTTGATTCATACGATATGGCGAAAGGAAATGTCGAAGCGTGGGAGAAGGTAGATTCAAATTGGCGTATGGGTATCGAATATATTTTCGGGCAACTACGCACAGTTCTAGAAAATGAAGGTGTTACTCAGTTCGGAAAAGTTGGAGACACATTTGATCCAAATCTTCACGAAAGTATGGAGATGGTCAAGGTTACAAATGAGTCTGAAAATGATAAAATTGTCCGCATACTCCAGAGTGGCTACCGAATGAATGATATGATACTCCGCCCCGCCCGAGTTCACACTGGACATTTTGAAAAAGTTTCAGAATAAATGAATTAAATTCACTACTTACTAATCACTACTAACTACTTACTATTTAAAATTATGGCAAAAATAATCGGAATCGACTTAGGAACAACAAACAGCGCTGTTGCAATCATTGAAGCAGGACAGCCTAAAATAATTGAAAACCTTGAAGGTAATCGTACAACGCCTTCTGTTGTTTCGGTCAACAAAAATGGTGAGCGCGCTGTTGGGCAGATTGCCAAGCGTCAGGCCGTAACTAATCCAGAAAATACTGTTTACGGAGTGAAGCGCTTCATGGGCCACTCATTTGCTGACAAAGAAGTACAGCAGGATATTCCTCGTGTTGCATACAAAATAAAAGCGAGTGACAATGGAGGCGTGCTTATCTCACTTGGTGGAAAAGATGCCCGTCCAGAGGAAATCTCTGCTATGATTTTGCAAAAAATAAAAACTGACGTGGAAGCCAAGCTTGGTGAAACCATCACTCAAGCCGTTATCACTGTACCTGCGTATTTCAATGATGTACAACGTCAAGCAACTATTGCTGCCGGTAAAATTGCAGGACTAGAAGTTATGCGTATTATTCCTGAACCAACAGCAGCAGCTCTTGCTTATGGATTTAATAGTACAAAAAATGAAAAAATCGCTGTGTACGACTTCGGAGGAGGAACATTTGATATTTCTATCCTTGAAGTGGGTGATGGTGTTGTTGAGGTTAAGTCAGTAGATGGAGACTCACACTTGGGAGGTCGCGATATTGACCAAAAGTTCGTAGAGTACATCGCTGCTGAATTTAAAAAGGATCAGGGCATAGACGTATCGACTGACCCATTAGCTCTTCAGAGACTTGATGAGGCAGCAGAAAAAGCAAAGCATGAACTTTCTACTCAAATGGAAACAGAAATCAACCTTCCATTTATCACTTCCGGAGCAGAAGGACCGAAGCACTTGGTTGTGAAAGTCACTCGTGCCAAGCTTGAAGAAATTGCAAAAGAGTTCATTGACCGCTCAATCGAAATCACAAAGCGCGCAATAGAAGCATCACCATTTAAAAAAGAAGAAATCCACGAAATCATTATGGTTGGAGGTCAAACTCGCATGCCTATGGTTGTGGAAGCCGTTAAGGCGCTGTTTGGTAAGGAGCCGAACCGTTCAATCAACCCTGACGAAGTTGTGGCTCTAGGGGCGGCTGTACAGGCTGGAGTGCTACAAGGAGATGTAAAAGATGTCCTACTTCTTGATGTTATTCCACTTTCACTTGGTATAGAAACTATGGGTGGTGTTTCTACAAAACTTGTAGAAAAGAACATGACTATCCCTACATCAAAGTCTCAAGTCTTTTCAACTGCAGCAGATAACCAAACATCAGTAGAAATTCACATCACACAAGGTGAGCGTCCGCTTGCAGCTGATAACAAATCACTTGGAAGATTTATTCTAGATGGCATTCCACCAGCACCACGAGGTATGCCACAAGTTGAAGTTACATTTGATGTGGATGCAAACGGTGTGTTAAATGTAAAAGCAAAAGATAAAACATCAGGTAAGGAACAGTCAATTCGCATTGAAGCGTCATCAGGTCTTTCAGATGAAGACATCAAGCGTATGCAACAAGATGCTGAAGCTCATGCTGAAGAAGACAAGAAAAAGATGGAAGTAGTTGAAGCTAAGAACATGGCAGACCAAATGGTACATACCGCCGAGAAAGCACTCAAAGATGCTGAAGGAAAAATTGGCGATGATATCAAAAATGAAGTAACAGAAGCAATTGCCGAAGTTAAGAAATCACGTGAAGGGGACGACCTAGATGCAATCAAAAAAGTTACAGAAAATCTCTCAGAAAAAATGATGAAGATTGGTGAAGCTATGAAGACTGCAAACGAAAGTCAAACTCCACCAACCGAAGCCCCTACATCTGAACCGACAACAGAAACAGAAACTCCGAAAGAAGGAGAGGGAACACAAACAAACTAAAGTTATAAAAACACTCGAGCAAAATTGCTCGAGTGTTTTTATAAAAAGAAAAACCACTCCGTATTAAGGGTGGTTTTTTAAATTAAACGTTCAAGAAATTCTTTTGAAAATAAAATTTCTTTATGTTTCAAATAAAACGACAACTGCATATTGTTGACTAATGAAGCAGCGTCACGAAGAGGGTGACTAAAAATCCCAAACCTATAAGATGAACAATCCAGGATAACTTTTCCGTCACGATGGGTGAAGAGAAAAGGAATATTTTTATCGTCGAGAAATTGACTACAGCTTTCATTGAACATTGTCGTAAAAGCGCTAACTATGACATTCGCCTGCCTTGTGTTTTCCCGAAGTGGTGATGGGGGTTTTATTGTTTCGGCGAATTTTAGGGCTTCTGCCAAAATAAACCCGGAACCTCTTTTTAAGGGGGCGTTGTTAATCAAATATGTAGCGCTACCAAAAGTAAACGTTTGTTCAATTTTTGCATCGGACAGCAACATGCGCCTACGGTCGTGTAGTATTGGGTTTATGTGAACGCTTATTACAGGAACAGAGACCAGTCTTTGAAGGCAGATATTTTTTGATGGGATTTTATTAAAAAAATACCTATTGTTTTTAATACCTGTTTTCAAAGTAGTTAGGAGATCATCAAAGTTTATCAATTCATATGGGGGAGAAATTGAAGCAAGAATTATTTCATGTTTTTCAATTTTAAATCCATCTTCTCTTAGTCGTGTCCCATCAGTATCAATGCAGGTAAGCAGAATCGGGTGTTTTTTGTTATGATTTTCCACAAGTCGTTCCTTTTCGTAAAGGGGTTTTTAAAGGTACAAGATTATTAGTAATCTACTTGATTTAGCGCCTTTTGTCAATAAATAATCCTTGTGTTTATTGTGTTATTTGTGGTATAACATCATGTATAAGGAAAATAATTATATGGCAACCAAAGATTATTACAATTTGCTAGGTGTTGAAAAAAATGCCTCAAAAGACGATATAAAAAAAGCGTTTTATAAACTTGCCTCAAAATACCATCCCGATAAAAAAGGTGGGGATGAAAAGAAATTTAAGGAAATAAATGAAGCCTATCAGACTCTTTCCGATGACAAAAAACGAAAAGAATACGATACTTATGGACAGACATTTAATGGTGCTGGACCACAAGGAGGCGCAGGTTTTGGTGGTTTTGGTGGAGGTTTTAATCAAGCAGACTTTGCAGATATGCAATTTGATTTTGGTGACCTTGGAGATATTTTTGGTGAAATGTTTGGTGGGCAAGGTGGCTTTGGAGGCGGGTCACGTTCCAAACGAGGAAGGGATATTTCTCTTGAAATTGACGTGCCTTTTACAGAGGCTATTTTTGGCACAGAAAGAAATGTTTTACTTTCAAAAGTAAATACATGTAAATCATGTTCTGGTAGTGGTGCGAAAGTTGGTACAAAAATGAAAACATGTACAACATGTAATGGGCAAGGAAAGATTCATGAAATTAAAAAAACATTCATGGGTAATTTTCAAGCAGTTCGCACTTGTGATTCTTGTCGTGGCACTGGAAAAATACCAGAAGAAAAATGTCATGATTGCAAAGGTCATGGTGTTATAAATGCGCGTGAGGAAATAAATATTGCTGTACCTGCTGGCATCTCAAATGGTGAAATGATTCGTATGTCACAGATGGGTGAAGCCGTGTCTGGGGGCGTATCAGGGGATCTTTATGTAAAGATTAATGTTATTCCGCATAAAATTTGGAAACGCGAAGGAAATGATTTGGTAACAACTCATGAAATTAAATTAACAGACGCGCTTTTAGGTGTTAAACATACAATAGACGGTCTAGATGGAAAGATAGAAATTGATGTACCTTCAGGTGTTTCTACTGGAGAAGTTTTGCGTGTACGTTCTCGTGGTGTTCCGCACATTCACGATAAAGGCAAAAGGGGTGATGTCTTGGTAAAGCTCCACATAAATATGCCAAAGAAATTATCCAAGAAAGCGATGTCGTTTATATCAGGTCTACAAGAAGAAGGTTTATAATCTTAGTTAATATTAATAAAGACACAAAAATCTATACAAAATAGACTAATTTTTGCATATTTGTAATTTTCCTGGAAAGTAGTAGAGTTAACCAGTGTGTTCTTTTTATAGGAGTTTGAGATGAATAGTAAGGAGAATATCGCTCTTCAGCGTTTTATAAGAGACACCAGTCTTAAAGCAAAGGAGAGTAATCATTTGATTCTTAATTTAAATGACCCAGAAACTGTTAAGGCATTGGTCATGAGAAGTACAGATGACATCAACAGATTAATTACAGCTTTTTTAATTGGAGTTCTTAATAGGCGTCTAATTAAGGATTTAATAAAATTTGATAAGCTTTATCTTATCCCTTGCGAAAAAAAAGCTGAAGGATGGGAATGTGTCTTAGGTGAGGACATTTTATTACCCAACATCTCTATGTTTACAGTTAATCAGCTCCACGAATTGTACGCATGGCAGACAAAGATTTCTTTGAAAGATCGTCAAAAGTTTAAAAATTTTGACTATTGGGTGGAATGCCTTCTTGGAGTTATTCTTAAAAAAGCACTTGATTATTCCATAAAAATTTCGTTACCTGTAAGACCTTTACAGGAGGTCTTAAAAGAAGTTGGCGAAAATGCAAATGATTTAAGAAAAAAACTTAAAATTGTAGCCATCAATAGTTACATGGTTAGGAGTAATAATATAGTTATGATGAAAAAACTAAACACCCCAGAGTTTTTAGTTTCCATAAACATAGACGAAAATATTAAACTGAAAAAAATCGTGAGAAACCTTAGTGTTGATTACTCAAATTAAGTAAGTAACACCAAAAAAGCGCTCATAAAAGAAGCGCTTTTATTTTTTGTGTAAGATAATGCTATAATTGATACATGTCAAAGAAAATTCTCGTTTCAGGTGTTCAAGCAACCGGACAGCTTCATATTGGTAACTATTTTGGTGCTCTTAAGCAAAATATTGATTTAGGGAATAGCGATGATTATGAAAGTTATGTTTTTATTGCTGACTACCACGCTATCACCACAGTTAAAAATAAAGAAGAACTTTCAAAAAATACTTTTGATGCAGCATGTGCCTATCTTGCACTCGGGCTTAATCCAAAAAAGGTGACACTTTTTAAACAATCAGATGTCCCACAAGTTCATGAACTTACATGGATATTCAATACCATAACCACAATGCCGTATCTTATGCGTGCGCACGCGTACAAAGATTATGAAGCTAAGAATAAGGAGGTAAACGTTGGACTTTTTGATTATCCAGTTTTGATGGCGTCAGACATTCTTATTTATGGTGCTGATATTGTTCCTGTTGGTTCTGACCAAAAGCAACACGTAGAATACGCTCGTGATATCGCAGAGAAGTTTAATCGTACATGGAACGGAGATTTCAAACTTCCAAAAGAATATATTGTAGAAGGTGTGGCAACAGTTCCTGGAATAGACGGTGAAAAGATGAGCAAGAGTAAAGGAAATACAATTCCACTTTTTGCGTCTGACGAAGATATCAAAAAATGCGTAATGAAAATTGTTAGCGACTCAAAATCTCCAGAAGAAAAAAAGAATCCAGATGATTACGTTTTATATAAAATTCATAAACTTTTCTTAAATGAAAATGAAGATAAAGAACTTCGCACAAAGTATGAAAACGGTGGTCTGTCATACAAAGACGCAAAGGATAATCTCATAGAAACCATTTGCACATTTATGAAACCATATCGTGAAAAATATGAATATTATCAGTCACATAAAGAGGAAGTCTATGGAATATTAAAAGAAGGTGGTAATGTGGCGAATAAAAAAGCGGAAGAAAGAATAAATAAGGTTAGAGAAACAGTTGGATTATAAAAAATGCACCCCAAAAGGGATGCATTGTATTTTTGTCGATTACTTCTTAAGGGTTGAAATGATGGTTTGCATCCACATTTCACCGTCTTCTTGATTTTTTAAGAAAACAAACTCTTCAGGAAAATCAACTTCCAATCTTTTTAATTCTCTGTCAACCAAGTATTTTTCATTGGCACTGTAAATGACTATTGGAACATTGATTTCATCTTCCTCCAGAGCTGCAATTAATTTTGCACCCATAAATCTCTCAACTGGATAACCACCACCTAGATGTGGGTAACCCATATCAGTCGAAATCAAATCCACCTTATTACTGGTGAGAAAATGATAGGCTGGCGCCATGGCTTTGAAATGGAAAATTTCCACAGTAATACCTTCTTTTTTAAACCTGGACTGCAATAAGATTTCCATGGCAGTGTACAAAAGGTTGTCATCTTCAATGATGGCAATTTTTTTTGGGCTCATTTCTGAATACTCCTATTTAAATTAAAAAGAACAAGAACAAAATATATTATACAACTTTTTCATACTTACGTCAATTTACTCATTTTTCATTTTCTAAATCCACTATATTTTGATATAATTTAAAAACTATGCAAAGAACTCTTATTAAAGACATTTCGTCTCTCGTTGGCACACAAGTGCTTGTGAAGTGCTGGGTTGATGTACGTCGTGACCAAGGGAAAATGGTTTTCTTAGATCTTCGTGATGTAACAGGAAAGGTGCAGGCTGTTGTACTTCCAAATCATACAGAAGCGTTAGAGGTGGCGCAGAAAGTTCGCCCAGAGTGGGTGTTGGCAGTTACAGCACAAGTAAACAAACGCCCAGATAAAAACATAAAAGCAGATGTAGTAAATGGTGAAGTAGAACTTGAAGTGCTTTCAATAGAAGTTTTAAATGTTGCAGATACACCAGCTTTTGATATTTCTACAGACGGTCACGAAATTGGTGAAGAAGTTCGTTTAGAAAAGAAATATTTAGACCTACGTCGTCCACGAATTCAAAAAAACATTATCACACGACACAAAGTTATTAAATATATCCGTGACCATCTTGATGCGCAAAGATTTATAGAAGTAGAAACACCATTACTTACAAATCCAACACCCGAGGGGTCTCGTAGTTATCTGGTACCTTCACGTATTTGGTCTGGAGAGTTTTATGCGCTCCCACAATCACCACAACAATATAAGCAATTACTTATGTCTGGAGGTTTTGAACGTTACTTCCAAGTGGCAAAATGTATGCGCGATGAAGACACTCGCGGTGACCGTCAGCCAGAGTTTACACAACTAGATATAGAAATGAGTTTTGTTACTCGAGAAGACGTTATGAAACTAAATGAAGAATTGTTGGTAAAAATAGTTGCTGACCTTTTCCCAGAAAAGAGGATTCAACAAATTCCATTCCCAGTGCTTACATACAAAGAAGCGATGGAGAAATATAATTCTGATAAACCAGATTTAAGAGAAGATAAAAATGATCCGAACTTGCTTGCTTTTTGTTGGGTGATAGATTTTCCAGCTTTTGAGAGAACTGGAGCAGATAACGTTGATGGAACAGGTGACTGGACCTTCACCCACAACCCATTTACTGGTGTAAAAAATGAATTCATAAAAGATTTGGAAGAAAAGAAAAATATCGGAGATATTATTTCTACTCAGTATGATATCGCTATGAATGGATACGAAATTGGTGGAGGGGGTATCAGATTGCATAAAGCTGAACACCTTAAAAAAGTTTTTGAAATTATGGGATATGGTGACGAAAGAATTGAAACTAATTTTGGTCACATGCTACGTGCTCTTGCATCGGGTACGCCACCTCATGGAGGCATTGCTTGGGGATTGGATAGGCTTCTGATGATACTTCTTAATGAGCCAAATATTCGTGAGGTTATAGCTTTCCCGAAGACAGGTGAAGGAAAAGATTTACTTATGCAAGCACCGTCACCTGCACCAGAAAAAACATTGAAAGAACTTGGAATATCAGTGAAGAAGTAGGTTTAATTGTAGTATAATAAAATTATGAAAAGAGCTTTATTAATTGCTTTTGTTTTTATGTCTCTGACAGAGACATCTTTTGCTGCTTCATTTGAAAAGGCTGCATGGATTCCATATTGGAGAAAGACTGAAGGGGCAAGCTCTACACTAGCCAATCTTAAATCTATAACACAAATTAGTCCTTTTGCTTTTGAACTTCAAACAGATGGTACGATTAAAAATTCTCTTAAGATAAGGGAAGAGCCATGGGTTAGCTTAATTAAAGAAGCGAAAAAGAAAAAGATAAAAATATATCCAACAATTTTGTCATACCCCCACAATGATAAAGAAAAAAATATACAGTATTTACTTCTTGCGCAAAGAAAAAAAAGACAAGCTCATGTAAAAAATATTGTTGCGCTTGTTAAGTCAAATAATTTTGATGGAATTGATATAGATTATGAAGCAAAATTAGCAGAATCTCGTCCTTATTTTTCTGCATTTTTGACTGAACTCTCATATTCATTACATAAAAATAAAAAACAACTTATTTGCACAATAGAAGCTCGCACACCACCAGAAAGTAAATATGCGACAACCTCACAAGATGTTATTTCAAAAGTAGAATATTCTAATGACTATAAAGTTATTGGAAAAGTTTGTGATCAGGTTCGTATAATGGCTTACGACCAAGCTCGCGATGATGCACAGCTTGACCTTCAAAAAAGTGTACCTGGAAATATTTATAAACCAGTTGCAGACATTGATTGGATTAAAAAAGTTGTCACTCTAGCAATGTGGGATATTCCAGCAAGAAAAATAATTCTAGGTGTACCAACTTATGGTTATAAATATGAAATAATTCCAGCCACTTCCACTTCTCCTATGTCATATTCTCGCATAGGTTCTATGAATTTTAATTATGCAGACGAACTTGCAAAGAGTTTAAATATTACACCTATGCGCAATAGTGCTGGAGAAGTTAGTTTTGAATATTCCACAAGTACTGATATAGATGGGAAACCTCTAGGTAAATATACAGATTTTTTGGTTTGGTATTCTGACGCTTTGGCAATCAAGGATAAGATTCGCATAGCAAAACTTTATAAATTAGGTGGTGTTGCTGTATTTAAGGTGGATGGTGGTAACGATCCTAAACTTTGGGATGTTCTTAAATAGTTCTAATTTGTTTATATATATTTTTTTTTATCTCTTTTAAGATGTATACTTATTAATAGTAAATATATATAACATTATGATACTTAAAAATATACTTCTCTCACTTATTATTTCATCGAGTTTTTTAACTGTTTTTGCTCAAGAGAGTGTTTCTCCTACTGTTGTTAAGGATTCTAGTAGTCAAATTAGTAATCCTTATGCAGGTGTTTTTATACAGAAAGACCATAATTTTGATATATCTTTTAATTTAACTTATCAAGTGCGTGGTAAGTCATTAGTAAAATATAGTGTTGCTCTGTTCCAAGAAACAGCTGACGGCAAAAAACAACTTGTAAATGAATACCCTTATGAAGAAATAATAAAAGTTAAAGATGGGGAACTGCTTTCAAGAACAGTTTCGTATACAGCTCCTTTAAATTTGAAAGGTAATTTTTTACTTTTTATTGTTTTAAAAAATGCTGATAATTCCATCTTTAGCGCTGCGGAAATTGGTAAGGTTAATCTTACTGAGGTTAAACCACTTTCCTATATTAAATCAGGTTCCTTTTTAACGATTTTGGTTAGTATGCTTTTAATAGCAGGCTTTAGTTATTTGTTATATAGAAATGGATTTAAGAAATCACCATTAGTAGTTTTGTTTTTTGTTATTATGACGGGAACCATTTTTATTCCAACCAATATAGCACATGCGTACTCATTTGAAATATTACAAGGCGTTTTACCACCTTCTCCACCTAATCCACCATGTTCATTTGAAAATTTTTCCTCTTGTATTGCTACATATAATGGTTTTGATATGGGTACAGTAAGTTTTTCATTAAATAAAACTTCTTTCTTTCCAGGAGAAACGGTACAGATAGCATCATCAATACAAAGCCATGTATCAAGTGATTATTATCAAGATTTTTCACTTCAGTGCGGATTTTATAATGTTTATAATAATTATATTGGCCCATGTACTAATGTATATGCTGGTAATCCAATTTTGGAGGGATACCTTACTGCCATTACTTGCTATAGCGAGAATTATTGTACTTCGTATGTTGGTGGTGTAGGCCCAATAAATATAATCAATGCCACAGCTTATCGTTCGGCACCTTTAACTCCTGGCTCATATAAGATGGTATTTGATGCTTGGTCAGGTTATCCAGCAAGTCACGGAGTATATACGCTTCCTTTTACAGTTACACAACCAAACCCACCAGTTGTTCATATTTATTTCAGCTCCTTAATACACAAGGTTAAATTTTCTCTTGAAAATATTTTTGACACAATAAAACCAAGTCGGGTATTATAAAATGTTTACACACTTTAAAATATTTTTCTACAATAAGTATTTTGGCATACTTACTGATACACTATAAGTATGGAATTTACTGTTAAATTAGAGCGTTACGAAGGACCATATACAAAACTTCTTGAGCTTATTGAACAAAAGAAATTATCAATAACAGAAATATCTCTTGTTGATGTTGCGGATGATTATATGGCTTATATAAAAACATTAGACCAGAAAAATCTAATTGATATTTCACAATTTATTGTTGTAGCTTCTACTCTTATTTTAATGAAAGCAAAATCACTTTTACCGGGAGTGGTTTATACCGAAGAAGAGGAGAAACAAGTTAAAGACCTTGAGCATAAATTAGAACTTTATGCCGCACTTATGGGTGCATGTACAGCCATTCGTTCTGTTTATATGAAAAATCAACTGTATTCTCGTGAACGTATTTCATATAAAAGTGGATCAGTTTTTGTGCCAGATAATCGCGTTACTGTGAATTTTCTTCAATCAATAGCATTACTTACTTTAGCTTCATTTGTTACACCAAAACAGCTAGTTAAAGTTGCAGTTGAACAAGCTCTTCGTATAGAAAACGTTATTGAGAGTCTTCTTGGTCGCGTTCGTAACATGCAAGCTGTTAGTTTACAAAGTTTAGCGGATGGTGCAAAAACTGTAGAGGAGCGTAAAAAATTACTCATAGTTAATTTTATAGCCCTTCTTGAACTTCTTCGCTCTGGTACAATAAAAGCTGAACAAAACACAGAAGGGGGAGATATAATTATAAACAATTTATAATTCTATTTTTAATAAAGTGTAATACAATCACTAGACTATTTTTGTCTTTCGTTATGATATAATAATAGCAATATGTTACAGAAACTCGTTACAATTCTTTTTTTATCAGGCGACCCACTCCCATTAAGCACTATTGCAAGCATTATAGGTTCATCCCAATTAGAAATAGAACCACAATTAGAAGAGCTAGACCGAGCTCTCACAGCTATTGGACTTTCACTTTTGCGTAGTAACGAAGGATTGTCTATTGTTACACAGCCAAACCAAGCCAAGTTAGTGGAAGAATTCTGGAAAGAGGAATTAAAAGGTGAACTTACACCAGCAGCTCTACAAGTTCTTACACTTGTTGCGTATCTTGGAAACCCAACACGAGAACAAATTTCATATATTCGTGGCGTTCAATCATCTCAATCAATTCGTACTCTTACAGTTCGTGGATTAATTAGTCGAAACGGTGAAGTGTGTACTTTGACTGGAGACGCATTAAAACATTTAGGTGTAACAAAACCAGAAGATCTTCCAGATTATGAGGCTATATATAAAAACTTAAGTGAAAAATTAGCGTTTAGAGAATCGTAATAAAATCACCCTATGGTTAACCACTCTCGTCATGACTTTATAGAACTTTCATTTGTATATGTTTGTTTAGCTGTTGCTTTTGTGATTTTATCTTCTTTAGCAATGCCTACCGCTACAACACGCTTCGGTGTTATTGCTCCACAAAAAAAAGAAAAAGATAAAAATATTTCTATGTACAATGTTAAAGCATTTGAAAATATATCAGTACGCGCAAAAGCGTATGTAGTTTATGACATTCTTGATAAAAAAATTATTGCATCAAAAAATTCTGACGAAGTCCTACCACTTGCCAGTGTGACCAAGCTAATGACAGCCATAACAGCACTCACTCATAATAATGAAAATACACATATAACCATTTCGTCATCTAGTGTTGATGGCTCATATGATTTAGGGTTAAAGAAAAACCAACCGTGGAAACTTGGGGAGTTATTAAAATACACTCTCGTCTTTTCATCAAATGATGGCGCACAAGCAATAGCGGATAATCTCGGCGGTCGTGAAGCCTTCGTAAAAACAATGAACACAGACGCTATTTTACTCGGTCTTAATTTACATTTTACTCAACCCGCAGGTCTTGATATTAACGGAAAATTAGGAGGTGAGGGGTCAGCCCTTGAAGTTGCAAAATTACTTGCAATAGCACGTAATCGTTTCCCAGATATACTTGACGCTACAACAAAAACTCGCGCTACGGTAACGGCAGATACAGGCAGACTAACAGGTGTTCCAAACACCAACCAGGACATAGTCAATTTACTTGGTGCTGAAGTTTCAAAAACTGGATTTACTGATAGCGCTGGTGGGAACTTAGTAGTTGTTATTGATTTAACAATCGGACATCCTGTGGCTATAGTGGTTTTAGGTTCAACAAAAGATGGAAGGTTTTCGGACATGGAGATTTTATATAAAGCTCTTTTAAAAAGTTTATAAAAAACAAAAGATATACACATATCACGAGACCATTATCATTGTGATATAATATACAAATGCTAGCACTCGACCCATTTAAAGTACTTTTACCGGCCGTAGTTTCTTTCACAATTGGTGTCATTATTGCGCCTTTAATTGGGCGTTTTTTAATACGTAATAAACTTTGGAAAAAGAAAAATGTTGCCAAAACTATTGACGGAAAAGAGGCAACAATAACCGCGTCACTTCATAATGATGAAAGGGCTCCAGTTCCACGTTTAGGGGGTATTGTTGTGTGGGCTTCTGTTTTTGCTACAGCTTTACTATTTTGGTTAATTTCAAAGGTATACCCAACCTCTTTTACAGAAAAACTAGATTTTATTTCTCGTAATCAAACATGGTTACCTCTTATGGCAATGTTAGTTGGTGCTGCTGTTGGCGGCTTAGACGATCTTCTTGTCGCCGAAGCTTTTGGAAGTAAATTAAATTCCTACATAGGGGGAGGTCTTTCTTTCCCTGTTAGATTATTAGCGGTATCTTCACTGGGTCTTTTTGCTGGATGGTGGTTTTATGCAAAACTAGGTGTTGATTCCGTTTATATACCATTCCACGGGCATATTCATTTAGGTGGACTACTATTTGTTCTTTTCTTTATTATTGTAACGCTCGCTATATTTTCTACTGGAGTTATTGACGGGGTTGATGGACTTTCGGGTGGCGTTATGTCAGCTGTGTTCACCGCTTACGGAATGATTGCTTATGTTCACGGTCAAATCAATATAGCCGCACTATGTTTTGTTATTGTCGGGGGTATCATGTCCTTCTTGTGGTTTAATATTCCACCAGCGCTTTTTTATCTATCAGAAACAGGAATGTTGGCTCTCTCGCTCTCGCTTTCCGTTATTGCATTTTTAACAGACGCGGTTATGTATTTACCTATTATTGCCCTACCTCTTATGGCGACAACTTTATCTGTCATACTGCAACTCTTTTGGAAGAAAGTCTTTAAAAGAAAACTGTTTGTTGTGGCACCACTTCATCATCATTTCCAGGCAAAAGGATGGCCTGCATACACTGTTACTATGCGTTATTGGATTGTTTCGTATATCTGCGCTCTCCTTGGTGTAATCGTTGTACTTGTAAGTTAAATATTTATGTTTGATAGAGTTGATAAACCACTTCTAGTTACAACTATTATTCTTCTTATAAGTGGCCTTGTTATATTTGGATCTGCGGCGCTTGGGGTACTTGCGGTAAATGAGGCAAAATTTTATGCAGTTATAGAAACCCAACTTATTTACGCTCTTCTTGGAGGGGGGTTAGCTCTTTGTGTTGGAGTTATGATTCCGTATACAAAATATAAAAAATATTCTTATGCATTTTTTGCTGCAGCTATTTTTTTTACGTCTTTAGTATTTGTACCCTTTCTTTCTAGGTATCACGGGGGAGCGCATCGCTGGATAGATATAGGACCATTATCAGTTCAGCCAAGCGAAATGCTTAAATTTGCTTTTGTTTTGGTTGTAGCATTATGGTGTGCCACACAACGTAGTAATTTTAAAAACTGGAAGTACGGATTGTTGCCTTATGCTATGTCTGCTGGTGTAGTTTCTGTTCTACTTCTTGCTCAACCAGATTTTGGTACATATTTGGTTATTATGGTTGCATCGTTCCTTACATATTTCATCGGTGGGGCTAGAAAAAACCACATTTATACATTAGTTTTAATGGGTTTGATTGGTGTAATTATTTTGATAACATTTCGACCTTACATGTTAGAACGTGTTAAAACATTTTTTAACAATACACACGACCCACGTGGTTCATCTTGGCAATTAAATCAATCACTTATTGCCCTAGGTGGAGGTGGTTTAACTGGCAGGGGTCTTGGTCAAAGTGTCCAAAAATTCAATTATTTGCCAGAACCGATAGGGGATTCAGTTTTTGCTGTTCTGGGTGAAGAGCTTGGGTTTTTGGGTGTTCTTTTTATGGTTATACTCTATGGTATTATAGGAGTAAGGGGCTACATTATTTCTAAGTACACCCCAGATCAGTTTGGTAGTTTATTGGCCATAGGCATAACGGCAATTATTTTAACCCAAGCAACACTGAACATTAGTTCAATGTTAGGCATACTACCGTTGACAGGGGTTCCTTTACCACTTGTTTCTCACGGGGGGACCGCATTAATGGTTGCACTTTTTGAGCTCGGTGTACTTCTTAATATTTCTAAATATACCAACAACTACGTATGAAAATAGTAATTACAGGAGCAGGTGGAGGACATTTCTATCCGTTAATTGCGGTAGTTGAACGTATCCGTAAGGAAGCGTTTGTTCAAAAAATAATTCAACCAGAAATTTTTTTCCTCTCAGACAAACCATACGATGAAAAAGCTCTTTTTGAATCACAAATAAAATTTATTAAAATTCCAGCAGGTAAGTTACGTGTCTACCCATCATTTGAAACTGTTACAGATATTTTTAAAACTATTTGGGGTTGCTGTGTATCTCTTGTTAAATTATTCTCTATTTACCCAGATGTGGTATTTGCAAAAGGTGGATATGCTAGCTTCCCAACACTTTTCGCTGCACGAATATTATCAATCCCAGTTATTGTACACGAGAGCGATACTGTCCCTGGACGTACAACAAAATGGGCTGGTAAATTTGCTTCACGTATAGCACTTTCATATGCGGAGGCTGCACCATTTTACCCGAAAGAAGCAACCGCACTTACTGGTCAGCCTATACGTGATGAATTGCTCCCACCAGAAGACTATGAGCGTATATATGGAGCAAAAGAACGCCCCGTAATACTTATTCTTGGAGGCTCTCAAGGAAGTACAACATTAAATGACGCAGTAGTTCGTATTCTTCCAGAAATTTTAAATAAGTATGATGTTGTTCACCAAGTTGGCGCAAACAATCTTGAATCGATGAAAGAATTAACGACATCAATACTAAAAAGCCATGAATTTAAGGAACATTATTACGTAGAAGGGTGGATTGACGTCGGTGTTTTTTATCCAAAAGTTGATATGGTTATAACTCGTGCAGGGTCTTCTATGTTTGAAATGGCTTTATGGCAGTTACCAATGCTAGTAATTCCTATATCAGAAAAAATTAGTCGCGACCAACGCAGTAATGCATATGCAATGGCTGGTCGCGGAGTGGCCTCTGTTCTTGAAGAAAATAATATTAGCCCATCCATTATTCTTTCAGAAATATCTCGTATACTAGAAGACAAAGAAAATTATAAAAAAATGTCAGAAGCGGGAAGACAGTTTGAAGATTCTCGACATGCTGCCACTGTTATTGCTCGTGAATTAATTCGTATAGGATTAAGTCACTCATAATTATATTATTATTAAAAATAAATTTCCCACTATGCAACCTAAACAAATTGTAACGCGCTTTGCTCCAAGTCCAACAGGATTACTTCATATGGGTAATTATCGCACAGCAGTATTTTCTTATTTGTACGCACGAAAAAATGGTGGAAAATTTATTTTGCGTATAGAAGACACAGATCGTGAGCGAAGTAAAAAAGAATATGAAGATAACATAATTGAAAGTCTGACTTGGTTGGGTCTATCTTATGATGAAAAATATCGTCAAAGTGAACACGTAGATTCACACACGGCTCACTTAAAGCGTTTAATTGATGAAGGTAAAGCTTACATCTCAAAAGAAGAGGCGAAGGATGGTAGTGGTGTTATGCGAGAACTGGTGAGATTCAAAGGCACAGGAGAAGTTGTTGTTTTTGAGGATGCGATTCGTGGTCGCATAGAAACCGAGACAAAAGATTTGGGGGATTTTGTTATAGCAAGATCTATCACGGAACCACTTTTCCATTTGGCAGTTGTTGTTGATGATCATGAAGAGGGGGTTACTCATGTCATACGAGGGGAAGATCATATACCAAATACTCCACGACAGATATTAATATCACGAGCGCTAGGTTTTCCTTCACCAACGTATGCACACTTGCCGCTTGTTCTTGCAGAAGATCGAACAAAACTTTCTAAACGAAAGGGGGCCCTCCCAGTAACTGCATATCGTGATATGGGGTATTTACCAGAAGCTTTGCTTAACTTTATGGCATTTATAGGCTGGAACCCAGGAGGAGAAAGGGAAATATATTCTCTTTCAGAGTTAGAAGAAATATTTGATATAACAAAAATCCACAAAGGTGGGGCAATCTTCAACAAAGAAAAACTTGCCTGGATGAATAAGGAACACATGCGACTACAGTCACCTGAAGTTCAACTGAAAACGGTAAAATCATACATGAAGGATTACCCAGATGAAATATTATCTAGATTATTGTCAACAATAATTGACCGTATCTCAAGTTATGGGGAACTTGTATCAATAGAAGAACCAGAGTTTCGGTTTTTTATTAAAAAACCAGAAATAAATATTGAAAAAATTACATGGAAAGACAGCGATAAATTTGAAGCAAAACGCCACCTTGAAGCTGTAAAAGAAATATTAAAATCAGTAGATTTTTCATCTCCAGATACAATTAAACAAAGTTTAATGCCATACTGTGAGACTAACGGAAAGGGAAATGTTCTCTGGCCACTTCGCGTGTCCTTGTCAGGTCAAGATAAATCAGTTGACCCATTTACTATTTGCTATGTGTTAGGTTTGGATGAAGTTATTTCACGTATTGATTTTGTTTGTAATATGATTAGTTCCTAAGTTTTTTATTTTCATGTCTGTACGCTCTTTTCTTTCGTCATTATTTATAATAAGCATAATTTTATTACAATCATTCACACCTGTAATTTCTTCTTACGCTGAAACAGCTGCTGAATTGCAGTCCAATTTGAATTCTCTATCCGCACAAATAGATGCGCTAGACAAAGAAATTAAAGAATTTAATTCTAAAATTGATAAAACTCAAGGAGAGCAGAAGACCCTCAAGCAAGCGCTGGCAAACCTTGAACTTCGTCGTACTGCATTAACAAAACAAATCAACCTTACAAGGCTTCGTATAATCGAGGCTCAAAAAAATATAACCGAAACCCAAGGCAAAATCTCAGTAACAGAAACTGTTCTAGAAAAGAATAAAAACGCCTTATCTGAAACATTGCGAAGTTTAGTTCAAAATGAACAAACTTTACCTCCTTTCGTAAACGCCTTGTCTTCTGGCTCACATTTGTCTGATGTTGTTGACGTTATTAAACGCGGAGAAGATGTATCTAAAGCTATAAATGAAAAAGTTCGTAGTCTTGTAGATGCAAAGACAACTCTTTCAGTGCAAAAAGCCACATTCGAATCAAACAAACAAAAATTAGAAAATCTTAACTCTAATTTGAGTGACCAAAAGTCTTTGGCCGAGGTAACAGCAAAAGAAAAAAGCCATCTTCTTGTAGTAACCAAAAATAAAGAAACAGAATATCAAAAATTACTTGCGGACAGACAAAAAAAGAAGGACGCCTTAGAGTTAGAAATGTTAGATGTTGAATCTAAGCTTAAGGTTATAGTGGATTCAACAAAACTTCCTAAGTACGGCAGGGGAGTACTGCAGTATCCTGTGTCCAACATTAACATAACACAGTATTTTGGTAACACTCCTTTTGCTAGCAAGAATCCTCAAGTTTATAACGGTTCTGGACATAACGGCATAGACTTTGGTGTAAAGATTGGGACACCGATATATGCAGCTGAATCTGGTCTTGTTTTAGGTGTTGGCAACACAGATGCTTCTTGTAGTGGAGTTTCTTACGGTAAGTGGGTTTTGATACGCCACGTAAATGGACTAACGACACTCTACGCCCATCTGTCTGTTATACAAGTTGAGCCTGGTCAAATGGTCGCGTCACGACAAAAAATCGCTCTTTCTGGAAACACTGGATATAGTACTGGTCCGCATTTACACTTTACTGTTTACGCTTCGGACTCAGTTCACATATCTGGACCAACAGAATACAAAAGTAAGGTATGTGGTACATATTTGATTATGCCTTTGGCTCCACGCGCAGGATACCTTAACCCATTAAGTTACTTGTAGTAAACTATAGCCATATGATTTCATTAACTACACCAGCATTCATTTTAGTATCATTTGTGATATTTTTAATAGGTATCATTGTTGGTATGATTTTTATTTATAAAAAATAATTAAATATACAATATGCTTACATTTACAATTTCAGCCTTCACTTTAATTTCTTTTACGGTTTTTTTAATAGGTATAGCAGTCGGTGTGTGGGTGATGCTTACAAGGTTTTAATAAATAGTAACTATCTCGATTGTTTCTTTAGTTTTAGGATATTAAATGTCGTAAAAGATATATTGTGCGACATTAGGCATATTTAAAACCCCCTACCAAATATAGACAAAAACTGTTACTCATTAAATAAAAAATAATTTGCGCTATTTTTTATTATTAACTCCCTCGCCCATGCATGAAGATGATTTGTTGACCGGCAAGATACCCTTTGCTAGTATCAATATTAATTGCACTTTTTGCTTTAAATTATTTTTTCAAAATTTTCCAGATTTGGAGGTTTTTATGAAATTCAAACATTTTGAACATATTTCAACTGGATCAGTACAATCCCCTTACGGATTTAAAAAATTTTCAAGTCTTGTACTGAGTTCTATTTCCCTTTCTAATTTAGATTTGGAAGCAGTACTCGTTACTACTCGCATGACAAAATCTGGTTACGAGTGGTATATATATCCAATAGAACTAGTTGTTAGGCTCTTCACAAGAGGATATCGAGAGAAACATGTAATAAGTAGAAGAAAAAATAAATTTCACTTTTTTATTTCTATTGTTGAGCCGACTGGTATGATGAGTCAGGTACTTTTGAAACCAGAGCCTTATCTATCATTGCTCGCAAAAAATAAAAAAAGATAAAAATAAAACACCCACTAATTACAAACTGATAATTGATAAATAAAAACTCGCCATAAATTAAATATTGGCGAGTTTTTCTTCTAATTATTTATTTACTGGTATCTTCCTTCGTTATAAAGTGTTATATTTGTGAACCCACGCTTTGTTAGGATTTCTTTTGCAACAGAAGCACGGCCTCCTGATCTGCAGTACACAGCTATTGGCTCGGATAATTCTGCGCCAGCAATATCGGCAGTTTCTATTATCTGGACTGGAATATTAATAGCTCCTTCAACATGCCCATCTTCGTATTCTTCTTTTGTTCGTACATCTATTATTATCATATGTATTTATTATACATTAACAATTATCTCCAGCAACATATCCAGTAGTCCAACAAAGTTGAAGACTATATCCTCCAGAAGGTCTATCAACGTTTAATACATCACCCACTATATAAACATTGGGAACTATACGTGATTGCATAGTTTTGAAATCAACCTCAGTTAAATCAACTCCACCAGATGACACAATTGCTTTCTCTTTTCCAAGTAAACCTTTTACGTGAAGTGGAATTTCTTTTATTTGTTTTGTTAGCTTCACTCTATCTTCGCTACTTACGCTATGACAAAATGTTTCACCATCGATAGATGCCAGTTTTAATATAACAGATACAAGAGCTGACGGAATAAGTTGCCCAAGAACATTTTTTAGTTTCTTATTACTTTCTTCTACGAGAATATTTTGTAAAGCTTGTCTGAGCGCACCATTATCTTTGGTTGGAAATAAATCAAGCATTATAGTAACATCTCCGTATTTGAGTAGCTCACCAATATCCTTACTCATGTTAAGAACTGTTGGACCACTTATACCAAAATGCGTGAAAAGCAATTTGCCTTTTTGAGTCTCCTGTTTTTGATTATTTAAAAATGTTGTGAGCTTAACTTCGTCGAGTGTTAGTCCGCTTATTTTCTTTACCCAAATATCAGTAAGAGCCACAGGTACAAGAGCAACATTATTTTCTATTATTTTATGTCCTAATTTTTTAAGCCATGTAAACCCTTCACCCGTTGATCCAGTTTCGGGGCGAGATGTTCCTCCTGTTGCCAGAATACAGGACTTTGAATATAACTTGTTGCCGCTTTTTGTCTGTATAACAACTCCACCGTCTTCTTTAGAAATCGAGATACTACTAACAGTACAACTTTTATGTATCTCTACACCCCCTTCTTTCATGTATGAGTACATGACATCAAACACAGATTGAGACGAGTTAGAAACTGGGAATATTCGGCCCTCATTTTCTTCCTTAGTTGGCATACCTCTTTTATTAAAAAACGAAAGTGTGTCAGACACATCGAATTGTGAAAAAGCTGAAAATAGAAACTGGTCATTTCCTTTATATTTTGAAAGCATCTCCCGAGTATTTGTTTTGTTATTCGTCACATTACACCGCCCCCCACCAGTAATGAGAAGTTTTTTTCCAAGGTCAGGGTTCTTTTCAAGAAGTAAAACTTTTTTACCACGAGAAGAGGCTCTACCGGCTGCCATCATTCCTGCTGGACCACCACCAACAACTATAACGTCCCAAATTTTTTCTTGAGATGTAGAGTTCATAAATTAATTAATATTTTGTTTTCTCCACTCGTACATTGCAACTGTTGTAGCGTTTGAAGCGTTCAGAGATTCACAAAGTTCACTTGTTTTGATTGATAATTTAAAATCACAAGCTTCAAGTGTTTTTGCTCTTATCCCATTCCCTTCACTTCCAATAACAAGAACTGTTGGGCTATCAAATTTCACAGTATGTAACTCCGTATCACCTTCACCAGTTAAACCATAAGTCCAGAATCCTTCGTCCTTCAATTTCTTTAAAGTTGTGTTGATATTTCCAATTTTTACGATTGGAATAGCAAAGTTCATCCCTGAAGCGGTCTTTATTACTGTGCTGGTTATTTGTGTTTGGTCATGCTCACCAATAAGTATTGCGCTTGCACCAAAAGCTACAGCACTACGGATAATAGCGCCAACATTGTGAGGGTCCTGCAGTTCATCAAGCAATATTAAAAGTGGGTTTTTAGTTAAGTCTAATCTAGAAATAACTTCCTCAAAAGGTGTATACAAAACTTTGTCACTCAATAAGGCACATACCCCTTGATGGACCGTATTTTGCCCTACAAAGCTCTCAATTTCGCTATAGGTGACAATATCGTACTTTAACTTGTATGTTTGAACATCACTCATTATTTTCGGGTCCTCGCTAGCTTGTCTTGTAAGGTAAAGCTTTTCTATTGGCATTGGAGCACCTCTTTTTGTTGATAGAAGTGCTTCATGTAGAGGGTTTTTGCCGTAAAGGTATATTTTTTCTGCCATAATACTAGACATTATAGCATATTTATTGTAATTTAGATACTTTTGAATATTACTATGAATATTACTAATTATGCCTGTAAAAACTTGACAAAATGTATAAAATGTGTATAATATAAGCAATGGGTATTTCTCTCCCCTTTCAATCAGAGAAATTGATCTTTTAGTTAGAAGGAGAATGAATATGGAATCCACATTGAAAACAACAATTGAAATTGATGTCAATCACAACGATAAAAACACTCTTGTAGAGGCATTAAGTTTTTCAATTTTAAAGCTAAACATCACCCGTGCAGAGTTCTTAGATTCTTTGAAGGGTGTGACAGCTATCATTCATTTTGCGGATCCTATTAACATTCGGAATGTGCAAGCCGAAATAATTGATCACATTGCCGAGTTGTCGATGGATCCAGACGTTTTGCTTTTTAAGCTGAATTGAGACACCTCGTGTGTTCAGATATAAACAAAAGCCGCCAACACAGAAATGTGAAGGCGGTTTTCTTTTTCTTATTTATTTAAGTATGTAATAGTAAGTTGCAAAACCGTAGCAAAAGAAACCCAAAGTAAATAAGGAATATTCATGAAGGCTACCCAAGAAATAATTGGATAAATTACAATTATTACCCAGATAAGTGTGCCTAGAGTAAGAAGTATGTCTATTGACGCTAACGGTAAATTTTTTAAACCAAACATAAGTGGAGTAAAAGCAAAATTAAATATTAGGTTTAATATAAATGGCAACAATATAATAAAAGAAATCTCCCCTTTAAAATATTTATAAGATACATATCCAAAAGATATAGCGATCAAAATATAAAGAACACTCCACACAGGTCCAAATATCCATGACGGTGGAGCCCATGTAGGTTTAATCAACTCCAAATAACTTGTGTAAGTATCCATACTTATTTTTTATTTGTTTATTTGCTGGATCTCACTTTTTAGATAGTTTTCCATTTTTTTGATATTCTCGTTTAGCCGCTTATTTATTAGTTTAATATCAGACTCGGTCATATTTTTTGAGTTAGTCTTTTCTAAGTCTGCATTTATCATAGAGAAAACCTTCATCATATCATTCTCGGTATTAAGTAATCTCATAAATAACTTCTCCTCTCGTTTACGATAAAGCCACCAACCACCACTTATACCAGCTACAATTATTGTCAATAGAACAGTTACTGTACCTTTGAAATCAAGGTGAAATGATCCGAGTTGAACAACTGGTTTATCTTCAACGGTAAATGCGGAGGATAGAACTTCTTCACTAAGAGCCCCTTTACTATCTTCGCTTCTAATATGAACGATGAAAGTTCCTGCCGGTAACGGATCTTTTGAAATATAAGTCCATTCACCTTTTGAATTTACTGTTGTAGTTCCCTGTTCCATTGTCATTTTCCCATGCAACAATTTAAATTGTATTATGTTACCAGGTGTAGCTAAACCTTTTAATGTTAATTTTATGTTGTCACTAGTATATATTCTGTCAGATATGTAGGTAATTGTTGGAGGAGATATAGGTTCTATTTTAACGATAGTACTAGTACTTATTACAGTGTTGCCAGCAAGATCAACCGCCCCTACTTGTATGTTATGTTCGCCTGGAGTAAGGACTGGTGTTGTTGCCTTACCTGTAAAATTAATGGCAGATATAAGTTCTTTTTCTACTCCATCTATTTGAAACATATAACCCTTTAATCCAGAAAGCGCATCAGTAGCTTTAAATTGGAATGTAGCTCTAGGTAAACTTTTATCTTTAATATCTATTTGTTTTGGAACAAAACCAACTGGTGGCACCGTATCTATTGCAATACGACGATGAAGTGTTGGACCCCATCCAATATTATTTTTGAAACGTATATGAAGATACCATATGCCGTCAGTAAGAGGGTTAAATTTTTCGTTATTAAACAACCCTTTAGATTCTTCATTCGGAATAAAATTTTGTTGACGATTTATTGCGGTGTTTACACCTGAAACATCTGACGGCAATGTCCAGGACACTGTAAATGGACTTATTGAGTTGTACCACAAAGTACTATCTGGATATAAAGGAAGATTAACCCTTGGTAAGGAAGGTAACCCAGAGGATACCACAGGAACAGGAACGCTGACCGCTGTAGATGAAGTAGCCACGTTTGTTGTTACTGTTTTATTAGCGGATACGGTAATTACTGTGTCTGTTGTAGTTGACATTATGTTTGCGCCACTTCCATCCGATGCGGTTATCGCTGCATCAACAATGGAAATTAATCCATCACCTACACCTTTAGGGGTAAATTCTAAACGCAGTATTTGAATAGAGCCACCAGATACACCGTATGGTGTGCCACCAATAAATGAGATAACCCCTTGTTCATTTGATGCCGTTGGTTGTTCCAACCAAAAACTGAAAGCAGAGTCTGTTTTGTCAGGTTCTGAGGCTAGCATCAAATTTTTTGGAAAACGTATTGTTGCTTGAGCCACATTAAAACCTCTTCCAGCACTATCAACAAGTATGTTAACAATAATTTTTTGCTGAGGACTTACTATTTTTTGTTCTGGCACAAGAATCATGCTCGCAGCAAAAGCGTTTGTTGAAGCAAAAGATATTGATAGAAGAATGGTGAAAATGGAGAGATAGAATGTGCGGCGCATGAGTTAGTTTTATTTTTTATTTATTGCTCTTATTAGTATACTAAAATCAGTCAAGTTAGTCTTACTATCGTTGTTGATATCTACAGATTCACGCTCTTCTTCAATTGTTGAAACCCATTTGGATAAAAATATACCAAGATCTTGAACGTCTACAATTCCATCATCATTAAAATCAGCTGATGGAAGTGGTGCCGTTGATACAGTAAATGAATGAGTAACTGAAAAGTCACTTACTAAACTGGTACCTGTTGGGCTTAACGGAGGTGATTGACTAGCTCGGACGTTGTGTTTACCAAACTCTAGAGCCCCAGAAGATACTGTAAGTTGATATGAACCATCCTCTCCTGCTTGGACCTCTGAATATTTTACGTTGTCTATTTCTATTTGCACAAAATTGTGAGAAGCAGCGTATCCAGTAATTGTTATTTCATCACCACGACGTACACTAGGCGGCTTTATTTCTACTGTTGGTGGTATTTGTAACTCGATAGAATTTTTCATTTTTAAGCTTGTATTAACTGAAAAAAACTTTGTGTGAGCAAGTCTACCTTTATTATCCTTTACTAGTACAGTAAAACTATGTAGCGCTTCAGATATACCAACGAAGGCTAAACGAAATGATCCATTTGTTTCAGCTTGAATTTCTTGTGAAGTTTGAGAATTACTTTCTGCATCGTTGTCTATTATACTTATAGAAGCACCAGGAAACGCCTTACCTGTGAATAGTACTATGGTAGTTTCTCCTGTCCCACCTGGGGCGGCGGCTACAAGTTGTGGTGTTGGTGGTTGATTATCAATAATGAATATTAAAGAATTCGACGTTCCCCCACTTGGTTCCGGTGCAAAAACTGTCACCAAAATACCAGGATTATAGGTTGCCAAAAAAGAAGCTGGAATTAAGGTGCTGAGTTCTGTTGATGAAATAAACGTTGTGGTTTGCTCTACGTTATCAAATAAAATTGTAGAAGATGCAGTAAAATTTGTACCAGTAACAACTAATACAGTATCTGGACTACCCACAATAACAGAGGATGGATTTAGGTTTGTTAAGGTTGGTGTGGAAGTGGAAGATGGTAATACATAAAAAGTAAGAGAGTTTGATGTCCCTCCTCCAGGAGCTGGAGTGATTACGTTTATAGTATAAGTAATCACTGATAATAATTCTGAAGTTAGAAAATCAATTAAAAGTTTAGTGGGTGAAAAATATGTTGTAGTTCTAGCTATATTATCGACATAAGCTGTTGATGAGGCAATAAAACCTGTACCAAAAATACTCATTGTAAAACCAAGTGACCCCTCTGTTTTAGAGTTTGGTGAAAGGAAGGTGAGCGTAGGAACTGGATTTGAAGTAGTTGTGGCAAGAACTGTAAATGTTTCTGCGTTTGATGCCCCTCCTCCTGGCGCTGGGTTAATTACTGTTATATAAGAAGTTGTTGCTGTAAGAAGATCTGATGCAAAAAAGTCAGCAAATAATTCTGTGGAAGAAGAAAATATTGTATTCCGACCAATTCCATTTAGGTGTACTGTTGATGAGGCTATAAAATTACTACCAAAAATACTCATTGTAAAGTCAGTGTCACCAACAGTTTTTGTTGATGGTGATATAGAAGAAATAACTGGTACTGGATTAGGTGTAACAGTTCCTATTACTTGAAAAGTTTGCGCATTCGATGTCCCCCCTCCTGGTGCCGGGTTATAAACCGTAATAGAAACAGTGGAAGATGAAGCAATATCTTCTGTAGAAATTTGTGCAGTTAAGCTTGTTGGAGAAACGTAAGTGGTCGTTTTATTTGAAGACCCCCACTTAACTGTTGACGAAGCTATAAATCCAGTACCGTCCACAGTTAAAGTAAAAGCTGGACCCCCAGCAGTCGCATAGGTTGGAGAGATATTAGTAGTTGAAGGCAGAGGATTTGGTGCTGGGTTTATAGTAAAAGTTTGAGCATTCGATGTCCCTCCTCCAGGCGTTGGGTTATAAACTGTAACAGAAACGTTTCCTACAGTTTCAATATCTTCCGTTGAGATATAAGCGGTTAATCTTGTTGGAGAAACGTAAGTAGTTATTTTGTCAGAACCCCCCCACTTTATTATTGAAGATGCAACAAAATTTGTTCCGTCTATAATCAAAGTGAACCCTGGATCACTTGATGTCGCAGAAATTGGTGAAATGCTTGTTGTAGCTGGAAGAGGATTATAAACTGTAATAGCGTTGCTCAACCCCGAGGTAATTCCTGTAGAAATAGCACAAATTTTAATTGATTCTGCATAAGAATACTGCAACGTTGTATAAGTTAACATTCCAGCACTGACTGTCGCGCCACTTGCTGAAGGAGTTGTTGTTAATATACCTAAACCATTAGTCCCGGCACATGTTTGACTTGATTGTTTAGCAGAAAGAGAAACTAACGTAGAATTATCAGACGTGACAGTATTTTCGAATTGATCTTTTATTGCAATAACTGGCTTTACTGCAATATCCGTGTTAATTAAAACACTTGTAGATGGTTGAATCGTGAAAGAGACGTGTGTTTTTGCTCCAGCAACTTCAGTTAATGTTCCAAAATTAGTTAATCCAGTTATTCCAGATATAACGGAAGTACCACTTTTTGTTATGTTACCAGAAGCCAAAGGTGTTCCATTTATAGGTCGAACAGCGATGCCTGACCAGGTAATAATACCCATACATGAACCACTTGATTTTTGAGTTACGTTAATAGTTATACTAGAAACAGTTGGTGTAACTGTTTGTGAGCTGGAATTGTTTATTTTTAATCGTGAGCTACCCTTACACCTAGAACCTGTATCTGTTATTGTTGCCGTTACACTATTTGCTGTTGTTCTGAAAGCAAAACCAGAAGGAGTATTTAAAATGATTGTTCCTAGACCAATATCACCAGGAGTATTTTCTGTAAGTACTGGACCTGTAAGAGTTGTGTATGTTCCGCCTGCTGTATCCGCAGAAATGGCTTCACCTCCAGTAGCTAAGGTTGTCACGCTAGCTGTAGCAAGCACTTTTGTTGTTAACCAAAAAAAGCAAAAAATAACCAAAAAAATAACAAGAAGTGTTTTTGGTTGACTATGAGTATAATGTGTTTTCATAAAAGGTTATAATTAAATTAATTTAACCACACAACCCACCCGTTATCTATCAGTCAGTGTTTATTTCTTTGGCTTGCTTCCGGATACGTATTTTCGAACTCTCTCCACAACTTCTGCAATTGGGTGTTGAGATTTAACGAAATAATCTTCGGCACCTAAACTAAGTGCGCGTTTTATATCAGTATCTGCACCGAGATTTGAAAGCACAATAACTGGTATCAGTTTAAAATTAGGATTTAATTTCAACTCCTCTAATACCTGAAACCCGTCTTTTTTTGGTAGTAAAAGATCAAGAAGTATTAGACTTGGTTGAGATTCCTCAATCTTTTTAATGGCTTCCTCACCGTCAACTGCCAAATCCACTTTATATCCTTCTAGTGAAAGGTTATCAGTTAGAACTTGTGCTAGAAAATCTTCATCTTCAACTATTAGTATGTGTTTCATGGGTTTATCTTATGTCTGTTCTTACTATTTAAGTGTAACACGTAAAGAGTTTCCTTTGTCAAATATATATGATTATATGGGGATATGAATCATGAAGGTCGAGCCCTCCCCCATTTTTGAGGTGAATGTCATAGAGCCACCTAATTTTTTAGCGATTTCAGCGCTTATATAAAGTCCAAGTCCTGTGCCGTCGGGTCGCATAACTTTGGCATTTGAACCTCTATAGAACCTCTCAGAAATATGCGATTGTTCTTCGGGTGGAATACCTATACCGAAATCTTGTACGGAAAATATAATTTCATCACCCTTTTTTACTACGTCAAAAATAACCTCTTTTCCATTTTGTGAATAATTAATAGCGTTGGATAGAATTGTTTCAAGTGCTGTGCTTAACAATGCGAAATTAGAGTTTATGACTGGCGTTTTATGCTCTTTTGTCTTATTGTGAATTGTTATGTTTCGACTCTTGGCCATTGAATCAACAGTTAACATAAGCTCATCGAAAAGTTTTGATATAGAAACAGCTTCTTTTTCGACAAAAGATTCCTCACTTTCTATTTTTAGAGCTGAAAGCATATCATGTGTAAGACGTATCATTCTTTCATTTATGATATATATCTTTTCGAGGTATGCATCCTGTTTTGAAGAAAGCGGACCCAGTACGTGCGCTCGTAATGTTTCTATTAACCACTTTGTTCCAGATAATGGTGTGCGGAGTTGGTGAGAAGCAAGTGACAAAAAATCAATACGTATTTTTTCGATCTCTTTTTCTTTTGTAATGTCGCGCACAGTTGACATTACTCCAAGGAATTTGCCGTCAGGACTTATTAATCGAGTATTTGTCCAATCGCAAATAATTATGCGCCCATCTTTAGTTGTGTTTTCATTCACAATGTGAACATTTTCAACTGAAGTTGTAAGCGTAGCCCATACCTTGTCTACCTCGGCTTGTGCTTCTTTAGGTACAATTATTTCGTACGGGTGTTTATTCACTACTTCTTCGGCTGTAAATCCAAATATGTTTTCTGCAGCTGGGTTCCATGATTCCACTCTAAAATCTTTGGTCCATATAATATGCCCAATAGGCATGCGGTCTATTTCTAGTTGCAAAAGCGCTTCACTTTTTTTAAGTTCTTCTTGTATTTTTTTACGGTCAGTAATATCTCTAAAAATACCCAAAACGAATTTTTTGTCACCAATTGTTACTGGAGAAGAATTAATATCAGCGTAAAAAATACTATCATCCCTTCTTTTTACTGGAATGTTTTCTATCACTTTAATTTCCCCCCGTAATTGTTTTTCAAACATCTCTAGAACATAAGGTAAATCTTTTTTAGGGTGTAAATCATTTACGTCCATTTTTTTTATTTCTTCCGTTGTACAACCTATCATGTCTGAAAACGCTTTGTTACAAAGATAGAATTTTTTAGTTACGGCATCTGCCAGAACCATTCCGTCGTTTGCATTGTCAAATACAATTTTGAATCTTTCTTCCGCAGATTCTTTTAATTTACGTTCTGTTATTTCTTGTACCACACCAACAGACCTAATGGCTTTACCAGATTCATCATAAAATGATTCACATTGTTCGTGGACATATTTAACTCGTCCATCTTTCATTAGAAGTCTGTGCTCTATACTATACGGCTTGTGATTTTCAACGGAATCCTTATACGCCTTATCTACCATTTCTCTGTCTTCTGGATGTACGGTCTCCATAAAGGCTTCATATGAAGCGCTAAATTTTTTGGGATCTATTTCAAATATGGTGTAAATCTGTTCAGACCAAATTAATTTATTTTTGAGAATGTTTAATTCCCAACTCCCAATGTTAGAAACTTTCTGGGCTTCTCTCAAACGTTTTTCTGATTCTTTTATTATTTCCGAAGATCTTTTATTTTTTATTTCGGCACGCTCACGATCAATCAGATTATGAAGTAACCGGTCCAATTCTTCTTTGCCACCCATTTCATTTTTCAAGAATTCTTCTGTTGGAATATAATAAAAATTATTACATAAGGTATTTTCAACAAAAACAATTGGGTGTGTGCTAATAACCCCTATAAGCACTGATGGGTCAAAACGTTTATAATTATATTGGCAAAGTGCCGAGCAGTCATTTTTTTGTAAAAATCTATTTAATTTTGCCTCGTATTCTAGTAATTTTTCGGTACCTGGTTCACCACTAAGTACCCAAGTCATTTCTCCTGTGACCCTCAAAGCCGAGTAACCTTCTTCCTTAGCTTGTTTGATTGATTCGGTAAGAAATTCTATCATTTCATCAGGATCAAAATAACCAAGACGAAGATATGTATCTTTTTTATTTATGATTTTTAGAGATCCTTTTTTAATTGCAGTCTCAGTGTCTACACCCTCTTTATTCATGGCTTCAATAACATCTGTCGTTGTGTTTTCGTCGGCCACGTATATGCATTTTTCTCCACGCTCAAGCCCTATACGTATAAACGGTATTACTGTCGCAAACTGCTCTTCTTTATTTTTATAAATAAGACATAAGTGGTCATGAACACCAACTTTTTTAATGGGGTATCCACGCAGGATGCTTTCTTCTTGAGAAATGGTTTTTAATGATTTTTTTCCTTGTTTTTTGGCATGTTTAGTACGGCTTACTGGAGCTTTTGGGGTAAGTATTTTTTTGAAAAAATCTAATTTCATACTTTGGTCTTACTTAACAGTGTACTCTTAAGAAAAAAAATATATAGATAAAACCGCTTTATGGCTGTGTATAATAAAATCTAAGCATTTATTCTTGTTTTTATATAATTTCTTTTAATTGCCTACGTAATTCTTTGTGGTGTGGAAGCGTTTTGGAAACTAGATTCCAAAAGTTTTGGGAATGATTAAGTTCTCCGAGGTGGCATAGCTCATGAACAACAATATAATCAGCTAGGTGTGGTGGAAGTAGTGCTATTTTATAATTAAAATTTAAATTCCCTTTTTTAGAACAACTCCCCCACCTAGATTTAGTATTTTTTATACTTATATTTTTCCATGACAAATTATAAAATTGGTTGAAGTGTTCTAACCTCATACAGGCAAGTGTGTTTGCTTTCTCTTTATATTCTTTTATTTCCTTAGTTGTGTGTCTTACTATTACAGTTTTTGGGTTTTTCTTAAAGTGGGCAATTTTATCTATTATCCATTCATATTTTTTGATTATAAACGCCTCAGCTACTTTATCTTCAACCCTGCTTGGTATGGTAATGTTAATTGACCCATCATAACTCACTGTTAGTCTTATTGATTTTGTGCGACTGCTAACCTTGAGGTTGTAGTCAATTATTTGATTATTTAAAGTAAGAGTTTTAACCATTAAATATATTTTATCATATGGTTAAAATTTATATTCTTGAAACAAAATATAAATAGGAGTAGGATAATGAAAGATTGTAAAAACTTCACAGGAGTTAGTGAAATGGTGAAAGAAGTAAATAAAAGTGTAAAGGGTGTTCCAGATGATCCGAACGGGTTTACTGAACATCACCGAAAGCCTGTAAGTATAAATGGTAGCAAAAAAGACAAAAGAAATATCTCTTCCATACGGAGATACAAACACAATGCATGGCATAGTCTTTTTGGGGTTTTACCAGCGCCAGATATCATTCTTTTGTTTCATGAGTATTATGAAATGTATGGCATTGACTACCCAAAGTCACCTCTTTTTAAAGAATGGTGTGAGGGAAGAGCAAACAGTACTAATGCTGCTATAAAAATAACAAGGGCATGGTACGCTCTTTTTGAAGGTAAGAATTTATCCCAAATAGCTGAAGAAATAAATACTTATTATCTTGATCCAGATTACAAAATACTTGTTGGAACCGAGAGAATCTTGAAGGCTTGCCTTGTTTTAAAAAGTACCTAAAATTGTTAGTGTAGTTTTAAATTAATTAAATTATCAAAAAGCTCCCCTTAGGGAGCTTTTTTTAATTGACTCTTCCAATAAATGGAACAGTTAGGCGTCTTCTGTTAAGACGTGTTATTGTGTGATTCTTGATGGCTGCAAATGACTGACCAATAAGTAATTTGTTTATTTCTCTATAAGTAGAAACACTTTGAGATTTATTTGGCTTAATGTTTTTTGTAAGCATTTTAACCGGAGCAACGCGTATAGTGAAAGCAACACCAATTTCTCTTGTGAGATCTGCACGTATCCTCTCCGCTATTTCCTTGTAAGTCATGCCAAAGAATGTACGAAGTCCTGTAAGGTCAGCAAAGCATTCATTCATCTCACCTTCTGACACGTCTGGTGTGTATCGTCTAATGATTGCATACATGCGTCTACTGTAGTTTACTCGGGAATAGTTTTTACCAGATGTTGTTATTTGAATTATTGCTCTTGATTGTGGTGACATATGTTTTAGGCTAGTTCAGGTAGTTTGGTAAGTATAGAAACAAAGTCACTTCTTCTGCTAAGGTAGTTTGATTCAACATTTTTAGGGGTGTTAATTATTTCGATTGAGAGGTTTAGTATTTTCATGTCTTTATTTGTATTTTCTAATTACGGCTTTAAGCACTGCTTCTATTTTTAGATGATTTGGATTCGGATATATCTTCTTGAAGGCTTTATTGGCTGGAACGAGAACTGGTTTACCTTTTTCTGTTTCTAAATATTTTAGGGTGTATTCGTTATCTACTAGCGCGAGAACTATATCTCCTCTCCGTGGCGTTCTTCCTCTTTCTACTAGTACGAGGTCGCCCTCCATTATTCCGGCATCTTTCATTGATTCACCTCTGACTTCTAGCATGTATGTGGCGCTTTTGCGTTCTATTAAAAAATCATCCAGTGACATTAGTTCAGAAGAAACATCTTCATCGGCTGCTGTCGGAAACCCAGCTTGAACTGTTCCTAATCGTATGACTGAGCCTGTGGTAACTAGAGATATTTTGTTTCCAGATCTTTCAAGTATTCCTTCCTCGATTAATTTTTTAACACGATATGCAACAGTGTTCTTACTTGCTACATCAAAGAGGTTTTTCATCTCTTCGTATGTAGGCATACGTTTATTTTCTATAAAAAACGTTGTGATTTTTTCTCTATCTTCCATGTATTTAGTTTAATAGAACATTTGTTCTATAACAATAGAACAAAACAAATTAACTGTGGATAACAAAATATCTATATACAAATTGCTTCATTAAAAGTTATATATGACTATCTTTACGAACATTCAAAACTGAAATAGTAGATGCTGCAACAAAAAATAATAAACCATAAAAACACGGTGTTTTAAGTGGGTGTGTTCCAGGTGAGCAGCTTTTTATTATTCCTTCCATATCAAAAATTTTGTAATATTCCGTAAATTCATAAGTAACAATCGTCCCCGCAAAAATAACACAAAAAATAAGAAAATTGCGTAAATAGCTCTCTTGTATTTTGTTTGGTTTAAGTAAAATATAATAGCTCCAAAAAAGTGCAATAAGAAAAGCAGATGACCCGTATAAACAAGGTGTAGTAAATGGGTTTGGGATAGTTATATCTTGAAAACGAAATAATGTATCGTATTTAATCAGAAATATATTTATTTGTTCAATCAATTTTGACCAAGTAAAAAGTGTTCCCGCGAGCAATATTACGGTTTGTGTCAGCATTAATTTTCTTGTTGAGAAGACTTTCATGAGTAATGTTTATTGTATTATTTTTTCATAATATACATATCCTGACTAAAGCCACCAATACCAACTGATTCCATACGTTCATCGCCATTTATAATCCACTCGTACGGACGGCAGTTCATACACCCACCCTCTTTTGTTTCTGGGTTATACGGACCACTTGGACAAACAAACACTTTTTCTATTCCATCTTTCTTTGCAAATCTACGAGCTTCTTTTACTTTCATTGCAATATCTAAAACATTCTTCTCGGCAGTTTCTAAATCTGGAAGAGTGGCCTCAACCATCTTGTCACTTTCCAAATACCAGTAACTTGCCTTAGTCACTTTTCTTTTTTGAAGTGCGTTACAAAGAAGAAGATATATTGGCAACTGAAGTGAGCCATCTTTTTCTTCGTGTTTACCTGTTTTGAAATCAATAATGTGGAGCGAGTCGGTTTCCGGTAAATATTCTATCCAGTCGACTAGACCATTTAAAATAATGTTATGGTCTTCGTTCAAATAAAAATTACACGGCATGGTATCACGCTTTAATTTGATAGTTTTATTTACTAGGAATCTCGGGTCTTTAGTTACGTTCTCAAGCATCACACGTCCACGCTCTTTGAATTCCTGCTCCTCTTCGTTTGAAGTGAAACCACCTTTTTTACCAGTTACTTTTGACCATTCCTCATCATATTGTTTTAGAAGGTCACGATTCAAGCGTTCATTTGCTGGATATTCGGCCAAACCCTCAAGTACGTTGTGTACAGCAACACCTAGAGACATATGTGGGCTAACAATGGATATTTTACGACCAGTGTTTGGACCCTTGTACATATTGTGTAGGTAATATAAACGAGGGCACTTTAGAAAGTCCCCCATAGATGAATGTGACACCCACACAGCTGTATATTTATCTGGCATAGTTATAGTTATTGGTCAGTATATCAGAAAAATTATTGAGCCTGAGATATGTCCAAAACTTTGGGAACATTCCAGTTTTCTTTCTTAAAACTATCCACTAATTTAATAATTTCTTGTTGATTATCACCGTAAACTTTGAATGTTTGTTTACTGCTTCCAACTACAACAACCATCTCGAAAGTTTCATTATTTAACTTTTTTAATTTAACACTTTTACCTGAAGCTTTTACATTACCTTGAATAACACCAGGAGAGACTAAAATATTATTTTTCTTGAGTAATTTTAAAATATCTCGCGACCCCTCAATAATAGTTGTGTGAGAACCGCGCTCATTAATGTGTATCATTTTTTACTGGCTATTAAATCCTCTTCAAACTCTTTTATTCCGTCTAATGTTTGTGGATATTTAGATGTGTCTGGGAAATCAAGTGAGACTATTTTTTCGTATACCGCGACAATTAGTTTTTTGAATCTGTCGAGCTCGTCTTTTGTATTTTTATCTTCAAATGAAAGGGTTAGCTCGAGTATTTTGTCGTTTATTTCTTCTTCGACAAATTCAAGCACACCACTTGTAACATTGTGAGTATTATAATCACGAGAATTTTCTACAAGAACTTTATACATCATTAGTTGATAACGATAATGATGTAATTTGATTTCATCATAGACAGTTAGTTTCGGTTCATCCCAAGACTCAAAGCCCTTTCCTGTTTTTAAGTCCACAACCTGCCACTCTCCGTCATCATTTTCTATAATTTTATCTATTTTTCCATTTAACAAGGCACCGTCTAATACTACAGACTGTTTTGCAAAATTGAGCTCCACAACGTGTTCGCCTTTTATCTCATTCTTTTTTAATTCGTAGTAACGCTCGAGAACTTTCTCTCCTCGTGCACGAAGTTTTTCCTCTTCAAAATCTTGAAGTCTCCCCTTCTTTAATTCTTTATCAAATGATTCAAGTATTGCGTCTAATTTTGATAGTTTCCCATCACGGCGAGCAAGTACATGTGCATCTTCTAACGCTTTGTGTATTGCTGTACCATAAACACTGCTTGCGTTTTTTGCTTGTGGAAAACGTAATAAGTTTTGCTCAAGAAACATCATTGGTCCACCATCAATAATATTTAAGAAATTATTTAAATGTGTTGGTGACAACATATACCCCTCTACAACTTTTTTAAGTAGAGCCTTTTCATCTTGCGCAAAAGGCGGGGCGTGATAAACCTGTAACCCTTCAGCTAAGAGTTCTGAAGTCTCGATTGAAGGTGCTTTATTATCTGTTTCTGGAAGATTTCCAGACGACAAAAATCTAAGCGGGCTATTGTGGTGGGTTATATAAAGAGTGTGTCGTGCACGAGTAAGGGCCACATAAAATAATCTTATGAAATCATCCTCAGTATCCCCGGCGTTTGCAAGAGGTAGATTAATCGGGAAAGAAAGCTTATTTCCTTTTGGTTTTCCAGCCCAAATGGCGTCATTTGCAGAAATTATAAATACATAAGAAAATTCTAACCCTTTTGCCCCATGAGACGTAAGTAGCTGAACCGAGTTTTCATTATGGGCAAATGGAGTTTCGTTGATTAGTGGAATGTTATATGAGGTGTGCATATCAACAAAATCCCCGACATCATGCACCCGCAAAGGTTCACCTTCTTTATATTCACGAAGCGCTCGCATAAACACGCGTAGTGATGAAAGGAAATTAATATACTCACTCGCGTTTTTTTCAAAAGCGTTTTTACCAAAATAATATTCTTTATACGGTGAAGTAAAATTTGTTTTTAATTTTAGTGACGTAAAAGGCTCATCAACATCATCATCTGGTGACTCTTTTGAAACAGGAATATCTTTACTGCCAATAAGTGTATCCAAAATAATTTCAAGTGGTGTTGTTTGGGATGCAATACCAAGTTCAATCAAAAATGCAGCCAAGTCACGAATCTTTGCGTCATCTGATTGTTCCATTGCGGATAACCAAGAAATATTTTCACGTTTTGCGTGTTCTGCAATACGCCAAATATTTATGCGATTAATATCCCAAAACGGGAACGCAAGTATCTGTGGAAGCAAATCGTCACGCTGCAACTCGCTCGCGCCAATAGTCGATAAGTAACGGCACAACATAATTAATTCCTTAACGTGCCTTTCATCAAATACATTTTCTTTACGGGTATATGTATAAGGAATATGAAGTGCGTCTAAATATGGAAGAATTGAGATGAGTTGTTTATGTTCACGAGCAATAAGCGCGATTTCTTTGGCTTCAACTTTTGCTTTTAATAATTTAGCCACTTCCTCGGCAACATAGGTATTCTCTTCTTCTTGAGTAGAAAATGAGAGGGTGTGAATATCCCCGATGGGAAGATTTTCATTTTTTGCTTCCAAATCTTTTCGTATTTCTTTGTAACGAGTTTCAAGCCTGTCTTTTCCTTGAGTAACTATCGCACGCGCGAAATCCAACACCTTTTGCGTTGAACGATAGTTCTTTGTAAGAACAATTGTCTCTACATCTTTATATAATTCTTTAAAGTTATGTATATTTGAAATTTCTGCACCTTGGAATTTGTAAATCGCCTGATCATCATCTCCCACAACACAAACATTCGGACGTCCTTCATGAACTTCATTACTTGAAATAGCTTTTACAAGTGAAAGTTGAGCATTGTTTGTGTCTTGGAACTCATCCACCATTATGTATTGATATAATTCTTCTAATTCAGTACGAAGTGATACACGTTTTTCAAGTGCGGACACAACCTGAAGAATCATATCCTCGTAATCAAAATATCCACCAGCATGAAGCGCCTCTTGATACATCTTATATACATCAGCAAGTGCAAGTAATTTCGGAATTGCTAAGAAATCTTTAAATACCCTAGTACCGTTTTCTTCTTTTCCAGTATGATTTGTTTTCCATTCAGATAGAGGTGTAGTTTTTTCTTCATGTTCGGCATCTTCTAGTGCATGCTCTATACTTTTGGCATACATTTTGCCTAGATTTGTCCCAGTTTTGTTTAATTCACTTTTCATCGCCTCAAATGAAGCGTAAGAATCTTTCCCGATTCTCTCTGGTAAATGTTTTACAAGTATTTGGTTAAGTAATTTAAAAGCTTCTTCATTTTCTTTTATGAGTTCTTTAAATCTTTCTGGTGTTAGTCCGCCCTTTTTTATATCTTTTATTCTTACTTGTGCTTCTTTTAGATAAGCATAACCGCGCTCTGGGTGGAATCCACCAAGCGGATGCTTATGTGGTAGCCTTTCAAAAATCTTTTCTAATATTTCACTTTGAATTAAATCACTCGCTGGTCTAAAGTGTGTCGCTTCAAAAAAATATTCTGGATATCTACCGATTATGTCTGTACAAAATCCGTGGAATGTATAAATCGCGACACGATACGCATCCACTCCAATCAAAGTCTCCAAACGCTCACGCATATTGCGTGCCGCAGTTTCGGTAAATGTTAAACAGAGGATATTTGAAGCTCTCGCCGTGCCTTGTTTTAGGATGTTTCCTACGCGAAGTGATAGAAGTTCAGTCTTTCCACTTCCGGGGCCTGCTATGACCATTACAGGGCCATCTGTGGTATCTACAGCCTTCTTTTGGGCATCGTTTAAAGACAAGTATCTATCCTCAAATGTTGGTAATTGTGTGATTATTTTACTTTTGCTCATATTGAGTTACAAGTTTTCTAAAATCTTCTGTGCATGAAGACAATCTCACTACTAGTATATGCTCTTTTCCCAATTTTTCTTCTACGATTTCAAGAACTTTTTCGTGGAACCAAAGTTTATTACGAAGACTAGAACCAAAACGTGATATAAAATCTTCCCCTTCACGAGAGATGTCCGACATGAAACTTTCAGTGTTATGTATCTTGTCACCAGCTGAAACCATTACACTCTCTTTCTCTCCAGCGCGAAGATTTGTTAGATATATTTCTTTTCGCTCTAACCACGGCATTTGTTCGTCGTCTAACTTATTTGCATCTAAGGGTTCTGTTACACGTTTTACAATTTCTGCAACACGTTCACCACAATCGCCCACAAGGTTTTTATAGGAGTAGTTTGGCACGTCTTCAAGTGAGTCATGCATAAGACCTGCAATGATGGTGTCCTCATCACATTTTGCTTCCGTTAGTAGCATGGCTACTGACACCAAATGGCTGATATAAGGAGTGTGTCCGCTATCTTTTCTAATTTGGTGACGATGTAACCGTGAAGCGAGTTTGATAGCTTCGTCAATTCTAGATGTGAAATTCATAAGATTTATTATACCAAATTAAATGCAAAATTATTTTGCTTATTACAATGTTTATTAGGAAGTGTCATTATTGACATAAATGTAGTTATATAGTATAATACATTAGGCTTTTTGTTCTTAAATCAGCATCACAATAAAGGAGCTTCTCATGAATCGCATTAAGGAAATACTGGGCTATGTGGAAACCATCGGCTTTTTCGCCTCCTGGTTTCTGATTTTGTCTGGCTTTGGTATGTACCTTTCGGTACGTCTGGGCTACCAACATGATCACAACTACGCTCTCGCGGGGGCGATCATCATCATTCCTGGAGCCATGTTTGCGATGATCATCCACTTCATGCGCTGGCAGTTTGCCGGCAAAAAATGGCATCTACCCTTTCTTCTGCTGGCAGCTTTCTTCTTCTACGAATCTCTGGAGCTCTTGCATTTGCCACAAATTGGGTTGAATCCGTATGAGCCGATGCAGGAAGCGGCGACCTTTCTGATGTTCCTGTTCGGACTTCACATCATTCGTGTGGTTTGGGTACGGTACACAGCACCCGACAACGGTGGTTGGTGAAGACAATGGCCCGACGTCTGTAAGACGTCGGGCCATTTTACTTTTATTTTTACTTCTTTGCCGTCTTCTTTGGTTTCTTCAATTCTTTTTTGTGATATTTTTCTTCTTTTGCCATATATTATAGTTTAGATTCAAAAGTCTAAAGTTGAAAGTGGATAGCGATTATTTCTGGCAAAGTTTAGATAATGTCCGACCAGAATTTTTGGCATCTTCTTCGGTTTTAAAAGATATCTTATTGAAGTCCTTAATTTTATCTGCACCATTACACCATGAAAATGTGTAAGTTTTACCATTTATACTTGCAAAAGGATTCTGGTTTGAGGTGTTTATATCCATAATATTTGAATCACTAGAAGAGTAAGAAACCCCTATATTTTCACGATTTTTATAAAAATATAGGTAAAAACTAAAAGATACAAGAAAAACAGTGGTAATTAAAAGGCTTATATAATCAAGTTTAGCGACCCTGCTATTGATTATTTTCAGATATTCTTGTATACTGTATCCCATAATATTCATATTTAGTATAAGCTATGGCAACAAGAAAAGCCGCAGGTTCGGCAAAAAACCTAACAGACAGTAAGCCGAAGTATCTAGGTACTAAGCTTTACGCTGGAGAAACAGCATCAGCTGGTGCTATTATCGTGCGTCAGCGTGGAACAAAAATTATGCCAGGAAAGAACGTTGGTCTAGGACGTGATCACACTCTTTTTGCTTTAGTAGAAGGAAAAGTTTCATTCAGTGAACGTCGCATGAAGCATTTAGATGGAACAATTAAGAGAAAGAAGGTTGCAAACGTTGGTCTAGAACCAAAGACAAAGTAATCTAAATAAAAACCATTCATTCGTGAATGGTTTTTATTTTGTCCCCCAAAAAAGACTAGACTGGTTTAGATACTGGAAAAAAGTTTAATTAACCAGCTTTGCATTATTTGCAGGCTAGTTTATTTATTTTACCTCGATAGTTATTTTTTCTTTCTGAACCCCCTGTTTAAGCTCGACTGTATGCGTACCGACTGATTTAATTGGTAAAAGAATTATTATTTGTTTAGGGTCAACTGAAAAATTAGTTACCTTAAAAATAGCGTCAACTATATCCACTTCTTTTATCTGCGCAAACAGTTGGCCTTTCTCGTCATGCTTTTTACCTGTTATTACAATCTGCTCATGGCGGAGTTTATCAACCAGCTGTACAAAGGTATTTACTAGCAACTCCTTTTTGTGTTTATTGGCTTCTTCTTTTTGTTTCCACTTCATTAACTCATTTGGTGTGGCCAAAATAGCCATTTCTTTTTTAATAAGCACATTTATAGCATATCCATCGGCGACTTCTTTTACGTCTCCTCTCTTACCAAGTTTTGTTATGTCCTTTAGGAGAATTACTTTCATATACTGTTGATTATACAAGAAAAATCAATAACGCGCGACTAAGCGTCACGCGTTATATTTCTCCTATTTTCTATTTTTTATTCCTACTTCATGCTTCTTACAACCTCTATTGCCTTAATCAATTGGGTATCAATTACGTTTCCATTCTTATCTTTTATGGTTGTAGTTGCAACTTTCGCCTCTACATCTGGTAGAATACCGTGCTCAGATATATTTACTCCGTTTGGCGTAAACCACTTCGCAATTGTTACTTTAAGTGATGAACCATCGTCAAAGTTAACAAGTTCTTGAACAGATCCTTTACCAAAAGATTTTTCTCCAACAATTTTTGCAACACCTTGGTCTTTAAGCGCTCCAGCCATTATTTCTGCTGCAGAAGCTGAGCCTCCATCCATTATTACCACAACTTTTGTTCCATCTGGGATTCCAGTCAAACCCTTACTTCTGTGGTTTACAACTGTTTCATCTTTGCCTTGTTTTTCACTAACAACAACTTGACCATCTTTTAAGAAATAACTAGACATATCAACAGCAGCCTCGAGGTATCCTCCTGGATTACCACGTAAATCAATTACCATATACTTAAGTCCTGATGTTACGAAATCGTTTATTGCGCTATGGAATAATTCTGGTGATTCTGCAGAAAAGTTGTATAAATGTATAACAAACACCCCGTTTTTCTTTTCAGTATCTATAGTTGGGATTTTTATTTCTTTGCGGACAATTACAATATCTGACACTGTTTTGCCGTTGTTGCTGTGAATGACTGTTATTTTCACTGGTGTACCAATTTCTCCACGGATAAGATTAACAGCTTCATCAGATGAAAGACCTATCATGTTTTTACCATCAACCGCGGTGATTATGTCACCAGCTTTTATTCCAGCTTTCATGGCAGGTGAATCTTTAAGTGGGGAAATAACCACGATGTTTCCGTTTTTCATTCCAACATTCATACCTACTCCACCAAATGATCCTTGTACATTTTGTGTGAAGCTCTTGGCTTCTGCTGGTGGGAAAAATACTGTATATGGATCTTTATAACTTTCTACGTATCCTTTGATTATTCCATATTCCAACTCTTGATTTGTTGGGAGTGTTGATGATGCCTTCCAGAATACAAATTTTTCATTTATTGTGTTCTCTACTTTACTTAGAAGAATGCTGTCTAATTTTCCGTCAGCTGCGTAAGAGCTTGCGCTCATTGTTGCACCAACTAAAAATCCAGTAATAAATAACCCAAGGGCAAACAAAATAGCTACTACGCCTCTAATAAAGAATTTGTGTTTGGAAAGTGATTTTAATCTATGCATATTAATAAACATTATAGCGTATTTTTGTGATAGAATAAAAGGAATAACATTTATCTTAAACATGTCTTCAGATATTCGTCTTTACAACACAAAAACAAAATCCGTAGAAGATTTTGAACCAATTAAAGTTGATCACGTAGGTATTTATTCTTGTGGGCCAACTGTCTATCATTATGCCCATATTGGTAATCTTAGAGCTTATGTTTTTGCAGACGTTCTTCGTCGCATGTTTGTATCTGCTCATTATGACGTTAAGCATATAATAAACATCACAGATGTTGGACACATGGTTGGAGATGGTGATAATGGTGAGGATAAGCTTGAAAAAGGTGCAAAACGTGAAGGGAAATCAGTGTGGGAAGTGGCGGAGTTTTACACCGAAGCTTTTATGAAAGATATAGAAGCTATTGGTATTCCGAAGAAAGATTATATATTTCCTCGTGCCACAGATCATATAGCAGAACAAATTAATCTTATTCGAACATTGATAGATAAAGGTCACGCCTACACTATTAGCGATGGAATATATTTTGATACGAGTACATTTTCTTCATATGCGGACTTCGCACATTTAGATATTGAAGGCTTAAAGTCGGGTGCTCGCGTAGAAGAAAACAAAGAAAAGAAAAACATTACAGATTTTGCGTTGTGGAAATTTTCTCCTAAAAACGAAACCCGTCAGATGGAGTGGGAATCACCCTGGGGTAGAGGTTTTCCAGGTTGGCACGTTGAATGTTCTGCGATGTCTATGAAGTATCTAGGGAATCATTTTGATATTCATACTGGCGGAATTGACCATATTCCAGTGCACCACACAAACGAAATTGCTCAGAGTGAGGGCTCAACTGGAGAAACATATGCAAACTACTGGATGCATGTTAATTTTTTGAATGATACAACAGGAAAAATGTCTAAATCGCACGACGACTTTTTGACTTTAGAATCACTTATTAAAAAAGGATATGACCCGCTCGCCTACCGATATTTTTTGCTCACAGCACATTACAGAAAAGAAATTATGTTTTCATTTGAAGCGCTTGATGCATCTGCTGTTGCTTATAAAAAGTTATGGGATTGGTGCGCCGAGCATGCAACGACTAATGGTGAGGTAGATAAGGGTTATAAAAAAGCATTTATTGAAGCGTTATATGATGATTTGGGCACACCAGTATGTATTGCACAAATTTGGGCTTTGATAAAAGACGAGGTAATGTCCGACGATAATAAATATCGAACACTCATGGATATGAGTGCGATACTTGGTCTTGGTCTACACCTTGCTGTAAAAGAAGAGTTTTCTATATCAGAAGAACTTCAGGAATTGTTAGATGAGCGTAATTTTGCTCGCGCCGAAAAGAATTTCATAGAATCCGACCGTTTACGCGATGAAATCCAAAAACTCGGATTTATCGTAAAGGATACAGACAAAGGACAAGAAGTGTCTAAAATTTAAAATAAAAAACCCGTCGCTCTATAGGCGACGAGCAAAAGTTTCCGGAAACGAACATCAACTTGAATAGTTTCGAAACTTGTTATTTTGAAATAACACTGTATTTCGTATACCTTTAATCCGATATCCCCACAATCCCCTGTTTTTGATGCCGATACAACACTATTTTCTTTTGTGCAAGGGATACCTACTCCTGTACAATTAAGAACATGATTCCACTAGACCAACTGTCGTCACAATCAAAAAGTAAACCTCGTTCTAAAGGAAAGTATGGTGGTAACTATGAAAGTTATGACCGTAAAGTTACGGAAGACCCTTTGCGTGGTCCACGTATTCCACCACAAGATTTAGAATCAGAAAAAGCTTTGTTGGGTTCTTTACTTCTTTCTTCGGATGCGCTTTTTGAAATATCAGATATTGTCACAGTTCAAAGTTTTTATGCAGCGAAACACCAAATAATTTATGAAGTCATTGACGAGCTTGTAAACAAAAAAGAACCTGTTGATATTTTGACTGTATCAGCGTCTTTAAGACAGCGAAAAGAATTTGACCAAATCGGAGGAGCTACATATCTTTCAGATTTACTTGGACTGGTTGGCTCTTCGGCAAATATAAAATATTACGCACAGATTATTCGAAAAAAAGAATTACTTCGCAGATTGATTGAAGCCAGTACTCATATTGCAGAAATATCCTATGATGAATCAGAGTCTCTTGAGAGTATTTTGGAAGAATCTGAAAAACGTATTTATGAAATCACAACTAAAGGTGGTTCATCAGATAGACTTATCGCCTTCCAAGAAATGATTGAAGAGACATGGGCTCGTATCGAAAAGTTATCCGAAGGAACTGGAGGAATGCGTGGAGTACCTTCTGGCTTCAAAGATTTGGACAATAAACTATCTGGGTTCCAGCCATCTGATCTTATTATTCTCGCTGCACGTCCATCTGTTGGAAAGACATCTCTCGCACTGGACTTTGCACGTAACGCTGCCGTTAAGTATGGTGTACCTACGGCTATTTTTTCTCTGGAAATGAGTAAAGAACAACTTGTAGACAGAATGCTTTCGGCTCAGTCACAAGTGGACGGTTGGAAGCTTCGTACTGCTCGTCTTTCCCTTGATGAAGAGTTTCAAAGACTTCAACAAGGTATGCATGAACTCATGAAGGCGCCTATTTATGTTGATGATAAAGCTGCAAATAATATTTTGAATATGCGGAGTACTCTTCGTCGTTTAAATACCGATAAACCTATCGGGCTTATTATTGTGGACTACCTTCAGCTCATGGGTACAGCCAAAAGTTATGACAATATGGTTAACCAAGTGACAGAGATTTCTCGTTCACTAAAAGCTCTCGCAAAAGAATTTAATGCGCCGGTTATTGCTCTCTCACAGCTCTCTCGTGCTGTTGAATCTCGTGGTGGTCGTCCTCGCCTATCTGACCTTCGTGACTCTGGTTCTATCGAACAAGATGCGGACATTGTTATGTTCATACATCGTGAAGATAAGTATGGCGAGAATTCCGAAAAGAAAAACGTCGTCGAGATTTTGATTGAAAAGCACCGAAACGGACCAACAGGTGTTGTTGAACTATTCTTTGATGATAAGAAAACATCATTCCTTTCGGTTGAGAAGTCAGAATTTGGAGATTTTACTTTACCAAATGTAAACGTGTCAGAGTTTTAGGCAGAAAGCAGAATGTAGATAGTAGAAAATAGAGGAATACAAAATACAGAGCAATACTTCGGATTCGTTATGTATTTCACTATCTTTTATTCTCTACATTCTATCTTCTATTTTGTTATACTATCAAAATATATGAATGCTACCGACAGACTGACAGAATTATTTATGCGCTTCCCTGGTATTGGTCCAAAACAAGCTAAACGCTTTGTTTATTTCCTTTTACGCGAACATTCTCATTATAAAGAGCAGCTTATCAAAGCTCTCGAAGAATTAAAATTCACAGGCAAACAATGTGGGAAATGTTACCGTTTTTTTGGTGATAAAAATGCCCAGACCGCGAAAGTTCTTTGTGATATTTGCGACTCAGAATCACGTGACCAGTCATTACTGATGATTGTAGAAAAAGAACTTGATTTGGATGCTGTTGAAAAAACTGGCTCATATAACGGTCTGTATTTTATTTTAGGAGGCCTAGTTCCACCACTTACAGAGAAGCCATCAGAACTCATACGTATTCGTGAACTTACAAACCGTATTCATTCTGCTATTGAAACTAGTTCTATATCTGAAATCATTTTTGCCCTTCCTGTGACTGATTACGGCGATGTCACAACTGAGTATATTGAACGCACCATTAAACAAATAGTTGGCATAGAAAAAATAAAACTTTCCCATCTGGCACGCGGACTTTCTTCCGGACTTGAACTTGAATACGTGGACAAAAGCACATTTAAAAGCGCTCTTGATAGGAGAAACTAGATAAAAAGCCTAGATAAAAAAACAACGTACTAAAGCTAAGAAAACACCACATCGTAGATGTGGTGTTTTCTTAGCTTTATACTTCTTTTTAATTGATAGCGTCAATCTTAATACTCATGAAAGGCTGTCGGTGACCGTTACGTTTATGGTAACGAGACTTTTGACGGTAACGTACAACCATAATCTTATCAAGCTTACCTGATTCAGTAATTGTTGCTGATACCGCAGAACCAGTGATAAAAGGTGCTCCAAGTTCAGTTACTTTTCCGTCGTCTTTAAGAACAACGTCAGAAATTGAAACCTTGTCTCCAACCTTCAAATCACCAGCTAGCTTCTCAATTGCGATTTCGTCGCCTACTGCAACCTTATATTGTTTCCCACCTGTTTGTATAACTGCGAATGACATAGTTGTGAAATTATACACTATTTTGTAAATCTCTGCAAGAGCATAGTATTGACATACTATAGCAATGATTGTATCATATGTATTAGAGCTACTTTAAGAGACTTTGTTAAACCAAAAGGAGATACTAATGTTTGACCCGATACGCGCCACATACGCAGAATACAGTGTTCAAAAACCGCAAAAAGTCCCTGATACATGGGAAGCTTATGATAGCGACACACTATTTGCTCTCTGTCTGGTGCTCGCCACAATCATTGTTTTTATTCTCCCTTTATGGCTGATGAGCCGAAAGAGAAAAAATACCAGTAAAGGCAAACGGCGTTTTTGGTAAAAACCAAACTCGACTGTACGTTTCAAAAAACCACCACTCGGGGTGGTTTTATTTTTCTTACTCTTCATCAAAGGTTGGCTTGTCCAAAAGCGTTGGCTCAATCCCTATCGCTTCCCCTGTTATCCGAAGTACGTCTTTATCAACCTTTTTTAATTCTTTATATGCAGTGTTGTAATGGTTAACGCTAGTGCCTAGCGTTGTGCCGAGTTTCTTCATGTATTCCTCGTAGGCCTCTAAGTGTTTACCGAGTTCCTCAACTCTCTGCTGAATGTGTTTGGCACTTTCTTCTATTTTGAAAGCCTTAAACCCATAGAGAACTGACTGTAGATAGGCATAGAATGTCGTAGGAGAAACGATAATAACTTTTCGCTTGTTATATGCGTATTCAATTAAGTTTTGTGTATTGACAGCACCTTTGGAAACTTGATTCACGAGCAGATCATAGTAGATTCCCTCCGCAGGAATAAACATAAAAGCAAAAGGCAAGGTCCCTTCTTCTGTTTTAATATATTTAGCGGTCTCATCTATTCTTTTCTGAATATCTTTTTTAAATTCATTTTGATAGTAAGCTGTCTCCTCTTCATCTGTTGCATTCATTAGACGCTGATAGTTATCTAAAGAATATTTTGCATCCACTGGTATGATTCCTTCTTTTGTATGGATGATTGCGTCTACCGCTTCACCACTTTTGAAATAAAATTGCATTTCATATTGCCCAGGAGCAAGCATATTTGAAAGTATAAGCTCAAGAGATGCCTCGCCTAAGTTTCCACGTTGTTTTTGATGAGTTAAAACCTTCTCAAGGTTCTGTAGCTGCTCTGTCATAGAAAAGACCTGCTTATTACCTTCTTTTACCTCTGTCAGCTCGCGGGTGATTTCGGTAATGAGACGATTAGCCTCAGTTCCTTGTCGATGAAGAACTTGATGAAGTTCAGATGATGAGCGTTCCAATTTATTTTCTACAGTATTACGTAGTTTTTCTAATTGGTCTTGAAGAATGAGAAATGTTTGATCCTCTTGGGTCGCATCTTTAGCATCTTTCTGACGCATTAAAATGATAACCAAAAGTGCGGAAATAATAATTCCAAAAATAATAATGGCGATTACAGTTGTAGACATAAAATAAAGTATAGCAGAAAATAAATCTTATCATTAAACACATCATTATTGACGCTTGACAAATTATGTGTTTATGTTACACTAAATCAATCAGTAATTTTGCTGATTGGCCTGAACCTTGCAAAGGAGTTTGCCATGTTCCACGATCCCCCATGTTCTTTCATCACTGAGATTCGCATTATCAGCTTTCCATTTTTCGGCGCTGGCCAGGTTACCCCCATCTTCACTACGGTGTTGGGCGTCAGCTGAACGTCTGTCGCTTCAAACTTGACGAGCACGCTCGTCCCTAACGTGGAAGGTATCCACACAAAACCCCAAGTCTTCGGACTTGGGTTTTCTTATTTTAATACTACGTACTTTATTATCAGTATCCACTTTTAACCTTATAAACTTTCAACTTGTTCAGTATGATATACTGAAATGACTATGCAAGAAAAAATCAAAGCCGAAATAAAGCCAGCAATGATGGCAAAAGACGCTGTACGTTTAGGTACACTTCGTATGCTTGTTGCCGCATTTACAAATGAACTAGTATCGCAAGGTCGCCCACCGACAGATCCTTTATCAGATGAAGACTGCATGAAAGTTATTAAACGTCTCGCAAAACAGCGTAAAGACTCTATCGAACAATTTATCGCAGGCGGTCGCCCAGAATTAGCTGACGATGAAAAAGCTGAACTCGCAATCATTGAGGAGTTTCTTCCAGAACAAATGTCAGAGGAGGAAATTGAGAAACGTGTAAAGGCAAGTTTGGATGAATGCGCCTTTAATCCAGCTAAAAAAGGTGAGTTTATTGGAAAGATGATGAAAGAGCTAGGTGAAACAGCCGATGGTTCCACAGTGAAATCAATTATTGATAGATTAACAGCGTAATTTTGTTTTTATTCTAAACGACAATGGTATGGAAATGAAACCATTAAGTGAAATAGATAAAGATGCTGAGCCAGTTCAAGTGCCTCTATTCTTAGAAAGTATCCCAGAAAAAGCAGAATTTCTCAGTCCAAAAAACATAGAAGATATTGATATTTTTCTTTCTCAAAAATTGTTTTATATGGTTAGAGATGGCAAAATATCTGGCGCTGACTATTTTCGTTTATTTCGCTTTGCTTCCGAAAACGGTATTTCAGACGAAGTATTAAAGAAATATCTCTCTGAAAAAGATATAAGTATAAATTCTAATCTTCCACCAGAGCCAAAAACTAATTTTAGTTTGCACTAATTAGAAATAATTACTATTGACAGTATACTATATTAGTAGCATACTGTTTTTAGTTGCACTATCCATAATTTTCAAGAAAGTGGTGGTATATATGCCGAATACGAAAACTACTGAACCCAGAAATTGGAGCCGGGAAGCCATTTCAAACGCTTTAATGATTCTTCGGGAGTCAAGATACTGGGATACGATACCCAGAGAAGAAGACAGGGTCATTGCTCGTGCTAAGGAAAAACACGAGAAACATATCTTGGCTTGCTATAACCTTTTTGGTGTTTCGTACAAGCATGAAGCCATGAAAGAAACACGTGAGTACATATCACATATTGGTGGGATATCAAAGAAAAAGAAAAAAGATAAAACTGAAAAAAAGACCATTCAGAAAATAGAAGAAAAACCTCCAATTCTTCCACCGAAACGTGAAAAAAATGAAGGGTTTATCCTGAGTAAGGATGTTCTGGATGATATAGCTGAAGGCGCTGTTAAGGTACCGGCAAATGCTCGCCAAGATCAGCTTCAGGCAATTCGTGAATACATTACACGTCGCATTGGTTTTAATCCAGAGAAAATTTTGCTCGGTATTGATTCCCACATGTTGAACTAAAGATGCATTTTCTGAAAATTTAAAAAGACACCTAGGTGTCTTTTTTATTTTTGTTATTTTTTAATTACACAATACAGGTATGGCAACACGAACTGGCTGTTCTGAGGGTCGTGTATTCGCAGATTGAAATATCATTGTGCAAGGAACTTTATTTGGAAGTATCGAGTTTATTCTTACATGGAACCTAGTCCATCCCGGTGTAGCCCAAACATTCATCTTTTCTACATTTGTTACAGAAACTATTTTTCCAAAAGAATCTACAATTATAATTGGAAAAGTGTCATTTTTAAACATCGTACTTTTTGCTTCTCCATAAAATGAAATACCTGTGTAAATGTGCCCGCCTTCGTATATAGAAAGATTTCTTAGGTATTTAGATTTATCAGAGTAATTACTTATTAAAGTATTTCCAGATAAAATATTTGAATTTTTAGATGGGTGCACAACTTGCATTCCAGATGATGTATAAGTTATATAGTCTACTTGAGAATCAAATTGAGTGTTATTGTAACTAAAAACATTTTCGGTTTCACTTGGAGTTTTAGTTGGTTTAAATTTAAATAGACTACCAAAACTTCCTGGCGCTGGAAGCCAGCCATTATCTACAGTGTCTTTCGCGGCAGGAGTTGAAGTCGATGATGATAAAATACTTCGTAGGCTAACTTTTGGTAAAAATATTGAAAAAAGCCAAATAATAGCTGTGACAAAAATTAAAACAATTATAAGCTTAAACAAAAAACTAAGAATTATACGTAAGCTATCCATATTTTTTATGGTGTGAAATATTTATTTCCATCACAGGTATCTTTTGACCACAGTCCACGATGAGATGCTCGTGCGATATTTTGAAGTTCACGAAATTCTGATTGGTACATATAAGGTGTCATGTATGTATATTCGTATGCGTACCCCTCTGCTATTAGTTTTCGATTAACCATTTCTCCGTCTTCTAAATATGCATAAACCAAAAGGCGATTATAAATATCGTGAGTATTTTGGGTGTAGTCGTATTTAAGTTGTATTAATTTATTAAGAATCAATTCTTTTAAGCGATTGGTGGCTTCTTCTCCAAAACATTGTATTGGGTTGTAGGGGTCAGCTGTTTCTGGTGTGTTTACACCGATTAAGCGCACTTTTTCATTTGTTCCATGAACGTTAACAATAAATGTGTCACCATCAATCACTCTCTCTACTTTATAAAAAGTACCAACGGAGTTTATTTCTACTTCAGTGTTTGTTGCTGCATAATTGAGACTGTCTTTGTCGCTTGGGGTGGAAATTTTAAAAATACCCCAAGCGAATAGTTGATACAAACAAGCCAAAATTAAAATTATTATACCAAGTATACTTAATCGATTAACCATTTTTGGCATTACATCATGAGAGGCCATAGACAAAGTCTAGCACACGTTTGGAGCCATAATCTTTTGTGCCAGTGAATATGTTGCGAAACATAAAAATATGAGCCCGATATAACCTACTTCTTGACCTTGGTAAGGCAATAAGTTAAGCATTGCAGAAAATCCAAAAAATCCCAACATAACACTAAATAGTGCAGTTCCACAAGCGGCACAACCAACACCAAGAAAGGCCAAAAATAGTCCTATTCCACTATATAAACCACTACGCATTATTATTTCCCCTCTTAATCTTAAGTAGGTGTAAGCTAAAGAAATATTTATACCACCTAATAGTGATCCCAGAGTTGCGAGAATTAAAGACCCGGACGTAAAGGTATTTTTAATATCAAAAAAAGTTAAAAAAGCGAGATTAAGGCGTTTGTAAATCGGAATTATTTCAAAATTTAAAACCTCTTTAGTTGCTACACCGTTTTGTGCAGCAAGAAGAAGAAAGAAAAAAATAACAGTAGAGACTATAATAACTAATCTACTATCTTTTCTTGCAATAATTAATGTTATTCCGGAAATCAGATTTTGCATATTTTTAGTATAACAGGAGACAGCGGGTAACAAAATTTCAATAGAATTATTTTCAACAACTAATAAAACTTTAAGTATTCTTTTTAGAGCACAGGATATTTTAAAAATAAAATATTAAAAATGACGCTCGAAGCGTCATTTTACATTATCTCATCACCAACCCTTCTTTTTGCTATATAGTCTTCAAGCTGTACAATCTCCGTCTCTACTGCCTCCACCCAGTCTTGTTTTGTACCTCTTGCTGCGCGAAGCTTTGCTTTAAAGTTGATGTACAGTGGATAAATAAGTTCTGGATCTTCTTTTATTATTTCTGCAAATTGCCCCTGTTCTTCTTGTGTAAGCATAAGAAGACCTGTCTCAAAAGCTCTCAATTCTTCAAAAGTGAGTTCTGATTGTTCAAGTATTTCGCGTAGGTCTTGAAGTAGAGCCATAAATAATTTTAGTGTCTGGTTTTCCCCTTTAAAATAAGGTGTAACAATGCTTTTACTCTCTCATAGAGCAACTTTATTGTCAATGTACAGTTAAGCTAAGCAGCCAGTCTGTAATCTTCATCATTAGCAGCCTCCCCACGGTTTAAAATGGTTGCTGCTCCACGTAGAGCCATTTTATCTGTTAATTGAAGGATTGCGGACATAACTGGAGTCATTTTGTCACGAGTTTCTTTTGCAACTTTTTGATATTCCATTAAGTGTTCAGGAAGATTTTTAAGCGGAGTAAATTCCTTTTCATCAGTTGTAGGTTTCGGCGCATTAAAAAGTGGTGAAGATTCCATGAATGATTTAAAGATTTACTAAGTAATGAAGAGAGTATACTCCCCTATTTTACCCTCGCGCAAGCAATCTTTTTGTGGTAGAATATTTTCACAAATTTAAAGGTGGTAAAACCGCCTTTATATTGTAAATATTGGGGTATCGTCTAATGGTAGGACATCAGCTAGCGGAGTTTACGGAGCGATAAAATACAGCGGTCCTGAATCAGGACCAAAACATCAGACTGTAATATAAATGTTAGAATAAAATAA
>JBAYGN010000005.1:0-45334 GCA_041666645.1 Minisyncoccota bacterium
AGAAGTAGCGGTTATGTTACCGCCTGTTAGTGTGTTGAATGTAGCTGTGATTGCGTTAAGGATTGTAGAGAAGAGATTAGTTGAAGTAGCGTTAGTTAGGTTAGCTGAAGTTGAGTAGAGGTTGGCGAAAGTTCCTGTCGCTGCTCCGAATGTTGATGTGTAGAAGTTTGTTGTTGTTGCATTCGTAAGTACAGCATTTGTGCCGTAGAGATTTGTTGTTGTCGCATTTGTAGTTGTGCTATTTGTTACAGTCAAACCACCGATATTTGCAAGATTGGAAGAGAAGTTTGAAATAACACCATTTGTTGTGAATGAATTTGTGCTTGTTGCGTTTGTAATTACAGCATTTGTTGTTGTTGAATTACCGACAACTAGATTCGTGAAATTAGCTAAAGTAGACCAAAGGTTTGAAAAGAAGCCATTAGTTGATGTAGCGTTTGTCGCTGTTAAATTTGTAGAAAATGAATTAGTAGATGTAGAATTTGTTGTCAATAAATTTGTGATAGTTGAACTAGCAGAACTAAAATCTGTTGAGAAGAAGTTCGTTGCCGTTGCATTTGTTGCAAAAATATTTGTTGTTGTGGCATTTTCCAAAAAAGAGTTAGAGGAAAATAGGTTGGTTGTTGTTGAGTTTGTTGCAAGAAGATTTGTTGTTGTGGCATTTGTCATTAAAACATTTTCAAGACTGGAATTGGTTGCAGTAAGGCTTGAGATGAAATGGTTAGTTGAAGTTGCAAAAGTAAGAATAGTGGTAGATGATGTAAGATTATTCACGTCTACATTTCCAGTAAAGTTAGCTTGGTCATTAAATACGTTTGTACCATTAAAAACTGAGTTTCTTACGGTTGGGGTAGCTAGGTACATGCTTGTAGAAGTACCGTAATTAAATACTGAAGAGTCTATTGTTGCACTACGAAGATATCCTATGGTTGAAACACCTATCAAACTTTGTGCAGCCCAAGGGGTAGTTGGTTGGCTTGGAATTATGTATCCTCCAAACCCTCCACGTGACTCAATAGAGTCTTTTCCATCACGTCCATCCTTACCATCACGACCATCTTTACCAGCAGGACCTTCAATGTATTTAGTTATGTATTGGTTTATATATATAGACGCAGGTGAAGTGGCTGTAAGTTGACCTTTGGAAGTTGCTGGTGTTGAAGTAGACACGAAAGATACGTCGGTTGACGTAGCAGTTGTCAGGGTCTGTGTTGGTGTAGTTGTTTGACCAACAACAGAAGGAGTAACTAATCCTTCTACTACAGTTTCGTAGTTACAACGACTCTTATCTATAGCGGAAGTGAATGACGAAAGTTTGCAGTATAAAGAAAGAGATATTTGGTCAATGAATGGCAGTGATTTATTTTGTTGAGCTATGTCTGTTGCCGCAGAAGCTGTGTGTAGGTTAAGAACAAATGATTGGTATTTTGCGATTGGAAGTAGGTCAATTTGAACAAGGCGAGGAGTTTTAACATTAAGATAGTTTGCATAGGCAGCGATTTTGTCTACGTTAAAAATTTCTAGGTTTAAAGCTCGTGGCAAAAGAAAAGATATTTTTTCAACAACGGGAACAGCGACAGGTTCTCCTACTATGTTAATTTCTCTGAGCTCAGTTCCGTTTATTAAAATATCTTTTTGATTTCTCAAAGAAATATTTCCAATATGAAAGTTGTTGTTAATGTACCTTACAAAATCTCCCAATGATTGTATTTTAGAGACCTTCTGCGTTAACGATACAGAACCAATACCAATAGATGTCTGTGCCTGCGCTGAATAAAAGCCCAAACAAAGAAGTGTTAACAACGCTACGAGACTTAATTGTTTGCATTTTGGATTACAGAGATCTTGCATGAAATTTGATATCTTAAGTATAGTAAAAAAAGTGCATAAATGCAGTAAAAAGTTAGAATAAACTGTGGATAAAAGACAATTAAAAAGTATTTATAAATAAAGACTAAATAGCATGAATTAATGATTTTCAATTCTCAATTTTCAATTAACCAAATACAATATTTTCTTTAAAAAGAGAAGTGCTTTTGAAAATATATATACGCTTCATTTAAAAATGAACTAATTTTTATAAAATAAAAGTTTTATTCTGCTTTATCAAATAGTTCAAAAGCCTTTAAATACAGCTTTCTATGGTATTTAGTGATACCGTATTTTTTTATCATTTCTCTGTGTTTTTTTGTTGCATACCCAACATTTTTATCCCAAAAATATTCTGGATGCTTCTTAGAAAGCTTTTTCATATAGCTATCTCTGGTTTCTTTTGCCAAAATAGAAGCTAAAGCTATCTCCGTGTACTTCTCATCGCCTTTTATAAAACTCTCTTGTTTTAATTCTTTAATAGGAACAACTAGTCCAGCATCAAGATTAATCTTTAATTCGTTAATTGGTATACCTTTTTTACGTAATTCATTTACACAAGATCTGATGCACTGGCTTACAGATTTGTTTATGCCATATTTGTCTATATGCTCAGCGCTACGTGAAGCAATTGCGTAAATTATTCTTGATTTTAAGTATCTGTTTTCTCTAATAATTGAATATATGTTGTATCTACTAGGTTTTGAAATCTTCTTAGAATCCCTAATAATATTCTGAAATATATCACTCTTTACCATTTCCTCATTTTCAAGGTATACAGCACACAGGGTAACAGGCCCAGCTAGTGGACCTCTACCGACTTCATCGATTCCTATTACACCTTGTGTGGTCTTAGATTTTGACATTTGTCTGATTATATAAGAATTTTAGAAAAATTACATCACCCTTTTTTTACGTATAATAAAGCTTATAAAAGTGTAAGAAAATAGACCCCAATATCTTTAAATTTTTAGCAAAAAACAAGGACTAAAACCTAGAAAAGTGTTCCTGATTTTTATGATAAACTGGGAGTCATGTTTATACACCTCCGCAACCACAGTCACTACTCTCTTCTGAATGCGCTTCCTAAAATTGATGCTTTAGTTAAAACAACAAAACATCTTGGAATGACAGCGGTTGCTATTACAGACTATAACAACATGTATGGGACGATTGAATTCTATTCATTGTGTAAAAAACAAAATATCAAACCAATAATAGGAGTAGAGTTTTCTTTGCAATTTAATGAACGTAAATTTCAAATTGTGTTAATTGCTAAAACTACTGAGGGTTATAAAAATCTAATGCGTATAACTTCAATTGTTAACTTAGAAAACCCACTTCATCCTGTGCTAACAGACTCCATACTTTCAACTTATAAAGATGGGTTAATTGTTTTGTCTGGAGGAGTTTCAGGTGATGTTAGTAACTTACTTGTTATAAGCAAAGAAGAAGCAGATAAGCGCCTCGCTTTTTACAAAGACAATTTCGGTGAAAATTTTTATCTTGAAATAAATCCACAAACAGGAATGGATCGTGGTATGGAAATGCGCACAAAAACAATTGACTATGCACGCACCACAAATACTCCTCTTGTAGCAACTTGCAACACACACTATTTAAGTGACCAAGACAAAAGCGCGCACAAAACCCTGTATCTCATTCATGGTGATGAATCTTCTTTGGAAGAATACAATCACAAATTTCAAAAAGACTCCTTCTCTTTTATTGGTAGCGATGAAGCAATAAAATTATTTGCAGATACACCAGAGGCGGTTGAGAATACACTTAAAATTGCTGAGTCATGTACATTGGAAATACCTTTGGGTGCATGGGTATTTCCGAATATCGAATATAAAAAAAGTTATGATGAGGACGTAAAAGATCTTGCTTATGCTGGACTAGAAATTCGCGGAATGGAATTAACAGACATTGTAAAAACACGTCTTGATTATGAACTTAAAGTTATTTCTGATAAAGGTTATTCCCCTTATTTCTTGGTGGTATATGACCTGCTTAGATACGCTCGAGAAAATGAAATACTCACAAATATCCGTGGATCTGTTGCTGGTTCACTAGTAACCTATCTTCTTCAAATCACAAAATGTGACCCTATTGCATACAAGCTTCCATTTGAACGATTCCTTAACCCAGAGCGTCCTTCTGCGCCAGATATTGATATGGATTATGCTGACACGCGACGCGATGAGGTTATTGATTATGCTCGTTCTAAATATGGAATAGACAACGTGGCTCAAATAGGAACGTTCGGAACAATGATGGCGCGTGGAGCTGTAAAAGATGTCGCACGTGCAATGAAGTATCCGTACACTGTTGGTGACCGTATAAGTAAAATGATTCCTATGCCAAAGCAAGGCTTCCCTGTAACCATTGCTGGTGCACTAAAAGAGGTTCCTGAATTAAAAGAAATGTATGATAACGATAGAGAGACTCAAACTATTCTCGACATGGCGCAAAAAGTTGAAGGGTGTGCGCGACACATATCCGTTCACGCTGCCGGTACTGTTATTTCCCCATCTCCTCTTTGGGATTTTACCCCCATACAAAAGGATCCTAAGGGTGGAAAAATAATCACTCAGTACGACATGTATACAATTGAAGATGCTGGTCTTCTTAAATTCGACTTTCTAGGTATCCGTAACTTAACAATTCTGGGAGATGCAATTAAATTAACCAAAGAGAGATATGGGGTGGATCTTGATATTGAAAACGCTCCGCTTGATGACCAAAAAACATTCGACATGCTTTCACGTGGTGAGACTATGGGGCTATTCCAGCTTAACGGTTCTGGTATGACAAGGTTTTTGAAAGAACTGAAACCGAGTACTATTTTTGATATCAATGCGATGGTTGCGCTCTATCGTCCAGGGCCTCTTGAAATGATTCCAGAGTATATTAAACGTAAGCACAATCCTTCGCTTATAAGCTTTTTGGATCCTCGTCTAGAACCAATACTTGATCAATCTTTCGGTGTTATTGTTTATCAGGATGATGTGATGCTTATAGCGATTCATTTGGCGGGCTATTCATGGCTTGAAGCAGACAAACTTCGTAAAGCTATGGGTAAAAAAATCCCCGCAGAAATGCAGGCACAGAAAGAAAAATTACTTGAAGGTTTTGTAGAGCATGGTCTGTCTGCAAAAAAAGCTCAACAACTATGGTTACTCATTGAACCTTTTGCCGCTTATGGATTCAACAAGGCTCACGCCGCAAGTTATGGTCGTGTTGCGTATCAAACCGCATATATGAAAGCCAACTACCCTGTTGCTTACATGACTGCAATCATGAGTAATGAAAGTGGCGACATTGAGAAAATTGCGGGAATTGTTTCTGAGTGTAAGCGTATGAAAATAAATGTTCTTCCTCCTGATATAAACAAAAGTGACGGCGGTTTTAGTGTTGTAGAAGATGAAAACGGAAAAGAAGAAATTAGATTTGGTCTTTATACAGTTAAAAATCTTGGAGTTGATATCTCAGATGCAATTATTGCGGAACGAAAAAAAGGTGGAGTATATAAATCATTTGAAGATTTTATTCGTCGTGTTACTCACAAAAATCTAAATAAAAAATCACTTGAGGCGCTCACAATGTGTGGGGCGTTAGACTCATTCGCAGAACGAGGACAGGTGCTTGCAAACATGGAAAGTATTTTAGATTTTCATAAACATGTCGTTAAAGATAATATTCTACAAAACAATTTATTTGGTGACATGGAAGAATCACCTTTTGTCATGAAACCTGCAACAAAAGTATCGCAAGAACAAAAATTAACTTGGGAAAAAAACCTGCTTGGATTATTCGTGTCCGGTTTTCCTCTTGACCCATGGAAAGAAAAAATTGAAGCCATAGGTGTCAATATAGATAAAGTTCATCATGATACCCAAGACGGTAAAGAAGTGACTATTGCTATTATTATAGAAAACATAAAAATAACAGTAACAAAAAAAGGTGATCAAATGGGGCTAGTGAAATTACGCGACTACACAGGAACAATTGAAACAGCGGTATTCCCAGAAACATTCAAAAAATATAGACCAATTCTCACACTAGATAAACCTCTTATTGTTCGAGGAAAAGTATCCACCAGAAATGGAGAAAAGACGATTGCTGTAGATGAAATAAGAGTGCTCCAATAACCACAACTCAGACACGAATTCTTGTTGATTATTTTAGTTTGATTGAATGAAAATACTATGTTTTCTATCTAATAAACCCCAGAATATCCACATCTTGCGGAGACTTTCTATATTATGGTATAATTACCCCATGGTTCACTTGCTATCTATTGTGCAATTAATACTAGCTATTCTCCTTATCGCTCTCGTTCTTATACAACGGGCAAATACCGATGCATCTGGTGCGTTCGGCGCTGATGGAGGTAGTGGGGCATCGCTTGAAAAGCGAGGTGCAGAAAAAACGCTTCATCGTTTGACTATTATTGTTGCGGTGTTATTCGCACTTTCTCTCGCGTACCCTCTCTTTGTTCGCTAGTACTAGATAGTTAAAAGTATACAAAACAAAAGTTTATAAAATAGATACAATATAACTCGTATTTACTTTCTACTTTATGAATTTTGTACACTTTAAGGACTTATCTTATGGACATATCAAATTACATATCTAAATGGAATGCGTGTAAAACTCACGTAAACAATACATATAAATCTCTTTCACCTGAACGAGTTATTTTATTCTGGTCTCTTATAGCAATTTCCTTTGTGCTTATTTTTTCTGCACTTGTTGTTTTTAATAATAGATTCCTCATAACAATTCCTACATATGGAGGAAGTATCCGCGAAGGAATTGTGGGCACTCCCCGTTTTATAAACCCCGTTTTAGCAACAAGCGAACAAGATAAAGATTTAACAGCTCTAGTTTATGCAGGATTAACAAAAAAAGATGAATTGGGTCACACTGTGCTTGATATGGCTGAATCAATAACAGAAAGCGATGACCAGTTACATTATTCTGTTGTTCTAAAGGAGGCTGCAAAGTTTCATGATGGTAAACCTGTAACTACAGATGACATAATGTACACGATTTCACTTATTCAAAACCCGTCAATAAAAAGTCCTCACCGCATTGAATGGGAAGGCGTCAGTATAGAGAAACAAAATAACAAAGAGCTAACATTCTCTCTCAAGAAACCATTCCCTCAATTTATGGATGTGTTAACAATAGGTATTCTGCCTAAGCATATTTGGAAAAACCTTACCGATGAGCAAATAAGTCTTAGTGATTATAATGTTCACCCTATTGGAAGTGGTCCATATTCTATAGAAAAAATAACCACGAATTCTGGAATACCTGAGACTTTCACGTTATCAGCATACAAACATTACACTAATGGTCGTCCGTATTTAAATACAATAATAATTTCAACATACCAAAATGAAAAGTATCTTATTCAAGCTTTTCAAAATGGAGACATAGATAGGTTACACGGCATATCTCCAGAAAAAATAGAGAATCTTTCAGTTGCAACTAGTAGCATTAAGACATCTCTACTGCCTCGCACATTCGCTGTCTTTTTTAATCCAAACAAAGCAAGTTTTCTTTCCGACAAGAATGTACGTTTAGCTCTTCACATGGCGATAAATAAACAAGCAATTGTTGAAACAGTACTTCGTAATTATGGCAAAGTTATAAATGATCCGTATCCATTTGATGAAGATATAACACCTTCTGTATACGATGTTGAAAAAGCGCGTACACTTATTGAAAGCACTCCATCATTAAAAAAAGCATCAAGTACAATAGAAATAACTTTGGCAACAGCTAATACAGATGAGATGAAAAAAGTTGCTGAAATGATTAAATTAGACTGGGAGAAAATAGGTGTACATACAACATTGGCTGTATACGAAGTATCTGACCTTAATCAATCAGTTATTAAAGATCGCGATTTTCAAGTATTACTATTTGGTTCTATAACACAAAACCCATCTGATTTGTATGCTTTTTGGCATTCTTCTCAACGTAAATACCCGGGACTAAATATTTCAAACTACGTAAGTAAAAAACTAGACATTAACTTGGAAATATTACGCGAAAGCGATAACGAACTTGCGCGCATAACCTCATACGAAGCTGTTAAAAAAGAATTTGCTGAGGAAACACCTGGTATATTTCTTTTTTCTCCTGCACTGATTTACATTACTCGAGATAACACAACGTCACAATTACCAATATATAGCTTTGATAATTCATCCAGATTCACACTTGTGGAAAATTGGTATAGGTATATCGATTCCGTGTGGCCAAAAACTTCCTATAAACCACTGGCGGCATTATTGGAGAATTTAATACATTAACAATCAATCACAATTTTAATTTAAAAAAACACTATGAACCCGAACACAACACAACCAACAAATGACCAGTCTAACGAAATAAACGTCGTTACTAATCCCGTATCACCGACAACAAATAGCCCGTACCGTCGCACACAAGAACGTCCCCGCCCAACCACTAGTGGAAGTCGTGCACGAAATCGCCCACCACGTTCTATGGTTGGACCAAAATTTGATACAACAGTAACAGGAAAACGCGAGACTGATCACATACCACCTCTTAAAGATGGAGATATTCGTATTATCCATTTAGGTGGTGTAGAAGAAATCGGGCGTAACATGAGTATGATTGAATATAAAGATTCAATCGTTATTATTGACTGCGGTGTTCAATTCACAGAAACTCACACACCTGGTATTGATTTCATTTTGCCAAACACACGCTATCTAGAAGAGCACAAACACAAAATAAAAGGTGTTCTTGTGACACACGGACACTTAGACCACATTGGTTCTATTCCTTATATAATGCCTCGTATAGGTAACCCTCAAATATACGCGCGTCTATTTACTTCACTTATGATAAGGAAGCGTCAGGAAGAATTTCCTCACCTTGCTCCCCTTACTATAAACGTTGTTGAAAAAGAAGATTCAATTACTCTAGGAGATTTGAAAGTTCGTTTCTTTGGTGTTACTCATGCCATCCCAGACTCTATGGGTATCATGATAGAAACTCCATACGGAGACATAGTTCACACAGGAGACCTTCGTCTTGAGCACAACGATAATATTCCAACAGATGATGAAGTGGCGCGTTACAAAGTTTTTGAAAATAGAAACACCCTCCTTCTCATGGCTGACTCTACTAACTGTGAAAACCCAGGCTTCTCCATTTCAGATACTGTTGTTTATAAAAATATTGAAACAATTATTCGCGAAACCGCATCAAGACTTATTATAAGTACATTCGCCTCACAGGTTGAACGTATGTTATTTATGCTTGAGACAGCAGAAAAATATGGAAAGAAAGTTGTTGTGGAAGGTCGCAGTATGAAAACAAACATAGAAATTTCTAAGCTTGCTAACATGCTCAAGATTCGCCCAGAAACACTTATCACACTTGAAGAGATGGTAAGGTATCCAGAAAATAAAATTGTTATTTTAGCGACAGGCCAACAAGGAGAAGAATTCGCTGCTCTTGGTCGTATCGCAAACAAGACTCACAAGTTTATTCGCCTATCACCAAAAGACACAATACTAATGTCATCTTCTGTTGTTCCAGGTAATGAGCGCGCCGTACAAAACTTGAAAGATAAGCTTTCTCGCCAAGGTGCTCATCTTATTCACTACAAAACATCTGACGTCCACTCATCAGGACATGCGAATGCTGATGAACTTACTTGGATTCACAGAAAGATTCACCCTAAGTTCTTCATCCCTGTTCACGGATACCACTACATGCTTCGTGTACACGCCGATCTTGAAAGAAAACTAGGTATGATGGAAGAAAATATTGTTATTCCGGATAACGGAATGGTAATAGAAATTCGTGACGGAGGAGACACAATCGTCAAACTGAAAGAAAAGGCACCTAGTGAAATGATTGTTGTTGACGGAACATCTGTTGGAAAGATTCAGGATGTTGTGATGCGTGACCGTCAAACCCTTGCTGAGGATGGTATGTTCGTGGTTATTGGAGTTATCGATAGTCACACACACACACTTAAGAAGTCCCCTGACCTTATCTCTCGCGGTTTTGTTTACCTTAAGGAGTCACAAGACCTTCTTTATCAGACAAGACTTCTAACCAAAAAAGTTATTGAGGTATCACTAGCTCGTGATGGATTTATGAATCTTGATCAAATGAAGCAAGAGGTTGCGGAAGCCACAACTAAATTCCTTCTTCAAAAGACAGCAAAACGTCCAGTGATTATTCCAGTGATTATTAGCGTATAGCTAGTTTCAAGTTTCAAAAAAACATGATGCCTACGGCGTCATGTTTTTGTATTCACTGGAAACTTGGAACTAAAAACTGTAAACTACATTTATATGCATCACTCTGTACGCAATAGACTTTTGGTCGTTACTTATATTCTAACGCTATTGTATGCGCTTCATTATGGTATACCACTGTACGCCACTTCGTCATATTTGCATGAATATTTTAATTCATCATTTATAAGTGGCCTTTACATGTTTGCGAGTATTTGTGCGCTTATAGCATCCACCTTCATTGCAAAACAAATAAAACGATATCATACGTACGGGCTAACTTTTGGTCTTACTATAGCAGAAATTATAGTCATTACAATGTTTGCTTTTACTCACAACATTTATCTTTTAGTGTTCTTCTTTATAGTGCATTATATAGTGCAAACACTCTTGTATGTGTGTTTAAATGTATTTATAGAGAGTTTTAGTAAACACGCAGAAACTGGAAGTATTCGTGGATTATTCTTGGCGCTTTTTAATATCGGTATTCTCATATCGCCTCTTATTGGTGGAACCATTCTTGAAAATTCTTCATTTGAAATTTTGTATGTTGTATCAGCCTTAATGCTGATTCCTTTTATGTTTTTCTTACACAAGTATCTATCCCAAATTGAAGAGCCTGCGTATCACAGTATAAGCATGCTAAAGGCATTTAAGCCTGCTTGGCGTAATAAAAATCTGCGTGCAGCAATGATTGCTCAATTTATGGTTAGTTGTTTCTACGCTGTAATGATTATTTATTCCCCGATTTATATATCTACGTTGGGAATATCTCTAACTACTTACCTGAGTTTTATTCTTCCATTTTCACTTGTTCCATTAGTTGTGCTTCCGTACGAAATTGGTTTTCTCGCGGATACAAAATTTGGAGAAAAAGAACTTATGATTACCGGTCTTGTTATTCTTTCAGTTACAACGTTTCTTTGTGTGATAACAACGTCAACTAACCCACTTGTATGGATTGCAATACTTGGAACTTCTCGTATAGGTGCTTCGTTTGTTGAAACCATGGCGTTTACTTATTACTTCAAAAAAATTGGACCTGAGGACGCATCACTTACTGCTATATTTTCTAACATGATTGGAGTCTCTACAATTGTCGTTGGCGCAATAGGTGTCGCTGTTTCTCCTTTTATTGTGGAGAGGCCTCAAATCATGTTTGTTATCCTAGGATGTGCTATATTGTTTAGTATCTATTATGTACTTCCAATGAGGGATACAAGATGATTCAATGAAAAATCTTGAACCAATATTCAATATCTAAACAAATAAAATTCTAATACCATGAAAGAAATAAAATCCACTTCAAAAGAACCTGTGCGTATAAATATCTTCCTTCGTGATGAAGGTGTTGGATCTCGTCGTACTATAGATGACTACATAACCAAAAACTATGTAACCATAAACGGTAAACAAGCAACTCTTGGAAGCAAAGTATTATACGGAGACAAGGTTTCAATAGTTCATCCACACAAAGAACTTATTTATGCTTTGTACAACAAACCTCGTGGAGAAGTGACTGGTAGGCTTCCAGAACTCACAGGATGTGAACCTATGGGTCGCCTTGATAAAGAAAGTGAGGGTTTACTTTTATATACAAATGACTATCGTGTTTCTGACGCTTTGCTTAATCCAAAATATGGACGAGAAAAAGAGTATGAGGTTTTGGTTAGAGAAAAAACAACCCCTCGTGTAGTTACTCTTTTAAAAAAAGGAATACGAACTCAGGAAACCACATATTCCCCTGTAAAATCTGTTTCTATTTATAACGAAGGGTATTCATTGCGGATAATTTTGACCGAAGGAAAAAAACATGAAATACGCCGTATGTTAAATGCCCTTAACTTAACCATAGTGAAACTAACCCGAGTACGTATCATGTCTTTTGTTATTCATGGGCTTAAGTCTGGTAAAGTTCATATCATGACACCTAAACAAGTAGAAACACTTATGAAAGATTGCGGAATAAAGTAATACCAAATATTCAATTTTTGTATTTCGTTTAGATGCTAACTAGTTACTGAATTTACTTCCTCAGAAAAGGATTCGTCTTCAACATCGTTTACTGCATCCTCTATTGTGACATGTATTCGTCCGTCTATGTGATTCGGCGGTGAATAAGTTGTAATTATTTTTACCACCTCATTTCCTATATTTATAAAATTGTGTTTTGTGTTTGGTGTTACGACAACGACATCCCCACCACTAACCTGTTGATGAACTTCATCGAGAACAACATCACATATACCAGATACAATATACAGCGTTTGTTCAACAGCGGTATGTGTTTCTTCACCAACTTCACCACCTACTGGTATTGACATAATGACAAGTTGTGACTTATTACCTGTAAAAATCACCTCGCGAAAGTTGTCATTTCGCATAACCAATTGCTCGATATTCCCAATGAACGGTTTTATGTATTTCATAATATGTGAATAACTTCCTATTAATTACTTGAGTATATCACTTAGTGTTGTTACACTATGTACAGACAGTTGTTTCATTATCAGCTTTTAGTACTAGAAAAGGAAGAAAAACTTCTTGAAGTCTATACAGATAAGAAAGGTATTATAAAGCCAATCTTATCGATGCCGATAAAAAAGCAGATGCGGCTTCAAAACAACTGGAGGCATTCGTAAAAAAAATGCTAACAAAAACGGAGGCCTAAGAAGCAACCGAACGCATCAAACAAAGACGTCCTTCGTGTAGCAATACAAGAAGAATAAAGTAAAAACCGCCATACTTACCAGAGGGGCGGTTTTTACTTTTGATTAATATCTCTATAGCAATAAATTAATTTAAATAATCAAATACTATAACTAGTTATTTAATTAAGTAAAAAACAATCGCGATGATAATTGGAAGACTTAAAATAATTGCAATTAATTGTCTATCTCGTGAGCTCATTTTGAATATATGAATGAATATACTGACCAACATCTACACCTGTAGTTTTTAGGGATTGCACGAAGCGTCCTTCTTTTCTAAGTGATGGCGCAGTATCGACGTTTACAACTACATATTCATCATTATGCGGAATGATATCAATGCACGCCGGACCAGAAAGGTCTAGGGCGTCGTATACTTCTCTAGCAATTTTCTTTACTTGTTCTTTTCTAAAATCTGGCGCATTTGTGTGTGCCTGCATTCTTGATTCACCGTTTGGTAGATTGTTTACACTTGAAAAAGTTTCAACCCAAATCGGAGTATATAATTTCTCACCACGAAAATTAGGTAATACAGCAACGGATGTAGTTGGAACTTTTCTATAAGTGAGAACATGCATGTCTATCCCCTTATCATAATATTCACGCACTGTATCTTCTAGTTCATGAAATATTTTTATAAGTTTAGATGGCGCTTCATTTGTACGCTCAAGTGGCTGCACCATAAGTGGTGTGTGGTAGGTAGACCATAATTTACGAAACTGCTCAGCTTGAAGCGGTGCGCTCGCACGAATAACTTGTGTATCTGGAACTCTTATACCTTGTTGTTTTAATATTTTATATACATCTTCTCTGTCCATACAAACTCTATCATCTTGTGAAAAAAGAAGTGGTATACCCATTTTCTTTGCAAGGATTTGGTAGTCTTCACCTTTCATACGAGTGGTATCAACTACAGTGTGAGCGCGAGTAAATACTTCGTGTGCGTCCGTTGGTTTACCGTGAGTAGTCCATTTACCATCAGTATCTACAAGCACATCAAGTGGCACATAACCGATACTTGAGAGCGATTTAAGTACTTCACCTCCATCTACAAGAGACTGTTTAAAGTCTTTATTGCCACCACGAATCACTGCAATATCTGGTAAACTGCTTGAGACCTTTATCATGTTTTATAGTATATCAAAAATAGCTTTTAGCTAGTAGCTTTTAACTAGTGCACGTAAAAATAAGCGTATCCTATGGTTGGTTTTCGGAGTTTATTCTCTCACACTCCGCTCTAATATAGTCTATTTCCTCTGGTGTAAAACGTAGCTCTAACATCTCGTCGGTAAGCACGCCACTTCTGTAGTATTCAACTGCACTATCTGGCGTTGGGTATTCAACCATTAATTCATTTTTCCTGTCCTCTAATTCTTGAAAAGAACCCGCCTCAACGACACCGTTGCCATTGTTCCCATCTTCCAAATCAATAACAGGTTCTACAATTTCAATAGGTTCTTCAATAATCTCCTCACCACCATTTATATATGTTGCCATAGAAAGATAATTAAGATTAATAAACTGTTAATAGTATAACAAACAATTTTAGTTGACATAATCAATCTTTTTTATGATAATGAAATTCTACGCAGTTCTTTTCTCGCCAATATACACGTCGCCGCAAGACTGCCAATTGCGCTGTTTCGTGGAGAACGCCATAAAGGGTGCTAAATTACACGTTGCGTATGTGGGCACACCTGTAAAGCTGGGAGACAAAGTCTCCCAGCTTTTTATTTTGGTGGATACAAAAGCGCGAACCTTCGGTTCGCGCTTTTGTATCTACTTTCAAATAACAACTATTTCCCTACACTAAGAAGTTCTACTTCAAAAATAAGAGTTGAGTTTGCTGGAATAAGTCCACCTCCAACATCTTGATTGCCGTATGCGAGGTCTGCTGGGATTGTTAGCTTACGTTTACCACCTACTTTCATACCTGCAACACCTTCATCCCATCCTTTGATAACTTGTCCTGCTCCTAATTTAAATGTGAACCCTTGGTCACCGTGGTTACGTGAAGCATCAAAAATTTTACCATCTGTAAGTTGTCCTACATAGTGAACAGTTACATTGTCCCCTGACATTGCTTCTGCTCCTGTCCCAACCACTTCGTCTTCAATAGTTAATCCTGATGCTGTTGTCATATTTGTATTTGTATTATTATTTATCCCCTTCTCACTATTCATTAAATATATACCAACCATTATAACCACAACCACCCCTCCAATCCAAATGTATTCTTTTTTCATATTTTTGTATTATAACTTAAATTAGTAAGTCTTCACTATCTTTCATTTCTTTCTTTATTATCTCCAATATTTTTTCTTTTGCTGAATCGATTAATATTTTATGAATGTTAGTGCTAGAGGTACCCCACTGATCTAAACTATGGTCAGGGTTAAAAACATAATAATTATCAATCACAATATACCTTGGGTGGTCCTTATTTTCTTTAGAAGAAAATCTAGCCTCAACGTCTACATTGTAATTTACCTTAAATGGTTTTACAGATGCTTTAAAAGCTACCAATCTTTTATTATCCTCAACTAAAAAAATTAATTTTAAACCTGGATTATCAATAACATATTCAGTTAACACGTCAAGAATTACTGGACGTAAATAAGAGTCCCTTATAAAGATAGACTCTTTTGCTAAATTAAATAACTCCCTTAAATACTTTCTTCCCTCATATGGTCTTCCTTTTTCAACAACAACCACATTTTGTATGTTGCCTGTTTTTTTGTTATCTAACTTTGATATAATCTCATTAATTAAAGAAATTAAAGGTGTAAGTTCTTTTAAAGCTTGATTGTGTGGAACAAAAACTCCCGTCTTAGGCATATTGCGCCACTTAGGAATTGTTTTCTCAATAGAAAGCTGACTTCTTTCATCTAAATCATTCCCCAATATCTTTAAGTTGTCTTCAATTTCATGTTTATCTTTGTCCAATCTTTCAGATTTTAATAAGTCATCAGAAGCCAATGAAAGAAGTTCATTCAATTCTAAAAGAAATTTGTTTAATGATTCTATATGCTTATCCATTTTTAATTTATTTAAGCTTTCAGTTTTGGATGAAGTTCGAGGCGTCGAGTGCGCGAGCATGGAGACGTACAAGTAGTACGTTGAGATGCGAGCGCACGATGACAACAAAGAAATTCGCCAAAAATGGAAGCTGGATTACCAACTTAAGGTGCCTCCAACTTTGTACTCAGTAACCCTCGTCTCGAAAAAATTCTTCTCCTTGTTCAAATCCACCGCCTCAGACATCCACGGGAATGGGTTTGGACTTCCATACACCGTATCAATTCCCACACGAGCAAGACGGCGGTCTGCGATATGTTCGATATATTGCTTGAAACCGTCTGCGTTTAATCCAAATATACCTCTTGGGAAAACATCAATAGCAAACTGATATTCAAGTTTAACGGCCTTGTCCACAAGTCTCTTGATGCGTTCTACGAACTCCGGCGTCCAAAGTTCTGGCTGTTCCTGCTTGATTGTGTTAATCATATCAATACCGAAGTTCATGTGGTTACTTTCGTCACGCATTATGTATTGAATCTGTTCCGCACTCCCCACCAGCTTATTTTGTCTCTGGAATCCAAAAATAACCGCAAAAGAAGAATAGAAGAAAATACCTTCAAGAATTAAAGAAAATACACACATATTTTCTAGAAACTTTTGGTCAGATTCAAATGTCCCCGTCTTGAAATTATCGTCAAAGATTCCTTCGTTGAAAGAAAGAATAAATTCTTCTTTATCATAAATAGCGTCCACTTCGCGATACATGTTGTATATCTCAGTGCCATCCAAACCGAGTGACTCTACCATGTACTGATACGCATGTGTGTGCACTGCCTCTTCGTATGCCTGGCGAAGAAGATAAAGACGAGCTTCTGGAGAAGTGATGTGCTTGTAGAAAGCCAAAACCAAATTATTCGCCGCTATAGAGTCAGCTGTCGTAAAGAATCCAAGAACCATACGAAAGGCGTGACGCTCATCCTCGCTAAGAACAGTTTGTGACCTCCACTGTTCAATGTCTGACTGCATACTGATTTCTGTTGGAAGCCAGTGGTTCGCATTACCAACATTGTATGCATCCCATGCGAACTTGTGTTTTATTGGCCAAAGCTGAACAACGTCGGCCCCTCCTCCGTTTATTATTTTACGTTCATTTACATCCACTCGACCTGCACCACGTTGTATAACTGGGCGATGTCCTGGCTCACCAAATGGTGGATTTGGCGGTGTTACGGTATTTGCTGTATTTGTATTTTGAGATGGTAAAGGTGGCATAGTATTAGTGGGTAGTTAGTAGTGGGTAGTTGATAATGGGTAGTGGGTAGTTAGTAGTGAGTGGTATATAGTTAGTGTTTACTACTTACTACCCACTACTTTCTACAAACTATTATTGGCATCCATCGCAAGTTGCTTCTGGCATTTTGGTTATATTGTATTTCATTTGAGGATTTTGAGTGAGCGAAGATAGCGGCACGTAAGCCATAGACGCTACTGGAGTAACTACAGAAACAACAGGAGAAACTTCTGAAGAAGCTAATTCTACTTGAACAGTTGTTTGTTCTACTGAAACAACTGGGCTTGGAATGGATTCTGATGTTACTACACCTGATGTTGACTGCTCTCCTGCTCCACGTTTGTGTGTTGAACCAAATTCAGACGCGTTCACTGTACTCTTTTCTACTTGTGAGGCTCCTAGAGAACGCAAATAATACGTAGTCTTTAAACCAAGGTTCCAAGCGTATTCGTAAATATTTGCAAGTTCACGTCCTGATGAACCAGCAAAATAAATGTTAAGAGACTGAGATTGGTCTACCCACTTACCACGATGAGCTGCTGACTTGATAAGCCATGATGGGTCAATTTGAAAAACTTCCTTATATTTTTCTTTAAGATGCACGGGGATACTCGGAATATCTTTTATTGAGCCATCGTTATATTTTAGAAGTCCAATCATTTCAAAATCCCAAAGATTAAGCGCCTTTAGATCTGAAACTAAATATGGATTTACAACAATGAATTCACCATTCATGTTTGATTTCACATAAATATTTTTATAAATTGGCTCAATACATGGAACAGAACCTACAATGTTTGAGATGGTTGCAGTTGGTGCCATGGCCATAAGGTTTGAGTTACGCATACCATATTGCGCAACTGATGAACGTACAGGTGTCCAATCAAGACGAGCTTCTTTTGATATTGGGATTTCAATTCCTCTTTCCTTTTCAAGCAAGGCCATAGTATCTACTGGGAAAATACCTCTATCCCATTTACTTCCCTTAAATGAAGAATACGTACCACGTTCACGGGCAAGTTCTGAAGACGCAAGAATCGCGTGATAAGAAATCAGTTCCATTGATTCATCGGCAAATTTTACGGCCTCATTAGAATCAAAATTAATATCCATCATGTACAACGCATCATGAAAGCCCATTAACCCTAACCCAACTGGGCGGTGGCGAAAATTACTACGCTCAGCTTCTATTGTTGGATAAAAATTCACGTCAATAACATTATCAAGCATGCGAACTGCGGTACGAGTAGTTATGGCGACAAGGTCCACATCAAACTTCCCATTAATCATGAGTCGCTGATAATTCAAAGAACCGAGATTGCACACAGCTGTTTCATCTACACTGTTATTTAGAGTTATTTCTGTGCAGAGGTTTGAATTGTGAACTATACCAGCGTGATCTTGAGGAGAACGAACGTTTGACGGGTCCTTCCATGTAATCCAAGGGTGGCCTGTTTCGTAAAGCATGGTAATCATTTTTCGCCAAAGATCACGCGCTTTTATCTTTTTGAAAATCTTCATCTTGCCTTCATCAGAAAGTTTTTCGTATCGATTGTAATGAGCTTCAAATGTTGCACCGAATGTTTCAGAAAGTTCAGGCACTTCATCTGGTGAGAAAAGTGTCCAATCCCCATCTTCTTGAGCCCGCTTCATAAACAGGTCAGAAATCCAAAGAGCTGTATCCATGTCGTGGGTACGGCGACGTTCATCACCGGTGTTCTTGCGAAGTTCTAGGAATTCTTCCACATCATAATGCCAATTTTCTAGGTACGCACATGTTGCTCCGCGACGGCGTCCAGAACGATTAATAGCGACAGTAACGTCGTTTGCGATTTTTAAGAATGGAATTATACCGTTTGATTTGATGCCAGACTTCTTAACCAGAGAACCAGAGCCGCGGACAGATGTCCAGTTAGTACCGATACCTCCAGCCCATTTTGATAGCTGAGCATTATCTGCGTAGACTTTAAAAATACTCTCTAGAGAATCGCCTACTGTGTTTAGGTAGCAACTTGAAAGTTGCGGGTGTTTGGTGCCAGCATGAAACAATGTCGGGGATGAAGGCACGAAACGTAATGTAGACATTGCTTCGTAAAATTCAATCGCACGAGTTGTGCGGTCAAGTTCCTTTTCACCGAGGGCTATACCCATGGCAATACGCATCCAGAAACCTTGAATGTGTTCAATAATTTTTCCGTCACCCTCAACATCGCGAATCAAATATCTTTCATAGAGTGTTTGAGATCCGAGATACATGAAAAGATCGTCCCGTGAACGAACAAGCGCGGAGGATAAACGTGTAAAATCAAAAGAACTCATGCGTTCATCAAGAAGACCAGAATCAACACCTTTTTTTATTCCATTAAAAAAACCTTCTCGGTACTGCTCTTCAATCTTTGTGTAATCAAGAGCGTCACCTAGAAGGTCTTCGTTTATCTGAGCAAGAATAAGGCGCGACGCTACGTAAGAATATGCAGGGTCTTGTTCAATCATAGAACGAACAGTCATTACAAGAGCCTTACTGATTTCCTTTGTAGACATACCTTCATAAACTTCGAGTTTAATTTGGTTTACAATTTGATCCACGTTAACATCTTTTTCATAACCGTGAACAACATGTGTTATTGCCGTACGCACCTTTTCGATATCAAACCTTTGTTTGCTTCCGTCTTTTTTTGTTATAAAAAGTCCGCCTTCTTCCACTTTTTCCAATGTTTCTTGTTTTACTTCTTCGCGTTCTTTTGTTCGTTCATAACGATAAATGATATAAGCCTTTGCAACATCAAAAAATCCAGCAGCCATGATGTTCTTTTCTACCAAGTCCTGCGCATGTTCTACGGTTGGAACATAACCGTCGCGTGTAATTGCCTCTAGTTCTAACTCCTTTGAAACGAGCTCGGCAATGTGTTTTGCAACTGCTGCCTTTTCATCTCGTGTGACACTTACAAAAGCTTTCTTTACTGCATTTTCTATCTTACCTGTTTCAAAAGGCACAAAATCACCATTTCTTTTTTTTATTGTTTGTAAAATTGCCATACGCGCGCTCTATAAAAAATTACATCTATTAATATATAAAGTGTACACACTCATCAATAAAGGACTAGTTTTTTGTCTTTAATTTGTGTGTCAATGGTTGCTATTGACAGAGTATTTTGTTTAAAACTACACAAGCTTATTTCGTAAGGTTTTATGGTATCCAATAGCAAACCTGTGAGCTTCGGAGTTCGCAAGAAGTATTTCCTTTTTATGGTAATCCACATGTACTTTATCCCCTAATATGTCTTTTGGTTTATGGTGTTCATCTTTCACTACAGATACGCATGGAATTAGTAACCCCAGATGTGCTAAAACTTTCTCCCCAGTTTGTTTATGTGCAATGCCACCATCAAAAACTATGAGGTCTGGATACCTCCATTCTTTATGAGAAAAACGTCGAATAAGTATTTGACGCAACCCTTCATAGTCATCGTTTATTTTTTCTTCTAATTTAAATTTTCTATATTCATTTTTTTCTCTTTCTTTTCCTTCTATCACGGTCATAACACCGACTCGATAGGTCCCCGAAATATGAGCCACGTCATACGCCTCAATGCGAAAATCTTTGTCCTTAAAAGACATAATTTCATCTTCTTTTATAAGACTAATGTCTTTTATGTGGTCGAGAGCAAACAAAGTATTCCTAACGTGAGCAGCCTTTTCAAATAATTGTTTTTTTGCATACATTTTCATGTCCTTTTCTAAGGATTTCTTTATTTCTGTCTTTTTACCACTAAATAATTTTCTAATATTATCTATATGTCTTTTATATTCCGCCTTAGAAATTTCACCGGTACAAACACCAGGACATAGATGTATTTGTGCGTTGAAACAAGGCTTTGATAATACAGGATCCATCCCATTATTTGGTAGTTCACATTTATCACGATACGGAAACATTTTACGAATTATTTTCATAGCTTCACGAAGCTGTGTCAATGATGCGAATGGACCATAAACTGCGAGCGCATCTTTAGTAGAAAACCTCTTCTCAAAATCTCTAATTCTCATGGTCAAAACCCTCGGAAAATCCTCTTTGGTAATCACAACACAAGTGAAGCTTTTGTTATCCTTTTCTTTTGCATTATATGGTGGGTTGTTTTCCTTAATTAACTTACTTTCAAGTAGTAAAGCTTCAAGCACACTTTCTGTCTCTTGATAAGTTATAGTGTTTGCAATTGTAACCATTGTCACTAGGCGAAGACCTCTTGTTTCCATAAGATCAGGGTTGAAATAGCTCTTTACTCTATCCCTGAGAGAGGTGGCTTTTCCGATATACAAAATGTCCCCCTCCTTATCACGGAAAAAATATACACCTGGGTTTTCAGGTAATTTTAATTTGTTTAAGTCTTGTCTTTTCATTGTTTATATGGTATAATAAAAGTTCGCCTTTTACACCTTATGTTTCATTCTAAATTAGTTTGGAAAATAAGCAATGCAAATAAGCGAAAACAAAAAATGTTCTTTTAAAAATCAGGAGATTCATTTGAATCAAAAAAATTTGCAGGGGCAAAACTTGTCCCCTTTCGCACGCGCAGTGCTAGCAACAACGTTGCAAGCATTTACCAAAGACGTCGAAGATCAAGCCAATCACTATGGTGAACATGCTGAAATCTTCGGTGTCGGTGGTCCTAACTTTCATCAACGAAATGAGTGCTTGGAGGTGTCTCATGGGTGATACTGCTCGAAGTCAAAAAAACATATCTTGTAAAGGGTGTGTCTTGATTACTTGCACCAGAAAAGTGCCATCGAAAGAGGAAGGTGATCCCATACCAACCTGTTTCGTGGCACCAAGGCCTCAGCAAAAGAAACGTGAGGTGACCGTTGCTTGTGGTGATAGTGGGCGTTATTCCCGCTAAAACGTAACAATACGATAACCGCCAAAACTAACTTAATTTTTGGCGGTTTTTATTTTTCTTATTTATTTTTTACTTCGTTTTAAAATCTTTTTTAAATACTGCCCCGTGTAACTTTTCGGATTTGACGCTACTTGCTCTGGTGTTCCAGTTGCTACAACTTTTCCTCCACCAACTCCTCCCTCTGGGCCAATATCAATAATATGGTCAGCGTTTTTAATGATATCCAAATTATGTTCAATAAGAACTACAGTGTTTCCCTTATCAACAAGTTTATTTAATATCTCTATTAGTTTTGCAATATCTTCATAGTGAAGTCCAATGGAAGGTTCGTCCAAAAGATAAATAGTTTTTTCAACGTGTGGACGATAGAGTTCCGAAGAAATCTTCACACGTTGCGCTTCACCTCCAGACAAAGTTGTTGCCGATTGTCCAAGCTCAAGATATGTAAGACCTACATCTGAAAGCGTCTTTACTCTGTCATAAACGGCAGGAATATCCGCAAAGAATGTAAGAGCTTCCTCAACAGTCATACGAAGTACATCATAAATGTTTTTACCTTTCCATTTCACTTCAAGAGTCTCTTTCATAAATCGTTTACCCTGACAGACATCACACTGCACATACACTGTTGGGAGAAAGTGCATTTCAACTGCGATTTCACCATTACCCTGACAAACTTCACAACGTCCACCTTTCACATTGAAAGAGAAGCGAGAAGCCTTCCATCCACGAATGCGAGCCTCTTCTGTTTCTGCAAACAGATCACGAATAAATGTCCATGACCCTGTATAAGTTGCTGGGTTGGAACGTGGTGTACGACCAATCGCTGATTGATCAACTAACACCGTCCGAGATAGGTACTCTGTTCCCGTAAAGGATTCACAGTTATAAATTTGTGCGCTTCTATGGCGACGTTCTAATCTTGCGAGTAAATTTCGATGAAGAATCTCATACATAAATGAACTCTTACCAGAACCCGAAACACCTGTAATAGCTGTAAATTTTCCAAGTGGAACATTTACGTTCATATCCTTGATATTAAAAATATTTCCACCAGTTACTCTTATAGACCCTTTGTCTTGCTGTCTGCGCGCAGGAACGGAAATTTCTTTTTCACCTCTAAGATAGTCTAAAGTTATACTTCCTGATTTATTTTTTGGAGCAGTGAGCAGCTCATCAAGATAACCAGACACAACAACTTCCCCGCCATGTATTCCAGCTTTCGGTCCAATATCCACAATATAATCCGATGCAAAAATAGTATCTTCATCGTGCTCTACAATAATAATTGTATTCCCAATATCACGTAGGTGTAGAAGTGTTTGAATAAGTCTTTCGTTATCTCTTTGGTGCAAACCAATAGTTGGTTCGTCAAGAACATAAAGCGCGCCAACTAACTTTGACCCAAGCTGGCTAGCGAGACGAATACGCTGGGCCTCACCACCAGACAGCGTGTCCGCTTTTCGGTTAAGTGAAAGATAATCAAGTCCTACATTTAACATAAACTCTAAACGAGACTGTATCTCTTTTATAACAACAGATGCAATCTCTCTTTCTTTTGGAGTTAGCGGGATTCTTTCAAAATAACTTTGCGCATCTTTTATTGATAACGCAGTGATATCAACAATGTTTATTTTTTCTTTATCATCAAGATATACATTTAATGCTTCAGGACGAAGACGCTTCCCGTGACAATCATCACACTCATCCAATCCTCCGACGTATTTTGTTCCAAGTCCATTACATGTTGGACACGCCCCATATGGTGAGTTAAAAGAAAACAAACGAGGTTCAATTTCTGGGAAAGAAAATCCGCAAGACGCACAGGAAAACTTGTTACTCATTATAGTTTTTTCACCGAGTATTTCTACTTCAAGTAAGCCGTTTGATTCGTGTAGAGCGCGTTCTATCGCTTCTGAGAGTCGAATCATTGCATCTTTTTCTGTTTGCTTATTCCTAAAATCATCAATGGCGATGGAGTCAACCACAACAGAAATCTCATGTTTCTTTGTTTTTGAAAGTATAATTTGCTCACGTAAACTTTTGCGCTCACCGTCAACAACCGCCTCTGTATAACCTTTACCTAGCATGTCATAAAGCATTTGATAGTGCTCCCCTTTTCGCCCACGAACAAGTGGTGACATAATATGAAGCTCCGCGTGAGAAAACTCTACACCTTTGATAGAAGTTTTAATGTTTTTGTAATCAACGGATTTTACTTTATCTAAAATAAAACGCATTATTTCTTCATTTGAAAGTTTCTGAATCTTTGAGCCACATTCCACACAGTAAGGTTTACCAACTCGGGCATAAAGAACGCGAAGGTAGTCATATATTTCTGTTATGGTTGCAACAGTTGAGCGAGGGTTACGACCAGCTGACTTTTGATCAATGGATATAGCAGGAGAAAGTCCGACAATTTCATCAACGTCTGGCTTTTGTAGCTGTGTTAAAAATTGACGAGCATATGCAGAAAGAGACTCAACATAACGACGCTGTCCTTCGGCAAAAATAGTATCAAATGCGAGAGATGATTTACCAGACCCTGACAGTCCAGTAAATACAATCATCTTGTGACGAGGCATCTCAACTGTAATGTTTTTGAGATTATGAGTACGTGCACCGCGAACTATGATACTTTCCAAGTGTTCTTGTTTTTTAGATGCCATAAGAATATATTAATAAAGATTAGGTTAACTGATGGATTATACCACAAATTACATCTTTTGTCTGTAATGCTTATAAACGGGATATACAAAAGCGTGGGCACTTCGTGTCCACGCTTTTGTATATCCTGCTATCTTGTTTTTGCCGTTAAATTAGTCTAATTTTACACTTTCCAATGTTTTTTGCACTTGATTATGTACAGTTTTTTTGTTCTCAACAATTACAAGCCACATACCATCATTAATCGGTGCAACGTGCCATTCACTTCCTTCTGACTCTGCAATTTGCCACTCGTAAGCGCCTATTGTTGATGTGCCTGTTGGATTAATGACGGCTACGTGTGGTGCAATCACTTCGGTTATATAATCAAGCGGACTAAAACCTCTAAATCCTTCATAGCTTATATAAATATTTGCGTATGGAACTGATGCGTTTTTAATCTTAATGAACGCGCCTTCCATTTCTACACTAGTTGACGCAGTTTCTGGAATATCAAAAGTATAATTAACTTTATTTTCTTCACCATCAAACAGACGCACAACATCTCCATTAAACGCAACCATGTTTAGTTGATTTTGAGTTTCTGGAACCTGTTCTACTCCACGAGTTTTAATAAAATTATAACCACCAAAGACAACTCCAAAAAGAACAACAATTCCTATCAAAATGGCTACGTATGTTTTCATATGGGCTTAGTATACGCTTCTAAAAAAATACATGCAAAAACACATTATTTTAATTGTGTAAATAGAGTTGACGACAACTGACGCATACTTAAATCAAAAATATAGAGCTATCTTTTTGATTTAAGAACTTCAAGTTCATCACGAAGTATGGCCGCAGTCTCAAAATCCAAAGTCTTAACAGCTTCCTTCATAGCCTTTTCTTTAAGTTTAATTAATTTATCAGGATTTTTAGCAAACAATTTTTTATCAATAGAAAGTTCTACATTCACCGCTTTTGCGTGTTCGCTTTGCATTTCCTCGGTGATATCTTTTATATTTTTTTCTATTGTTGTTGGTGTTATATTATTATTCTTGTTGTAGTCCTCTTGTATTTTACGTCTGCGATTAGTTTCAGTTATAGCTCTATCCATTGAGCCTGTCATCACATCAGCATATAAAATTACGCGCCCACGCACATTACGCGCTGCACGTCCGATTGTTTGAATAAGTGATGTTTCGCTACGAAGAAAACCTTCTTTATCCGCATCCATGATTCCAATTAGTGTCACCTCTGGTAAGTCTAGACCTTCGCGAAGTAGGTTCACACCGACAAGACAATCAAACTCACCTCGACGGAACTTTGTAAGTATTTGTATGCGTTCCATAGTTTTTATGTCGCTATGAACATATTCGGCTTTTACACCTTGTTCTTTCAAATATTCAGAAAGACTTTCCGCCATTTTTTTGGTTAATGTTGTAACCAAAATACGCCCACCTAATTTTACTTCTTTCATAACTTCCTCAATGAAGTCATGAACTTGGCCCTTATATTTTCCACTTGCTCCGACTTTCCTCACTTCAAGAACTGGGTCAAGTAATCCTGTCGGACGAATAATCTGTTCAACAATTTGTTCAGACTCTTCGCGTTCAAAGTTTCCTGGTGTTGCACTTACATAGATAACTTCATTGACTCGTGTTTCAAATTCATCATATTTTAGAGGGCGGTTATCTTTTGCGCTTGGCAATCTAAAACCATACTCAACAAGGGTATTTTTACGGGATTGGTCTCCTGCATACATACCATGTAACTGCGGAAGCGTTACGTGAGATTCATCTATAACTGTCAAAAATTCTGGTTCACCATTTTCATTGTGAGGAAAATATTCAAGCAATGTATCCGGCGCGACACCCTCTTTCTTTCCAGACAAATGTCTCGAGTAATTTTCTATCCCCTGACAAAAACCAACTTCTTTAATCATGGCAACATCATAACGAGTGCGACGTTTTAATCTTTCAGCTTCTAATATTTTTCCTTCTTTATCAAATTCAGTAAGACGTGTTTTTAATTCCGCTTCAATAGTTTTTACGGCACGTTCACGTGTTGGTATATCAGAAATAAAATGTTTCGCAGGGAAAATAAAATATTCATTAACAACTTTCAAAAGTTTCATTGATACTGGATCAACGATTTGCATGTGAGAAATTTTCCCTCCTGCAATTTCAATTTGAAGCATGACAGTTTCTGACACTGGCATTATGTCTATTCTATTTCCAAGCGCACGAAATGTTGCAGGTGAAAGATCTGCATTTGTGCGCTCATATTGAATACCTACAAATCTCTGCATGAGGCCAACTTTTGAAACATTGTCCCCTACCATAAGTTTTATATTTTCTCTTTCATAATCCTTTGGACTTCCCAAACCATAGATACAAGAAACCGACGCCACAATAATTACATCTTTTCTTGTTAGAAGCGCTTGAGTAGAGGCGTGGCGAAGTCTATCAATCTCTTCATTTATTTGCGCATCTTTTTCTATATAAGTGTCCGTAACAGGCATATAAGCCTCTGGTTGATAGTAGTCATAGTACGATACGAAATAGTGCACCGCAGCATCTGGGAAAAATGTACGGAACTCTTGGGCAAGCTGAGCAGCGAGGGTCTTGTTGTGGGCAATAACCAGTGTCGGCTTTTGTACCTGCTGTATAACGTTCGCAATTGTGAAAGTTTTACCTGTTCCTGTTGCACCCAAAAGAGTCTGGCGCTTCATACCTTTCTCAAGACCAGAAACAAGCTCAGAAATGGCTTTTGGTTGATCTCCAGCAGGAATAAACCCCTTTAGAGCAAATACCCCCTCGTTTCTTTTAATGTTTGATTCGTTGCTTGACATGGTTAATATATCATTATAGCATAAACGTCGGGAGAGTTCTGTAACTGTTTTAAAGGAGACCAGACATGAACACCGTAAAGCCTTTTAAAAATCTTAACCCTGAAGATGAGGAGGACGCCCCAGTGGTTGACCCAGAAAAAAGTATGATGATGGCATTACTGTTTATTGTCATTTTTGTTTTGGCAGTTTGGTGTACTGCGCTCTACTTCTTTGCCAAGTCAACTTTGTTTTTTTCATTTATTCTTGCTGTGGCTTTTACCGCAAATCGATATGAATTGATTCCACCGATAAAAAAAGAAATCTTAACTGAATGTGGGGTAAAGTTGGACCAAGAATAGGTTACTGTCTAAAAAAGCTCGCACGCCGCGAGCTTTTTTCTTTTTCTATTTATAATACCTTTTTATAAACTCCTCTTTGAATTTCATAAACGTGCCATTTAAAATGTGCCCCCTAGCTTCTTCGCATAGTGAAGTTAAGAATTTTAAATTGTGAATTGAAGCAAGTGTAGCTGCCAACATTTCATCAGACTTAAAAAGATGAGCTAAGTAAGCCTTTGTGTATTTATGTGTGTACCAACTTTCATCCTCGCTCATGGGCGACATATCATTTTTATATTTTGCGTTAGTAACATTTATTCGTCCATCCTTGGTATATATCGCACCATTACGTGCAACACGTGTTGGAGACACACAATCAAAAGTATCTATTCCGTTTTCAATACCGAGTAACATATCAAGAGGTTCTCCTATGCCAAGTAAATGTCGCGGTTTGTTTTCAGGCAAAATTTCATTAACCCATTTTACAGCCGTACTCATATCTTCTTTTGTAAAACTTCCCCCAATACCGTAACCATCGAAATCCATAGCCCCCAATACACGAGCAGATTCTTTTCTTAGATCTTCATAAGCTCCACCTTGTACTACACCAAAAAGAGCCTGCATTTCTCCTGTAGCGGTAGATACCCCAAGACGTTTATGTTCTTCCAAACTTCTCTTTGCCCACTCATGGGTTCTATTTATAGCTTCCACTTGATATTCCTTTGGTGCAAGTGGTGAAGTGCATTCGTCAAATGCAAAAAAAATATCTGCACCTAGGTTATGCTGTATTTGCATACTTCTTTCTGGAGTAAACCTATGTTCACTTCCATCGTGGATAGATTTGAATGTTACACCTTCATCGTCAATCTTTGCCAATCTTTCATGTGTTGTATTTTCTTCTTTTTCTTCACGCTTTAGTTGGCTTTTACTTTTAGCTTCTTCTTCTGATATTTCTTTACTTGTAGCAATCTTTCCTACGCCATGACCAATAGCCTGTCCAAGGGAAAAAACCTGAAACCCTCCAGAATCAGTAAAAGTTGGAAGAGGTTTTCCCTCGTGTATCCAACCCATCATCTTTGCAAATCCACCATGATTTGCGATCATCTCATCTCCTGGCTGTAAATAAAGATGATAAGTATTTGCGAGTACCGCTTGAGCGCCAACATAATTCGCAACGTCTTCTGGTCGGAGAGACTTCACTGTGGCTTTTGTTCCAACAGTAATAAATGCTGGGGTTTTGATATCCCCATGAGGTGTATGAATAACACCGGCGCGAGCAAGTGGGGCTTCGTTAGATTTTTTAATTATCTCAAATGAAAATGACATATATCTACTCTAACATATTTTTATTTAAATTGACTTATAACAAAAAATGTTGTAGTGTGTAGGAAGTTGCTCCCTACATCATCAACCTTTTTTAAGGAGTTAGTCATGGCCATGCCCGTTGCACTCGCTCTTGCAAAAGAGCTTGATAGTTACACTCCATGTGTGACACAAATTGGGAATCATTCTCAAGAAGAAAACTTCGAGAGACTGGTTTATCTAATTAAAAAAATACTTTCCATATACACCGCCCATTTTTCTGCACGCCAAAAAGAAAAAGGCATCGAAGCTTTAAGATTCGCTGCAGAAAAACACTCTAAGGTATATAGGAATGATAAAATTACGCCATACCTTATTCACGTTCTTGAAGTTACAAATATATTGATTGACCAAAAAGTATTTGATTATAAGATTATTATTTCAGCCATTATACACGACGTGGTTGAGGACACGGATGAAAAAATCAAAGACATCAAACAGAGATTTGGTTATTCAATTTCTAAAATTGTCGATCTTCTAACTAAGCATCGAAACTTCATTAGGAGGTGGGGATACTGGTGGTTGATGAAGAAAGAAAAAAATCTAAACATCAGCTGGAGGGCTATTGTTATTAAGTTCGCAGATCGTATCCATAATCTGATGACACTTAATTCAATGTCTAAAAAAAGTAAAGAGGATAAAGTAAAAGAAACTCTTGAGGAGTTTCCAGGTCTATATAAGGTATTAATAAAAACCCTACACCGACTGAGGTTAAAAGGTATTATAAGAAAAGAAGCCTATCTACTTTTGCCTTTTCACTTAAATAACAGATTGTTCTATGAGTTGAGTCCTTATCAATAACTTCGCACTAAAATGCGAGGTTATTTTTTATTCACCTTTAACTGTCTTTGCAACAATGTCTACCACCCCCCTATCAAACATACTTGGTAATATTTTTTCTGGTGTAGGGTCTGTAACATAATCTGCAAGGGTTTGTGCTATTTTTACAAACACTTTATTATCAAACTGCTTGTCACCAAGTTCTAACATTCCTTTAAATGCTCCAGGGAAAACTAGTGAATTATTTATTTGATTTGGGTAATCACTTCTACCAGTGGCTACAATAAAAGCACCAGCTTCTTTAGCTTCTTCTGGCATAATTTCTGGTGTTGGATTTGCAAGACCAAAAATAATTGGACGTTTCTCCATTGTAAGAACCATTTCTTTTGTAAGTATACTGGGTTTTGAAAGACCGATAAATACATGAGCGTCATACATAGCGTCCGTTAGGGTCCCCTCTTTTGCTGTGTATACACTTCCAGAAAGTAGTTCTTTCTTTTCTTTGGTTAAATCATCACGCCCACCATGAATGATTCCTTTACTATCACATAAGAGAATATTTTTCGCTCCATATGAAAGAAGTAATCTTGCTGTTGCAACTCCAGCCGCGCCAATACCACTTATAACAATCTTCGCTTCTTCTTTTGTGATGCCACGTAACTTAATTGAATTTATAAATGCAGCTAATGTAACTGTCGCCGCCCCCCATTGATCGTCGTGCATCACTGGGATATTTAATTCTCTGCGGAGTCTCTCTTCAATTTCAAAACATTTAGGTCCTGCAATATCTTCTAAATTAATTCCGCCAAATACTGGGGCGATTTGTTTTACAGCTTGTATTATTTCTTCTGTATCTTGTGTATCTAAACAAATTGGAAATGCATCAACTCCGGCAAATTCTTTAAAGATTGCAGCCTTGCCTTCCATAACTGGAATAGCGGCGAGCGCCCCAAGATTTCCAAGGCCTAAAATTGCCGATCCGTCTGTGACAATAGCGATGGTATTTCTCTTTAAAGTATATTCACGAGCAAGTGATGGGTCTTTTGATATTTCACGACATACTTCTGCGACACCTGGCGTGTAAGCGCGAGATAAATCATCACGGTTAGCTAGTGGAACTTTTGAAATGACTTCAATTTTACCATGTTTAAATTTATGTAATTCAAGCGCCTCCTTATTGTAATCGTGTGTCATATCTTTTTATTTATTACTTCATGTAAAGTTTCATCTTTGCTTTAACAACTTTTTTCATTTCTTCTTGTCCTTCTTTCCCAAACTTATATGGAGCTATTTCATTTGGGTGTTCATCCATGTATTCTTTTTCTCCGTCACGAAAAGCTTTTCGTATTTCGGTGTTTATATGAATAATCGCAATGCCTGCATCTATAGCATTTTTTAAATCTTCGTCAGTATTTCCACTTGCCCCATGAAGAACTAGTGGCACATCAACAGTTCTTGTAATTTCTTTTAGTCTATCAATGTGAAGTTTTGGTTCTGGAGCATTAACAAGCATACCGTGCACGTTTCCTATCGCTGGAGCAAACATGTCTATGCCAGTACGAAGAATAAAATCTTTTGCTTGTTCTTTAGTTGTTAAATTATTTTCACTCACACCTTCTGGAAGGGACTCATTTAATGATGATGATTGACCTATATAACCAAGTTCTGCTTCCACTAAAACACGTTTACCTGTTTTTGCTTCGTAACCACGAACATAGTCCACGCATTTTTTAACTAATTCAACATTTTCTTCATATGGAAGTTTAGCACCATCTACAATAACACTATCGTATCCTGCTTCCACTACTTCAATAACTTTTTCTAGTGAATAAGTGTGATCTGCGTTTAGGAAAATTGCTATATTATATTCTTGATTTAATTCATCAACGATTCTTCGTACCATTTCTACACCCATATACGCACGTTCACCTTCGCTTACTCCAATAATGACAGGCTGACCTAGTTCATTTGCCACTTCACAAATAGCTCGTGCTTGATCGAGGTTTGAAATATTAAAATGCGCAATAGCTTTTCCGGCTTGTTTATATTCATTAATAGTTTCAAAATAAACTTCTGATTGTGGTACAAGTGACTTCATATCAACATAGTATACAACATAACAAGTGTTACACTATTTAACATATGAATAATGACTCGCCTTTTGATTTTATTGGTATTGGTGACACTGTAATGGATGCTTTTATTAAGCTAGAAGTAGGGCATACTCAAGAAACCGCAAGTGGCGCGGAGCTGTGTGTGCCTTATGGTGCAAAGATTCCATATGAATCTGTTACTGTTGTGCCAGCTGTAGGAAATAGCGCAAACGCAGTAGTTTCTGCGGCTCGTTTAGGTGTAAAAAGCGCGTTAGTTAGTTTTCTCGGAGAAGATAATAACGGCAAAGAATGTCTTGCTAGATTTGAAAAAGAAGGGGTTGGTACACAATTTATTACCCAAGAGGCTGGCAAAAAAACTAATTATCATTATGTGCTTTGGTATAAAGATGACCGGACCATACTTGTTAAACATGATGCTTTCAAAGCCGTTCTACCAGATATCGGAAATCCGAAATGGGTTTACTTTTCTTCTATCGGTCCACATGCAAAAAATATTCATTTTGAGCTTGTAGATTACATAGAGTCACACCCTGATATTAATATTGCATTCCAACCTGGAACCTTCCAGCTTACTCTAAAAAATGAAATTGCTAATTTGTATAAAAAAGTAAGTGTTCTTTGTGTGAACAAAGAGGAAGCTGAGTTCCTTACTGAGATAGATGGTTCTGATATAAAAAAATTGCTAGATAAACTAGAAGCTTTTGGGCCAAAGACCGTTATAATAACCGATGGTGCTCGCGGAGCATTTATGAAATACGAAAATACATATTTCAATATGCCTATCTATCCAGATATTGCTCCGCCATACGACCGAACTGGTGCAGGTGACGCTTTCTTTTCTACATTTGTTTCCTATCTTGCTAAAGGTTATGATGCTCCGTACGCTATCAAACGCGCTCCAATAAATAGTATGAATGTTGTGCAATATGTTGGCGCACAAGAAGGTTTACTTTCTGAAGAAACTATTGAAGATTATTTAAAAAAGGCACCCGATAGTTATAAGCTTACAATATTAGAATAGATATTATTTTTCTAAAGTAAAATACAAAGTGGCGCTTATGGCACCACTTTATATTTATTTAACAATTGCTAACGAATGACTGACCTAACTTTTTCTATTATATGTTTTGCGGTTAATTCGTATTCTTCATATAATTCTTGCTGCTTACCACTCTGACCAAATCTATCTAATATACCGATACGTGCTATTCGCATTGGATGGTTTTCACTTAAAAATTCTGCAATAGCACTTCCTAAACCACCTGCAACTTGATGCTCCTCAACCGTCACAATTGCTTTTACATCTTTTACGAAACGAAGAAGAAAAGCGGTATCCAGTGGTTTTATTTGTGGCATATTTATAACAGTAACAGCGATACCCTCTTTCTCTAACTCCTTTCCTGCCTTTAAGGCTTCATAAATAACTGGGCCACAAGCGATTATTCCAATATTGTAAGCGAATTCTCCACCGTGTTTGTGTTTGGCTATCTGCATAACATACGCCTTGCCGTTATTCCATTCATAATTATCAGATAACATGAGCGGGGTTTTTTCACGAGCAAGACGAAGATACGATGGGTAATTAGTTGTTGCGATATATTCGGTTATTGCTTTGGCTTCAATTGCATCGCACGGAACATATACTCGCATATTTGGAATTATTCGCATCAAAGCAATATCCTCAATAGCTTGATGCGTAGCACCATCTGGTCCAACAGAGACCCCCGCGTGAGCACCTATTACTTTTACAGGAACATTATTGTATGCAATTGTTGTACGGATTTGTTCCCAATTTCTACCTGGAGAAAACATTGCGTAACTAGAAATAAATGGAATATATCCCATTCTAGCCATACCAGAAGCCAGTCCTGACATAGCTTGTTCAGTAATACCAACTTCAAAAAATCTATTAGGGAATTTTGCGCGAAAACCATCCATTTTTACACTCTCTGTAAGGTCCGCACAAAGTGCTACGACTCTTTTATCCCCTGTTCCAGCAGACACAAGACCCTCGCCGAACCCTTCACGTGTTGCTTTTTCTTCTTCTCCAATTGTAAATAAAGTTTTTCTAATCATATATTTAATCAAGGGAAACTTTACCTCTAAGACTACGAAGCTCTTTAAGAGCGGCACGTCCTTCTTCTAAGCTTGGTGCTTTACCATGCCACCTGAAGTCACCTTCAAAGGCTGTTACGCCTTTACCTGGTATTGTATGTGCAATAATAATAGTTGGTTTATCAATAGAACTCTTTGCAACCCCGACCGCTCGCACAATATCCCTAAAGTCATGTCCGTCAATTTCAATAACATGAAAATTAAAACTCTCAAATTTATCTTTTAATGATTCAAGAGGTAAAACGTCTTCTGTATAACCATCAATCTGAATAGTGTTACGATCGATTATTGGTATAACTTTGTGAAGTTTGAACTTGTTCAAAAGTAGAAGAGATTCCCATGTTTGTCCCTCATCTATTTCTCCGTCGCTCATGCAACAATAAAAATATCTGTCTGGTTTATGTCCTTCCATTTTATCCATAAGCGCCATACCTATAGCTTGAGATAACCCGCAACCAAGGGGACCAGAAGATGTTTCAATTCCTGGAAGAGCTTCACGGTGTGGGTGACCTTGTAATCGGCTACCAAACTTACGGAGTGATTTTAATTCTGAAACACTAAAGTATCCAGCGTGTGCCATAGTCGCATAAAGAACTGGAGCAATATGACCATTTGAAAGAATAACTCTGTCACGTTCTACCCACTCTGGGTGGCGCGGATTATGTCTAAGAATACGAAAATAGAGAGCTGTAAAAACATCTGCCATACCAAGAGGTCCGGCTGTGTGACCACTACCAGCTTCTACTAACATTTTTATAATACTCTCGCGAATATCTTCTGCTCGTAATGTAAGAGCTTGTACTTCTACGTCAGTTAGTGAATGCATAAATATAGTATATATCTAATAACTGAGAGTCAGTAGTTGATATCCTAAAAAAATAAACCCGTACTGATGTTTATACTGTTGATAAATTTACTCTGAATCAACGGCTGCATTCAAAGTTTCCAAGGCTGCTGCAACGTCATTACGCCCAAAAATATATGATCCGACAACTACATTACTTGCGCCAGCATCCACAACTAATCTTATGGTTTCTGGTTTAATACTTCCATCTACCTGAATTAATATCTCTCCAAATCGCTGTTTTAGTTCTTTTATTCTTTCTGGCACTGTTTCATCAAAAAACTGTCCTTGTTCCCCTATTTTTTTAATTCCCATAACTTGTATGAATGTGTGGGGATATAAATCCTTAGCCTTGCGAATCATGTCTGCGTGAAAATCTATATTTTTATCATTTGAAACTGAAATACCTAGAGCAATCGAATTAGGGGACACCATCCCCACAAGTTCTGTAATATCATTTTCACTAAACATGTCAACGTGGGCGATAATAGACTTAGCGCCAATAGCTACACAGCGTGGTATGTATGTTTTCCAGTCATTCATCATAACATCGAATTCATACAAAAATCCCGAAGGAAGCATTTCTGATCCATCTGGCAACCATGTTTTTTCACGTCCAAACACACCGTCACAAATATCAATTTGCACCTCAGATACAAATTTTTCAATACTAGAAATTTTTTCGGTAATTTCTTCAAAACTATGTGGAAGTATCGCAGGAATAATTTTCATATTTATTTTGTTAACTCCTCAATCTGAATAATTCTATCTGCGTGGCGTTCATCATGAGAAAAGGCTGTTGCAAGAAATAAATCAATCGCTTGCTTGGCTTCATTTTCTGTTACAAATCTTGATCCAATTGAAAGCACATTTGTATCGTTGTGTTCGCGAGATACTTTTATTACATCAAGAGGCCCTCCGGCATATACAACTGCGCGCACGTGAGCAAACCTATTTGCAACTATTGCCTCTCCCACTCCTGACCCTCCAAAAATAATAGCAACAGCTGGCGCATGCATTGCGTCTATTTGTACTTTCTCTGCAGCGCGAGCCATATATTCTGGATAATTATCCCCTGCTTCAAGCGTAAGAGCTCCACAATCATAAACCTCATTACCATTATCCTCAAGATATGTTTTAATATTTTCTTTTAATTGGAAACCTGCGTGGTCTGTTGCTAAGTAAATTTTCATACAATAAAGTATACCATTTAATTAATTGCTTTCTCTTTCATAAGAGAAGAGATTGTAAAAGACATGAGGAAAAGTAAACTAAGAACACTAAAGAACTTATTTACCTAGAGTTTTTCCCACTCGAGAAACGTGTTCTACCAAGGTATATGTATAACCAACCTCATTGTCGTACCATGACATAACTTTTACAAGATTTCCAATTACGCGAGTCATTTTCAAATCTGCAATTGATGCATATGGGAGACCAAGAATATCACTCGACACTAATTCTTCTTCTGTTGTTTGAAAAATATCTTTCCATCTTTCTGTGCGTGATGCTTCTGTTAATATTTTATTAACTTCTTCCGCTGTTGTTTCTCTCTTTGCAATAAAAGTAATATCAACGAGTGAACCAGCAGGAACAGGTACCCGCGTAGAAATACCATCAAACAAGCCAGATAATTTAGTGAACGCTTTTGTCACGGCAACAGCAGAGCCAGTAGAAGACGGTACTATATTCTGTGCGGCTGCGCGACCTTCGCGAAAATCTTTCTTATTTGGACCGTCTACAATCCCCTGCGAAGCCGTATATGCATGTACGGTGTTTAGTAGGGCTTTTTCTACACCAATTGATTCATCTAAAATAGCAATCAATGGAGATGCAGCATTTGTTGTACAAGATGCATTTGATGTAATATCACATGTTCCAAATTTTTCTTCATTTACACCAAGAAGAATTGTTTCTCCAGAAATAGCTCCAGTAGGATCATCTTTAGCTGGCGCAGATATAACGACTCGTTTTGCTCCTGCTATTATATGAGCTTGTGCTTTATCGTATGAAGTAAAGAAACCTGTTGATTCTACAACAACATCTATGTCCATATCCTTCCAAGGAAGGTTGAGTGGGTCTTTTTCTTCTACAACCTTAATACGCATATCAGTTTCCCCTTCTATAACCAGATATTGCTCTTTTGTTTCTTCGTGTATCTCTGCATGAACATCAAAATGAGCTGTACGATACACGGTGTCATACTGAAGAAGATAAGCGAGGTTGTGTACGTCACCCAAATCATTAACAGCCACTATCTCAATATCCGGTCTAGAAATAGCCACCTTAAAAAAGGCTCTACCGATGCGCCCAAAACCATTTATTGCTACACGAAGTTTTTTATCCATATGCTAAATAGTATATAGTCAATAATTATTAGTTACTAGTTGATAACAAAAAAAACACAAATTTTGTGTTTTTTTTGTTTTTTGTTTTTACAACCTTGTTTAGTCGTTACTTATGTTTGTGTTACGTACTTCTATCCGTCCTTCTGTACGTACTTCTAAGTTACCTCGAGAATCGTTTGTTTTACTAGCTTCAATTTTTATCCTAGTTTCTGATTCATTTTCCATATCAGTTTCTGACTCGTTATCGTTTTCGGTATCGTCAATATCTTCTTGTTCAGAGTCAATTTTATCTTCCTCTTGATCTTTCTCTGACATTTGTTCTTCTATTGCTCTCTTTTCTTCGTGGAAAGATTTTTTAATTTCTTCCTTTTTGTCTTTCAAATCTTGTGCAATTTGTTTATTTTCTTCTAAGTTCTTTTCTACATCACTTATTTTTGCTTCGTCTTTTATGGCTTTAGCTTCTTCAAGAAGCTTCTTATATTCTTCAATTTTTATATTAACAACTTCTTTATGAGCCTCTGCTAATGTGTTGTTCAAATTCTTTTCTTCTGAATCAAACTGGGCGTTAGCTTCTTTTGCTAGTTGAGCAATATCTTTACCAGCATTTTTTTCTTGCTTTAGAATATTTGCTGTGTTTTGTACGTTTTCTACAAGACTTGCATGAATAATATCCAATCCTTCCTTATGATCTCCCTCTATTGCAAGCATAGCTTTTGCTTCAGCTACACGTTCTGAAGCAAAAGAAAGCTGTAGCTTAACTTTAGCTTCTGGAGTAATCGCAAAAAGACCTTGTAACGCTTCTGTTATTTTATCAAAAAAATAAAAAGGGCTTTCTGGAGTTAATCCCGCTGTAACTACAGCTGTTTCTTGTACTGAAGAGGTTCCTGTTGCAGTTGATGCTGTTGTAGCTGTTGTTGTTTGAGCTAACGCAAAGCCAGTTGTCATGCCAAACAAAAACAATGTTGATAGTATTTTTTTCATATATTTTAATTAATTAAACAATATATCAAGTATATCATGTTTCAACTTAATCAAGTCTAGTAGTGTGCTATAAACACGAAATAGGTATGATGAGGTTTATATACTATTGGCCCGCAAAATACAAAAACTCCAAAGTTACACTTTGGAGTTTTTGTATTTTGCGGGCCCACGAAGAATCGAACTTCGACCAACGGATTTGGAGGCCGTTGTTCTGCCATTAAACTATAGGCCCGTAAGTGCTATTCTAGCACAAAATTTTCAATTTCTAATTTTCAATTTCTAAAATAAAATGCGAGCCATAAGCTCGCATTTTATTTTATGAAAAGTCAAAAATTGGTGAAGATATGCGAAGCTTAGAAATTTTTTGAGGAAAACATAGTAGACCTATATTGACTAAGAAAAATTTTGTAGCAACAAAGTAGCTTCGCAATTTATGACTTTTTACTTCTTTGATTCCTTAAAAGTTACATGCTTACGTAACTTCTTTGAGTACTTTTTAAGTTCAATTTTACGAGTAACAAGCTTCTTGTTCTTGAAAGTGTGGTATGTTTCGCCTGTTTCTTTGTTCTTTATGATGATGAGATTTGCTTGTATCTTTGCCATAGTTATCAGATATTACCTTATTTTTGTCTAAATTGCAAGACTTTTACGCGTTTAATTTATCAATAAAATACTGTCCTAACTCAGAAATAGGCAAACGCACCTGCTCCATTGTATCTCTATCTCTTACGGTTACTGCATTATCGTTTAATGTATCAAAGTCTACAGTCACACAGTAGGGTGTACCGATTTCATCCTGGCGACGATAACGCTTGCCAATTGATTGGGTTTCATCGTACTGAACACGTCCAATTTTCTTTAAACTTTTTACAATTTCTCTTGCAGGAACAGAAAGTTCTTCTTTTTTAGAAAGAGGTAATACTGCTATTTGTATTGGCGCAATAGATGAATTAAATGCAAGTACTGTTCGAGTTTCATCCCCAACCACCTCTTCTTTGTAGGCACTACTAATAACTGCAAGTACCGCGCGTTCAACTCCGACAGAAGGCTCTATACAATGTGGAATAAATCTTTCTTTTGTTTCTTCGTCAAAATATGATAAATCTGTTTTACTAAACTCGCCATGTTGTTTCAAATCAAAATCAGTACGATAAGCAAGTCCGGCAAGTTCCTTTTGTCCAATAGGAAAATCAAATTCAAAATCGATTGTACGTTTACTATAATGTGCGCGGTCGCCATCTCCTATTTCTACTTCATGGATTTTATTTTCTGGTAAGCCAATTGACTTCATCCAAGCACCAAACTCCTTTCGTAAATGTTCAAATGATTCTTCCCATTTTGATGGATGACAAAAATATTCTATCTCCATTTGTTCAAGCTCGCGAAGTCTAAAAATAAAATCACGTGGTGCAATTTCATTTCTGAAAGCCTTACCAATTTGTGCCAAACCAAAAGGGAGACGTGGGTGGAAACTATCAACCACATTTTTAAAATTCACAAACATTCCTCCAGCAGTTTCTGGGCGAAGATAAGAAATAGAAGAGGCGTCTTCCATTGCTCCTATTTGAGTCTTAAACATCATATTAAACTGACGAGATTCTCCAAGAGTTGTATTATCTTCTGGGCAACGTTGTGAACCATCAGTTTCTGTTTCGACATGGTCTGCGCGATAGCGTTTATGACATTTTGAACATTCAACAAGTGGGTCAGAGAATCCAGAAACGTGCCCACTAGCTTCCCACGCTTTAGGGTTCATCAGAATAGCAGCATCTATTCCGTACATGTCTTCACGATTAGTTACGAAATGATTCCACCAACTATTCTGTATATTTTTCTTAAGAGTAACACCGAGTGGTCCGTAATCATAAGTTCCAGCAAGCCCACCGTAAATATCACTTCCTGGGAAAATAAATCCTCTTCTTTTACAAAGAGAAACAATAGCCTCCATCTTTAACTGTGAATCAGTTTCTTTCATATTTTATAATTCTAGCACGAACAGACTTTAGATTCTAACAGATTAGTATGTAAACATACCACCAAATATACTATTAAATAATGGAAGTATCCCTCCAACTGAGAAGATAATAAACAACCCTACAAGACCCCACAACAAATGACTTTTACCAAACGATTTCTTTTCTGGGTCATTCATGTCATATATAAATTTAAAAACACCAAACAAAAAATAAAGAAAAGCAACTGTGGCCACCACCTGATATATAGGATTAAGGATGCCAGTTATAACGTTTTGAAAAACTGATTCCCCTGTTAATATTGTTTCGTTCATAAAAGGAAGTATATCATGCTGAACAGTTGAAAGTTATAGCACTCTTAATTACGAATAAAAAACCACAACGTAGTTGTGGTTTTTTTGTAAACTTAAACTTTATGAATTTTTACTACTCACTAGTTTGCTGGAACTGGAATACCAGGAATTGGAATATTGCCACCTTGACCGATACCAAATATTGAACCAAAAAATCCTACAAGCCCCCAGATAGACACCATCACAAAGAGTGCGAGTATTGAATACCCCATTCCTTTTAATCCTCCCTCGTGTTTCTTTGGATCATTTCTACCCAACCAAATAAATTCAACAAGGAACCAGAAGAAAGCAATCACAGCAAGTCCAATCATAAACGGAACAAGACGGGTTACAATTGTCTGTGCAAGTGCTAAAAGCTGAAGTAATGCTCCTCCCTGTATTTGACCTTGTTGTGAACCTACACCTATAGTAATAGTTCCCCCTTGAGCAAGCGCAAGCATAACGCTTGTTCCCATAACCGACAGTGATATTAAAGCTTTTTTCATATGTTTTTATTGTATATTTTAAGTATATCTCCCTTAGCCAACTTTGCAAGGATAGTTGTGAACAATTAACGCTGAATGCCCTAGAACCAAAAGCGAACCTTATGCAAAAAATAATCTATATAGTAAAAATGTAGCTTTTGTATTTACGTAATAAATGAATTAGGTAAAGAAAAAGAGAGGCTCCCAGTCGCGATAATCGCAACAAGGCGATAAGCGCGAGAGGAAACCTCTCTATAATTTAACGTATGACATACGGATTTTTACGGTTATCTCCGAAAACTATTTTCCACTGCCTCGTGACATGAAAACCAAACCAGCGAGGAGCATCAATCCAACTAAGCCGTGCCAAAGCGCTGTGTTTTCTGCGTAGGCACGTCCAAAGTTTCGCATGAAATTACTCACCGAAACACCCATCATATCCATAGCCACTGAGGCCACGATAAGAACAAGGACAAACAGAAACGCGAGTTTCGGTTTTACAAACGGGTCATGATGATCAGACATTTTTTATATCTCCTTTTTCAAAGTGTTGAAATTATGAGAAGGGCCTCTTTGTGGCTAGCTTCACAATTTACAGTTGGTTCTGAATTGGTGACGGGTGGCATTCTATCCCAATTGCTTGGGATAATAATCATACCGCCAGACCCGCGTTTTTTAACACAGGTTTCGTAAGCCTGGTTGGCTGTCAACAACGCATCATACTTTCGACGTTGCGTATTGTCTTGCGCCCCCTCTTTAGTCATCGGTTTATAAGCCGAGTATCCAGAAATTAACAAGTTCCCAACCCCAGCGACCCCAATCAACAATGCAGCAAGTCCAAATTTTGTCGTCAAGTTTTTTCTCCTTTAATCCAAATTTTCAATCATTTTTACCGTTGTTTTTAACGGTACCTGCAATTCACACTACACCAAATATAAAGAAATGTCAACGTATGAGATGAGGTGACTTTTCTAAAAAAGATTTCTTAAATTTAAATAATTCAAATTAAACCTACAAGCAACTTACTGACAAATGTAGTTTGAACACGTTAAACTTGATGGACATTCTGCATCGACTGTACAATCGCCACCTGGAATCGGATTGTTCGAACCACCACCCAGTTGAACACCTGAACCAGAAGGTGTTGTGTATATAGTGGATTGAGTGTTTACTCCAGTTGGAAAACCTGACGAAGGGAGAGAACTTCCGCCAGTTGGTAAACCTCCAGATGATCTAAATTGAATTGAAGGAATCGAAATCACGTTCGCTCCTTGAATACCAAAAATGTTTTGTACATATTGAACTATTCCCCAGACTGAGAACATCACGAAAAGCGCAATAAGACCCCATAGCATAAAATTCTTTCCTTTTGTCATCACATCAGGTTTACCTTCGCGAGTACCCCAAATGAATTGAACAATTCCATAAAAAAATGCCACCATAGCCATTGTCGCTAGCAGTGTTCCAACAGATCTAACTACCGTCCCTGTAAAAGTGTCGACGAGATCACTTATTTTTATTAACCCACCTTCAGCATTTAACCCTTGTGCTGAAGCAATCAACGGTACAGTAATAAGTGAAGTAATGATAAGAGCGCGCAATGTGAAAATATTTTTCATAAGTTAATTATTTATAGTGTACAGCATATTTTGTTTATCTACCATTATTTTTAATTAGGTAGTATTGTCTGTACAGTTCCTCTAAGTGCGAACAAAAACCCTTCTGTCATAAAAACGATAACAGTAGAAATAACCGCCCACATTAGCCAGTTGCGAGCCTTCATAATTTTTTCTGGATTACCTTGCGCTAACACAAAAGAAAACCCAGACCATACCCACATACCAACCAAAGCAGGGTATACAAACCACCTTATTGCAACACGTACAATAATAAGAATAAAGTCATAAAGACTATTTGTGCCTAGTGGGTTAGGTAATAATTCTCCAGTTTGGGCATAAGCATGCGGAATAAATGCATCAGAGATAAGCCTGATAAGTGTTGTCGTCCATTCTTGCGCCCCAAGAAATTTAAGTATGGCTAAGAAAAATCCTCCGAACACTGCGACAACAATAAAAAATCCCAGAATTGCATTCCCTATATCCTTTCCGGCTTGTTTAATAGCCATTGCGTTTCCTTGCACCTTTGCATACCAAGCAATTACAATACGATACATTATAAACAAAGTTAAAAGAACTGATCCGATTTCAATTACTAATTTAATAAAATTAGTAATAACAGTTTTTGCATTTGCTAAGGTGCATTCAGTTGATGTGCTTGCGCCACATATTTCATCTCCAGAAATAGATGTCTGAGCATGCACACCTTGCAATGATATTCCAACAAAAAATATTGCAAGAGCTAATGTGATTAAGTGTTGTTTTTTCATGGTGTGTATTTGCATACTGTATTTACTGGTGAGTGTTTCTAACTAATGTGGAGTATACAGGTCTTGAAGACGAGAAACAAAGAGTTCTGCGGCGTCAGTTACACCATAACGATTATTTAAAATATCAGAAAGCATGGTAGAAACATATAAAGTAGACTCTTTAGGAAAACTATCATACCAACCACGTGCCACCAACATACTGCGAGCAACAACATCGCTTAGTCCAGCAGATGATGCATAAGTCCGCAATACTGGTACTCCACCAACAGCAAAAGCAATGCTTGGCGATACTCCTTCACTTGCAAGATCTCGCTCTGCAGTGAGTGCTGCTATTGGATTTTTGGTAGTTTTTAGAGTAGCTATTCCGTAAATACGCGCGCCTGTTGTGAAGGTGTTATATCCTTTGGTTTGAGGGAAGTAAGTCATTTCAAATTCTGCTTTTTGATTTCGTGCGCGGAGTGAATTTAATTCACCAGAGTAGCCAATGTACATCGCAAGCTTCTCTGCCACGAACATATCATCTGCATTACCTGCAAACTGATTCCAGGAGTATGTGCTCTTTGTTGGGTCTGCAAATTGTGAAAAGAAACGCACAGCTGTACTAAGAGGAAGTATGTCTCCGCCTTCGGTTACAGGAACGTTAGCTAATACATTTTTATTTAAAACTGGCACCTGCCCGAGCTGATTCACTATGGCCATCAAAATATCTTTAGCGTACGGAGTGTTCGGTGCCCCCAAGGCTATTCCCGACTCAACGAATTGATTCTTTACGTTTGAAATTGTCAAAGTTGGAACAATGCCGGCCAACTCATCCCAGTATGATGGAGGATTAACAACTCCATGTTTTGAAAAAAGTGTACGATTATAAAAAAGCACTAGCGGTTCAATAGAAACAGGAAGCGCAATGGCTCCTGTTGGATCAGAAAAAATAGTGGCGCCATCAACGTATGTATCCTTAAATGTTTTTTCGGATAGTGACGTTATTGGAAATTGATAGAGGCGAGGTATTTGGGAGAGAATTATTTGGTGTGGCGCAAGAATCATGTCAGGAGGATTTCCGTTTGCTAGCGCTTCAACCAAAGTTTGTACAAATACATCTTCACGAACTTCTTTGTAGTTTACCCTATAAGTTTTTGCTTGAGGGTTAAAAGCTTGGATGATTCCATTCATACTAGATTCTGGAATTGTTCCCCAAAGCAACACCTCACCTGCTGGGGTACTGGCTTTATTGCCGATAGGTAATTTACCAGAAAAAATTAGCACTGCAAACAATGCAGCAAAGACACCAGCACCAAGAAGAATATTACGTAACATATATATAGTATACAGTGAGCGATAAGCACTAACCAGTGGATACTAAGAAGATAAAGCTATAAAAGCATAATGATAATCCCCAGCTGGTAAACGCTTCACCATTCTAAAGCCATGCTTTTGCACCAAAACTTCTGCACGTGCTTCATTTATCACATGAGAAGAGTGCGGACCGATGCCTCCATGGGATTGAGTCCAATCAACAACAAGTAGCTGCCCCTCTGGTTTTAAAATCTTTGCAACGTGACTCAGTGCCCTATCTATGTCTTCCAACTGGAACAGAATATTAGACATAACTACAGCGTCTAAGCTATATGCATCAACTGGAATACCCTTTTCAATATCTGCCCAAATCATTTCAACATTTAATATTCCTCGCTTTTCTAAGGTGCC
>JBAYGN010000006.1:0-35904 GCA_041666645.1 Minisyncoccota bacterium
CCTGGTTTTAAATATAATTCTTTTACAAGATGATCGGGAGTTAAAAACATGAATACAGTATATAGTTTTTAAGGACTAGGGACTAGTGAATAACAAGAGGTAGTATTTAAATATGTAAGCACTCTCTTGATTGAGCAAAAAATGTCGTGTAGTATACGAAAAGAATCTTTACTTTTTAAAGGAGAAAAGAAATGCCTACAGCCACTCGGACAAAAACGTTGAATGTTAACATTCCTTTCTTTGGAGAATGCACCTTACTACCAGCTGACATATTGCCTGATGAACTTCGCACGTACGAAAAAATTCTAGCAACGGCAAAAGAGCTGGATATGGAAGAATTCAAAGATCTTTCAAGAAGAGAAGTTCAAGAAATTTTTAAAGCACTGGCTTTTAAATTGTTGGAACGAGGAGTAAAAACAGGAGAATGTGTTTCAGTTATTTTATCAGGATCGCACGACTCTTATTCACGAATACTCTTCACAGTTAAAGATCAAAAAACTGAAAAAAGCGTAACTTCTATACAGTTCTTTTTCTGGGAAGACACAAGCCTGTCACCAGAAGGAAAACCTATTGGAGGACCTGCTGATATGCAGCTTGACGAAATCCCAATAGATGAAAAAATTTTCATGTCAAAAGGAGACAGTACATATTGTCTATTTTTGGGAACATGAAAAGATAAAACAAAAGCGACATCGCAAGATGTCGCTTTTTTATTTGCATTTTTATGTATTTCAAAATCTAGTAGCCGTGAATTTCAAAATTTTCCTTAGATGCTAGGCGTGGGTGACGTGTGAGGAGGCATACTTACTAGTGCGCAGGCGGGAACGCTAGGCTCCACAACAAAGCAGATGAAGTAAATTTTAAATTCTGTTATAGCAAGTTAAAACTTGCTAATGAATCCCCTTCACGTAGTTTCATAATACGCACACCTTGAGTATCTCGTCCCAGTGTCGGAATAGAAGTAAGTTCTGTACGAATCACTTGTGAATCTTTTGAAACCGCAAGCAATTCTTCATTCTCACTTGTAACAACACGAGCTACCATTAACTTTCCAGTTTTTTCTGTAACTTTTACAGTCTTGATTCCACTTCCACCACGCTTTTGTGTCTTATATTCAGAAAGTTTAGTTTTCTTTCCATAACCATTTGCTGTCATGATAAGAAGTTCTTGTCCTTTCACACCTGCAGGGATTTTGTCTGATGCAACAATCACGTCACCCTTATCTAACTTCATACCAATAACTCCAGCTGCGGTTCTTCCCATCTCACGAACGTCTGTGTTGTTGAATCTAATAGACTGACCATTTTGAGTTGTAAGAATTACATTGTCATCACCTTTAACAAACAAAGTAGAAAGGAGTTCGTCACCTTCTTCAAGCTTAATTGCAATCAATCCATTTCTACGAACATCCTTGAAACTATCCGCTGAGGATTTCTTCACGGTTCCATTCTTTGTAATCATCATGAGTGATACATGTTCCTCTTCCTTAGTGCTCTTCATTTCCTTAGGCATCGGAAGAATACTTGTAACGTGCTCACCTTCTGTTAGTTGTAAGAAGTTCATAATACTCTTTCCACGTGTAGCACGCTTTCCCTCTGGAAGGTCATACATCTTGATTTGATATGCTTTTCCTTTATCTGTAAAGAAGAGCATGTCGCTGTGAGTTGAAGTAGTAAGAGACATTATTACAAAGTCTTCTTCTTTGGTATTCAAATCAACAACACCAACCCCTCCACGCTTTTGTGTTTTGAATTCGTCTGGGTCTGTACGCTTCACATAACCACCTGAAGTATAAACAAGAACTTCTTCACGATCTGGAATTAAATCTTCTGGATTAAATTCTTTTGCTTTATGCTTAACAATTTTTGTACGACGTTCATCACCATATTTTTCTTTAATATCAGAAAGTTCTTCTTTGATGATGCTAAGCATTTTCTTTTCTGACGCAAGTATGATTCTCAATTCTGCAATAAGCGCTTGAACAGCTTTTAAGTCATCTTCAATCTTCTTTCGCTCAAGACCAGCCAAACGCTGTAATTTCATTTCAAGAATTGCTGTTGCTTGAATATCAGAAAACTTAAACTTCTTAACAAGCTGAGCGTGGGCGTCCGGTGTATCTTTTGATTTCTTGATTGTCTGAATTATTTCATCAATGTGATCAAGTGCTTTTTTAAGACCAAGTAAGATGTGTTCCTTTTCAAGTGCGCGTTTCAAATCAAACTCTGTACGGCGACGCACAACTTCTTTTCGGTGTCCAACAAATGACTCTAGTGCACCTTTAAGGGCAAGAGTTTGTGGAATACCGTCAACAAGAGCAACGATGTTGTAATGGAACATGCTTTCCAATTCAGTGTGTTTATATAAATAGTTAAGAACCTTTTGCGGTTGTGCACCAGATTTCAAATCAATAACAACACGAATGTCCTTGGTTGATTCATCGCGAAGTCCTTTGATACCGTCAATTTTTTTGTCACGAACAAGGTCGGCAATATTTTCAATCAAATTACTTTTCAAAACACGGAAAGGAATTGAAGTGATTATAATTTGGAACTGACCATTTTTTGTTTCAAAAATTTCTGCTTCACCGCGCACAGTTACACCTCCGCGACCTGTTGCATATGCTTGGCGAATATCTGATTGCCCAAAAGCAACACCACCTAATGGAAAGTCTGGACCTTTTACATATTCACAAAGATCTTCTGTAGTGGCTTGTGGATTATCTATCAAATGAGTTGTTGCATCAATAACTTCATTTAAGTTATGTGGAGGAATATTTGTCGCCATACCCACCGCGATTCCTAGGGTTCCGTTCAAAAGAAGGTTCGGAACAGCTGTTGGAAGAACGTGTGGCTCTTTTTTACTGCCGTCATAGTTGGCCACCATAAGTACGGTGTCTTTTTCAATATCACGCATCATTTCCATTGAAACTTTTGACATCTTTGCTTCGGTGTAACGATACGCCGCAGCACCATCACCATCGATAGAACCGAAGTTTCCTTGACCCATTACAAGCGGATAACGATATGAAAAATCCTGCGCTGACTTTACCATTGCGTCATAAACAGATGCGTCACCGTGAGGGTGGTAGTTACCAAGCACTTCTCCAACAATGGTTGCAGATTTTCGGAACTTCGCCCCTGGTGTGAGCCCCATATTATTCATCGCAAACAAAATACGACGATGCACTGGTTTGAGACCGTCACGTGCATCAGGAAGAGCACGAGAAGTGATAACACTCATCGCGTAATCAAGATACGCAGTACGCATTTCCTCTGAAATGTTTACTGGGCTGATACCTACATGAACAGGTTTTGGTGTTGTTGGTTCTTCGTTTGCAGATGTCTTTTTGGCCATATAATTAACGAGTTGTTATCCCTCTATTATAGCATAAAACACTTGAAAGTTCTACTTTGTGTAGACCTCTTTTCCTTGCAATAAACCAGAACTAGATGTTTTAAAGATATCAAATTGGTTGTGCGCCTCGTTCCAAAATTTTGAAATTGTTTCGCTTGGTGACTCAGTAACTGTCGTCGTTGCAATCTTGGCTATTAAATCTTCGCTTTGATATCTTTCGTGCCAAAAACCATAATCTGTATACAGAGTAAATCCTGCAATAATTGCTGTAATTGTTCCAGCAAAAATAAAAGCAGCTATATGTTGAGTGTGTTTTGGCTGTCTTTGTAAAAAACTAATATAATACTTCGCGCTGAAATAAGTTTTGAGTTTCGTTAGATTCATTACTTATATAGTATACATTAAGACAGCTTTTGGATTGTGGTTTGAGGTAACTAGCTAAACATAATACACAAAGAACGGCGCCTATGGCGCCGTTCTTTGTATTATTTCTGTTTTTAGTATTCAAAAAACCTTACATCTCGTGGAATAAAACAACTTCAGCAACTTTAGATTCAATATCCTTCTTCTTAATAGTTAGCTTTTCAACTGGTTCAACTTTCTCTGCTCCAGCTTCTTTCAAGAATATTGGAAGTGATTGTTCGTCATAATCCATCGGAATTATTAGCTTCGGTTCAAGTGCTACGGCAAGTTTTTGTGCATCATACGCATTTAAAAGAAACCCATCATGTCCAACTGGGATAAATAATATGTCTGTCTCATCAATTATTTCTTTATGTTCAGGTGCAAGCATTTGTGAAAGCGCACCTAAGAAAGTAACACGAATACCGTCTAGGGTTAGAACGTAACTTGTATTCTGATATTCCTTCTCCTTCTTTCCGTCCATTAATTTAGTCGTAGTGCCAAAACCTTTTATAAAAATATCTTTCACCTCATATTCACCGGCACCCTTAATAACAAAAGGAACCTTGTCTCCATGTTCTGTTTGTTCAACACCATTGTAGTCAGGGTGATTTGTTGTAATAAGAGTAATATCAGCACCATATTTTGTAACCTTTCCTTTGCCTTCTTTTGAAACAGGGTTAATAGCTACAACCAAATCCCCTACTGTTAATTTAAAATGCTCTCTTCCAAAGTGAGTGATAATCATACGAATGATTCTATCAAAAAATGTAAAAAGAAACAAAGACGAAGAAATAAAAAAGAAAAAAGTTGCACGTATTGTAACGCATGACTTTTAGAAACCGTTAGTTTTCTTTACTCAAAATAACTTGGCTCAAAAAGGTTAAGCTTTTTAATCAAAAAAGCGTCTTACTTTCTGAAACCTGCAATAATTCATAGGTTTTATTAAATTTTAAGGACTTGACAAAATTTATAAATAGTGTATACTTACATAAGACTTTAAACAGCACATTTAAATTAGGGGCAAAAATATGTGTATACACCGCATTGCTAATGGCTTGATCATTTCTTATGATGTCTTATGAACTTTCGAAGATAAATCTGCTAGGCATTCAACCTAGCAAGGGTTTGTAACACCACGGCCAACTGGTAGTTACAAAGTGAAATCCTTAAGTCAAAAAAAGACTATCACTTAAGCCGCCGACACCTCGTGTGTTTGGCGGTTTTTAATTTGCTTTTTAAATACTTTCATTGTAGTATTATATCTATTCTTTTAAGAGAAAACCGTTCTGGCGTAATCCCCGACTATGTGAAGCAATCAGTAGGCGGAGCCCAGACCGACGTGGATATTCCCACTTCGTGTGGGAAATTTTTATTCTATAATATGACAAACACAGAAAAAACAGAGGGAACAAAGTCAGTACCGGTAATAGCGCCGTTTGCAGTTGGGGCTGTGCTATTTAAGGAAGAAGACATCGTAGAAGGTGTAGTTGTTGCCATTGAAAAGGCAGCGCTTTACGTAGACCTTGGCGCATCAGGAACAGGTATCATTTATGGTATCGAATTCATGAATGCTCGCGATGTTATTAAACGTATAAATATTGGAGATGCAATTTCAGCAAAGATTGTTCTTCGCGAAAATGCTGATGGTTATGTAGAGCTATCTCTCAAGGAAGCTCGACAGGCTCTTATGTGGAACGATGCGGAACAAGCTATCAAAGAAAAGCGCGTTATGGATCTTGTTATTAAAGATGCAAATAAAGGGGGTCTTATTATTGAATGGCAAGGTATGGCTGGATTCCTTCCAGCTTCACAGCTTAAGGAAGAAAATTATCCACGTATCGAAGACGGAGATAAAGATAAGATTCTTCGTGAACTTAAGAAGCTTATCGGTAAACGTATTTCTGTAAGTATTATTAGTGCTATTCCAAAAGAAGGAAAACTTATCTTCTCTGAGAAAGATGGTGGTTCAAAGGAAACAAAAGAAGTTGCTATGGGTAACTACTTAGTTGGTGAAGATGTAGAAGGAACTGTAACAGGTGTTGTTGAGTTCGGTATCTTCGTTAAGCTAACTGACGGAGTAGAAGGTCTTGTTCACAAGAGTGAAATTGACTGGGGGCTTGTTGAGGATACAAAAGCACACGCTCGTGTTGGAGAAAAAGTTCGCGCTCGTATCATTGAAGTGAAAGATGGAAAGATTTCACTTTCTCTTAAAGCTCTTAAGGAAAACCCTTGGAAAGAAGCCGCTAAGAAATATAAAAAAGGAGATGAGGTTGAAGGTGTTGTGATTAAATTCAACAAACACGGAGCCCTTGTTTCTGTTGAAGAAGGTGTTGCTGGTCTTGTACATGTATCTGATTTTGGAGATGAAGCAAAACTTCGCGAAACTCTATCACTTGGAAAGAGTTACAAGTTTACAATCACTCTATTTGATGCGGACGAAGAACGTATGACTCTTACATACGGAGATAAGAAAGCGTAATTGTAAAAATATTAAAAGCGGCGCCGTAGGCGCCGCTTTTAATATTTCACAAACAGGTTACACTAGGAATATCTATGACTTTTCAACACGAACCTTTTTCCGACAAAGAAGTTGTTTCATCCATGGAAACACATGGGTACAACACACTTCGCCCAGCAATTACTCCAGAAGATTTACGTGAGCAATGCGAAGGCAACCCAATTCTAATCAAATTGTACGAACAAATGATTAAACAATGTAAGTCTTATGCTCATGATGTATTTAGCATGATGAATGAACAAAAAATAATTGAAGAAATGAAATCAAAAGGAGAAGACTTGGAAGAAGCAATGGCGGAGTTAAGAAATATTGATGAATTACGTCACAATTCCCACGAAAGCCTTATGGATTCAATAAATATCCTATCTCGTAATCTTGCAAAAGAAGAAAAAGATATCTCATGGATGAGAGAGGTTTCTTCTGGAGGACGTGCAACTTACGCAATTTTTGCGCTATTGACCTTTTACTCATTAAGTGTTAGTATTAAATAAGAAAGGAGTATCGCCATGATAAAAGCACATGAACAAATGATTCTGCGGTACGCCACATTGATGTCACAAGAGAAACCTTCTCAAAACGACATCGATGAAATGCAAATGATTGAAGATCAACTGCATCTGACACCGGACAGGATTCTCCAAGAAGCAACCGCACTTGCAATCAGCAACGTACGTTAACCCAAACACCACTCACAATAACCAACAGAGTGGTGTTTTTAATTGTATCTCTCCATCGCCTTTTGATACCCTTCATCTATTATTGTCTTTATTGCACCGAGTACATCATGGGTAATTGCTCGTAGTGATTCTTCTTCATCTTCTCTAATTTTCCCCATTACATAATCCTGCACTTCCATGCCAGATGGTGGGAGAATTATTTTTCCATCAACATCATGTGGAGCTATACCAATACGAATACGAATAAAATCCTTTGCGCCAAGTGAATCAATGATACTTTTAATACCATTATGCCCCCCACTTCCTCTATCAAAAGAAATACGAAATGTTCCGCACGGTAAATCCTTGTCGTCATATATAACAACCAACTCGCGACCTTCGTGATAACGCATGTATTCACTTACAGATTTTCCACTTTCATTCATAAATGTTTCAGGAATGAAAATTTCACACTCCAAAATATTTTTTATATCATCACGAATCATATCAATCAAAACACGCGCAGCGTTATGACGAGTGCGTGCGTACTTTTCACCGGGGTTACCTAGAGGTACAAGAGTAAATATCATACATCTATTCTATCATTAGCTAGAATGGGTGTAAATTTTAAAAAACTAGACGTAAAAACTAAACGTGATACAACACTCAGTTGTATGAATTGTTGTATTTTAATTAAAAATTTAAAAATTTAAAAATGAAAATTATTTTATGTTGCATAACATAAAATCTCTCTATATACTGAACAAACAATGTTATCCTCTATACTGAATATTTCTCTTGAAACTCTCGTTGACATGTCGCAGAATCCCATTTCGGTTTTTATTTTTTGTCTTATAGGTCTTCTTATTATTTCTCTTATACTTGCAATGTTTTTTTCTTCATGGAGAAGATCTCTTGTAAAGATAAGACTACTTGAAGAAGATGAGAAGCCTTCATCATTACTCATATGGATTATTGGCATTATTATTCTAGTTAAATGCATTCAAGCATTTCTCATACAGCCTTTTATAGTTGATGGCGGGTCTATGCTTCCAACATATCACAATCAAGAATTCTTATTGGTAGATAAACTTTCTTATATTTTAAGCACACCACACCGTGGAGATGTAATGATATTCAAATTATACGAAAATGGAGTAAATCCATACAATGGAAAATATTTAATCAAGCGTGTCATTGGTCTTCCTGGTGAACGCATTGTTGTACAAGATGGTGTGACAACTATTTACAACAAAGCAAATCCTGACGGGTTTGTTCTTGATGAGTCATATATTATGTTTAAGGATTTTCGTAAAAATACTGATGTTATGTTAGATGATCATCAGTATTTTATGATGGGCGATAACCGTGCACAGAGTTACGACAGTCGTGATTGGGGTCCACTTGATAGTGCAAATATTAAAGGGCAAGTTTTATTCCGTGTATTCCCCCTCTCCACAATGTCATATGAGCCTGGCCAATTCTTGTATACTAAATAATAACCCTAACCTTCACAATTTTTATGAACGATGATACAAAAAAAGAAATAAAGACGACACCGACAACTTTGAAAGGAATGGATGATTTAATTGATGCAGAATATTATGCCTTTCAAGGTCTTTTTGAAAAAGCTCAAGAAATTGCTGTCTACTATGGATTTAAGCCTATAGAAACACCCGTACTTGAACATGAGGAAGTTTTTGTCTCAGCCATTGGAGAAGGGACAGATATTATTGATAAGGAAATGTACACTTTGAAAACAAAAGGTGGCGACAAAATTGCTGTACGACCAGAATACACAGCTTCTGTTATGCGTGCATATTTAGAGCATGGGATGCAAACTCTTCCACAGCCTGTAATGCTTTACTCATACGGTCAAACTTTCAGACACGATAAACCACAGCGTGGACGATGGAGACAATTCAGACAATTCAATCTTGAAATTTTAGGAACAGATAAGTCTATAGCTGATGCTCTTATTATTCGTACTTTGATGACAATTTTAGAAGAATACGGTTTTAAAGATTTAGTTATTGATATTAACTCAATGGGAGATAAAGAAACTCGCCCAGCTTTTGTTAAAGAGTTAACAAATTATTACAAGAAGCATCTAGACTTACTTTGTAAAGATTGTCATGAGCGTATCAAAACTAACCCTCTTCGTTTACTTGATTGCAAGCAGCCACAATGCCAACCAATGAAAGACAATGCTCCGTCATCCCTTTCATACCTTTCATCTGACGCAAGAAACCACTTTAAAGAAGTCCTTCAGTATTTAGAAGAGATGGGAATTCCTTATCGTGTTAATAATTCTCTAGTACGTGGACAAAGTTATTATTCTCGTACAGTTTTTGAAGTAGTAAAAATTGATGTAGGCGAAGATGGTAAAGAAAAAGAAATAACAATCACTGGCGGAGGACGTTATGACTATCTAGCAAAAATGATGGGAAGTAAAAAAGATGTTCCATCAGTGGGCTCTGGACTTAGCATGGAGCGCATTCGTATGTTCTCTGAATGTAAAACTATCGCTCCGAGAATAATGAAGGCTCCAAAAGTTTATTTCATACAACTTGGGTTTGAAGCCAAACTAAAAAGTCTTTGTGTTATGGAAGTTCTTCGCAAAGCGCATATTCCAGTTCATCAATCACTTTCAAAAGACTCTCTTGGCGCGCAGCTTGGTATGGCCGAAAAAATGGAAATCCCTTACTGTATTATTTTCGGACAAAAAGAAGCAATGGACAACACGGTTATCGTTCGTCACATGGGTACCCGTTCACAAGACACGGTAAAAATAGATGCGCTATCGGATTATATAAAGCATTTGAAGTAAAGTTTTTGCTTGATAGAACTTGAGTTCTTTTGGTGTTTTATATTTGTCAGACCAGATTTATTGTGATATAATTGCACCTACATATGTCAAACGTAAACGTAGAAGTAAAAAAGAACCCGAGCGAAAACGCCCTTTCTCTTGTTCGCCGCTTTCAGAAGCGCGTTCAAGAAGCAGGAATTCTTCCTCGTGTTCGCGGTATCCGTTACAGCGATCGCCCACTATCTGTACTAAAAACAAAGCGCGCTAAATTGAAGAAGCTTGCAAACCTTGCAAAGTACGAACAAGATAAGCGCATGGGTAAGGTTGTAGAACGTAAAAAGGGCCGCAGATAATAATATGGCACTACGTGAGTTACATAATCTCACTATAGTTAGAAAAAATGGCACTATCCCTGATGTGCCATTTTTGCCTATTAAGGAAACTATTTTGGGTAAAAAATACAATCTATCAATAATTTTTTGTACTCCGAAAGAATCTCAAGATCTTAACAAGACATATCGAGAAAAAAACTATCCAACAAACATCCTTTCCTTCCCTCTTTCAGATGATGAAGGTGAAATATATATATCATTATCAACTGTTAGACGTGACGCAAAAAATTTTGATATGTCATACAAAAAATTTCTTCACCTTCTTGTTATTCACGGAGTGTTACATTTGAAAGGACACGACCATGGTAGTACAATGGAAGAGTTGGAAAATACTTACTTAAATAAGTTTTATAAATAAAATCTAAAAACTTATCAAAATCTGTGGCGCGTAACAATATTAATGACATGATAGTGGGGATTGATATCGGAAGTGGAAACTTGCGCGCAATAGGTGCGCTACACATGGAAGGTGAACGCTTTCCTGTTGTGGTCGCGACATATAAAAAAACACTTGATGGGGTAGACCGTGGCAATATAACAGATATCGATGAAGTCACCCGTGTCATAATAGATGCAATAAACACTCTTGAGGAAACGTCTGGGCACAATACTTTACATACTTTGGTAGCTCTTGGTGCAATAGGACTTTCATCTCATCATGCAAACGGTCACGCACAAGTCTCTCGTGGAGATGCCCAAGTAACAGATTTGGATATTGATAATGCGATAAAAGACGCAAATAAAGGTGTACCAGACATTCGCAATAAAGCGATAGTTCACACTATCCCAATGAAATATAAGTTAGACGGAAATGAGGTTCGTGGAAATGTCATTGGAGTAAGAGGTAATAAACTTGAAGTAAAAACTTTGTTTGTTACTTATCCTCTTCAGTGTATGAACGTTCTTAAGAAGATGCTTGATAAGTCTGAGGTTAGAATTACCGATATCGTAGCTGGGCCAGTGGCTGAAAGTATTCCCCTTCTCACAAAAAAACAAAAAGTTGCGGGGGTTGCACTTATAAATATTGGGGCAGGTGTTACTTCTATTTTAGTATACGAAAATAATATCCCCCTTTTGGTTTCAACAATTCCAGTCGGAGGAGATGATATCACAAAAGATATTGCTCTTGGTTTAAAAATAACTCTTGAGGAAGCTGAGGAAATAAAATGTGGGCGTTCAGCAACATCACATTCAAAACGTCGGGTTGAGGAAATAATTGAGGCGCGTCTTGAGGACCTTTGCATAAAAATAAATAAAGAACTGTCTCGTATTGGTCGCCAAGAATTACTCCCAGCTGGAATAGTTGTGTGCGGTTCAACTTCACTTGTTCCAAAGCTTGAGTTTGTATTTCGTAATGAATTAAAACTTCCAATAAAAATATCAACGGGTGAGTTAGCTCGAATTACAAACGATACTTTACGTGATAGTGGATGGGCTAGATGTTACGGTCTAACGTTTCTTGCTCCATATGATACCGAAAATGATGTTCTCAAAGACCTTCTGACATCATTTTTTGTTCGTGTCAAGAAGATGTTTTCGCAGTTTTTACCTTAATACATAATGGTTTTTAATAAAAACTAGCCAAAAAAAGTCTCTTTGCAAAACGTGTGCCAAGTTGGTATAGTTATTAGATAACAAATCAAATAATTACTACACAACCATGGCAAAAGTAAATCCAGAAATTGAAAGCTTCGCTCGCATCAAAGTCATCGGTATCGGAGGCTCTGGAAAAGGCGCACTGAACCACATGATCAACTCAAAACTTCAAGGAGTTGAGTTCATTGCTATGAATACTGACACACAAGACCTTCATCATTCACTGGCTGAAAAGAAAATTCATATTGGTAAAAATCTTACTAAAGGTCTTGGTGCTGGTATGGACCCAGAAGTTGGAAAGCGTTCAGCGGAAGAAACTCGTGAAGAAGTTCAAGACGTTATCAAAGGCGCAGACATGGTATTCATCGCTGGTGGTATGGGTGGTGGAACTTGTACTGGTGCCGCACCTGTTGTTGCAGCAATTGCAAAAAACGAAGGCATTCTTACTGTTGGTGTAGTTACAAAGCCTTTCTTTTTTGAAGGTGCATCACGCATGAAGCTGGCAGAAAGAGGATTGGAAGACCTTGAAAAAGAAGTAGACGCACTTATTGTTATTCCTAACGACCGCCTACTTTCTGTTATTGATAAAAACACTTCAGTAAAACAAGCTTTTGAAATGTGTGATGAAGTTTTGAAGCAAGCTGTTGAAGGTATCTCAGATATTATCCGTAATCCTGGAATAATTAACCTAGACTTTTCAGATATAAAAAGAATTCTTAAGGATTCCGGAACAGCTCTCATGGGTGTGGGACGTGGTATGGGAGAAAACCGTGCACGTGAAGCAGCTTCGGCAGCTATCAACTCCCCTCTTCTTGATGTTTCTATCCACGGAGCAAAGGGTGTTCTATTTGCTATTTATGGAGCAGATGACCTTGGAATGTTAGAAGTTCAAGAAGCTGCGAAAATTATCACTGAATCAGTAGACAAAGATGCGAAAATTATTTTTGGTATCGCAACTGATTCTTCACTTAAGAAAGATGAAATAAAGGTAACTGTTATCGCGACAGGTTTCCCTAGTGGATTTTCTACTCGTGGTCATTCTTCAGCTATTCCTCAAGCTGAGTCAAGACATGAGACTGAATCTACGGTACCAGAAGCTCGCATTGAAAAAACCGAAACTGTTTCTGAAGCAATAACTGAATCAAAAGAAGATAAGCGTATTGATTTGGAAATGAGTGACGAGAAGAAAACTGATGAAGATTCAAAAAAATCAAAAACTGCCGATAAAAAAACAATTTTCAAATTTGATGACGACGAAGAAGACGATGAATGGGAAGCTTTACCTCCGTTCCTCCGAAGGAAAAAATAAAATTAAAAGCGCTCCAAAAAGGAGCGCTTTTAATTTTATTTTTTCCTTCCCGTAAATTGAAATTTTCTAAAAATATTATTTCCTGTTATGTTATACTTTTCCTCATATGAATACTATTTACGACTTAATTATTATAGGAGGAGGTCCAGCTGGAACAGCGGCGGCCGTTTATGCTGCTCGTAAACAACTAAAAACACTTCTAGTTGTAAAAGAATGGGGTGGTCAATCAATAGTTTCAGATGATATCCAAAATTGGATTGGTACACCGCATATATCTGGCGCAAAGCTAGCAGAATCTTTAAAATCTCACGTTATGGAATACAAAGGAGAAACTCTTTCTATTTCTGAAAATTATGGAGTAACAAAAATTGAAGGAACTGATGGAAATTTTACAGTCACATTAGAAAATAATGAGACTAGCACAGGCAAGACAGTTCTTATAGCAACTGGCTCATCTCGCCGTAAATTAGATATACCTGGGGCTGATATATTTGAACACAAAGGTGTTACGTATTGTGCGTCATGTGATGGCCCATTATTTACTGGTTCTGATGTTGTAGTGGTTGGTGGAGGTAACGCTGGTTTTGAATCTGCTGCTCAATTACTCGCCTACTGCAAATCAGTAACACTTATTTCTCGTAGCGAACCACGTGCAGATGCAATTACAGTTGAAAAATTAAAATCTAGAGATAATTTTAAACTAATTATCGGTGCATCACCTAAGTCTATAGGTGGAGATAAATTTGTAGAATCATTTACATATACCGACACAGCTGGAAATGATGTCACTATTCCTGTTGGAGCAATCTTCGTAGAAATTGGACAAGTCCCTGCTACATCTTTTGCAGAAAACATAGTTGAGCTAACCAATACAAAAAATATTGTTACTGATCCTCGTACTCAAGAAACATCAGCCAAAGGTATTTGGGCAGCTGGTGACTGTACTGATGTGCTTTATCACCAAAATAACATCGCAGCCGGCGACGCAGTTCGTGCCCTAGAGGATATTTACCTTCACCTACACGCATAACTCACAGCCTAATTCTACTAAAAATAGTAGAATTATTTTTATATAAATATAAAACATGAAAGAACTAATAAGGCGTCTAAAAAAATCTATCGGACCAGGAGTTATTACAGGTATCGCAGATGATGACCCATCAGGAATAGCGACATATGCACAAACTGGTGCAATGTTTGGATTGTCTCAATTATGGTTAGCTCTTTTTTCGTACCCATTCATGGTGGCGATTCAAGAAATGTGTGGACGTATCGGAATGGTTACAGGTACGGGTCTCGCTGGGGTTATCAAAAAATACTATAACCGCAAAATTCTCTTCAGTGCAATTGCGCTTCTGGCAATTACTAACATCATAAATATCGGTGCGGATTTAGGCGCTATGGCTTCGGCTGTTCAATTGGTGGTACCTATTCCATTTATTGTGGCGCTCGGTATTCTTACCCTTATCACAACCCTTTCTGAAGTATTTATACCATACCCAAAATATGTTTATTTCCTTAAATATCTAGCACTAACAGTTCTTGCTTATATCTTAGCTGCATTTTTTGTCACTCAAGACTGGCAAAAAATATTTTTCGCGACAATTATTCCGCATTTTGAAATGAGTAATATCTTTATCCTAAACATCACAGCTATGTTAGGTACTACCATCTCCCCTTACTTGTTTTTCTGGCAAGCCGACGAGGAGGTGGAAGAGGAGCTTGTAGCAGGAAAGATTCGTGCTATGGGTAAAGGTGTTCCGAAGATTACAAACAATGACGTGCGTCAAATGCGTACAGACACAGCTTTTGGAATGTTTGTTTCAAACCTTGTAACATTCTTCATCATCATAACCGTCGCCGGAACATTGGGCGCAAATGGGGTTACGGAAATAACTTCCGCCGCTCAAGTAGCTTCTTCCCTTGAACCGCTTGCCGGGAAATTTGCATCATTACTATTTACTCTTGGTATCGTTGGTACTGGATTACTAGCGGTTCCAGTGCTTGCTGGCTCTGCAGCATATGCAATATCTGAAGCTTTCGGTTGGGAAGAAGGTCTCGGTAAAAAATTCTCTCATGCAAGGGCATTTTATGCGGTGATTATTATTGCAACACTTGTTGGATTGCTTGTTAATCTTTCTACAATTGACCCTATAGTAATGCTATATTATGCGGCTATTCTAAATGGACTTCTAGCTCCACCTCTTATGATACTTGTGCTTCTTATTGCAAATAATAAAAAAATACTTGGAGATAAGGTAAACGGAAAGTTGGGAAATATTCTCGGTGTTATTATAACAATAATAATGTCGGCACTTACACTTTACTTCTTGAAATCACTGTTATAAAACATTGTAAAATAAAGAGTTTTTTAGTATAACATACACTATATCATATATGATATAGTGTATGTTATACTTTTAACATGCCTCCAAATGATCAGCAGAAAATTGGACTCTTCATCAAAAAACTCCGCGAGGAACGCGGTATGACTCAAGGTGATTTTGCAAAAGCACTAAAGACTTCTCAATCTGCTGTAGCTCGTATCGAATCCGGAAACCAAAACGTCACAATAGAACAACTCATGAAAATGGGTGAGGTTCTCAAGCATAACATTGTCAGTCTTCAAGACACAATAGACTTCAAAGTTGAAGGTGGGCGCAAATTATCTGGCACAATCGTGACCAATACTTCAAAAAACGGCGCCATTAACATGATGGTCGCCTCTTTGGTGAACTCTGGCACAACAATACTCTGCGACATACCTCACATTGAAGAAGTTTATAGATATAAAGAATTGCTAGAAAGTCTTGGTGTAAAAATCCGCTGGACACACGATGATACTGCGCTTGAAATCATTCCGCCGAAAAAACTCTCGTTTTCAAAAATTAACAAAGACGTAGCAACTCGCATACGTTCATTTACTTTTGCAGGAGCATTCATTCACTTTTCTAATAACTTCACACTCCCTCACTCTGGAGGTTGCAAAATGGGAGAGAGAACTGTTGCTTCACATAAATACGCGCTTGATTATCTTGGTGTAAAAATAGAAACTAAAGAAAATCACTACGCTATTTCATACAAAAAGTTACATGCAGGAACTATACCACTTTATGAGTCATCAGACACTGGTGCGATAACCGCTATCATAGCCGCGTCTCGCATAGAAGGACCAACCACCATAATGTTTGCTCCACCAAACTACCAAGTGCAAGATGTTTGTTTCTTGCTTGAAAGTTTCGGTGTAAAAATTGACGGTATCGGCACAACCACACTTGTAGTTCATGGTAAAAAAGAAATAAATACAAATGTCGAACATTACAATAGTGAAGACCCGATAGAAAGTATGTTTTTTATTTCGGCTGGAATAGTAACGAAGTCAAAACTAACTGTAACACGCTGTCCTATTGAATTTTTGACATTAGAAATGGAAAAATTAAAACGTATGGGGCAAAAATTTATAGTCTCTAAAAAATATTTAGCAAAAAATGGTCGTACTAATCTTGTAGATATTACAGTTCTACCTTCAAAACTAACTGCACCCCATGACAAAATACACACTCAACCTTTCCCTGGAATAAATAATGATAACCTTCCATTCTTTGTACCTATTTGCTGCATGGCTTCTGGGCAAACTCTTATTCACGATTGGACATGGGAGAACCGCGCTATTTATTTCACAGAACTAAATAGACTTGGTGCTGACATAAAACTTCTTGACCCGCACCGCGCACTTGTAAATGGCGTTACAAAATTACGTGGCGCACAAATCGTCTCCCCTCCTGCTCTTCGTCCGACGGCTATTATTCTAATTGCAATGCTTGCAGCTGAAGGCTCATCACTTCTTCGTAATGTGTATTCAATCAAAAGAGGTTATGCAGATATTGCAGAGAGACTTAATTCTATTGGCGCGAAGATTACAGTATTAAGGGGTGTATAGTTTTTATATTGTTTACATTTTAAAAATAAATGTTAGTATAACAAACAGTGTTTTTGTTGTTTCAAATAATCCTTAAGAAAGAATGGGTAGAAAATGAATAATGAAATAGAAGATATTTTTTGTTTTTTAAAAAGACACCGTCTAGACCGTAATAAAAGACTTCAGGCGACTAAATTTGTTAAAGGATTGATTTCTCAAGGGAGTTTAGCTCCTGAGTGTTTATTTAATATATACAAAATTTGTAGCTACAAAACAATAAAAAAACTTATTGCTGAAGAGTTGGAAAAAAATTCCAACGAACTAAGTCGAGAACCTCTTCTGTTTATGGTTTTAAACCCACTAACAAAGGATTTAGGAATTAAATTCTTAAATACTCTTATTGTTAATAACAAAGCCAGTGTTGAGGATATGGAAAGAATCTCTAAATGGAGCAAAATATTAGCTATTAAAAAAGTTGCGAAGGAAGCTTTAGATCAAATGAAGTCCTAGGTTTTGTGTTAACAAAATAAACCACCCCACCAAAGATATAATCTAATGTGGGGTTTTCTTTTATGCAATATTTAATTGGCTATCATTTTAAATTGGTGACCCCACGGAGAGTCGGTCATTATGTTGGTAGTTTACTTCATATCTTCGATATTCGTAAACCACTCAACATTTTGACCTAAGAGAAAAGCGACAAAATTCTAGAAATAAAAGCCAGGAATTCAGCTTTTATTTATAGAATTTCGTAGACCGCTTTTCTGTTCAACTCTCACGTAACAATGTTTGGACATTGTTACTCGTAATGTCACAGAACAAAAATGGCTCAAGCAATTTTGCTTGAGCTCATTTTTGTACCTGTGACCCCACGGAGAGTCGAACTCCGCTTACCGGCATGAAAAGCCGATGTCCTAACCGATAGACGATGGGGCCAATTAGTTAAATACTATAACACATTTCTGGGATTTTTCAAAATTTAGAAAAATAATATATAATCTATTTATAAGGGCGGTTAGCTCAGTTGGTAGAGCGCCACATTGACGTTGTGGATGTCACAGGTTCGACTCCTGTATCGCCCACAAAAAGTGAACATAGTGAGGTTTTTTGGGGTGATAAGAAAATGAACTGCTTCATTTTCGTCAGGAGTCGAATATAGGGTCGCGAAACTACTTCGAGCAACGCGAGGTAGTTTTGTGACCGACTCCTGTATCGCCCACAAATTTACTCGTGATGATACTTCTCCCCTTTTATAATCGTCATCGCACGATACAACTGCTCAAGTAATATCACTCTCACAAGCATGTGAGGAAAAACTAAGCTGGATAATTTCCATGTGTAGTTGGCGCGTTCTTCTACCGCCCTGGAGGCGCCGTAGGCGCCTCCAATAATAAACACCATCCGCCTCACTGAATCCACCATCCTATTTTCTACCAATTCCGCGAGAGCTTCACTTTTCATATCCTTCCCCTTTTCATCAAGCAAAACTACATAGTCCTCTTTTTTTAATTGCGATAAAATCTTTTCCCCTTCTTTTTCTTTTGTACTGTCATGCGCAACAAATATCCATTCAACGGGTAAATATCTCAAAAGTCGTGTTTGGAAATGCCGAACAATATCGTCTATAAGGTCATCTTTTTCCTTTCCAACACTTAGGATTACGATTTTCATATAATGATATACTATATGACATCGAGAGAACTCACAACCCATGCGCGTACGTATAACTACAAAATTAATATTAAAAATCTTAAGCATAAGCATTGCGACTATTTTCGTATCTATGTTTATTATGGGCTACGTCGGATATAGATTATATAAAAATGTAATTACCGCCCAAGAAACAATTCTTGAAAACCAAAACCAGTCCCAAATTACTCAAGAACAAAAAGCTCAGGAATTGGTGAGCTTACAACAAAAAGCTTTGGAGCTGGCAAAAGATGATTTAAATAAAACTAAAATCGAAGCCAAGTTAACAGATGCGAAATTACAAACACTTACACAAACGGTAACAGATCAAGCAAAATTACCAAAAGAGATAATTATCTCTTCAAATGATCTCGCGCCATATTTGACTGGTGTTGTTCAAGTTATTTGTTCAAACGCAACAACTATTTCGAGTGGAAGCGGAACTCTTTGGAATTTTAAGGGTAACCCTTATGTGGTTATGACAAATCTTCACGTTGTTAAAGGTGCAGATAAATGTGTTGTCTCAATCACAAATACATCCAATGAAACTACTGGTATTTTTAGTGTCAAAGATACATTTGCTACATTTAACGAAAATACTGACGAAGCAATACTGACAATCGGTGATTCAATTTATTCAAAAAGTGTTCCAGTTGCAAACTATAACTATTCGCTTGAAAAAGTTAGGGTCTGTAAAAAACTAATGCCCGTTGGTACACCTATTGTAATAATAGGATTTCCCGCTTATGCAAAACGAAATACAACTCTTAGCATTGATACTATTGGTACCGTAAATGTTATTTATCGTACAGTAACAAATGGAATTATTTCTGGTTATGATACATCACAAAAAGGTGAAGCAAATTACTTTGTGTCTGCGAAAATTGATAATGGAAATTCAGGAGGCATGTCTCTCGCAAAAGATGCGGATGGTTTGTGTATACTTGGTCTTCCAACATGGCTTACCGTTGGTAACTACGAAACACAAGGTTTGATACAAAACATTTTGAATCTATTACCAAATTAAACGTAAAATATTTCTAACGATTAGTATCTATATTTGCTATAATGTGTCCACTATGATTCTTCTTGCTATTGAAACAAGTTGTGATGAGACAGCTGTCTCTATCGTTAAACGCGCACGCGGTAAAAATTTACGCTTTGAAGTTTTGTCACATAAAGTTCTTTCACAGACAGACTTACACACCCAGTATGGAGGGGTATTCCCGATGCTTGCAAAACGTGAACACGCAAAAGCCCTCACACAATTAATTGCTGAATGTTTGGAAGAAGCAGATTTACTTGTAGAGCGAACTCATACATACCATTTGCCAAACGCTGATCGTAAAAAGTTAGAGACTCTTTTTGAAAGAGAGCCAGAAATGTTGTCTGCAATGAAAGTGCTTTTTGAAGGAATCCAAAAACCTGCAATAGACGCTATTGCGGTTACTCAAGGCCCAGGACTGGAACCTGCTTTATGGGTTGGAATAAACGGCGCTATTGCCCTAAACACCGTCTGGAACGTCCCCTTGTACCCTATAAACCACATGGAAGGCCACATAGTGGCCAGTACGCTGACTTTATCAAATGATGTGTACGAAATGGCAGATATCGCCTTTCCAGCGTGTGCGCTACTGATTTCTGGAGGACACACAGAAATAGTCCATATTTCTAAAATGCGTTCATATAAAGTCATAGGAAAAACAAGAGATGATGCAGTTGGCGAGGCTTTTGATAAGGTTGCTAGAATGCTTGGTCTGCCATATCCTGGGGGTCCAGAGATTTCTCGTCTTGCAGAACATGCGCGAAAAGAAGGCATACTCGTCGACGAAGACTTAAGACTCCCTCGCCCAATGATTCACAGTGGGGATTTGAGTTTTTCTTTTAGCGGACTTAAGACTGCGGTAATGGTTAGATTAAATAAAAGAGGAGAGATTGATGATGTTATAAAAAAAATGCTATCTCTAGAATTTGAAAACGCTGTAACAGATGTGCTTGTTTCAAAAGTTAAACAAGCCGTTTATGAAACCCGTGCGCAGTCTGTAATTGTAGGTGGTGGGGTAAGCGCTAATACACACATTAGATTTTCCCTTAAGGAATTATCAGAGACTGAAGGCTTCACTCTTTATGTTCCAGAAAAATCTCTCTCAACCGATAACGGGCTAATGATTGCAGCAACTGGATTGCTTCATGTTGCTCACGATGAAAAACCAAAAGTTAAATTAACAGCTAATGGCTCTTGGTCTGTGGGGAATAGTTAAAAAACAAAATCATTTCATCTGCTTCATTGTAAATAATTTTTATTTCCACCTCGCATTTAAAAAATTTTATTTGTTTTAAAAAATAATATAAGGCAAAAGAAAAGCGCGAACCGAAGGTTCGCGCTTTTCTTTTGCCTCGCACCCAATTGTGGTGAGCGTGGCATGCTCCAAAGATAAATGCCTTATGTGAGCGCGGTCGCCCACCGCAATTACTTGCGAAGGGTTTCCACTCACACAGTGTACAATCTATAGTTTTAAGTTTCAAGTATTAAATACCCACAACTATTTTAAAGCAAAAAAGTTTCCTACGCTAGGTCAGACCTAGTGCGCTACAAGGTCGGACCTTGTAATTTAAGCTCGTAAGCACTTCTACCTTAAATTCCATTTTTTGGAAACGTAAATGGCCATCCGAAGATGACCATTTGCGCAGGCATTCATTTATCTTGTAAGCACACCAATCGGCGCTCACCAACTTAGTTTACTACTACTATTTTTTAGGTGCAAGTATTTGTTTAATGTATTCATCTACCTGAGGCCCGTATTGAGGGTTTGATTTTTTCACCTCTTGAAGAATCTCAATTGCTATAGAAGTTTGCCCTGTTACCACAAGGGCGTTCAAAACATCTCCATCAAAAGGAATAGTTCTACCATTTGAAATTATGTATGCGCGAGCCTCTTTAAATGCGTGCGCGTATGCAGCACTTAACAAATACCATTTTGTAGCATCTGGGTACTCTGGTGCAAGGTCATACGTCTCACGTCCGAGTGCGTAAGCTTGAGGGTATTTACGTTCCATGAGATAAGAGCGAATTAATTCAAATGAAATTAACTGCTTCTTTGGTGCGATTTCATGTGCCATTATAAGAGCCTCTTCAGCTGACACTGGATCTCCTATGCCATTGTAAAACATACCATAAACGGAAAGCATACGAACGTCTTCCTTGTGTGATGGTAGTGAAGACGTTATGTCATCACGTGCTGTTTTAACCAAATTATTTATTACCTGCATGATTTCTTCTTTATCTTTTTGTGTAACACCTTCTGGAATATTTACTTGTGTTACACGTACCACCATTTGAAGAAATTGCTCGCGAGCCTCTTCACTTCCAAGTGTATTCATAGCAATAGCTTTTGTAAACGACTCCTCTTGTACCTTAACTGCTTCAGTAAATGGCATTGTTTTTGTAAGTTGACCAATATTCAATCCGTTTACCAGAAGATTATTTACAGCTAACGGTCTGTAGTTAACATAATAAAGAGAAATAAGAAGAGCTATTACTATAGCAGGAGCCCAGACGTAATTTATTTGGTCATTACTTGCAAGAGTTTTCCCTTGGTGAACTTCATGCTCCCCTTTTGTGCGCACAACAATGTACGCAAGAAGTGCCAAGAATAGTATGTAACTTGTTAAGTTATCAAACACAAAGATGTTATGAATAAAATACCCTGCAATTGTTCCTGTAATGATAGCTTTTTCACGAACAGGCATATCGTTTTTCTTTCTCCACATTAGCCATAGGGCTACAACATACAAAGAAAGATAAGAGGTGAGTCCAAGTATTCCACCAGCAACTAACCAATCAAAGAACACATCGTGTGATCTGTCATACCAAGATTCAAGACCCCACATTTTTTCTGGATTAAACTTACGCGCAAAAATATAACTAAAGTTATCCTGACCATAGCCTAGCATTGGTCGTTCAAGCCATGCCTCATAACTAATCTTCCAAATATGAATACGACTAGAAGAAGTAACATCTGTTGGTGAGATGCTTGCAAAACGAGCCAGTGTCGGTGAAGACTGTACAAAAGAACTATCCTTAAACGCAAAGAGTGATCCGACAATAACAATCATTGCAACCAAAGTACTAATTAAAACCTTTCTAAAATGACCTCTTTCGTGCCATGCAATAAGTGACAAAGTAACGATAATACCTCCGATAAGGCCAATCATTGTGCCACGTGTACCAGAATAAAATAGGCCGATTAAGTTTAAAACAATAAGTACCGGGTATCCCCATGAAAGCTTCGTAGATTTTGATTGTGACCAAAGAAGTCCCGCGATACAAGCAGACATTAGACAAAAAATCGCAAAATATGCTGAGTTTCCTATTGTTGCATCAAGTCGGTTTGCACTCATATGAATCGGAAAACGTGTAGAAAACCATTCAGCCATTTTTGGGAAATTGTCTGCAAAGATGTACCCTTTCGCACCGAGTAATTGCCCATAACCGTAGATAAGAACCAAGATGTCTGAAGCGATAAACACCTTGAACATATTTCTCCAATCTTTAAGAGATGCAATCATAGCAGTCAATACCACAAAATATGCAAAGAGGTGAACGTGCCCAACAAATCCTTCCATTCGTTCAAAGTTACTCCAAATACTTCTATCTCTATCAACACCAAAGATATCCGCAAAGAAAATAACCACCATAAATACCATGTACGCAATCATTAGAGGTGCTTTTTTGAAATTCACTCGATAAGAAGCTTCGCGAATAGCGAGTATTGCCCATCCAGCAAACGCAACTTCTACAAGAACACGGAAAACTATATTCTTACCTGAAATAAATGGGAAGAATAGTCCTGCTGAACTACTTGATAAAACATCAAGTGTTCCCCCGTCAGCGACATACAGCGCCAAAAAAGGAATAATACCCAAACACAACCAGACAAGTTTTTTGATAAAGCTTTGCATACGTACAATTATTATTTTAATAAAGATAATAAGCAAAGTGTAACATGTGATTTACAAATTTATACCCATTGACACTTGGTAAGTTTTGTATCATGTTAAATATGGTCAACTTGATGTTATACTACGATTTATAACCATGATCCCAAAAATCATACATTACTGCTGGTTTGGTAATAATCCCAAAAACAAAGAAATAACAGAGTGTCTAGAAAGCTGGAAAAATAAATGTCCAGATTTTGAAATAAAAGAATGGAATGAATTAAACTTCCCTATTGAGAAATTCCCTTTCGCTTCTCGTTGTTATAAAGAAAAAAAATGGGCCTTCGTTGCAGACTATGCACGTCTTCATATTCTATACGAGCATGGTGGCTTCTATTTAGATACTGACATGCTTTTACTTCAGTCACTTTCTCCACTTGTTGAGCATAATTGTGTTTTGGGAGAAGAGTCAGATGGTGTGATAAGTGCAGGAATGATTGCGTCTTCAGATCATAATCAGTTCATCGGGGCATGTAAAAAGTTTTATGATGAAAACCCAAATGAACTAATCACAATCCCGCGTGTTCTGTCACAGGTGTTTGAAAATTATTCTGATAAAAAATCTTTAACTGTTTTACCACCAAAAACGTTCTATCCATTTGATAGTGAACATATAAAAGAATTTTATGGGCAAGATCTTGGACCAGATGTAATGGGGGTACATCTTTGGCACCATTCTTGGGGTAGCCCTCTAAATAAGTTTTTTAAAACAATTGGCATTTATAGTTTTGGTAAGAAACTTACCGAAGTACTTGGTATAAAAACTTTACTAAAAAAACTTTTGGGATTTATATAACATGCGATTTAGTATCATTACCCCAACATACAAACGCGCTGACAAATTAAAACGTGCAGTGAATTCATTGCTTAACCAAACATATACTGACTGGGAAATGATTATCGTAAATGACTCCCCTACCGATAATTCTTATCAGGAATTTGCTTCATCTATAAATGATTCTCGTATTCATTATCATGTAAATGACATAAATCGTGGGGTTAATTACACTCGCAACTACGCCCTTGATAAAATAACAGCAGATTCAAACTGGATTATATTTTTAGATGATGACGATTATTTGTCGCCCGACGCACTCTCAACATTTAATGAACTAATAAAAAAACACCCAGATAATAGATGGTTTGTAACCAACCGTGCATACACAGACGGAAAACCAATTACTAAATTCAGAGAAAGTGACAAACCATATTCTTACGCAATTCAATATCTGATTTTAAAAAAATGCAAAGGTGATGCAACACACTGTATAGAAACAAAATTAATTCATAAGATTCGTTTTTCGAAACACATAAAACAAGCTGAAGAGTGGCTATTCTTCTATCAAGTTGGATTATGTGAAAAGATGTTTTATCATGACCACAATAGCACAATTACTGATGGCTACGATGAAAAAGTTGGACTTAATTACCGAAAACGATCTCGCATATCACAATTTGAGACTCTTATTGTTATAGCGTATGAGGGACAACACTTAAATATACTATATTACCCAACATTCCTAATCTATCTTTTTATGCGTTTAGTCCGTATAGTTATTAAACGTTAAAACAATTTTCAGTTTTTATTGCCAAACTTGATTTTGGGTAGTACCCAGCATACACAGCTTTACACATCAAAGTAACCCTCTCAAAATAATTTTTAGTTGGACCGTTTTTTATAAAACCTAAAATAAAAAGACCGAACACCCAAACTAGTATATTGAAAAATAAGACAATTTTACTTTGTTTACTGTGCTTTCTAGAAAGTCTAACCATATTACGTAAACGATAATAAACCTTAAATGGTGCTGTACGTTTATCAAATTGCCCAAAGATGTGTGACCCGTTTTCACCAAATGTCATATCAACATCATACATACGAGGAGTTGCACAAAGATACGAAGCATATCCAAGTTTTTTAACATTCCAAGAATACTCAATGTCATCTCCATACAAAAAAAGAGAACTGTCTGGTAATTCAGCTTTTTGTACTGCTTCTATAGGCATAAATGATCCACCATAAATAAACCCTTCTGTGGGCACAATTGGCACAAAAGGACCCCTCTTTACTTTAATGTTTTTATATATAAAAAGTAAAACAAAATAAATAATTTTCTTAAAACTAAACACTTCAAAAAAAGTACCCCGTGGTGTGTCGTCTAAAAGAGTTGGTTTATAAAAATGTTCCTTATTATTCAATACATTATCTCGACTGGCAGATAACACTACTTTTTTATCCGTAAAAAACTTCAATACATCAACAAATTTATCAACAAAGTTATCCTCTGGCACAGAATCATCGTCAAGTAAAAAAACAAAATCACATTCTGTACTTTTTGCATATTCAATCCCTTTCGCAAAACCGCCAGCTGAACCGAGGTTTTTACCAGTTTCAAGAACTACAACTCTATCTCCATATTGCTTAACCCCTTCTTTAATTTGACCTTCTATTAAAGAGCCGTTATCTACTATTACTAATTTTGTAATGTGCTTATCTTTCATTACAGCGTCAACGACTTGAGACAAAAACCCCCACCTATCACCGTACATTATAGTAACTGCCGTAACTTTAGGATAAATCATAATTATTTACTTAAAGTATACCAAAAAATAGCCTTTTATATAAAGGGTATTTTTTACCAAAATATTACTATAAAATCTAATATATATATGATATTATTATCATAATATGTCACTAAAAGGAGAAAAAATTTTTATAACTGGTGGGGCAGGATATCTTGGGAAACATCTTATTAAGAGGTTCTATAATGATAATGAAATTACTATTTTTAGTCGTGATGAATCAAAACATTACTATCTAAAAAAACAATATCCGAAAATAAACTGTATTGTTGGAGATATAAGAAATTATGATTTACTTAATGATTCAATGAAGGGGCACACGATTGGTATATTTGCAGCTTCCCTAAAACAAATTGAAGCAGTAGACCAAAATGTAAGTGAAGCAGTCCAAATAATAATACACGGTGCCTTAAATTCAAGAAAAGCCGCAATAAAAAACAACTTAAAAGCTGCAACTTTTATTTCAACAGATAAAAGTAGGGCTCCTACCACTCTCTACGGTGCCATGAAATTCGTGGCTGGAGAATCTTTTATTTTAAATGCAGAAAAAGAGCAAACAAAACTATCATCTGTTATTTATGGTAATGTTCTTAATTCAACTGGGTCTATTATCCCGCTTATGTGGGAATCAATGGCTAAAGACTATGAGTTAACATTATATGGTGACAAAATGACACGCTTTATGGTAGATGTTGAAGAAGCGATTGATTGTATTGAATATGCACTTAAAACAACTGGCCACAACGTGGTACCAAATCTTAAATCTTTCAAAATAAAAGATTTGTTTGAAATATACCAGGACAAATTCGGACTAAAATGGAAATTAGGTAATCCTCGCATATCAGAAAAAGACCATGAGCAGATGATTGCACCACAAGAAAAAGAACGTGTTATGTTCGATAAAGAAAACAACATGTACTTAATGCACTATAAAACAATATATGGAACAGCTAATCTTCCTGAGGAAGGGTTAAGCTCAGAAAATACTCTTGTTTCAAAACAAGAACTAGAGGAAATACTAAAACGCCACGATTATTTTAAACCGTAATTAATCATGCCAAACACACCAAAAAAAATTCTTATCTTGGGACACAAAGGGATGTTAGGTAATGCTGTACATAAATATTTTTCTAAATCTCCACAATCATACGAAATAATCACTCTAAACTCACGTTTCGGTGACGATTTATTTATTGAGGAAATAAAAAATAAAGCACCAGATTATATAATAAATTGCATAGGCATAATCCCACAAAAAAATAGAGACCCTAAATTATATGAAAAAATAAATATAGAATTACCTATAATTCTTGAGGGGCTAAACATCAAAACCATACACCCATCCACAGATTGCGAATTTTCTGGGAATATCGATAACACTAAAAAATATTCAAAAAGTGATATTCGTGATGCCACAGATGACTATGGTAAAAGCAAAGCAGTAATATCTGAAAAAATAGAAAATAGTTTTAAAAATACTAAGATTGTAAGAACATCTATAATTGGACATGAAGAAAATTCTCATCTAAGTCTTCTTGATTGGTTTCTAAATTCCTCTAATGAAGTTAATGGGTATACAAATCACTATTGGAATGGAATAACAACATTAGAGTGGGCAAAATTATGTGAACAATTGATTGACAATTGGGATGAATATCACACATTAAATCAGTACGGAACAAAAGAAATCAGAAGTAAATATGATTTATTAAATGATATTAAATTTGTATATAACAAAGATATAAATATCAAAGAATTTGCCGCGCCACAGAGCGTAAATAAGTGCCTTGAATCAGATAAAGAAATACCTACTATAATAGAACAACTAAAAGAATTAAAAGAATTTTATAACAAATAAATTGTTATATTAAATGTTGTAGAGACTTTTCTGTAAACATTACTTCAACCCCCCTACCGAGGTCTAAGCATTGATACCCAATGCGCGAGTATTCAAAAATAATATACTTACCCGCTGGACCCATCGCAAAAAATAAAACAATATCTTTTGGCGAAACATCAGACAATTCAATGTCTATATTGTGCTTAATATTTTCATACTCTTTTAAAGCATTATGTTCTGGTGCTTCTATAAAAATACAACGACTCCAAGGAATTCGCGAATTATTTTTTAAACTTTCAATAGTTTCTTTTCTCGTAATGTAAACTACAATTTTATCTTTAAAAACAGGTGCTATGACATTTTCAAAATATTGATTGTAGTAAAAATTATGCGCATCCATATAAGAAACCTTTTTTGGGAATATCAAAAAAAACATAACCTTAAAAGGTAGCCATACATTAAACTTTCCTATTTCTTTCAATTTTTTATTTGAATAATTAATAAAAATTGGAACTGAAAGTATATACGAACTTTTTTGTGAATATGATACAACTATTTCCTTCATCATACTTTTAAGCCTTGGAGAAAAAGCATGGTAGTGATTTTTTAAATCAAGCAAAAGATTAATCTCTCCGTCTCCAAATCTAATAATAGATTTCCCTTCTTGCAATTTTTTTATGATTTCCTCCTTGGAATAAAAGTGTTCGTCGAAAGAGAAATCTTTCAGGAAATACGTGAAAACGTAAACAGCTACATAAAAAGGATGCTTTAGTGCGTATCTTTTAAGAAAATTAAAAATTCTTGTCGGGTTCATTTTAATATTTTTTCTATCTGACTATTTTAGCCCATTCCTCTTCTGAGAGAACAGTATTGCTTCCAAAAGTTTCAAGATTTTGACTAACCACTAGCGGTACATACCCGTACAAATTAAAATTGGTTTTAAATCGCGCTTTATTTGGCACAGTATCTGCCCCCATTCTGAGTGGGTTGGTAAATGGAAGTAATTTTTTTGCACCATCTAAAGTGAGAATATAAGCACCGGCATTATACAAAGGTCTATAGAAACGTTTAGCTCCTGCATATTTGGGAAACTTTGTGGCAAAGATTTCTCTTATTTCTTCATAAAGTGAAACTGTTGTCATGTACGGGGCCTTTAAACATGCATAAAAAAAGAAAGTAGGTCTCTTTTTTATGGTCTGATATGTTGCAGAAAACCAATTATATAAAAAGGGTAACCCTGAGTACCTATAATCAAATGATAACCAATCCCAATTCTTATTTTTCTTAGCAATCTCTTTTTCAATAAGAGACAAAAAATTATCTGGTAGCAAAATATCGTCTTCCAAAATTACAGCATATGAAATATTTTCTTTTATAATTCTTTCGTATACTAAAATATGCGCAAGCGCACACCCCTTTTCACCAAAAATAAGTGGTTTACCGTGCTCTTTAATGGCTCGATTATTATCGTATCTAGCAATCACCCGTTCATCATCTCCATATATACCATTCATTATTTCATATTTGGCACCCAAAAAATGTAATCTTTTTTCTATATTCTTTCGCCTTTCGATGTCTATGGGTAGATTAATGACAAATATTTGGAAATTCATATTGATAGTTTATATTATCACAAATTCCTATATTGTGAACGAATCATTTTTGCAATAAAAACAGCTTTAAAAAATAATCTTTTCCCAAAAGATAAATTTTTGTTCATCGGTAGATTTTTCAAATATAGTATGTTTTCCTTTACCGCCAACTGCTCTCTCTCTTTGGTTGCTTTTTCACCTAAACCAAATGTATTTCCTTTATGAATTCTATAATCTTGTAAATATTCATCTATAAAAAAAGATTTTTTTGGATACAATGCTAACTGTATCCAAGAGTCATGTGCAGGCGCAAATTTACCGGCTGGTAATATTTTATGCAAATCTTCTGCGCGATAAGAAGTGGCACAACCTAAAATGCACGAACCCCAAGTATTTTCTAGTGCTGTTTTATTTCTATAATAGTCTAGCGCACTATCTTCAAGGTATCCAATTTTTTTATTTTCACTATTTGTCAACACCACTTTATTGTAAACCCATACAATCTTTTTGTTTTTATAAACCTCAACATGCTTAGCAAGTTTATCTTTATACCAAATATCATCTTGATCACATAAAAAAATAATTTCTCCTTTACATAAACTTATCGCTCTTTCAAAATTCTTAATAAATCCATCTGGTTTCGGATTAAGAGACCATTTTATGCGATTATCCTTTACACTAAATTCATTTAATATTCTGTGTGTATTATCTGCACTTCCGTCATCACTGATAATGACCTCAAAATTTGTATATGTCTGGGAAAGAAGCGAATCCAACTGTTTACCAAGAAACATTTCACCTTTGTATGTTGCCACAGCAATTGAAACGAGTGGTTCTTGAAGAGTCTCATTAATAGAACAGTCTTTCATAATTAACTAGATTTAGATATTATTACACAAATAATGTTTGATTTTGAGCCAGTATAAGATGAAAAAGAAAAGGGAAGTTTAACAATATCTGTAATCTTTTTCGTAATTTTAGATGCCAATTTCAAAATTCCATAAACGTAATATTTTTCAGTAATCATTCGAAGTTTTGATTTCTTATATCTAGAATATAGTGGTTCACCATTAATTGAAAAAATTGGTGTTCTTTCTTGAACAATTTGAGAGAATGATTTTCTAACAGTTCCGAATAATATATTGTATATAGTAAACGAGATAAATAAAGATTTCAATCCCAAATTTGAACAAAGTTTAGAAATACCCAATTCTCCAAACCATGTAATGTGGACCGGTGGCGCATCCGTTTCCCACAAGCTTCCTTTTGGGTAAAAAGACTTATTTGGGGTCGTAAGGATAAGAATTCCATTAGGAGAAAGTAAACTCATTGCATGATTAATATAATAAGCAGGGTCTTCAACGTGCTCTATGAGTTCAAGCATGCAAATAACATCGTACTTACCTTCTTTCGGATTGTGCTGGAAAAAATCTTCACACACAAAATAATCTCCGTACATTTTTTTTGCTTCTTCTATAGCGTTACTCGAAATATCAAGACCTGTGACATTATAGTTTGCTTTTTTCAGTGCATACGTGACATAACCAAGTCCACAACCAACATCCAGAACTCTGGAACTAGACGGGTGTTTACCCCTTAGGGCTTTGTAAAGCCCGTAATACATTTCTTCTTGACGCGCAAGGTATTTAAAGGGGTTTTTCTTACTTAATATCTCTTGTGAATAGATATAATATCGCATATAACCTGGTGCATCCTTTCGGTTTTTATAAATCAAATTATATACAGAATCTTGTGAGGAGTGTGGAGAAGCCCAAGATGTGCAACATTCATCACAAACATATATATCATATGACAAGCCCTCAACATACCCTGTTTGTATTCCCTGTTTGTAATTTTTTTCTGAATCGCAGGCAATACACCTTTGCGTTACTGAAGAATTAATTGTCATATATTTTTATTAGATAATTTTCCTTTATTTAAATTAAAAAAGAAAACAGAGGCTGCAAAAAAGTATGCTATTACTGTGGCAAAGGCGGTTCCAGAAAGACCAAAAATTGGAGTAAGCGCGTAAATGAGTATAACATTTATAAACAAAGAGGCACCAAATATAGCAACTTGGTGATGATACCTATCTCTCACTCCATAAACATTAATGAAAAATGACACTAAAAACATTGATGGTATGGATAATGAATAGGCGCGCAAAACTGGGACAGCCTCCAAAAATTTACTACCGTACAGCACCTTAACAGCAAGCGGGGCGAATATTAAAAACATGATAAATATAATAAATCCTACTCCAGCATAATATAGCATTATGTTTTTAAAATTTCTTTTTGAAGCAAGGTCATCTTTAGTAGAAATATATGATATACGAGAAGCTAACGCGTTAGATAAAACACCGGCCAAAAAATTTGGGACATCAGATATTTTTACCGCTGCTGAATATATACCCAAACTATGAGCATTCGTAATTGTAGCCAAAATTAATTGATCAATGCGAAGTAATAGTTGGAATAAAATTATAGAGAGAATACTCAATCTTGTTGAATATAAAAAAATAAATGAAGATAGAAGCGACGGCATTATAAAAGTTGAAAAAGTTCTTCTCCATTCTGATTTTCTCAGAAAATAAATACTAAATATTAGACCTGAAAAAATCAAATCAAAAGCTGAAATGGCAATAAACCAAACTAATGGAGCCTTAAAAAATACTAGGGATATTTTTGCCAAAAGAAGAACTCCCGCGCTGATTATCTGTACCGTGGCAACCAGTTTTGCTCTATTATTAATAACTGCATAAATTAAAAATGTATTCAGTGATTGCAAAGAAACGGTTAAAAGGATAACACTCACCAGCAAGGCAACGTCCTTCGGCAAAATGTACCAAGCTGAAATTAACCCTAACAAAGAAAGTGATACATAAACATTTAATTTATGTCCTATGTATATTTTAAAATCTTCAAACTGATTGCCACTTTTAGCCAATTTCCATGCAAAATAAAAGTCCATCCCGCCAATAATGGTCAAGAAAGCTCCGACATAATTCAATACAAAACTATACAATCCCAAGTTTGCTGGACCCAAATAACGAGAAACAATAACTACACTAATAAAACTGGCCCCTTGTATAAAAAGCTGAGCAAAAGTGTACCAAGATAACTCCTTAAATATAGGCATTAGAAACAAACTTCTTATGCCAGCATTAATTTTTTTATACATAAATTAGTTCCCTTAATTCAAATATTATAGCATTTTACTGCGATGAACACCCAAAATGATTGTGTTGACTTAACGTGGTACAATGCTATTTATTATGAGTCTTACTTACGTGTGGAAAAACAGATTCCAAAAATTTTTAGATAATCCAATGGCAATTTGGCCGTTCTTGAAAAAACGACTGTACTACAATTTTATTGCAGATAGACAACTTCCTTATTATAAAGATTTCAAATTTTTAAACTACGAAGATACACTTAATAATATTATTGACTACAATAAGTCTATTGTACGCTTTGGGGATGAACTCTTTGACATGCTTCAAGGTGTTGGTTTGTATTATGGAAATTGGCATCAAAAATATGACCCAAAACTCGCATCACGTATGAAAGAAATTATTTCATCGCGTGACCCAAAACTTCTAATATGTTTCAATCCGGAATTTATTTTAAAAACGAAAGAGGATTTCAAACGTGAAGGAATAAAAGAACAGTGGCATTTTTGGACAAATTCAAAAATATTTTTAAAAGATTATTACCACAAAGACATTGTCTATGGTAGCGCTCTTTGTTTTACACCAAGATACAATAAAAATATAGACTGGGAAAAAATAAAAAAATATTTTCTAACAAAAAATATTATTATAGTAACTTCAAATACACAAAGGTTTAAAGATATTAAACTGGGAACAACAACAGATTTTGTAGAAGCACCAAGTAGCGATGCTTGGCAAATGTATGATGGAATAAAAAATGATTTATTATCATTAATAATTAATAAAAACTTCAACCCAGAAAATCTTCTTATTCTTATTTCTATGGGTAGTGCTGCTAAAGTTTTAGTTTATGATTTAACTAAACTTGGTTATACAGCTTGGGATACTGGTCAATTTTTTGATTTAGCTGCTAAGGAAATAGAAAATCTTTCAACAGCTAATTAAATATTAAGGTTTCTCTATTACAGCACACATACCATACATATATCTTGAAGGTTTTTTATTTCTCTGTAAAAACTTCATATCGTGGTATAAACAAACCAATTTTATATATAACCAAGCTGGAATAATATCCATAAGCATATCTCTATAACCCTTTTTCTTTGGGTGTATAAAAAGTCTATTTTTATTAACCACAGGACCAGAATGTGGTGGCATATTAACTACTCCGACATGTACATGCCAGACTTTATTTTTTGTATAGTCAGTAAAATCCACAAAAGACGCCTTAGCATTAAAGTGTTTTGCAACTGATTCTATTCCCTTTTCAGTAAACCACCATAAATGCACTGGGGCTGGTTCAGTTTCCCAAATTACACCCTTTGGGTGTATATCTTTTATCGGTGTTGTTAATATTAATATTCCACCAGACTTTAAAACTTTCAAACAGTTTTCAATAAATGCGCCTGGATTAACAACATGTTCAATAACTTCCGTAGCAATAACTACGTCATATTTATCTTTATTATTCATTGAAAAATCATCTATTGTTCCTTGTGTAAAATTTTTACCAAAAAAATTATTTGCAAAATTTGTGGCTGTATCAGAATAATCCAACCCTTGGCAATCATATCCAGATTTATTAAAAGCATATGTTAAATATCCTAAACCAGACCCAACTTCTAAAATTTTTGCACCCCTTTTTATACTATTATCTTCAACAGCTTTTATAACACCCCAAAATATAGCACTGTAATTAAATAAATCTTTGAGTGGGTTTCTCAGACTTTTTACACCTTTTGCTAAATAATGGTAATAACCTGTGCCATCTATTGTCTGGTCCCCATAAATTATGTCGTATTCTTCTTTTAAATTACTCATTGGGTCAACAAATTGAGTTGAACAATTTGAACATTCATACACATCATATTTTGTTCCTTCTACATAGCCACTCATTCCTTCGTATATTCTAGAAGCATTTTCGGAACATAGTGTGCATTTTTTAGTAGGATTTATTTTAGATTCATTCATAGTAAAGATTATACCATGTTGACCTTTTAATACTCCTTTGATGACAACCCTTGCAAGCATATAGCCCTTAAATGTGTGTAGTTTTGTTTGGGATATTGTAATAGCATTGTAGACTTAATTACATATTAATTAAAATATGTAAAAAGTATAAAAATGAAAAAACTTTTCCTTATGATTGGTATGTTTTTAGTTCTGTTTAACACTTCTAAAGCTGAGGTTCTTTATGATCACTCTAATGTTGACGGAACCCTCTATAACGTTCCAGGTGGTATAGGAATGCAAAATATGCCAGCTTCTACTGATGGAATTTTTAACCCAAATAAAGGCACCCCTTTTTATACTTTTACAGGAAATGAAAAGATTTTTCGTGTAAAACCCCTTAATACATCATCTTGTCAGTTTGTATCTGTTTATAATTCTGCAGCTTTCAACGGAACAATTGGTTCCTCTAATTTTTTTTATGAGGTAGGTCAACAAGGGCCTTCATGGGTATGGGGACCTAAGGTTGTTGGAGATTATTGTGAATTTACAATGGAACCTTCAACAATATATGGTGTTCCAATCCAAGGGGCGAAGGCTGTTGATTTTTCATTCTGGACAAATACCGCCCCGTCTGGAAGTTTTTATGGGTCTTTAGATAATGGATACACATTTGATGCCGCTGGTGGTAATGCCACTCGAGGTGGTATTGCCTTTCAAATCTGTGATGCAGGTGGTTGTTCTGGTGGATTTACCAATCCTGCTTCCTCAACACCTGAAATATCAAATATTAACCAATTTAAATTGGATGGTGTTACCAATATTATTGAAGGAGCTACTACGACTGAATCAAAAATTATATTTAAGGCGAACCTTTCTTCTCCAACAAATAATCAGGTAAAACTTCAAGTTGAAATAAAACCAGCCACACAAACTTTTGATGAAACTAATATCATTGAAAGTTCTTTTTTTATATCAAGGAGTAGCGCTGTCGCCACAAGCTCACCACTTACACAAAATACCTACCACTGGCGAGCTCGTGCAATAGATGATGAGGGGCGCTCAAGTACATGGGTTGAATTTGGCACCATAGGAAATATAGATGTAAATATACAA
>JBAYGN010000007.1:0-35032 GCA_041666645.1 Minisyncoccota bacterium
CCAATAGATAAAGACATAGTAGGTAGGTAGGTAGGTAGCTTTTAAATCTTAGTAAGTAGCTAGTAGCGAATACAATTCAATAATGTTTTGTATTCTAACATAAAATTAAAAAAGAACCCGTTTTCATACAGGTTCTTTTACAAATTAGAACTTAATCTGGGGTTTTATTCAAACCAATAACACGAGAACTATCACTGAAAATGGTATGAATAGAAAAAACCGTGGTTTTGTCAAACATTATGATGGCTTCATCAATAATTTTTTCAAAACACTCTGACATTTCTTCACTTAACACCAACGATCTAGTCCTCCTGTCACAAAAAATAAGCACAAGCGCTGGATGGTCTGATCCTATAAATTGTTTTTGTGTTGCAATAAAAATTACAGAAAGATCTTCTTCTTTAAAGAAACGCACTGTTTTTTCAATAATTTTTTCCTTGATCTTTTTTGGCCAATCTCTCAAAAGAACTTCTGAATTGAAAGAATCCCCATCAACCGGATAATAAACAACAATATTCAACATCTTGACCCCTTTTTAAACTAATTGAACTAATTGAACTAAAATAACTCTACACAATAATTTATTATTTCGCAAATAAAGCTTGTAACTCTTTCTGGTATTTCTTCATAACATCAAGTGATGCGTACATTTCTGGTTTTCCTGTCTTTTTTAATTCCTCAATTTCTTTGGCAATTTTAGAGAAAAGTTCTGGGTTCTTTTCCACGGCAGTTTGAAGCATATCTCGCTGTTCTTTTGGTAAATCTTTTGTACCATACTTAACGGCTTGCTTCATTAAAAATTCTTTAATCATATGTTTTCATTATTAGTTGTTGGTTTCCGATTCATAACACCATAACGAATAACTTCCTAACTAATTATTAGTTAGCAGCATCCTTGATAAGTCTATCAAAAGCTTCTATTGACTGTGGGTTCTCTATCATCTTTCCGTTTATAAAGAATGTTGGTGTGCCCATAACTCCCAATTTTATACCTTCTGAATATTCAGCTAAAATTTTATCCTCAATTTCTTTACTGTTTAAATCTTTAGAAAACTTTTTAGTATCAAGACCTATAGTTGTTGCATACACCGAAAAGATGTCACGTGCATTAAGTGCCTCAGACCATTCATTTTGTTTAGCGTAAATAATATCATGCATTTCCCAAAACTTACCTTGAAGACTTGCTGCTTCAGATGCCTTTGCAGCCAAGAGTGCATTTTGGTGAATTTGAGTTAAAGGAAAATGTCGAAATACAACCTTAAGTATTTTGCTGTTATCTTTTACAAGCTGTTGCACAAATGGTTCATAAGCGCTACACGCTGGGCACTGAAAATCACCAAACTCCACCAATGTAACTGATCCATCTAACGCTCCACGTACATGGTCTGTCTCTGATACCTTTAAATCTTCAACTTGCACAGGCGTGTATGTGCGCATTGCATAAAAATAATAAGCAAACAAAACAACTATAACTAAAATTAACCCTGCGATAAATTTACCTTCTGGTTTTTTGATAAAATGCGATAATTTTTTCATATATTAATCATTATACTGTAGGTATTTATTTTTACCAATTAATTACCTAATTTCATTACCTCAATACACATAAACAAAGGTATTTCCTTTCGTGATTTATCCTCAGCTTTTTTTCTTGTCCCGCGCTCACTTTCTCTATGACTAATCCATTCTTCAAGACGAGTCACCACCAAGGAATTCTTTGTTAAAGCCTTTATATAAACCTGGAGTGGGCGGTGAAATGAGACTGTAAACTTCTTGTCTTTAACACTTCCTGGCGTCATATCAATCCTCACATGTGACTCTGACATGTACTCATCGACACGGCGGTATTGCACGTTATCTTTTTCGTTGTAGCCCCAATATGTTTGTTTTGGATTACGAAAAGCCGGGTGATTAAGCACCACAATCAATTTCCCTCCCACAACAAGTACTCGAGATGCTTCATTTATAGTGTTTTGTAATTCTTCAATATTTTGAAGCGCAAGTATACACACAACAATATCAAATGTTTTATCTTTCAACATATACAAATCATCTGACTTTGTTGTGAAGTATTTAACTTTGTTTTTGGTTTCTTTATTTTTTTCTTCTGCTATTGCAATAAGCTCTTTACCGATATCAACGCCAGTAACGTTTGCACCTTTTTCACTTAGCTGTTGTGAAAATATCCCCTGGCCACATGCGAGATCAAGAATATTTTTACCAGTAACATCTCCTAATATACGAATAAGGTTTGGGAATATAACTTTCGTGTGATATGTGTCATCATCTTTTTCAAGATGCTTGTCGTACCAATCAGCAACACCTCCCCATGAAGTATCTACAGCTGGAGCTTCTTTTTTTGTTTCTGGTTCTTTTACTACGCGTGTTCGTGAAGTTACCTCTGAGCGATGATGGGAACGCGTTCCAAAACCATAAGCCACTCTAGTTTCATTTCTTGATGCTCCAGCGAGACGAGCTTCCTTCCCCCTATATGTAAGCTTACCTGCAAACGGTGCGTAGGGAGCCTTAGCTATATATGGTGCTGTTGATATGTTTTTATTTTGATAAGGCTTTCTAAGGGTAGCTTTTTCTGACCTTGGTGTTCTTTCAAAATTATTACGCGCCCCACTTCCTTTAAAATTGGAGTAAGATTTTTTTGAGTCTGGTTTTTTCATAGATATGTAATTAGAGGAAAGATTGTTTTATATTTTGATACTAACACGGATCTTAAAATATCAGAATGTAAATCAGAAATTGTTTTAGATGAAATTTTTTCTGAATTATCTATCTGGTGGGACCTCATAATAAGATATGAGAAACTTAACCATCTTATAGAATGGGTCGGTTAAAGTTGCTGACGCATACTCGGCACCTTTTGGGTGAGTGTGAAATAAAAAGATAATATACTTTGGGTCGTAAGCTGGGAAATATCCAAAAAATGAGTGTAGGTACCTATCATCATAATAGCCTCCCCCTGGTTTTGGCATTTGAGCTGTACCAGTTTTAGCAGCAACACTATAATGTTCCATTTTGTCCGCACCATGCATAAGAGAAGTGTCTACTACGTGCACCAACATTCTTGTTGTGCGTTCACTTGTGTCTTTACTTATAACCTGTTCGTCTGCATCTGAAACAATTTTTTTCGTTGTACCGTTTTGGTAAATAATACTATCAACAACGTGAGGGGTAACTAATTTGCCACCATTACCAAGTGCAGCAAGAGCCCTTATGGTTTGAATCGGTGTTACAGCTATTCCTTGTCCAAAGCCAGCTGTAGCACTATCAACAAAAACCTTACTATCTAAGTTTTTAGTTAGTCCACTAGCTTCACCAGGTAAATCAATTCCTGTTTCTTCTCCTATTCCAAACTTCTTGAAATAATCTTGGAATCTTTTAGCGCCTAATTGTTCAACAAGAAATACAATACCGACGTTAAGTGATTCATCAAGAATCTTTTGCATTGAAGTATTTTTACCTCGAGCCTTACTATCGTAATTACGCACCTTAAAGCCATTTAAGTCTCGAAAACCTGTGTCGTTGTATGTGGTACTTGCTTCATTTATAGCACCAGAGTCTATTGCTGAAGCCATAGTCAACGGCTTCATAATACTACCCATTTCATATACACCAGAAATATTTTGATTCAAAAAAACACTTGAATCTTTTTCGTGAGAATAATCGTTTGGGTCAAAAGATGGCAGTCCGTCCATTGCGATAATAGCCCCTGTTTGTGGGTCCATAACTATTCCACCTATCGTGTCTGATTGCCACTTCTCTTTAGTTTCAACTAAAGCGTTATGAAGTGCTCGTTCAGCTTCGCTGTCTATAGTAAGAATAATGTCACCTTGCTCTATATCTTTATTTGATACAATTGTTTTTTGTATATCAGTAAAAAGTTCTGCGAAAAAATTAATAGTTTTATCACCGCTATCACGGTTAAGAACGTCGTTATAATATCTTTCAAGCCCATACTGCCCCCGCATACTAACACCGTCATTACCAACAAAACCAATAACTTTCGAACCAATACTTTCTTGCGTATATGATCTTTTATTATCTTTAACAAAATTTACACCTTGAAGTTTTTGTGATTTCAAAAGAGTAACTATATCACTTGGAATATCTTTTACTATTTCTTCATACGGGTCATTCTTTTTTGATGCTTTATCTAAAAAAGTTGTCTTATCTATTGATTTATTTGCTGGAAGTGCTTTAGAAAGTTTTTCATATAAACTTTCTGGGTCTTTAATTTGAGTTGGGTCAATGGTAATACGATATGTTGTACGAAGTTGCGCCACTGGTACGACTTCTTTATTGTAGTGGGAGAAAAAAATTGTTCCTCTGTCAAAATTAATTGGCGTAGTTGATACATATTGTTTATCAGCCAGAGAGGTGTAGTAGTTATGTTTTACAACTTGTACATAAAAAGCCCTAAACACAACTATACAAGCAAATAAAAACCATAAAAAAACAACAAGATGCGCCCTATATAAAGAGCGCTGTCTTTGGTTTGCTGTTATTTTGTCTTCAAGTTTAGCGCGCATATAGCACAGTATAACTTGCTATAGCATCTTTACGCACTGCAAAAGTGGTACCATCTACTCGCGCATAGTGGTTTGTTGCCAAAACGTTATCATTTATAGAAGCGACTTGATTAGCGTATTGTGTTTCAAGTGCTGAAACCTCTGAGGTTAAATCTCTACTTGCTAGAGTATTTTGTTTACGTTCAATTACTGAAAATACAAGAGAAAGAAGAACTATGCAGTACACGAGTGCAAGAACCGCAACCGTACCAAACATTGTATGTACAGTTCTTTCATATAGAGTTGTGGATTGATATCGAGATTGCATAAATTTTATATTTTTTCAATGATTCTTAATTGGGCACTGCGGGCACGTGGGTTTTCTTGTAATTCTCTCTCTTGGGGAACGATTGCTTTTTTGTTAATAATTTTGAGTGTATCTGACCGGGCACGTAAACCTTGTTTTACAATACGATCTTCTGTGCTATGAAATGTTATGAAGCATGCACGTCCGTGAGGATTTAAAATACTTGGTAGTGACTCAATGAGTTCATTAATACTTCCCAGTTCATCGTTTACAGCCATTCGAAGCGCTTGAAACGTTTTGGTAGCAAAATGGGTTTTGCGATGACGGTACGAAGCGGGAACGACAGATGCAATTATTTCTACTAATTGATGAGTGGTCTTTATCGGCTTTTCTTTTCTATATTCCACGATTGCTCGCGCAATACGACCTCTGTATGCCTCGTCGGAGTATGCATACAAAATATCTGCGATAGTTTCCCCACTCCAATAATTAACGATTTCCTCCGCCGTTACCATGTCTTCAGTAGGATGAGCATTAAACGTCATTTGAAGCGGCTCATCAAAACGAAATGAAAACCCTCTTCCAGATTCATCAAGTTCTTGTGACGAAAGACCTAAATCTGCAAGAATGCCATCGACATGAGAAATACTCAGAGTACTCAGAATTCCTTTTAGGTGACGAAAATTAGAGTGTACAAAATGAAATGTCGGTGCATTTTTTATTTCACGAAGAGTTTTTTCGGCAGAAGCTAACGCCTCTTGGTCAAGGTCAATACAAATGAGAGTGCCTTTTTTGCCAAGAGTTTTTGCTATTTCTATACTGTGCCCTCCACGGTTAGTGGTGCAATCAACATAGATACCGCCTTCTTTGATAGCCAAACCTTGTATTGATTCATGTAAAAGGACGGGGATGTGTGTCATAGCTTTAGCATTTAGCTTGTAGTCTGTAGAAAATACAGAGTACATAAATTAAAAGATTCCGAGCTCACTTAACTTTCCTGCAAGAGCGTCTGCCTCACCACTTACTTTTGAAGTATTGCGCTTCCAAGACTCTTCATTCCAGAGTTCTATACGTGAGTACATTCCCGCTAGAACAACTTTGTCTGATAATTTAGCAAAATCTTTAAGAGTATCTGGGATAACGATACGTCCAGATGCATCTACGTCTGTTTCAAATGCATTACCTAAAATAAAGCGGTTGAAACTACGAGTATCAGCATTACCGAGGCTTGATTGTGACAATTTTTCTGCCACCTTCTCCCACTCTTTAACAGGAAAAACGAACAAAGAATTATCTAATCCATTGGTCACTACTACTTTTTTACCTAAATTCAAACGCCACTTTGAAGGTAACGTTAGTCGTTTTTTTGGATCTAGGTCGTGAGTATATTGGCCAATTAACATAATGCTTCGCGGTTTTTTTAATTTGTAATCTTCAGTTTTTAATGAAAATACAAATAATATATTTTAATGAGACGTTAGAGCTCCCACTCCACTATGCCCCACTGCACTCCATTATACTCCACTTGGTTTCTTTTTTGCCAGAAATGGGTGTGGATAAGACCAAAATACCCTATTAACCATAGTTTTAATAGGTTATTTTATAATTTTTACTTTTTAAGTTGAATTTTTGGAATAGAAAACGCGACTCATGGTCGCGTTTTCTATTTTCCAATTTTATTTCCTATTCCTCATGAATATATTCATATGACAATCTGTTGTACTCGTCTGTGTTGTATTCACATATTCCTTCTTCATGCCACAATAAAAACTTTTCAATACCAGTATCAAGCGCAAGACGACTGCATACCGTGCAATATGGTTTACCTGATTTCTTAATATTTCCATTATTATCAACTCTAATAAAATAAAGCTTGGACCCTTTTATTTTATCTCCATTTTTCTTAAGAGCATCTATAATCGCTCGCCATTCGGCGTGCATACAGCAAGTTCTATCATATTTTGGTTTTCCAGGACCAAATTCTTTAAGACATGTTCTGTGCTCTTCTTTGTCTAACGGTGGAGCATTATACCCTTCTCCTATTATTTCATTATTCTTTACAATAACTGTTCCGCATTTTGCTTTTAGACATTTTGCCTTTCTTGCAACTTTAGCAGCCTCCTCCATCCAATCTATTGCTTCTTTTTCTTGTTGTCCGGTTAGGTATTCCATATTTTTTATTAATGAATTATTTTTGAGAAAAATTCCGTGGCGACAAAACAGATGGATTAATTTTTTGGTTTTATGAGTGGAAACATATGAACCTCGCGTATAGGCTTGTCTACCAAGAAAGCAAATAATCTTTCTCCAAACCCAAACCCACAAGTAGGTGGCATACCATGTTCCAACATGTCTATAAATTCATAGTCTGCCATCATAGCCTCTTCATCGCCTGCAGACAATAACTCTTGCTGCTTTTCGAATCTTGCACGTTGATCAATTGGATCATTTAATTCACTATAACCCTTTCCTATCTCACTGCCAGCTAAAATAACTTGAAACACCTGAGCGGTTTCTCCGTCTGGGTTTTTCTTTGCAAGTGGAGCCACAATCAAAGGATGGTTAATCAAAAAAGCTGGGCCGGAAATATTCTTGCGACAATATTTCCAAAGGGTATCAATTAACCGCTCACGGTTAACACCTTCATATTTAACTTTAAGTGATTGTAACTTTTCCTTTATTTCATCATCTGTCGACTTACGAATATCAATAGCCGTCTGTCTAAAGATTTCATCTGTATAATCAATTTTCTTCCACTCACCTGCGAGATTAAAAGTATGTCCACGTGTTGTAAATGTTGTTGTTCCAAAAACTTCATTCGCAATCGTGAGATATAGACCTTTAACAAGAGCCATTCCATCTTCATAGTCTGCATATGCCATATAAAATTCACAATTTGTAAACTCCTGAACATGTTCAGGTGAAGAACCTTCATTTCTATACACACGTCCGATTTCAAATGTACGAGGAAAGCCAGCCGCCATGAGACGTTTCTGCCAAAGCTCACCAACTGATATGCGCATAAATACACTCAAATCAAAATCATGATGATGTGTGGTAAACGGTCTTGCTTCTGCGCCTCCTGTTGTTACTTCAATTGTCGGTGTATCAACCTCAATAAATTTCCTTTCTTTTAAGAAAGCGCGTATCACATCCCAGAACTTAGTTTTCTTTTCAAAAAGTTCTCGTAATTCTGGATTAGTTAAAATGTCGAGATATCTTTCGCGCATGCGAAGCTCTTCATCTTGAAGTCCGTGGTATTTATCAGGAAGAGGTAGAAGCGCTTTTGAAAGCATTTCAACGTTTGTAACCATCACACTCTCTTGCCCAGACTTTGTTATAAACAATGTCCCTGTTACTTCTATGAAGTCTCCCACATCCACATAATCGGTATAAAAAGCGTGAGCCTCTTCTCCTGATTCTGGAAGTTTTATAACCGCCTGTAATTTTGCAGTACCATCGTACAAATCAATAAAAATAAGAGCACCTTGTCCCCGAGAAGACATAACACGACCACTTACAATAATCTGAGTATCTTCTTTTTGTAATTTTGCGAAACTACGAATAACATCACTCAATTCATGGGTACGACGAGACACACTTGGGTATGCGACCTTTCCTAATTTTTCAAGTGCTTGTAATTTTTTTAGTCGTTCCGCACGTAATTCTTCAATTGAGGCCATAATGGTTAATAGGTTATAAGAGCTAGTTTTATAGAAATACTATATACATACAATAATAGCAAATGAGTGTAGATTAGTCGACAATTTAAACTGGATAGCAAAGAGCGACCACTTTGTGGTCGCTCTTTGTGTTTCTAATCCACAGTTCTTAAAAAGATTTTAATAGCTCTATGCTATTTCTTTTATTGTATAAACCATCTCACCTTTTGGTGTTGTGAATGATACTTCGTCACCTTTTGATTTTCCAAGAAGAGCTTGTCCTAAAGGAGACTCATTTGAGATTTTACCCGCTAGTGAATCTGACTCTTGACTTCCGACTAATTGGAATTGCTTTTCCTTTTTTTCTCCTTTCTTTAGGACTGTTACTGTTGTGCCAACCTCTACACGTCCTGAATGACTCTTATCCATAATAACGGCATTCTTCAAAATCTGTTCCACGTGTACAATTCGCTCTTCACAATTCGCTTGGTCTTCGCGAGCCTGGTGATACTCGGCATTTTCTGATAAATCACCAAGAGATTTTGCATACTCAAGAGCATCTGCAATTTCCTTACGACGCACACTTTTAAGATGATTTAGCTCTATTTCAAGCTCATTTTTCTTTTCTAATGTTAAATATTCCATGGCGATTATAATAGCATAAATTAGGTTTTTGGTCTATCTGTGTTTAGACATCAGCCGAGCCAAAATATCGCGTCAGCGAAGTCATTATTTCGTGTAAGAAGTATTGTCGCGCATCCACTCAAGAGTTTCTCGTGCTGCAAAAACTGCCCCCAATGGATTATGTTGTCCACCTTTTTCCATAATTACCAGAAAAGCATACTTTGGATTTTCATATGGAAAATATCCACTAATCCAAGAATTAACCAATTCTTTTCTGCTACCTAGTTCTGCGGTACCTGATTTAGCTGCAACATTTAATCCATCAATCACAAGAGGCTTAGCTGTACCACCCTCATCTGTAACAACCATTCGCATTCCCTCACGTATAACTTTTAAATCCTTTTCTTTTAAATTAATAGTAGTGCTTGCCTTTGTTAGTCCACCTAAAATATGTGGCGTAATCAAGAAACCACCATTCGCAATAGAGGCAACACCTCTCGTTAACTCAAGAGGCGTAATTTGAAAACCATATTGCCCTATTGCTGTGTGGTATGTATCTCCAACCAACCAATCTTCACCGAATACTTTCTGTTTCCAGTCTGGAGATGGGATATTGCCTGATTCTTCAGCTGGTAAATCTATGCCTGTTGTAGACGCAAAACCGAATAACTTAGCATATTTATTTATACGCTCAATGCCCAACCCTTGCTGGTCCATATATCCACCACCAACTTGATAAAAATATTCATCAGATGACTCAGCTAATGCTTTTCTCATATCAGTATACCCGTGAGCCTTCCAGTCCTTAAAGACTGTATCAGGTCCTCCATATTTATTTTTAATAACAAGTTGTCCAGAACTATAAATATTTTTTTCTGGTGTTATGACTCCTTCCATAAGTGCGGCGATAGCAACAAAAGGTTTTACTGTAGACCCTGGAGTGAAAAGACCACTCACTGCTCTATTAAGAAATGCGTGACGTTTATCTAAAAGTTCAGCCGTTATTTCTCTGTTATCTTCCTTAGTTTTGGAGTTGGTCATCAAATTATTGTTATATTCTGGATAACTTACAAGCGCCAATAATTCCCCTGTGTGAACATCCATAATAACCCCAGCCCCAGAAGTGAAGCCTGCTTTGTGCGCCAATGCTTCAATACGTTCATAAAGTTTGGCTTGTACATTTTTATCAATGGTGAGTTTCAAATTTTCACCATTGACTGGATCTATGGTTACATTTTCTGCTTCAATAAAGTGTAGAGCATTAATAGCTACAACGCGTTCTCCTTGAACTCCTTGTAATTTATCTTGATATTGTTTTTCAACTCCATCTTTTCCTATGTATTCATCTTGCCAAAAAACTCCACTTTGGTCTTTCTTCGGATAACTAACATAACCAAGGATATGAGAAAAACCGTGAGTATCAATGTAAACACGTCTAGGAATATCATTATTTAAAGAAGATGTACTTGTTACAGTCGTACTACCTACAGAAATAGTGTTCCAAGCAAGAAGTTCTCCGTTCCTGTCAGAAATGGTTCCTCTTAGTGCAAATATTGGAGTCGTCTTAAGATGGTTTCTATCAGCCTTCTCTGCGTAAATACTTCCATTTACAATCTGCATATTAAAAAGCCTGTACATAAAACCTGTGATAATAAAAGTTGTAACGATAAGAGCTAAATAAAACATATTTCTACTCAAAGGGCGCTCAAGGTGTCCCTCCATTTGATCTATATTTAATTTTGACAGATTTTGAGAATCCAAAAATACGTCCTCCGGAGCGATTTCGTGTGATGCTTCTCTCTTAGCGCGGCGTGTAAATGTACGGCGAAACAATTTCATATAGAACTACTATAGCACATAGGATTAAAGTAAATAATGGGAACCTAAAAACACCTAGACTGATATCAATAATTACTGTTAAAACAAAAAGTAAACTAAGAAAAATAAAACTTCGTGACATAATTATTTCGTTATATAAAATACCGATGAAGTAGTTGGATTATACATACCTCGAACATATACACGCCACGCCGTAGCTTGATTGTCACGATTTATATCAACGATATTTCCTAAAACCATAGATGGGTCACTAGCAAGAAAAACTGTATCTCCCACTGATATATTTGTACCCCGAGCAACATTTGTTATAAATGTTCCACCTCCATCACCTATAAGAGTAAGAATAATTGATGATGAAGCAACCACCCCATCGGTAGAAACACCATAAGCTGACAAAAGTTTACACAAAGATGTTCTATCGTAGACTAAAGAAATAAAACACACTGGTTGGCGCCCACGAATATACACAAGAGATTTTTCTTCAACTCCATCTTTATACCCTTTTGAAAGTAGTAGTGATGAGTACATCGTTGTAATATCTCTCATAACTGGATACATAATCAATGTTGAAGGAGATGTATTCACTTCATTTGTTTGTATAAAGTTATTTTCTTTAATAATCCCATTTTTTTCTGCGAGTTCATTCTCTAAATGTTCAATCGTTAATTCAAGAGAGTTTACTTGTGAAGATAACTCACTTCTTGATGAAAAATAAGTGCGAATTTCTGATGGTATTTTTGTGATTGTTGACTTACTTTCTCCATAACCAACAATGGTTGGTTCTATAAAAGGATATAACCCTCTCTGGATAGAGGGCCAAAAATAAACAAAGGCAATAAGAATACAAGTATAAATACCGTAATTAAAATAGCGCTTTTTTTTTCTTGATTTATCGGAAAGATATGTCATCAGTGTTTTGAACTAATACATCTTTATATGCATCAATATCTTCTAGTATAACCCCTGTTCCACGAGCAACAGCTGTTAATGGATCATCGGCGACCGTTACAGGAACTTTTAATTGCATTTCAAGTAACTGTGGGAGGTTTCTTATAAGAGCACCACCACCAGCTAAAGTCATTCCTTTATGCATAATATCTGAAAGAACTTCAGGCGGTGTTGTTTCTAGAACTTCGCGGATAGCTTCTACTAATTGTGTGATAGAACCGTACATTGCTTCGCGAATATCTACATCAGTAATAATTGCCTCACGAGGAAGACCTGTCACTAAGTCGCGCCCTTTCACACTCAGTTCTTCACCAACATCATCTGGTAGAGCTGAACCGAGAATCATCTTAATATTCTCAGCAGTTTTTTCGCCAATCAACATCTTAAACTCATCACGCATATAACTAATTATATTTGTTGTTAGCGTGTCTCCTGCAACTTTTAAACTCTTTGCACGAACAACACCAGAAAGTGCTATAACCGCTATATCCGTTGTTCCACCACCAACATCAACAATCATGCTCCCCACTGGGTCGTGTATAGGCATGTGTACGCCGATTGCTGCTGCCATAGGTTCTTCTACAATATAAACATCGCGAGCTCCAGCTGATTTTGCTGCATCATACACGGCACGCATTTCTACGTTTGTTATACCAACTGGTATACCAATAACAACGCGAGGACGGAAAAGTTTTTTATCTGTGTCGTTTGCTTTATTTATGAGATAAGAAAGCATTTCTTCTGTAACTTCATAATCTGAAATAACACCGTCGACAAGTGGGCGGACAATACGAATATGAGCCGGTGTGCGACCCATCATATTTTTTGCTTCCATACCAACAGCAACAACACGGTTTGTTTTTGTATTTAAAGCCACAACGGAAGGTTCATTAATAACTATTCCTCTCCCTCGTAGATAAACAAGCGTGTTTGCAGTACCTAAATCGATACCAATATCATTAGAAAATTGTCGGTAAAGTTTCTCGAACATGGAGGTATTCTAACACAAAAATAGACATTAGCCATTAACCGTTAGCCAATAGAAAAATATAAAATACCTTAAAATTTAAAGGGTTTTATAACCTAAAATGTTTTTAAATAGTTATTGACAAATTAATAATAATTGTTATTAATTTTCTTATTAACAATTTTTTGTATATGTTGTGAGTAACTGCTCTATAGTAATAACTTCTGATGTATCTGATTTTCTTTCTTTAATTTCTACACCACCTGCAGCTAATGACTTATCTGAAACAACTACACGCATAGGAATACCGAGCAAATCACTATCAGCAAACTTAGCGCCAACAGATTCATCTCTGTCGTCAAACAAAACTTCTACGTGAGCATTTGTTAATTTAACATACAAATCTTCAGCGACTTTTGTCGCCTCACTATCTTTATCTTTTGAAAGAGAAATAAGATGAACAGAAAATGGCGCAATTGACTCTGGCCAAACTAAACCTTTTTCATCTGACATTTTTTCAGCAACCACACCCATAAGACGTGTTGGTCCAATACCATAAGAACCCATGTATATTTCCTTCTTCTCCCCTTGCTCATTTGTATATGTATAATCAAAAGCTTTTGTAAACTTAATATTAAGTGGGAAAATATTTCCAACTTCACAAGCTTTTACTTGCTCGAGTGAATCAAAATCTACGTTAAGTTTTTTGGCATTATCTTCGTTTACAACTTCTTTGTTGTAAGCGATGTTATTTTTTCTATCAAGATAAATAGTATCTTCCCCTGCGTCACACAGTGTCTGGAACTCATGAGAAAAATCTTTAGTAAAATCTCCACCAGAAGCTAATGTCACAAAAGTATCTGCCCCGAGACCTATTTCTCTAAAAACGTTCATGTAAACTTTTTTTGCTTCTTCATAATACTCTTTTAATCCTGCTTCATCTTTATGAAAGGAGTACAAATCCTTCATACGAAATTCACGGCCACGTAAAAGACCTGATTTTGCACGCGCCTCATTTCTAAATTTTGTTTGTATCTGATAAAAGGCAGCTGGAAAGTCTTTGTAAGAACGTATATATTCTTGAGCAATAGGAGTAATCATTTCCTCGTGAGTGGAGCCCAGAATATATGACGCGGAAGATTTTTCTTCTGACACTTTATTTGCTGGCATTGTTTTCATTAAAACATCGACTGTTTCAATGCGTCCTGTTCTTTCCCAAATTTCTTTTGGAGCAAGAGCTGTCATTAAAACTTCGTTACCAATTGTGTCCATGTGGCGGCGGATAATATTTTCAATTTTGGTCAGAACGCGAAGTCCAAGAGGCAAAATTGTATAGACCCCTGCCATTTCTTTATGAATATAACCAGCTCGAGTAAGTAAAATCGCATTTTTGGAAACCTCATCGGCTGGGGCTTCTTTTCGTGTTTTTATATAGAGTTTTGATTGTCGCATGAAAGACAGTATACAGCAGGTAGAACGCAGTGTGTAGTGGGCTAAAAACACTAAAGACTTCGCCTACATAATTTTACTATTCCTACCTCTATCCCGTTATGTCGTGAATTGTGACCAATACTAACAAAAGCATAAGCAATAAAAATCCAACCACGTTTACCGTTGAATAATATTTATGTGGAACTTTTCTTTTTGTGATTGCTTCTATAATCACCACGACCATTCGTCCTCCATCAAGAGCTGGGAGTGGGAGAATATTAAATATAGCGAGGTTAATCGAAAGTACTGCAACAAGAGTAAGTAGAGCCTTGTAACCATACTCACTAGTTTGACCGACGGCTTTTGCAATGCCGATTGGACCAGATAAAGATTTGAAAACATTAGAACCTTTAAAAACAGAAGCGACAAATGTTTGAAGTCCTTCCAGTGTAGCAACCGTCATGTCGTATGTTCTTAATGTTCCAATTTTAAACGCTTCGACAAAAGAGGTTTCTACTGTACCAACAGTGTCAACTGATATACCTATAGCTTTTTTATCTGGAATAAGACCGTATACTGCAGCAACGACTGTATGTTCAACCACTCCATCGGAGCGTCTATATGTAACAGAAAACGCATCATTATTGTGTGCACCAATAAATGAGACCAATGATGTTGCGGATGTGAGATTTGCGTTCACACCTCCACTTGTAACTTTCAAAATAACCGAACCAGGTGTTATGCCTGCCTTATACGCTGGACTCTCGGGAGATGCTTCCATAACTACTATTTGCACATCTTTCACGCGGTGACCATACGTTTTATCGCTAGTACTGATGTCTACTTTACCGTAAGAAATAACAACAAAAATAATCCACGCCAAAACCATATTCATAACAACACCTGCAACTAGTACAAGCAACTGTGCCCACCATGGACGATTACCGAATGCTCGAGGATTATTTTTTGCTAAATCATTCGGTTCACCATTTTCTCCCCATATAGAAACATAACCCCCTAGAGGTAGCGCATTTACTGTATATAGAGTCTCGCCTTTTTTCTTTGCAAATAATCTTGGCGGAAAACCAAAAGCAAATTCGTCCACTCTCATATTTACCCACTTTGCTACAATAAAATGTCCAAATTCATGAACTATGACTAGGACAAAAAGAACAAAAAGGAAAAGTAGGATTACTGATATAGACATGGTGATTAGTATATCAGAAAAATAATTTATAAATATTCAATGAAAAATATCCTACAACAAAGCAGATGAAATCTAATTTTAGATTATTCCCCCATTACTTCGGACTCTTTCTTTTGGAACAATGCTTCTAATTCCTCATTTGTTTGGTCTACAATTTTTTGCATTTCTTCACGATAACGATGCTGTTCGTCTTCACCGTATTCACCAGCTTTTGCGCGAGCATCTATATCCTTGTTTATTTCTTCACGTAGAGAACGCACACGTATACGGGCTTCTTCAAATCTTTCCTTAAGAAGCTTTACCAATTTTTGACGTGTCTCTGTTGTAAGAGCTGGAAAATGAACACGTAACCCTTCAGCGTCTGAAGATACAGAAAGCCCGAGATCGGCATCATTAATTGCCTTTTCCATCGCACCTAAAATAGTTTTGTCCCAAGGAGATACGCGAAGTGTACGAGGATCTTCAATATTTATATTACCCGCGTGGGCAATGGGTGTACGTACGCCATACATATCAATATGAACAAGGTCCAACACTTGTGGAGTAGCACGACCTGTTTGAATAGAACGGAATTCTGATTTCAACCATTCAATTATTGTTTCTTTATCTGTTTTGGTTTTGGAAAAATCGTATGACATATTTATTTATAATTTTTAATTTTCAGTTTTTGGAAACTGGTTAGGTGGTAAGATTATATCACTATTTTACAACAGGAAGTAGTAGAGATAAATATTCAATAAGTGCTTTACCTGAAGCTGAAGGGTCTGATGCGTAAGAGGCTACTTGTAATGTTTCTGTTACATAACGTGGCTCAACGTGATTAGAAGATAGTACTTCTACCAGTGACAAAATAAAAGCACGAACACTCTCTCTGTCTTTTCTACCCTCCTCGTCTATTCGTGAAAGCAATTCTATTGTGAATGGTAATTTCATTCGCATGCTATTAGGTGTTTGTAAAAATTCCTCTGCAAGTGAAGATAATTTACTTTCAACCTTTTTATCTTGAACATAATTTAATCGTGATAAAACTGTATCAATTAAATTTATCTTATTGCTTGTAACCAAAATAAAACGAACACCATCGCGTGGTTCCTCTAATATTTTAAGCATTGCATTTTGAGCAGGTAGTGTGGCGGTGTGAAAAGATATTATTGCAATTTTTTCATCATTGTATGGAGTTTGTGCCCAAGATATAATCGCGCGCGCAGTTTCAATATCCAAAACTGTCTGATTAAAAAACCTGTGAGCTGGAGAAAGTGAAGATAATTCGTTGTATAGCGCGACGCCTACGGAGTCGCGCTCATCGTGTACCAAAAGTACTGCATGATGGTTTGGTAAATCAGAAATTTTCATTTATCAATTATAACAATTTTACTACTACTTGACATAATAAATATTAAGTTGTATAATAAAGACACTGCAACGATCTGCAAATTAACATAGGCCTATAGCCAAGATGAACAGTCTTGTTCAAGCTAAAAACTTGAAAGTCTCGTGCCGGACTATCGCTGCAGTCAAATACAGATCCCGAACTTTAAAAGTTCGGGATTTTTTATGACTTCTTTATTTCTTCGCAAATATACTTCGTTTGTAGGTGTCTAAATGTTCCAGCGCAATACCTGTCCCCTTTGCAACACAATAAAATGCATCCTCGGCAAGAACTGCTTTTACTCCAGTACGACGTTCAACCAAATCTGGGAAATGCCTAAGCATTGATGAACCACCACTCATGATAATTCCGTTATCAATAATATCTGAAGCAAGTTCCGGTGGAGTTTCTTGAAGAACATCTTTAATAGCTTTTACCATTAAACGTAATTCTTTATCTATCGCTTTTACAATTTCATTTGTGCGAATCTCAACGGTACGTGGCAATCCAGCAATGAAATCACGACCTTTTACTTTCATTGAAATTTCTTCTTCAACGGGAAGAGCTGAGCCGATTTTTATTTTTATTTCTTCTGCTGTTTGGTCACCAATGGCTAAATTGTATGTTTTTTTAATGTAATCAATAATAGCTTGATCTATTTTATTTCCGGCACACTTAACAGAAGTACTACAGACAATACCACCCAAAGAAATCACAGCTACGTCTGTTGTTCCTCCTCCAATATCTACAATCATTCTTCCTTGAGCTTCATGAATAGGGATACCTGCGCCGATGGCAGCGAGAATTGGTTCTTTCACCACGTACGCATTTTTTGCACCAGCTTTTAATGCTGCTTCTATAACGGCACGACGTTCAGTTGATGTCACTCCTGCTGGGACTGATATCATAACGTCTGGTTTGAAAAAATTAAACCCGCCAAGTGCTTTATTAATATAATAACGAAGCATAGCTTCTGTCACACGATAGTCAGCAATGACTCCGTCACGCATTGGGCGATACGCAATAATAGAATCTGGTGTTTTACCAATCATATCCTTAGCCTCATTTCCAACTGCCATTATTTTATTATCAACTTCAGAAACAGCTACAACTGACGGCTCAACAAGTACAACCCCTTTACCAGGAAGGTAAACAAGCGTGTTTGCAGTACCTAAATCGATACCGAGTTTTTTTGCGAAAAATCCCATAGTTGCTTCATTCTAGCACAAAAAATAGCAAGCGATAAGTAATAAAAAAGTTAAAAATAACCAGAAAAATACCGTATTTTATAGGATTTTTAAAAACTTTTTAAATTTTAAAATAGAAATTAGACTGAACATATTTCTGCTATACTATAGACATATGCGCGTGCTAAATGTTGCCCCACTTGCAAGCGGAATCCCCTATGAGGAACTTTCTTATTTCTCAAAAGATGATGTCTCCTCTGGTGACTTAATAGAAATAAATATTAGACGTCGTGTGTGCAAGGCTCTTGTGCTGGGCGCTGAAGATGCTAAAGAAGAACGACAATCACTTCGACACTCATCGTTTGGTTTAAAAAAAATAACTAAAGTCATCACAAAAGACTTTCTTCATCCAAAACTATGGAATGCGCTTTCGTATGCATCTTCATATCTAATGCAACCACTAGGTACAATTATTTATGACTTACTTTCAGAAAAATCTTTTGAAATGCTAATACCTTGCACTGTTCCAATTGACGGAAAAGGTTTTGAAATACTTCTATTAGAACAAAGTTACGAGAACAGAATTACACGTTATAAAACGACTATACGTGAATCGTTTTCAAAGAAACGTTCACTTGTTATGTTTTTCCCAACAATAACCGATCTTGAATATGCTCGAACCGAGCTCGCCCGCGGAATAGATGAATATGTAATTACTCTCCACAGTGGGCTTACCGAAAAACAATACAAAGAATCTCAAAAACAAATAATTGAAAACCCCCACCCTATTATTATTCTATCTACTCCTTCTATAATTCCGTGGATAAGAAAAGATTTAGGTCTTGTGATTATTGAACGGGAACACAGTCATTATTATTACACTCATGGCGATAACGGTTATGATATGCGTTTTGTAATTGAACAACTCGCTCATGGCAGCAACATCCCGTGTCTTTTGGGTTCTCACATGTTGTCACTAAAGGCGTATATGCTTTTCAAACAACGAGATGCTCACGAAGTCATGCCTCTTCAATTTCGTAACGATTCCCCTATCTCTGTTGTTCCAATGACAGACGAAAACAAAAGCGCAAGTCCATACCTCTCACGCACAACTCTTTCTATTTTACATAATTCAAAACTTGCACAGCGCGGGCATTACTTTTTATATGCGCACAGAAAAGGAATGTATCCGACGACAATTTGTTCCGATTGTGGGACGCTTTTTACCTGCCCAACCTGTAACCGTCCATACGTGCTTCACAAAATCGCAGGTATGCGGACATATGTCTGCCACGGTTGTGAAAACATAGTACAACTAAATGAAGATACGACTTTATCTTGCAGAAATTGTGGAGGGTGGAGAATGGCTACACTGGGTATCGCAACAACTGGTGTTGAAGAAGAATTGAAGCGTCTTGGAATCCCACTTTTTGTAATTGATGGTGAACACACACCAACTCGTGCAAAAGTAAAAAAAGTTTATAAGGAATGGTTAGAGTCTCCATACGGTGTTCTCATTGGGACAGAAATGGCTCACAACATAATGCAATCGTGTGATGGAATTATTGTTCTTTCACTTGATTCCCTTTTTTCACTTCCTGAATATCGTACTGACGAAAAAGTTTTAAATCTTATAACTGAAATGTCAGAAAAAATAAAAAATGTAAACGGTGAAAACCTAACGGACGGTAAACTTATATTACAAACGCGCCTAAAAAATATGCCCGTCATTAAACAGCTCACTTCGCCTAGTTTCAGAGAAGTCTATGACACTCTACTAAAAGAACGAGAACAATTTTTATTACCCCCGTATTACACGGTAATAAAAGCCTCTTTTGATAACCTTCCGGATGACCTTCGTAATCGCATGGAGCAAGAACTAGAACCATATACCGTCGAATGGTTTGAACAAGGTCGTGGTGTAACTCTTTTATTTATTCATATAAAAGAAACTGAGTGGGCGAACAATCAACCGGTTAGAGATAGAATAAAAAGAATTGTATATGATGGACATCCTTTAGTTAACCCGCTCCATTTCTTCATATAAAATATAAACAAAACATCTAAACTCACATCCTTCGTTGCAGGACCACACATGCTCGTAAATGTACTACTTCGTACATTTTACTCTCATTTTTCTTTTCGCCTCAGATACGAATTCATTTATTTGTTTCTATATTTTAACTTCATCTCTTTACAAAAATATGATAAAGTAGTGTGATGAAAGTCAAAGACACCATCATTCAAATTGATGACAAAAAGGATAACCCTCTTCGTTCTGTTGCTCGCGCAATAAAAAAAGAAGAGTTTGGTACCCAACATCTAAAAGATGTGGTTAATGCGATGCAAGAATCCTTATCTCGTGAGTCAGATGGTGTTGCTCTTGCTGCACCACAAATTGGTTTACCTCTTCGCATTTTCGTAGTTGCAGAAAGCGCTTACCCAGAAGATGCAAAATGGAAACCTTTAGTTTTTATTAACCCAAAAATAATAAAAGCATCCAAGAAAACTGCCGATATGCAAGAAGGTTGTTTATCTGTTAGGTGGGTATATGGAACAACTACACGTTCAACGAGTGCCACAGTTGAAGCTTGTGATATAAATGGAAATAAATTTAGTTATGGAGCCTCAGGTCTAATTGCTCACATCTTCCAACACGAAACAGACCACTTAGATGGTATTTTATTTATTGACCATGGTTTTGATTTAGAAGAATACACAGAGGAAGAAATTAAAGAATCTGTAAAGAGAAGTAAAAAATAAATCATGCAAAAAGAAATTTCTTACGCTTTTTTTGGAACAGGTGCGCTTGCAGAAAGCGTGCTCGCTACACTTGTTAGAAATGGGTACACCCCTTCATTAATTGTAACCAAACCAGATAGTCCACAAGGTCGTCATATGCTAATGACAGCACCTCACATAAAAACATGGGCAGATATGAAAGGTATTCCAACATTCCAACCTGCATCACTACGCGATATTTCATCAAATTCCCCTCTTCACGCAGAAAAGTTTGATTTATTCATAGTCGCATCATATGGAAAAATAATTCCTGAAGAAATTTTGAACCTCCCTAAGCATGGAATATTAAATGTTCACCCGTCACTCCTTCCTCTTTATCGAGGTCCTTCACCAATAGAGTCGGTATTACTTGATGGCAATATAACAACAGGTGTAAGTATCATGAGGCTAGATAAGGAAATGGACCACGGTCCTATTCTTGTACAAAGCGCCTTCATTATTCCAGCCGAAGCAACGTCTGGTACTCTTGAAGTTTCTTGTGGGCAATTAGGTGGTGATATGCTTGTTCAAATTTTACCATCGTACGTTGAAGGAAATTTAATTCCGAAAGAGCAAGAACATTCTAAGGCGACTGTGTGTAAGAAAATAGAAAAGTCTATGGGGGAAATAAAAACTACAGATAAAGCAGATGATATACGTAGAAAATTTCGAGCCCTAACACCTTGGCCCGGTCTTTATTTTTTCACCAAACATGACGATAAACAAATTAGAGTTAAGGTTACTGGAGTAGACCTTGTTACAGATTTTGAAAGTACAGCAACTGCAAAAGATGTTATCACTTCGGTTATACCTGAAGGTAAAAAAGAAATGAATTGGGAAAGTTTTTTAAGAGGATACGAAAAAAACTAGCGAACAATAATTAATAGAAACAACCAGCGCTTACGACGCTGGTTGTTTCTTTATTTCCATTCACACTAAGCGACGAGGTTCGCCAGAGTTTTTTATTTAATTTCTATTTTCTCAACAATGACATCCTGTATAGGTTTATCGGTTCCATCCGTCTGCATATCACCTATGCGAAGCACTACATCTAAACCACTTGTCACATGCCCAAACACTGTATGTTTGCCTGTAAGCCATGGAGTGCCCGCAACTGCTGTCACAATAAAGAATTGACTACCATTTGTATTTGGTCCGGAGTTTGCCATAGCGAGTGTACCCTGTGAAAATACATCGTCTTGTGATATTTCATCTCCAAACGTATAGCCAGGACCACCTGTTCCCCATCTATCTTTTTGTGCCAAATCTTTTGAAAGTGGGTCACCTCCTTGGATCATAAAGTCACGAATAACTCTATGAAAACGTGTGCCGTTATAAAAATTCTCAAGTGCCAATTTAGCAAAATTCTTTACTGTCTCTGGTGCTTTTGTTGAAAATGTTATTTCTATAACACCTTTATTTGTAGTAATTATTGCACTGGTAATTTTTTCTGGTAATTGCATAGCGGTTGTCGTTGAATTAGATTGTTTGTCTTCAGTTGTTTTTATTATGGGTAATGATTTTTTCTTTAATCCTTCTGTGCTTGTGGCTTGTTTATCTACCTGAACTTGAGGAAGGCTCATATTCCCTTGAAGGAAATATGCAAACCCTCCCAAAAGAACTATAAGTACTGCTATAACTGTATATGTTAATTTAATGTCTTGATCCATAATACTAAATTAGTCTTTTAAATAATCCTTTCACTTTGTGGGCTCCACGTCTAAACATTGAACGTTCTTTATTTTTATGAGTAGTAAGTTCACGAGTAAGCATGTCCTTCAAAATATCTATAGCTTTATACAAATCATCTTCTGTTGTTCGCATTGTAATTTCTTTGCCACTAATATGAAACTGAGCTTCCGCTTGAAAAACATCTCCGTGTTGGTGATGATTTGTTGTTTTCATTAATTCTATAGCAAGCTTAGCACTCGTGTCGTCTTTTGAAACATACTTTTCAAGACTTTTCATCTTATCAAAAGCATATGAACGGATTGCATCGGTTATCTCCATATGTAGACCAGTGATTATGATGTGCATATTATTTTATTATTGACTTATATTATATATTAATAGTATATCACCCCAGATAGCTTTCTTATACACAGGGAATTATATAAAAAGAACCCTTCCTTCCTTCATTTGGTATACTATAAACATATGATAAAACATAACTTCACAATTCAAGAAATACTAAGTTCTGCATGGTCAAAAACCAAAGAAAACTATTGGTTTTTGTTCCGTATTTTTCTCGGGGCTCTTTTTCTTATGGCCATAACCCACCGTACACCATTAATTGGACTAGTTACCAGCTTTATTGTTGGTATAGCGGTCATAGCTGTTTCACTGGTTATAGCTCATGGTGCAAAACCCACCTTTGACGACCTTACGAAAAGTTTTAAAAGCTATAAAATAACACTAAATTACATAATCGCCTCTGTTTTGTATGGTTTGATTGTATCTCTTGGTTTTATAGCATTTGTCTTACCTGGCATTTATCTCGCTGTTAGACTTAGTTTTTATAAATTCTTTGTTGTCGAGCACGAAAACATGAGTGCTATTGATTCACTAAAGGAAAGCATGAAAATAACGGCTAACAACTTCTGGAAATTGCTTGGATTCATGGTTGTACTTATTGCAATAAACCTTATTGGAATAATTCCATTTTACCTTGGTCTTCTGGTTACAGTACCAGTTTCTGTTGTTGCGAGCGCAATCTTGTACAAGAGACTTGTTGGACACCACAGTGAACACCAACACTCTGCTTAATTAATTAAATTAAATAAACAACCCACCTTCAAATGAAGGTGGGTTGTTTATTTAGAATAAATACTCACATTTCAAAGAAAATATAGTCACATTGTCACTCTTGCGAATTATGTCATTTTCTTGTATGATTATGTATACATTTATATATTAAATTATGTAAATGTATGGGCCCCACAAAGCAAATTCTTAGAATAAGCAAATATTCCGCGATAGCTCAGCGGTAGAGCAGCGCGCTGTTAACGCGTTGGTCGTAGGTTCGATCCCTACTCGCGGAGCACATAAAATCTTAAGTCCACCTTCCGGTGGACTTTTGATTTTAGTGATCCGCGAGAGAAAACCAAACTGCTTTAGTTTTCGTTAGGGATCGAATACGGGGTCGCGAAATCATCTGCGACTAAGGAGCTGATTTTGTGACCAATACCTACTCGTGGATCCAGCGAAAACACCAAGATTTATCTGGGTGTTTTTGTATGCTATTTTTTGAAATTCGAACCTAACACTTTTACTTTACTTTTTTAATTTAGGGAGTAGGGTGTAAGCATGAATAATGACTTAAAAAGAAAGTGGTACCAAAAGAAGAGGTTTATTATTCCTATTGGAGTTTTGTTTATCTCTGTCTTAAGTTCTAGTGGTGACAATACTCAAAATGTATACAAACCAACCGCTAACTTAAATACTGTTCAGCAAGTGCAAACAGTTCAATCTCCTGTTAAGCTAAATACTTCTAACGCTGTAAATCCAGCACCCAAACCTGTTCAATCTAATAATTTATCAAATGATAATTATTACACTAACACAGCAGGTAACACGGTCCATTCTCCAGCTTATTCTGAAAATAACTCAATTCCAGTAGGTGCAACAGCAAAGTGTAGAGATGGGACATATAGTTTCAGTCAAAGTAGAAGAGGCACATGTTCACATCATGGAGGTGTCGCTAGTTGGTTTTAGTATTTTTATTTAATGATATGGAAATACAATAGGTAAATACAACCTTTATTCCTTATAAGTTTGGTGTGGGTTTGTAACTGACCCCTACCCGCGTATTTATATTTTACCCCCTATCTATAAGGCACATAATTCTGATACACTGTGTTTATGCTAGTAGAAAATTACATTTATATCGTTTTTATTTTATCGTTTATTGGTACCCTGTTTGCTCTTTACATGGCTCTTCATCGTTTAATAACAAAGGTTTGCGCATTTAATGAAGAATGTCCATATTTTCTTGGTTACCCAGCTTGTTATTTTGGGCTATCAATGTTCATAGTTATGCTTATGATTTCTTCTATGTCTATTTGGCTAGGACTAGAAATTATAACAACAAAACAAATCCTTATGGGAGTGTCTGCGTTAGGAATAATTTTTGCTGGATCATATATCGAAGAAGACATTAGGTTATGGCTTGTAACTGGAAGAAAATACGCCTTGGTTTTACCATCTTGTACGTACGGTTTAATATTTTACGCAGTCATATTTATAGTTTCTTTACTGAAATAAAGAAAAATAAAAAACTTCCCTCTTAGGGAAGTTTTTTATTTTTTAAATATTATTGAATAATATTAGTATTATTTTCTATGGTAAACTTTTTCCATAGAACGTAGGAAATGATACCTGCTACGGATATTGAGAGGACTTCAGCTATCTGAAATTCACCTACTCCACCAAAATATCTCAAACTCGCTGGGACAAATGGCCATAATATAACCCAAATAAAAATATACTTTTGTATTTTTATATTATTAGTAATGAAAGATTTTACCAAAAATAAAACAGCTATAGAAAAATCTAATATTCCAACAAAAGGAGACAAAACGTAGGCAAATGGTTTAAGTGGAGAAATAACACCAATAATAGCAATAAATTCCTCACTATGGGCTAAACCTTCGAGAATCTTATTTCCAAACATGTACGACACATATAGAGCTGGTATATACCACAGATATTTTTTATATTTTTGCATTTCTATATTTTAACACTATTTTTATTAACTGGCATGTTTGGACAAAAAATAAAACAAACATTTAATCAAATGTTTGTTTTATTTTTATAACCTAGATTAACGAGGCCAAACCATTTTAACGGCAGATAGACCTACAAGAATGTAGACTATTGCTTCAAGCATAGGAACTGAGCCAAGAATCATCTTAACTACGTTCCAATCAGAACCCATAAGCATACCTAGACCAATAAGACCCCAGTTAACACCACCCACGACCACCAAGATACGTGTGACTTGTGAAAGCATATATGTTTTATTAAATCTACAGTATTCTCCGACGAGAGAATCTGTTACAAATTAAGTGTACCGCGTGTGAATCACTACACCAGTGGATAACTATTGGAAATTATTTAATGAAATTTAACACTTAACACTACCTATTCCCCTTGTTTTATAAAAATAGGTTTGTGCATATCTGGGTATAAACCAGAATCAAATGAAATCTTAGACAAAGTAGAGGTGCTAACTGATTGTATTAAAAATAAATGAGGTATTTCATAATGTTCAGTTGTGGAATCGGTAAGAAAAACTGAAATCAATCCACCTTGTTCAATTTTCCATGAGCCATTTTCGTTTAATAATTCCGCGCCGTTATTATATGATGTCAGAATTTGAACCTCGCCAGAAGGAGATAAAGTCATTGTACGAGAATTATCACATCTAAGTGATTCATTACACATATACGTTCCAGGCACAGTTTCTATTGTTGCCAAAATATTAGTTACTTTTGAATCTTTTAAAAACGACTGTTTAATCAAGCCTTCTTTATCTATTGATTTTATAAGATATCCCCCACCTATTATAAGAAGAAAACCAAGACCTAGTACTATAGTTTGATACATATATAAAAGTATATCACCAAAAATACATTCTTATTTTTTGTTTGTGCAAAAAATGCTGTAAACTGTTAATACAATAAAAATATATGAAAACAATTCACGATGCGCTTATGTGGAGGTACGCCACAAAACAATTTGACCCAACAAAAAAATTACCAGAAGAAACTCTAAACCAGATACTTGAGGCCGGATGTCTTTCACCTTCTTCTTTTGGACTTCAGCCATGGAAGTTTGTTTTAGTCGAAAACCCAGAACTACGCGCTCAACTCAGAACGGTTGGATATAACCAACCACAAATAACTGACGCTTCACACATAATTATAATTGCTTATAAAAACACTCTTGATGAGGATTATGTTGATTCATATATGAAATCAACTGCTGACGTAAGAGGTATCTCAATTGACGATCTTGCAACATTCAAAGCCGCTATACTTGGTTCTGTTAGTGGTAAATCTTCCGAAGATATTAAAAAATGGAACTCACGACAGGTTTATATACCACTCGGTATTATGCTGGAAGCTGCAGCTTTGCTTGAAGTTGACGCATGTCCGATGGAAGGGTTTGATTCAGTAAAATTTGATGAGCTACTGGGGTTAAATGATTTAGGGTATTCAAGTGTAGCAATGATGGCTCTAGGCTATCGCTCTGAATCTGACGCAACAGCTTTAGCTACTAAGAGCAGATTTTCAAAGGAAGAAATTGTTTTAAGGAAATAATAAATAAAAAGCGCGACCTTCGGTCGCGCTTTTTATTTATTTATTTTATAAATGATAAAGGAAAATCTGTATTAACAACAAACCCTGAAGCATTCTTGTGGCCCCCTCCTCCATATTTTTGCGCAATAGCACTTACGTCAAAATCTTTTACACTTCTTAGACTACATTTCCATTTTCCTTTTTCGTAGTTAAATATTAAAGAAAAAGAATCTGTTTTTAGTGCGAGTACATGACCAAGCTCACTACGAACTTCGCGTGGTGCGTTTATTGCATATATAGTATGTCCTTCGAATTCAATTAACTCCGCCATTTCAGCGTACATATTAACACTCTGTTTGTGTGAGCTAAGAAGTATTGAGCCTATCTCTTTTGCTTTAGCATAGCCTTCTTCCGATTCTAGTTCGGAAACAAGTTTATCAAAATAATTAAAAGTAAAATGATCTTCTTCGTTTCTATAAATATAGCTTTCAATTTCTTGCCAGTCTGGTAGTGAGTGTGTCCAAATATCCGCGTCCGAAATATATTCTATGCAGCGAGGCATTTTTTCGGTCGGATGAAAATATTCCCAAGAAAGATATGCCCCGGAGTGATTCAAATCAAATACATAATTCTTCAAACTCTCAACATCTGACTTCGCACTTACGTGGTGATCAATCACCACAAAAGACCGAGCCACAGACTCACAAGCAAGCATTTCTTCTTTAGAAAAAGAGTAGTCCAGAACATAAACCTCTTTTCCCTCGAACTCTTTACTGTCTAGTTTTTCATCAGTTCTTTCTTTTCCAATATAACTTGCTGTGTCACCAAACTTTTTCCATGCAGAATAAGCTGCTCCGTAACCATCTGTGCAGAACCCATGATACATAACAACAATGTCTTTAAGGGGTTCTGTAGATTTCATATTAATAAAGTATATCATACAGGTGACGTTAACATTAAAACGTGTTATAATGTAATGATATTGGCCGTTCGGCCATTTATTATTGGTATTGAGTGTTGTAACTACTTTCTACACTATACCTTCTACTAAACTATTTAAAATGGCTGTCGAAAAACAAATTCCTGTTGGAGGTGAAGCTGTTCTTCGTTTCGAAGATGTCACTTTTAACTATGGCGAAAACAAACCAGTCTTATTTGAGACTAATTTTGTCGTGCGCAAAGGAACCAAACTCACTCTCATGGGACCAAATGGTGCCGGAAAGTCTACCCTCTTCTCTTTGATTATGGGTGAATTAAAACCTGAAGAAGGTCGTATTATTATTGGACAAGGTTTACATATCGCAATTGCTAAACAGTTTATACCACATACACAGTGGAGCATGACTGTGCGTGAATTCTTAGAACTTGCCTTTAAAGACAAGGTTTACGATATAGATAAGCGTGCAAAAGAAGTATTTGAAACCGTAGAACTAAATGTCTCTCTTGATAAAACAATCAAAGATCTTTCTGGTGGGCAAAAGGGTCGCCTATTGATTGCACAAGCTCTTATACAAAAACCAGATATTCTTCTTCTTGATGAACCAACAAACAACTTAGACAAGGCAGGCGTTCAACTTCTAACAGATTTTATGAAGTCATACAATGGAACTGTGATTGTTATTTCTCACGATGCAGATTTCCTAAACTCTTTTACTCATGGAGTTCTTTATATAAATACACAAACATATCAAGTGGAACAATACGTTGGTAACTATTTCAAAGTGGTAGAAGAAATAAAACGTGTTGTGGAGCGTGCTGAACGCGCAAACGCCCAGCTTGAAAAAGAAATTCAGAACAATAAAGATAAAGTAAACTTCTTTGCTCTTAAAGGAGGAAAGATGCGTAAACTTGCAGCAAAATTAAAAGATGAAGTTGAAGAACTTGAGGAAAGCAAAGTTGATGTAAGAAAAGAAGATAGAACAATAAAGCCGTTTACAATTAACTGCCAAGAGGATATTGGAAGTGTTATTGTAACTTTTGACTCAGTTGAGGTGCTTCATGACGGAAAACCTGTAACGCGAAAAGTTAGTGTTGAGCTTCGTAAAGGAGACAAACTACATATCACGGGACCTAACGGAATCGGTAAAACTACCCTATTGGAAAAAATCGCAAAACGAAATGAGAAAGGTGTGGCCATACAAGACGGCATAACTGTTGGATATTACCGCCAAGACTTTTCTACTCTTGATTTTGATAAGACAGCATACCAAGAACTTGCTAAAGTTTTAAAAAGACTTGATGATCAACTTTTACGAAGAACTGCCGCGAGTATGCTTTTGGGGGCTGAGCAACTCGGCTCAAAAATTGGACTTCTTTCTGAAGGACAAAAAGGTCTTCTTATGTTTGCGTATCTTCGCCTACTCCAACCAGGGCTTCTTATTCTTGATGAACCGACAAACCACATTAACTTCCGTCACTTACCTATTATTGCTGAGGCCTTAAAGGCATACGAAGGTCCAATGATTATCGTTTCTCACGTTAATGAATTCGTGAAAGAGATTGGAATTACACAAACACTCGATTTAGGAAAACTATAATAATTAAACCGCACATTTGGGTGCGGTTTAATTTAAAAGGTTTATGTATTAGATTATTGAAATAAAATCTAATTTATAAGAAATGGACGATAGGCATCAAAAATTTTTTCTTGAAGATGCTCAATTTTGCAACTTTCATTATCGATGTATTCTGCAACAAAAAGTTGCATGCCCATCTCCACAAATCTAACCAGTTCAGAAAGATACCCAATACTAATGAGTACCCCATCTTCTACTGAATCAAGACAGCAGCGATGAGCTATTTCTTTACACACCGTCAAGAAATCTTCTGGAAATTCAACCAACTCCCAATGGTCAATAGGTTTCTCGCCAACGTATTCATAAATAGTTTCAAATGGAATATCATGATGCCCATCAGACGTCATAGCTATGATAGTCTTGTCATCCTCTCCAAGCAAAAGAAAATCTAGGAATAGACATACGGAAACACTGGCGATGTAAAACTCTGAAGAATTTTGTTTGGTGTGTTCAAGGAATAACTCTATTCTCTGTGCACAATCCACCATATTTTTTGAAAAAGGAACACGGACAATGTTAGACATAAAACCTTCTCCTTTTCTGGGTTTTTGGACACTTCATTCATTATGTTACATAATTACCCGATTGTGTGCAACATGTATACAAACTTGCTGTCTTGTGTTATACTATGTGTACATTAAGCAACTCCACGTCTTACACTGTTTCTACACTTGTATTACTGTGCGCTAGGGCTTATTGTTAACAATTAGTTTCTAAAATAAATGAATTCAAAACTTTACATAGGTGGTATACCTTACACTTCTACTAACGAGGATCTTAAGGCACATTTCGGTGCAGCAGGAACAGTAGTTTCAGCACAGATCATCATCGATAAGATGACTAACCGTTCAAAGGGCTTCGGCTTTGTTGAAATGTCATCTGACGAAGAAGCTCAAAAGGCTATCGAAATGTTTCACGATCAAGAGTTCCAAGGACGTCGTCTTACAGTAAATGTAGCGCGCCCACTAGCTCCTCGTGAAGACCGCCCACGTCGCGCTTTCTAATAAGAATGAGCGAAATAAAAAAGCAGCCATCTTGGCTGCTTTTTTATTTCGCTCATTCTTAAACTTTTAAGTATTTAGATTTAATTTCCCCCGTAAAGGAAAAATTCCTGATTCCCCTCGCCTCCAGTTATAACGCATTTAAAAATCTTAACGCCGAGCACCCCTTTTTCCTTAGCAAGGTTTATATATGCATCCAAAACATCATCAACAAGTGAAGAGTCTTTTACTATTCCCTTCTTAGTGTTTCCTTTTCCCACTTCAAACTGTGGTTTTATCAATAAAAAATACTGTGTACCTTTTGCTCCAAATTTTATTATGTCGTCAATAACATGTGAGAGCTGTATAAAAGATAAATCAGCGACAATGATATCGTATTTTTTATCACTTTTAAATGCACGAACATCTGTGTTTTCAAACACAGATACACGGGGGTCATCTCTTACCCTTGCGTGCAGTTGAGATGTTCCAACATCAACCGCATCCACACTGATTACACCATATGAAAGTAGGCAATCCGTAAATCCTCCAGTAGAAGACCCGACGTCGAGCGCAGTTTTTGCGCTGCAAAAACTGCGCACTTTGTCTTCACTACCGAATACGTCCAGCAAGACACCTTCTAGTTTTTCTCCTCCACGTGATACAAACTTTCTTTTTGAGGTTACAACGATATCTTCTTTCTCCGTAACTTGTCTAGTCTTTTTTGTGCAAACTATGTTATTTAAAAAAACCGTACCAACATCTATAAGCTCTTGTGCTTCTGTTCTGCTTTCACATAATCCGCGCCGTACTAATTCTTGATCTAGTCGCATAGAAAACTACGCCCAACCTTTCTTTTCGAGAGCATTTTTTGCAGCCACGGTTTCGGCTTCTTGTTTACTTTTACCTTCCCCTTCTGCAACTACTTCATCACCGAAATAAATACCAACTTTAAATATCTTATCGTGGTCAGGACCCTCTTCACTCAAAACGTTATACGCCGGTGTTATACCATATAATTCTTGGGATTTTTCTTGTACAAAACTCTTGGCGTCTTTGTATAATCCTTTTTTTATAATATCTTTTGTTCTTACTAAAACAGTACGTGCGATAAACTCCTTAGCAACGTCATACCCTTGATCTAAGTATAAAGCCCCAATAAATGCCTCATACGCATCAGCAAGTATAGATGAGCGAGCACGTGACACATCTTTTGCTTCACCTTTAGAAAGTTTTATCATGTCGTTAAATCTCAAACTGTCAGCAACGCTTCCAAGGGTTATCGCATTTACCAATGCTGAGCGATACGCGGTCAAATCCCCCTCGTTCTGGTGCGGATATGTCTCGTATAAATATTCTGTTACAACTAACTCAAGAACAGAGTCACCAAGAAACTCAAGTCTCTCGTTATGTTCAAAACCACTTCTTGTGTTTTCATTTATAAAACTACGGTGAATAAACGCTTGCTGTAAAAGAGCGTCATTTTTGAACTGTACTTTGTTGTATTGTTTAAATTCTTCTAGAGTCATAAAAAATTAGAAATTTAAAATGTTCTTATTGTCCTGGTGTTATTGGCCACTTATCACTTGTTCTTGCTTTTTCAAGAGCTTTTTCAAGTAGTGGTTTAATGTCATCATAAATGCGAAGACCTGCTACATCTTTTTCGTTAAACCACTGAGCGTCATCAAGTCCACCTTTCTTCTCAAGAACAAGTGGCGTGTGGTCTGAGAAAGTAAGATAGTAACTCACATGCTTTACGACTTTACCTTGTTCTGGTTTGTTGGCGATGTATTCATTTTCACCTATTTTTTCTATTACATGTGTAATTATGCCGATTTCTTTTTTCAATTCACGTACAACACCTACTGTTTCTTCTTCGCCTTCTTTAATGTGCCCCTTCGGTAAGGTCCAATACCCGAAAACATCGTGCACAAGCCCGACATATAATTTGTTTTCGTGACGACTGCACACTACAGAGCCTGCAAGTAGTTCACGTTTTCCATTTTCAAAATGGTCTTGTTTGGTTTTTGTAACTTGAGCTTTTTCTGGCTCTCCCATTTCTTTATAAATAGCGCCGAGCACTCCATTTATAAACCTACCTGAAGTTTCTCCGCCGAAAGACTTTGCCATTTCTATGGCTTCATCTATTGCCACCTTTGGTGGAACTTGTGCGCGATCTCCGAATAATAGTTCGGATAATCCAATACGTAAAATGTTTCTATCAACCATGCCTATTTTTTCAAGCGGCCAATCAGGCGCAGCGCGGACAATTATATTATCAAGAGTTATACGACGTGAAAGCACGTTTGTAACAATATCTTTCGTAAACGAAGTATCTTTTATTCCCTCACCGAATTCTTCGCAGTTACGAGAAATTATTGGATCAATTTTTTCCAAAGACACAGCTAATTCACCTTTCATATCTAATTCGAAAAGTGTTTGGAGAGCGAGCGTTCGTGCAATGTGACGGGTACTCATAGGGTTTTTAAAAAGAGCTTGTTTTTGAGGAGGTTAAGGGGTAAGAGAACTTTTTAAGGTTTATGCTTTTTTAGCCTTTACCTTAACTTCTAATACTTTTTTACCGCGATAGAAACCGCAGGCATCACAGATGTGATGAGGAGTTTTCATAGCTCCGCAGTTTTTACAAGCAACAATATTTGCTGCTTTTAGCGCGTGGTGACTACGGCGATTGGCCGTATGCGCTCGTGTGTGTCTCATTCGTACTACCATATAGGATATATTATAACTTATTTTTTAATATTAATCAACTAATCGAACACGCTGTTTGTTAACAACCTTTATGGTGTTGTGGTTGTAGATGTTGGAGATGGTGCTGACTGGTCCACTGTTGAAGTTGGGGCTGGTGTTGGGTCTGGTGTTGGGTCTGAGACTGGCGTTGAATTTGTCACAGGAGCTGACTCTATAGTACTTGTGCTTGTCGTATTTGTGGTTGCTGTGATATCTGTGTTTGTAGTTATCGGAGTATCTACAGTAGTTACTGTAGAAGGGTCTACTACAACCACATCACGTGTTGCATATATTGTTTGTGGTTGTGAACCAGCTGCTACAGGAATATATGTTGCGAAATATTCTATCTTAGTTGTTCCAACCTTAGATGTATCAACGGTTGAGGTTGAATAAATTACATCAGTAAATCCATCATGGTTATAATTCGCGCCCATTGTGTCAGACCATGTTGAGTTTAGGTTTACCTCCAACACAGCACTGCCGTTTAGACTTATAGATGCATTAGCTGAGGAGACTGCTGCTGATACAGATGAGGCGCCAAGAACCTGTGATATTAATGCTTGGGATGTACTTGCATTTATAAGGTTTGCACTTTGTAGCAATAGTGCCAACTGTGTGTCTGTCACACAAACATCCTTAATACAGAATGATTTTGTTTCAACTGAATCAACCGCAATACTTTTCGCAATAATACGACCATTTTCATCAATAGACCATGTGCCGTTCGCAGACGCAAGAGATTTTATATTTGTAATAGCAACACCGTTTGCGTTCAAGTCCAAATTACCTGTTGTTAACATGGCTGTTGTTGAGGCGTATCTTCCTGTAAGATCTAATTTCTGATAACCATTTTCAACAAGAATCATAACTTTATCACGTCCTTCTACATAATCAGAAAGTGCGCGTCCAATGGACTTTCCTTCACCAGTTAATTTCATGGCATATCCTGGCATGTTTTTTGAAACAGTTAGATAATCCCCTCGCACGATTACACCATTTTCGGTTGTCACTTTTACAGGTACACGGCCAGTAAACGCAATCGGTACACCATTTATAATATCTGACCCAAGGTTGATACCTGGTCTAGTTGATACAATACCAACTGACTCATATCCATCATGTGCTTTTCGCACTCCAGAAATTTCATATACATCACTTGATGATGCAGTAGAAGTCGCGCTCCCTGCGGTCGCGCTCCATCCCACCGTACTTGTCGCAAAAGCTACAACTGTCCCCGCATCTAGTGCTTCCATTGCAGTATAACTTTCTGCGATGTCCGCTGGTGTACCAATAGTAACAGACCCATCTGTAAATAGATCTCCGTCGGAATCAATACGGAACTTGATGTTATTTGCTGATCCAACATTTGTTCCAATACGGAAAATATCAATATTAGATGAAGCTGTGTTGTTCCATAAATCAAGTTTAGATCCAGGAGTCGTAGTCCCGATACCTACATTACCAAATATGTTCATCCCCCCTTGGTATGTGTTGTTGTGTGAGAATGGGATGTAGTCGGTTTTGCCTGAGGTCATGACACGGTCGCCGGTGTCAGATCGTGCGACTGCAACGAAAGTACCG
>JBAYGN010000008.1:0-28708 GCA_041666645.1 Minisyncoccota bacterium
GTCTGTATCTTACGGAGGGTTCATACCTTATATTATAGAAAGTATAAAGAGTATTGTTGCAACACTTACTTCATTTAAAGACAATTTTACAACAAACAATATTCATACAAAAAATCTTTGTGTGGGGGATACTTGTGTTACAGAAGATCAAATTAAATCTATAATGAATATGGATTCTGTAAATGTTTCTCCAGCAAGTGCCCCATCAGCTTCTTTATCTGTATCATCAACTGAAATAACAACCTCAACCACAACTTCCGATTCAACAACATCTTCAACCACCGAATCAATAGCTACTTCCCCAACTGATTTATCTGATACTCCAACAACTGATCCGGCAGCCGCTACGGTAGATGATTTAGAAACTACTTCCCCAACTGATTCAGTTTCTACAACAACAGAAGCAACTAATTCAAATACAGCCACACAACCAGATACAACTATAAATACTGATTTTTCTATAGAAACAGGCATACTAATAACTGAACCCATAACACAATGAACTATTTTAATCTAAAAAAGAAATTTAATTTACTTATTTCAACATTTTTCTGTTTGTTTTCTGTTTTTATTTTGCCAGCTTACGCTTCTCAGACATCTGGAGTTATAGATTCTGTTTCAAAATATGCAAAAGTATGTCATGACACCGCCTGTTCTACTTATGGAACAATTAATTTTTTACCAACAGTGACAGGTTCAAGTACCGCTGGAATAGTGATAACAGATACTGCGATAACTGGTTATGCTTGGGGGAGTGAAGTTGGCTGGATAAATATGCAACCAACTGGGTCAGGGGTTACAGTAAATAATGCTACTGGACTTGTTTATGGAACTGCTTGGTCTCAAGCTGGTGGATGGTTAAATTTCAGACCATCTAATTCTGGAACTTTAGTAAATGGTATTCCAATCGGTGTATCTATAAATCCATCTGGAGAGTTTTATGGATACGCATGGTTAAGTGGTGTATATGGTGGATGGGTTTTGTTCGACTGTTCATCTGCATCAACTTGTGTAAAAACAGACTATAGAACAACACCTTACAGAGCGGCTTCAGTAACCTTGCTAGGGGCATCATACTTTTCAAGTTCTGAAGTTGTGACAACATATCTAGAAAAACTTACAGATACAGTTAAATCTATACTCACACCAACAACAACAGAACCAGTTATACCAGTAGAAACACCAGCACAAAATATTTTACCCCAGACAAAGACCTCGGTTAAACCAAAAATACCCACAACACCCTCAGAGACTTCTTCAGTTACAGAACCAAGCCAGACTATCGTGAGTCCAACACCTAGCGTAGGACAGGTAAGCGTTTCCCAAGAGCCTGTAGTTATCCAAGATAAAATTATCTCAACAAAGAATCCTGTTTTAGTTTCAATAAATAATTTTTTTAAATTAATATCACAAACAATAATTCAAAAATTTAAAACTCAACCAAAATTAACAGAAATAGGTGATAAGCAAAATGTTTCTATTTGGACAACATTTAAAATTAAGATTATAAATTTGTTTAATTGGTAATTTTTTAAAACCAAATACTCTTATTTTTTGGGTAAAAATAAAATTTGCAGAATATTGACAAAAATTGCAAAACGGTGTAGGGTACGGACATGAAAAAGATTATATTATCACTCGGTATTATTGGTATTTTTGCAGGGTCTACAACGATTGTTTCTGCGGGGTATTTCAATAATACTCCAGTTTATCGTTGTAATTCTGGAATTACCCAATATCTATCACTAGGTTCAGAAAATGACAGTGTGTATGTCCTTCAGCAAGCATTAGTTCGTGGTGGGTATTTATATGCAACACCAAATGGATACTTTGGATACGCAACAAGACAAGCAGTGAAGAGTTTTCAGAGAGATAACGGTATTTATGCAAACGGAGTTGTCAACGAAGAAACTCGTGAGTCTATAAATGAGCAGTTTTGTGGGATGTCTTTCGGATATCCATCCGGAGTTACATATGTTGACCAATATGATCCATATGTTCGCGTAATTTCACCCGATGTCACACCTCCTTTTGTTTACACAACCCCAGAAACATATTCAACAATATATTCAACAAATAATACAGTCTATACTCCAGTCACAAATCAGGTACAAAATACTAACATAATCTACAACCCTTACATTGGTTACACTTATGGAATTGTTCCACAATCTGGTTCTCTAACAATTTCTTCACCACTTCAAAACTCTTCATACATAGAAGGTGACGTAGTCTATTTAGCTTGGTCAACAAATAATCTTAACGCCACACAATTCAGTATTCTTATTGAGAATGCATCAACAGGACAAAGTAAAACAGTTGGCTATACCACAAATAATAATTATTCATTTGTCTTAACAAAAGACATTCTTGATTCCGTTTGTTCAGGAGCGTGCGATAATAACAATTCAAATTCTTATCGTATTGTTATTACAACACAAGTTACTGATATTGCAGGGATAACTTCTACAATGCGTTCTGTGGTCTCTCCAATTTCAATCAAGCGTCCATACGGGATTACTTCAATAAGTATTAATTCTAGTAAAACACCGGTTAACTCTGGAGAGAAGTTTAAACTTTACGTAAACATTCCTACGGGAGCTTCTTGGAATTCTAATATGTATGGTCAATATTCATTTAAGATTAGAGCTATTTGTCCACCTTCTGTACAAGTAAGCATCGCCGGAACTCAATGTGGACAAGATTTTAGTCTCCCTGTGACATCTGCATATTTCCAACAGGAAATACCAGCAGTAATAACAAACAATACATATTATAGACAGGATGTAATATTTGAAATCACTGCATATAATTTCTTAGGTCAGGTCACTGGAACATCTCAAACGACAGTCATCTCTAACGCTGCACCGTTTAATTGGTAAGTTTGCTCGGTTAGATTGTTTAGGTTTTTAAAATAAATAAAATTAAGGTATAAAAAAAGCGAATGCTGTGAAGCATTCGCTTTGTCATTAGAGTCCGTCGTAACGTATCTAATGAGGTTTGATTGAAGTCATTTGAGAGGGGGTAAACCTTCTCGCGCACGCACATACGGGTCAGTCAATTGACTGCTCCGAAGCACGGTAGCCGCCAGTTTGGCGTTTTGCTCGTCCACCGTTTCTTGACAGGTGTAGAGCTTACTGCGTTCCAGGATCTTTTTGTACTGACCGAAACTGCACCAGGCCTCGAGTTGCAAGACAGCATCCCAACGCCAAGTTCCATCAGCATTGTGCTGAAGCCGGCCAACGCGGTCGGCCAACAGATTGGCCATACAGCCAGGGGGTTCAACAGCGCTTGATTTGCCGCCATTCATGAACACCACTGAGGCTGAAGCACCCTCTATCGCAACGCAACCAGCGGGAGATGGAGCAGCGCTACCGATCACAGCTGGTGCCGACGCGGCTTGGTTGGTGTTGAAATCGGTATCCTGTTTGACGTACGGAGACGCCGGAGGCATGTTGACCGTCGATTCCAGGGTCACTCCTTGGTTTTGAGCCTGGGAGGTACTCTGTTGTGACGCATTGGCACTACTTTGAGTTTGTGCAAACGCGCCACTACAGGCGATCAACAGACCAAACACGGCGGCCTGAAGATATTTTGTAAATTTCATCGCAAAAATCCTTAGTTGGGTTAGAAGAAAATGTGTAGCACAAGCAATTTTCATTGCCTGTGCTACCTTTACACCTTCATCAGGTTTTTGACAGCGACTTAGTCTTCAAATTCGCCATGCGTCATATCGACGTTGTCGAAGCTGCCATGAACGTCAACCTGCACGCCAGAATTGGCACTGCGGGCGGCGGCAGTTTGCGGAACGGGTGTTCCGTCGGTGAAGGTGATATTGCCGGCATAGGCTTCGCCATATGCCGATTGGGTGCCATCCACCTCAGCGGGTGAACCGCTCAGAGAGCCTTCACCTGCGTAGGTACCACCGGCATAGCCGTTTTGGTTGGTTTTGGCACTGACGTGGGCGTCCACACCGTTCAGAACGGCGTTGCCCATGCCACCATCAATCCCGACCACACCGGAAACATAACCCATATCCGGAACAGAAGAAGTTGCGATGCCCATGAACCCCGCGTCAGACCAGCCACCAGCACTGGCAGAGCCAGTACCTTTACCGGTAGACACGTTGTAGGCCTGGGCGTTGACATAGCCGCTCAGGGAGCCGCTGATGTCAATGCCGTCATAGCCTGCTGATGCGGTGCCTGTACTGGCAGCCCCGGCGGAAGCGGAAGCGCTCGACATGGAGTCGCCCGCGCCGACAACCGAAGCGTAGGTGCTGGACTGGATGGAGACGCGACCCGAACCATCTGCGACAGCAGAGTAGTTGGTCGATGGATGGTGGTCGCCACTCGCGAATGCAGCCGAGGAAATTGCCAGAATGACGAGACCGCCAAGGAGGGATTTTTTGAAATTTTTCACAGTATTTCCTTTTTGATAAAGAACTCAGGGTTTTTGCCCTGTTTTCGGGTTTGCATGGACCGAATTGACCATGCTTTGCACATTGTAACATGAATGTATAAAAAGCGCAAGTGCAACCCAGAAGCATAAAACTTGAACGTTTTTATACTACTCAATACCCACATAACACATATGATATATATGTATATATTAAACGCACTCGTTACATACCTTAATGATAAGCAATATTAGGTATATACAGTAGAAAGTTAAGATTATAAAAAGAATGATAACGAAAATGATTAGCTCTTTATGTGTGTTTCATATATTTAACTTCGCATATTTATAGACTTTGTGAACTTTTTGTGGTAGTATTGTTCTACTGTCTGTAATCCGCATATCTCCGTAAGTTTTAATGAAAATTAGTATTTACGAAAATAAACGCGATATTCAGATGGTATTATCAAAGTGTTTACGTTTTTGGTATTTTTTATATCACACAACCTAAACCCTAACCCCTAATAAAACAATGGCAAAAACATCAGTTATTGCACGCAGCAAAAAAACGCCAAAGTTCTCGACAAGACTAACAAACCGATGCTTTAAATGTGGTCGAAAGCACGGGTATATGCGAGATTTTGGTCTATGCCGAATCTGTTTTCGTGAGCTTGCAAACGAAGGTATGATTCCAGGTATTAAAAAAGCTTCGTGGTAAATCATTATATATGGATCAAATAGCAAACATGCTCATCGCGATTAAAAACGGAGGTCTCGTAAAAAAGGCAACTGTTACACTTCCATCTTCAAAAATGAAGTGCGCGATTCTAGAGCTTCTAAAAGAAGAAGGGTATATCAAGACTTATAAAGTTTCAGATGGCGTAAAGCCAACTGTTGAGGTAGTTCTTGAATACAAAAAGGGCTCACCTCGTATTCAAGGAGTTTCTCGTGTTTCTAAGCAGTCAAAGCGTGTTTATACAGGTGTTAAAGAAATTACACCATTTAAGTATGGACATGGTATGACAGTGCTTTCAACACCAAAGGGTATTCTTTCTGACAAACAAGCCCGCAAAGAAATGGTTGGCGGCGAACTATTATTCACAATCTGGTAAAAATAAACGTATGAGCAGAATAGGAAAACAACAATTAAGTATTCCAGCAGGTGTCGAAGTTACATTTGATGCCCATGCTGTACGTGTCAAAGGACCACAAGGAGAACTTGTTCGTCCGCTTCGTGAAGAAGTCGTTTTCAAAAACGAAAACGGTATCATCACATCAGAACCTCGTCGTAATGACAAGTTCTCACGTTCACTCTGGGGAACATACATGTCTCATTTGAAAAACATGATTACAGGTGTGGTTACTCCATTTAGTAAAAAACTTCTTGTAGAAGGTGTTGGATTAAAGTGGGAAGTTAAAGGTACTGATCTTTATCTTAACCTTGGATTCTCTCACCAAATTGTAAAGAAGATTCCAGTCGGCGTAACTGTCGTTGCTGAAAAGAACGCTCTTACAATTACAAGTATTGATAAAGAGGCCGTCGGACTCTTTGCAAACCAAATTCGTTCACTAAAGAAACCTGAACCATATAAGGGTAAAGGTATTCGTTATAGTGATGAAGTTGTACGTCGTAAGCAGGGTAAGAAATCTGCATAGTCTTTGATAAAAAATATATGAAAACAAACATCAAAACAGAAAAACGGGTTCGCCTTCACAAGAAGATTCGTACTCGTGTGTCAGGGACTGCTGACCGTCCAAGACTTGCAGTGTTTCGTTCTAACCGTTATATGTATGCACAACTTATTGATGATGTGCGAGGCGTAACTCTTGCATCTGCATCTGATATCGCTTTGACCGACAAAATCACAAAGGTTGAGCGTGCAAAAACAGTTGGTAAGAAACTTGCTGAAGAAGCAAAGAAAAATAAAATTACTACGGTCGTTTTTGACCGTGGCGGGTTCTCGTACCGTGGTCGAGTTCAGGCTTTAGCTGATGCTGCGCGTGAAGCGGGCCTAAATTTCTAAATATATGACAGAAGAAATTAAAACAACAACAGAAACAGTGGTAGAAACTCCTACAACACCAACTCCAACAACGGTTGCTACAGGAAATGTTGCAGTTGCTCAAGAAAGAGTAGAGCGAACACCTCGAGGGGCTCGCGGAGGACAGGGTTTTGGAAGTCGTGGAAAGACAGGCGGTCGCCCACCTCGTGCTCCGCGCGAGAAGCCAGAATTTGATAGTAAGACTATCAGTATTCGTCGCGTGACTCGTGTGGTTTCAGGAGGTCGTCGTTTTACACTTTCAGTAGCACTAGTTGCAGGTGACCACAATGGTCGTATCGGTTTGGGTACTGGAAAGGCAGCTGATACACAAGTTGCAATTGAAAAGGCTCTAAAGGCTGCAAAGCGTAACATGATTACACTTAAACTCACAAAGAATAAATCACTTCCACACGATATTGAAGCTAAATATAACTCATCAAATGTTATGATTATGCCAAACCGCGGTCGTGGACTTATCGCTGGATCATCAGCTCGTACTATTCTTGCTCTAGCAGGGGTGAGTGATGTTACGGCAAAGTTTTATTCAGGAACAAAGAATAAATTAAACAACGCTCGTGCTACTATGGCGGCGCTTTCTCAGATTGCCTATGCTCACGGAGAAGGAAAAGTAGAGGCTACAAAAATTGGTGCAGATGAAGCAGTTTTACCAACAACTAACTAAACGACTATGCAAATACATGAAATAAAGCGTGAACATCCGCTTAAAAAATCAAAACTCGTAGGACGTGGAGGTACGCGTGGTAAGACTTCAGGTCACGGAGGGAAGGGACAAACTGCTCGTGCTGGACACAGAGTACGTCCTGCTATGCGTGATATCATCAAGAAGCTTCCAAAGTTGCGAGGTCACGGGAAAAATCGTTCAGTTTCAGTGTTTTACCGTGGTCCAGAAGCTGTTGTTAACGTAAGCGCTCTTAATATCTTTAAGGCAAACGAAGTAGTAAACCCTACATCACTTATTGCAAAGGGTCTTATAGGAGCAGCGTTTGGAAAATACCCAAAGGTGAAGATTCTCGGAACTGGAGAAATCTCTGTGGTTGTAAAAATTGAAGGATGTACTGTTTCAGAAACAGCTAAGACAAAAATCGAAGCAGTCGGAGGAACTGTTACAATTTCAGTTAAACCAAAACCACAAACAGATGAACAGTTGAAGAAAATTGCTGATAAAAAAGTAGCAAAGTTGGAAAAGAAAGCCAACAAAGGTAAAACAAAAGGAAAGAAATAATATCCTGATTTCCAATTTCCAAAAAATCTTTCATATAAAAACAGACACGAAAGTGTCTGTTTTTATATGAAAGATTTTTATGTTGTTTAATATTTAATTAAACCAAAGGTTTACTGCGGGTTTAGTGACCGTGGGTGGGTTGTAGATACCACCCCCACACCCCATAACAACTCCAAGAATTGAACAATTTCTTTCTAGATAAGATTGATAAGATGAACTATTAAGGGGGTTAAAAAAGTTAAAATTGAAACTGATAGCCTCTACAGGCTTGGTACCAACATATATAGATAAGAAGAAAAATAAGGCGACAACAAATAAATAATGATATTTTATTTTTGATTTTTTTGAATGGTGTTTTTTTACCTTTTGCATTACTTTAGTATACATTAATAATATTTTTTATAACTTAAATTAATCTCCAGTAAGTGGATATCTTCAGTATTTTATACCAATTTTTGCTAGTTACAATCTAATGGCTATAAGCCTTTTTTGTGTTATAATAGTGAAATTATGAAAACAATCAAGGCTATCTTTTCTGACCGCGGGTTACGTAATCGTATTCTATTCGTTATCGGTATTTTGGTTATAACCCGTATTCTTGCGGTGGTTCCAATTCCTGGAATCGACACATCTAACCTTGCGCAATTCTTGTCTGGTAATGGTTTTATCGGGTTACTTAACATTCTTTCTGGTGGAGGTATAGCATCATTTTCTATAGTGATGCTTGGTGTTGGTCCATACATTACCGCTTCTATTATCATGCAACTTACAACAGTGCTATCTCCTCGACTAAAGGAAATGTACCAAGAAGAGGGTGATGCTGGCCGTAGAAAGTTCGTTCAGTACGGACGCTTGCTTACACTTCCTCTCGCGATACTTCAAGGGTTTGCACTTATAACACTTCTTACCCGTCAAAATGTTATTCCACATTTGGCAACAGATATAATGCTTGAAAACATTTTAATTGTTACCGCTGGAACCATGCTTATGATGTGGTTGGGTGAACAAATCAACGAACATGGAATTGGTAACGGAGTATCTTTGATTATTTTCGCAGGTATTGTTTCTGCGCTTCCTCAACATCTCGGACAATTTTTCTTAACATTTGACGTGTCACAGATTCCGATGGTTGTTGGACTTCTAGTCTTGTCTCTTATTGTCATCGCTGGAGTTGTTTTTGTAACAGAAGCAGAACGTCCAGTTCCTGTAACATATGCGCGTCAGGCACGTATTGGAGGTGGAAGCTCTCTTGGCGCAGCCACATACCTCCCACTTCGTCTTAACCAAGCTGGTGTTGTGCCTATTATCTTTGCAATCTCCATTCTCCTTTTTCCTCAACTGATTGCACAGCTTTTAGCTACCTCTGCACAACCAACATTACAGTCTATTGCTCATACTGTTAACGCTGCGTTGGCAAATCAATGGATATACGGAGGGCTTTACTTCTTCTTGGTTGTATCATTTACATACTTCTATACAGCGGTAATGTTTGATCCAGAAAAAACTGCAGAAAATCTTCAAAAAAACGGTGCCTTTATTCCAGGTTATCGTCCAGGAATGGCTACCGCTGAATACATTGGTTATGTGTTAAGTCGCATTACATTCTTCGGTGCCGTGTTCTTGGGTGTTGTTGCTGTTCTTCCAGTTGTTATACAAGCTATGACTGGGCTAACAGCGATACAGGTTGGAGGTACGTCACTTTTGATTGTGATTTCGGTTGTGCTAGATTTGATTAAAAAAATCGATGCTCAATTGTCCATGAGAGAGTACTAGGTTTGTATATGAATAAAAAAGCGCGACCGAATGTCGCGCTTTTTGTGTATTTTCGTGATAGTATAATGTAATGAATGCAGATTCAAACAAACAATTCTTTATTTTTGTTGGTCGTTCTGGAAGTGGTAAAGGAACACAGGCTGACCTACTAAAAAAATCTTTAGAGATTGAAGGAAAAGGTGACGTCGTGCATCTAACAACTGGAGCTGGATTTCGTGAATTTGTAACACAAGATAACTACATTTCATCACTTTCCCGTGCTTTGAACGATAAAGGTATTTTGCAACCAGAGTTTTTAGCAGTATGGAACTGGGCAAATATTTTTATAAAAACATTAAAAGGTGGTGAAACTATTATTTTAGATGGAGCACCCAGAAAAGTTTACGAAGTACAAGCTCTACATAGTGCAATTAACTTTTTGGAATACTCTAAACCAACAGTTATAAACATTGATGTTTCTGAGGGTTGGGCAAGAGAAAGATTGAAAGGAAGGGGCAGGGATGACGACAAAGAGGAATCTGATGTTACTAACAGAATGAATTGGTTTGAAACGGATGTTTTACCAGTTCTCGATACTTATATTCATGACCCACGCTATTCTGTTATTCATGTAAATGGTGAACAAACGATTGAAGAAGTACACAACGAATTGGTTGAGAAAATAAAAACTATACAATAAGGAAATAATTTTATGAAATACGACATTAAACTGAAGAATGAATCAGATATAAAAAACTTACGTGAAAGTGGGAGACGGCTTTCTATGGTTCTTAAATCTGTCGCGAAAGAAGTTAAACCTGGAGTAAATACAGGGCACTTAAATGAATTTGTATATAAAATGATTACTGACATGGGGGATGAGCCAGCGTTTTTAAATTACCAACCATTTGGAGCGGATTACCCCTATCCTGGAAGTATTTGTATTTCAGTTAACGATGAAGTTGTTCACGGCATTGGAGGTGGACGAGTTCTTAAGGAGGGTGATATTGTTGGGCTAGATGGGGGAGTAAAACATAAGGGGATGATTTCTGACTCTGCCATAACAGTTCCAGTCGGAAAAATCAGCGCTGAGGATGAAGAATTGCTACGAGTTACCAAGGAAGCTCTTATGGCTGGTATAAAGGCCGCAGTTTGTGGTAATTACGTAAACGATATTTCAAAAGCTATTGAAAAATCTATTCCAAAGAAATATGGAATTGTAAAAATCTTATCTGGTCACGGTGTAGGGTATAAAGTTCACGAAGAACCTTATATTCCTAACTTTGATGATGGTATCAAGGGCCCAAAACTTGTTCCTGGAATGGTGCTTGCTCTTGAGCCGATGGTAAATATGGGAACAGATGAAGTTCTTCTTTCTGATGATGGTTATACTTTTTATACAGCTGATCATAAAAAGTCTGCACATTTCGAACACACTATTTTGATTACTGACGACAAGCCAGAAATATTGACTGCTTAAACATAATAAACAGAAAGAAATAATAGATACAAAATCTATAATAGAAATGCAAGATATTTCTATTATAGATTTTTATACTCTCCATTTTTAATGTTGTCTTTTGTTCAGTGTTAGAGTAGTATGCTTCATAGACCTTTTTAAACTTCTTGTAAAGGAAATATCGTGGAAAAGATGAAAAAGTTGACTCCTCTTGATTTTAGGTCTCTTACAGAGATACGAGACCAAATGCTTGTGTACATTGATGAGATTCTGAATAATGAAAAGCTGAATGAGCAATTTTCGGCATCAAGATTTATAGAGCCATTGATTGGATTTTTGTTTAGTTTAATTAAAGATACCAAACCACAGGTTGGTTTTGCGGACTCCATAATCAAAAGATTATTTTATTGTCCTCTTCTGTACACCGACCAACTGATTTATCTTTTTCCTTTTGCCAGTAAGCCTGTGAAGGAAAAGATAATAAGTTTTTTGGTTGGTATTGGTTTTGTTTACCATGTGGAAGTACTATTTAACCTGCTTGGCAGAAAAATAACAGAAGAAGAAATTAAGACTATTGCTATAAAAAATTTTGGTTCAAACGATCTTTTCCAAAAATCTTTAATGTTGGCAGATAAGTATCATCCACACATTCGGAATGTTCTTGTCGAACAAAAGAATAGTTGGGACAATGACTACTGCCTTCTTTAGTTTTTAGGTTCACCAAAACGATGTCTTGCGACATCGTTTTTTTGTAATAAATTTTTGTATATCTTTTTATTTACTAAGCATCGTGTCCACTAGTCCATGCCCAACCTAACCTATATACTATATACATGAACACAGTTTTTTCTACACCTGAAGAAGAGGTTACAAATTTGCGCTCAAAAATATCTGAAAAGATGGAACGCGCTAAGGGGTTTGAGGATAGATTTACAGAAAAAGATCATGCCCACGAAGCTATCCGTGATTACCGCGCTGTTCCTATAGAAAAAGTTATTTCTCCAGCTAATCAAATTTCTGCTGGAGAAAAACATAGACTGATTGAATGGTTGACCCCAAAAGAAACCGATACACAGGTGGAAATGTTGGCTCAGGTTATGGCTGATAAAGGCATCAAGAATGCTTTTGCAATGGCGGAACAAATGAATAACCCAGAACTGGAAGATGATTTTGAGCGATTTGTTGTGCAGTATATTTTATCTGGTCATGAAGTAAAAAACAATCTAGCAAAAGATGAATGGAAGGCGCTCCACATGAAGCTTTTTGAGATAATACTTCCTGAAACAACAGAAGGACAAGCTAAGCAAACAAAAGAAATGATGTCTCTCATGGAGCAGTGGTATGCATCTATGCAAGCACTTGCGAGTGATGTTATGAACAAGGAAAAGAATTATTATGCACTAGAACTTGGACTTGCGAATGGAACAACTACCGCCTCATTTTATTGTGCGGTGCATATAGACTACGCCGCTCTTTTTGAAAAAGTCGTACTCGGGGTATTCCCAAATGCTCAGGTTGTGGAACAGAAAGAAGATTATAATATTTTTAGTAGTCACGCGATTACAGCCTGCTCTTACGCCTCCCACAGTACCCATCCTGCTTTACCCATAAAAACATATGTGAACATGGAAGCTGACCCTATGTCGCTTGTTCTTTCTTCTTTTACAAAAATTGCAAAAGAAAACGAAGGGCTTGCTTTACAAATACTTGTTCGTCCAGCGGGGGATGTTTTTGCAAAACGTTTCGGGGAAATGTTAGAAGATTTACGTAAAGGAGAAACATTGAAACGAGTAATAGACAAACAAGATTTACTTAAAGAAACATTTCATACGATAGGTCTTATGTTTTCTTCTTCAAAAACAAAAGAAGAAGTAGAAAAAGAAAAAGATAAAAAAACATCTTACGCTGACGAAAATGCAATGAAATTTGTGCAAGAAAAAATGTCCAAGACAATTATTGAATCCAACATGCGCATAATTGCTTCTGCTGAAAGTCTTCCACGAGTGCAGGCAATTCGTGCCGACCTCGAAGCGGCATTCTCACAATTCACAGAAGTCGGGGGTAATAGTATTGTCTGGAAAGAAGTAACTGGTAGCAAACAAAAAGCAATGTTACATAGATTTTCTTATCGACTTTGGAATGAGGATGAAAGTTATCCTTTAAATATTTCGGAACTTTCATCTATATTTCATTTTCCAATGCAATCTAGAGATGTTGCAAATGTTCGTGCGCAAACTTCAGCTCAGGCTCAAGCACCTCTGGATATGCCGACAACGGGGGTTATTTTAGGGGTGAATAAGTTTCGAGGACAAGAGCAAATGATTCACTTCGCAAAAGAAGATCGCATGCGTCATCTTTATGTAATAGGTCAAACAGGAACAGGTAAAACCTCTATACTTAAAAATTTAATTATTCAAGATATAAAAAATGGAGAAGGATGTTGTTTTATAGATCCGCACGGAAACGACGTTCAGGATATTCTTGCGCATATTCCGCCTGAACGTGTACAGGATGTTATATATTTTGATCCTAGCTATATTCCTCGCCCAATGGGACTGAATATGCTTGAATATGACAAAAATTTTCCAGAACAAAAAACATTCGTGGTAAATGAACTTCTCGGTATTTTCAATAAACTTTTTGATATGAAAGTTTCTGGTGGTCCAGGGTTTGAGCAATATTTCCGTAACGCCACATTACTTGTGATGGAGCATCCAGAAAGTGGGAATACTCTTCTTGAAATTTCTCGTGTATTTTCTGACAAAGATTTTCGTGATTATAAGTTGTCTAAATGTAAAAATCCTCTCCTTATTCAGTTTTGGCAAAACGCCGAAAAAACAACAGGGGAACAAGGTCTTCAAAATTGGACTCAATATGTAAATAGTAAGTTCGATGTCTTTATGTCAAATGACATAATGCGACCTATTATCGCTCAAGAAAAAAGCGCGTTTAACTTCCGGGAGATAATGGATAGTAAAAAAATATTTCTGGTTAACCTTTCAAAAGGAAGACTTGGAGACATTAATTCATATTTACTAGGTCTAATTATTGTCGGTAAGTTTTCTCAAGCCGCACTTTCTCGTGTAAACAGCATAGATAGACCAGATTTCTTTTTGTATATTGATGAATTCCAAAACGTGACAACACCAAGTATTGCAAGTATTTTATCTGAAGCACGTAAGTATCGATTGTCCCTCACTATCGCCCATCAGTACATCTCACAACTACCTGAAGATATTAAAGGTGCGGTGTTCGGAAACGTGGGCTCAATGGCTGTCTTTCGTGTTGGACCGGACGATGCGAATTATTTAGAATCACAATTTGCTACGACATTTACAGCAAGTGACATTATGAAGATAGAAAATTATCACGCTTACGTAAAAATGTTGGTAAACGGTGAACCAAAGAAACCGTTTGATATTGTAACTCTTCCGCCTGAAGAAGGTGATAAATCACGTATTGATGCATTGAAAGAGTTAAGTTATATCACGTACGGTCGTCCAGCAGATGAAGTTAATGGTGAAATTATGCGGAAGTACAATTTATAGAATAATAAAATAGCGACGCCGTAGGTGTCGCTATTTTATTTCCACTAAACTCTCTAAAGTAATCAATAAATTGTCTTAGATAACAAGGCATGGAGAAACGAGTGAGGCTCCGTAACGAAGTAGATGAGGCAATTTATTGATTACTTAGAACGTTCGAAATATTCACCAGTTTCAGTATTAACTACAATTTTATCTCCCGCTTCAATAAAAAATGGTGTTGTAATCTGTGCACCCGTTTCAATGGTTACTAGCTTTCCTCCACCTGAAGCAGTATTTCCTTTTATTACAGGAGGAGCTTCTTTAACTGTAAAAGTCATTTTAATTGGAAGTGTAATACCAATAACACGTTCCTCATCGTCATATTCAAATACTTTTGTATCAACAAGAGTGTTATCTTTAAGATACTTTGCTCCGTCTCCAATAACATCTGCATCAATTTCAAATCTCTTAGCTCTATCTTTTGGGTCACAGAACCAGTATTCACCTTTGTTTGCGAAAAGGAAAAGCGCTTCACGTTTTGAAATGTCAGCTTCTTCCGCTGTGTCTGACGCATGGAAAGAGTGAGATAGAACTTTACCGTTAAGTAAGTTTCTCATTTTTACTTGATTTTGTGGCTTTCTTTTTTGTGTTCGAGCTACGTGTGATTCAAGTATTTCAAACGGTTGGCCATCTACAAGTATAAACTTGCGAGGTTTAATTTCATCATAATCTAGTGTTGCCATAAAGTGAGGAGTGTATTAGACGTTAGATTTTTGAATAAAAAAACCCATACGTAACAGCTATCATACCAAAAAATAGGGGTATAAAGCAATATGGATTTTAGTTCTAGCTATTCAGCTGGAGCTTCTGATTCTTCTGGGTCCGCAGAACCAGAATATGAGTTGGCTCCAGATTCCAATTCCTTACGAATTGCTTTTTCTAGAGTATTCGCCACCTTTTTGTGTTCACGTAAATATGTTCGCGCGGCATCATATCCACGACCAAGCTTTTCTTCGCCATAAGAGTAACTTGCACCAGACTTTGTTACTAGCTTAAATTTTTCACCAAGTGCAAGTAACTCACCTTCACGGGAAATACCTTCATTATAAATGATATCAAACTCTGTTGTTTTGAAAGGGGCAGCAACTTTATTTTTTACAACTTTAACTTTTGTACGAGCACCGACAACATCTTCTCCTTTTTTAATCTGGGCGATTTTACGAATATCAATACGAACAGAAGAATAAAACTTAAGAGCCTTTCCGCCAGGGGTTGTTTCTGGGTTGCCGAACATTACACCAATCTGCATACGAATCTGATTGATAAAAATAATAACCGTTTGTGATTTGTGTGCAATTGCAGTTAGTTTGCGAAGAGCTTGTGACATAAGTCTAGCTTGTTTACCGACATGTTGTGCTCCCATATCTCCTTCAATTTCGTCTTTCGGGGTAAGAGCTGCCACTGAGTCAATAACTACCACGTCAACTTTTCCACTTCTTACAATTGATTCTGTAATTTCAAGAGCTTGCTCACCGTTATCTGGTTGAGATATAAGAAGTTCATTAATATTTACGCCAAGTTTCTTAGCATATTCAGGGTCCATGGCATGTTCTGCATCAATAAATGCACAAATACCCCCAAGTTTTTGAGCTTCCGCAATAACATGAAGAGTAAGGGTTGTTTTACCAGATGATTCTGGTCCAAATATTTCGACAATACGTCCACGAGGAAGACCACCAACTCCGAGCGCTGCATCGAGTCCAATTGAACCAGTTGGAACCACACCAACATCAACTTTCGGCGCGCTGCCTAATTTCATAATAGCTCCTTCCCCGAATTTGTTTTGTATTTCTCTTAATAATGCATCTGAATTTCCTTTCTCATTTACTTCTCTTGTTCCCATTGTTTTTAGCGGTTTCGCAACTTTTTTCTTCATCATATATGTTTAGTATAGCAGGAATAGATTACTAATCGAAAGTTTATAAAATTCCATAAAAACTAAAAAATGGACACAAATTTGTGTCCATTTTTTAAACCCTTTCAGTTATTTTGGTATTACACGCAGAGTTTTGGTGATACTGGCCCCGTAACTGTCTGTTGCAGACAGTATTACTGTTGTATATGGGAATTGTGGCACCAAAGTTTCTGTAAAATATCCTTCATTGTCAATGGTTATGGTACGTCCTTGTAAGGTGATTTCTTTTGAACGAAGAACCCTGCCTGATATTTGAAAGGTTGAACTCGCAACGATATCATCATTTTGTGGGGAATATATTGTAATATTAGGGCCAGCCAATAATGGGTATGCTCGAAATCCTCCATAAAAGACTGCAAACATAAGCAAAATACCAATGATATAAAGCTCTACCTGTTTTCGGGAATCGTAAATTGGTGACATGAATACAGTCTAAGGTTAATGAAGTAAAAAGTCTACAAACAATACAGGTTATTTTATTTTATTAAACTTTACCAACCTTTAACTTATCTAAAAGATATCATCTGTACTTGTATCTCTGTTTTCGGTATCAGATGAGGTAGAGGACATATTACCAACGAGTATTTCACGGTGACGTTCACCTTGTCGAGATGGTCCGATAATATTATGTCGCTCCAATTCATTTATTATTCTGGCTGCTTTGTTATACCCCCAACGGAAAGCCGTTTGAAGTGAAGAAGTAGACGCCTTACCTGTAGATATTACGTAATCCTTTGCGCTCATATAATCTTCGTCATCTTCTGGTTCTGCACCAGCTTCACCATCGCCGTTACCGATGTTTCCACCAGAAATACCAACTTTTACTTTTGATATATCAATGGTATCTGGAATAAAATCAACATTAGCTTGTTTTATGTAAGATACTACAGATTTGATTTCTTCTACAGAAATAAAGGGGGCCTGAATACGAACAATACGTGGATTATCAGATGCCATGTACAACATATCTCCATTACCGAGCAAGTCTTCAGCTCCTGAGGCGTCAAGAATTGTGCGAGAGTCTATTTGTGAAGTGGTCTTGAGAGAAATACGCGCTGGAATATTTGCCTTTATCGTACCGGTAATAACTTTTACATCAGGGCGTTGAGTTGCAAGTATAAGATGAACACCAGCTGCGCGCCCTTTTTGGGTTAGTGAAGTAATAAGAGGGCTTATTTCTTTTGGATATGAAAGCATGAAATCATTATATTCATCAAAAACTATAATGATGTAAGGCATCTTTGGAGGAATGTCCTTTAGTTCTTCTCCGACTTTAGTTTTTTTACGAGCTTTTTCAAGTGCGGGGCTAAGAATTTTTTTATTATAATCAGTCACGTTCACTTGCCCATGTTCAGCAAGTATTTCATAGCGTCTTTCCATTTCCTGGATTGCCCAGTTAAGCGCCTTGATGGCACCTTTTGGTTCTTTTATAACTGGTGTATAAAGATGAGGGAGGTTATGGTATGCGGTAAATTCTACTCGTTTTGGATCGAGAATAATCAACTTCAAATCGTAAGGGGAGTTTTTATAAAGTAGGGATATCAATAAGTTTTGAAGCGTTACTGATTTACCTGTACGTGTTGCTCCAGCAACCAAAAGATGAGGCATTTTTTCGAGGTCACCAAAAATAGGCTTACCTATAATACTCTTACCAATCGCCATCAATAAAGGACCTCCTTCTTTAAAAGTATCAAGCTCAAGCATAGAGCGAAGCCCTAGAGTGGATTTTCTTTCGTTTGGTATTTCTATACCAACAAGAGTCTTACCTGGGATTGGAGCCTCAATACGTAGGAATTCAGAACCAAGTTCCATTGCAAGGTTATCGTGTAATGCCACAATTTTAGAAAGGTTAACACCTTGCGCAGGCTTTAGTGTGAATTGCGTAACAGTCGGACCAACAGTAACTTCTCCCATCTCTACATGAATACGGAAGTGTTCAAGTGTTCTTTGGATTGTAGTCATTTTTGCTCGACTATCTCCAGCGCCAGATTTTCCTGTATCTACATTTAATAGATCAAGAGGAGGTGGAACAAACTCCGGTGTGAGAATAATTGGTTTTATTTTAATTTCTTTTTTATCAAAAACAGACAGATTTTCTTCGGCAGGTGAAAGTTCTCCAAAAAGCTCTCGGTGAAGATTACCAGAATCACCAGACTCTTCTTCAAATGTTTCTTCTTGAATTTCTTCCTCAGTGTTGCGTGTTAGTTCTTCAATACCTTGTGATTCCTCTTCATCATCAAATGACCTCACTCTTCTTTCTGTCCACAGAGATTTAATTTGTTCAAATGGATATAAGACAAGTGAAAGAAAAGGTGATAAAGATGGTTTGCGGTTAAGAATAATTATTCCGCCGATTGATGCTATACCAACCAACAAAGCAACACTCGGATAGAATGCAAAATATTTAATAAGAGGCTTGGTTATAAATATACCAAGTATTCCTCCAAACGTTGGAGAAAAAATAGTCCCCAATCCTGCAATACCAAGAATTAAAAATATTGTTCCAAACACGGTTACAACCCTAATTTCAGGAATCTCTTCTTTCCATAAATAGTAAGCGACATATAAACATACAAGGGGAGTGAAATATGCAAACACTCCAATCATTGATTCAATTCCAGAAAATAAAATTTCCCCACCTTCTCCACCAGCGTGAACCATAGAAAAAATAAGTAAGGCCGCAACCATCACTGTCATAACAGCGAGAACTCCGAGTATGGTTTCTGTTAATATCGGGTCCTTTGTTCTTCGTCTGCGTGTACGAGGTAAAGTATCTATTTGTTTATCTTCTTTTGCCATATCTTTTAGAGGTGATTATGTACGAAGTATATCAAGGAGTAGGGATTTATATAAGGAATAACTATTGTCAGAGAATAATAAATGACAACAAGTTAGCAGGATTTATGTTTTGTATTATTACCGCCAGCAACCATTTAACAGGGACATATATTTTCTATTAGACAAGTCTTTACATCAACAATAAAAGGCATAGAATAGACATCATAAAAAGGATATTTTATACAAAGACAATAAGGACAACGTTTAGCGGGACAGATATAGTTTTATAGGGACATTGATGAAATTATTATTTATTATAAAAGACAAGCAAAAGACACTATGCAAGAAGAAGCAAAAAAAGATTATGGAACGCTGGTTGCAAAAAAATCTGAACGACTAGTAACAGCTCTTTATTTGGTTACTGATTTGATGACGGATAGTGAACCTATAAAACACGGGTTAAGAAAAAACGCAGTAGCCCTTTTGTCCTCAATGAACTCACTATCACAACTGGATGTCAAAGACAGAGTTATAGAGTTTAAAATGTCCCTTAAATCTGTTACAGAAATAACTTCACTTTTACACGTGGCTATCACTACAGGGATTGTCTCAGAAATGAACGGTGAACTTCTAATGGAAGGGTTTCGCGCACTACAACTTGTCTTAGAAAAGAAGCAACCAATACTTACAAAAGAAATGTTGATTATTGATAACGAAGAATCACTTAGCGATGACGAAGGGTTTGCTTCTGCTGTTACATCAACATCTTATGATGTGTTAACTCCGCTAAACATAGCTCGTCTTCATAGTAGTGATCAAGAACTGCGCCGCACCCAAGAATCTTTAAGACAATCTCACATAGTATCCAAACTAGAATCAAAAGATAATAAAGGACAACATTTGTCCGACAAAACACAAGAAAAAGAAAGTGTAAATATAAAGGACACATCAACAGTGCATTCTGTTTTGATAGACCACTCTACTAAAAATACTTCAACACTTTCTTCTTCATTTCAAATGCGAAAGCAATCAAGACGTGAACAAATACTAGCCCTTTTTGTTAAGGGTGTAGACGTTAGCATAAAGGACATTGCGGCGCGTATTAGGGGATGTAGTGAAAAGACTATTCAAAGAGAGCTTAATGCTTTGCTTTACGATAACGTAATTGAACGTATTGGGGAGAAAAGATGGAGTAGGTATATTTTAAGATAAAGCCTATAACGAGCTATTTCGAGTAGTTTTATATCCTTAAGGAAAATACAAAACACAATCACTTTTAGTGATTGTGTTTTGTATTTAAAAAGTTAAGAGCTGTAGACTAAAAATCAATGGCCGTCTATTGCTTTTTATCGCTAAATATGAGAGTATTACTCATAGTACAGTAATGTACTTCAAACAGTATTATCCACATATTTTTGTTATGAATAATTGCATTTATACGTGGAAACACTATACTGTCTGCAGACGTCTCTGTTTGAGAGCGTCCTCTGGTATTTGAGATACAATTTATAAGGTATCTTGAAGACAGAATTAAGATCGTTGACAACAGAATAGTGACGCAGATTAAATGCTTAGAAATAAAGGACGAAAGTTCTGTGTTTCATAAAGTATTTTGTTTCTAAAATCGCCATTCGGTCATCGATGATCGTCTGTCATTAAAGTACTTGGTTTAGTTATGTCGAAACTAAATAAACCTAAGTACGATGATGTGCTTAATACACATTATTTAAAATCTTATAAACATAAAGTTTATGTCTAATTTCTCAATGAAGGTTGCTACATCAGTAGCAATCATCGGAGGTATTGTTGCTAGTGCAGTTTCTGCATCAGCGGCTCTCAACCTTCCAACACAGAGTTGTTCATACATGTTCAATACGAACATGAAGCTCGGCTCTCGTGGTGCAGATGTTGTGAACCTTCAAAAGGTTCTTAACATGTACCCACAGACACAAGTTGCGACATCAGGTGCTGGTTCTCCAGGAATGGAAACTACATACTTTGGTCCAGCAACTCGTGCTGCGGTTAACAAGTTCCATGCTCTACACTTAGTAGAACTTGGAATCTCAGCCCCTACAGGCAATGTATACGCTGGAACACGCGCACTCCTAAATCAGGTATGTACAGGTTCAACAGGCGTATCAACAACACTTCCAGCAGGATGTACTTCAACTACAGGCTTTAGTCCTGTAACAGGCGCATCATGTGCTGTAAGTGTTCCAACAACAACACTTCCAGCAGGATGTACTTCAACTACAGGCTTTAGTACTGTAACAGGCGCATCATGCTCAACTGGAACAACAAACGTTGTAACAGGTCCAGTGTCAGTTGCTCTTGCTGGCTCACAGCCAACAGGTATGGTTGTAGACAACCAATCAGGTGCTCGTCTAGCTGATTTCGTTTTCTCAGGAAACGGAACAGTTACATCTCTACAGCTACAGCGTATTGGTGTTTCAGATGACGCCGCTATTAATAACGTATACCTATACGACGGAAATACTCGCATCACAGATGCAGCTTCAGTTGTAACAGGTGGTTACATCAACTTCGGTAATGTAAACATTGCAGTTAACGGTTCACGTACAATTACTGTACGTGCTGATCTAGCTACAGTTGCTTCAAAGTCAGTTGGTGTAAAGGTTAACAGTATTACTTCAGGTGGTTCAGTTTCTACATTCACAAATGTGATTGGAAACACACTACAGGGAGCTTCTGTTTCAACATCTGCTGTTAACTTTGCCGCCCTTAATCCTTCAGCACTGGCTCCTGATGCAGGAATCTCACAATACAATGTATGGTCAGGTTCAGCTACAGTAAGTACACGTGCTGTCCTTCTTAAGGCTGCAACATTCAAGTTCGTTGGTTCAGCCCCAGTTGATTCACTTCAAAACGTTAACCTCTATGTAGATGGAGCTAAGGTTTCAGGTCCTACAACTATTAACGCTGCAAACAACAACAAAGTAACATTTGATCTTGGTGCTACACCATTAAATCTTACAACAGGTTCACACACATTCGACGTTCGTGCTGATATTGTAAAGGGTTCATTCCGTACAATCACTATGAGTGTTGAAAATGTAGCAGACCTAATGTTCGAAGACTCAAGTCTTGCAGGTATTAACGTTGCTGCAACAATCGCAGGTGTAGCATTTACACAAAGTGGAGCTACTTTCGGTACAATCACTGTAAACAAGGGATCTGTTACTGTAAACGTTGATCCAGCTTTCAATGCAAACAAAGTAACAGGCGGAGCAACAGTTGTTCCAATTGGACAGTTTACAATGAAGGCATACGGTGAAGATGTTAAAGTAAGTACACTTCGTGTTGCTATCGCTACTACAACTAACGCATCATTGACAACATTAAACAATGTGTCTCTATTCGTTAATGGTGGTCAGGTTGGTACTTCACAGAACTACACTGTTGCTACACAGCAAACAGGTTACCTAACATACACACTTGGTTCATCACTTATTATTCCTGCGGGTCAAACTGTAACTCTTACAGTTAAGGCTGACATCGTAGACAGCTCTTCAGCTGCTTACACATCAGGAACAATTCGTGCATCAATCAGTGGTGCAACTGGAAACGCACAAGGACAAAGTTCATACGAACTAGTTAATGTTGCAAATTCAGCTGTAAACGGTAACGTTCTTACGATTTCTGCTGGTGTTGGCGCATTTGCTCGTACATCAGGTTTCACTGCTGTAACAGTTGCTCCTAACACAGCTGGTGTGAAGATTGGTTCATTCACTCTTCAGGCTAACTCAGCGGAAGCTGTTAAGGTAAACTCTATCGGAGTTCTTCCTACTGTTGCTACTTACGCGATTTCTAACATCAGTAACCTTACTCTAAAGACAGGTTCAACTGTTCTTGGAACTCCAGTAGGAAACCCATCAGCAGGAACATCAACATTCTCATTCACAGATGTTACTATTCCAGCTAATGGAACTATAGCCTTTGATGTTTATGCTGATATTGGTAGTGCTACATCAGGTTCTGTAACAACAGACATGGCTGTAACTACACGTGGTGCTGTAAGTAATTCAACTTCTGTATCATCAGTTGCTGGTATTGCTATCACATCAGCTGCTTCTACCCTTGCTGCATCTACCCTACAGTCATCATCACCGATTGCACAATTCGTGGTTGGTGGTTCAACATTCGGTATTGCAACATTCAAGGTAAGTACAGTATCTGCTGGAACACAAGCAGCTGTTCGTGAAATGCGCTTTACTACAACAGGAACTGATGCTATTGAAAGTATCACTGTTGGTGGCGTAACTGCTCCAGTTATTGGTTCAGGTGCTGGTGCAACTACAACAGTTTCAGGTCTAAATATCGCTATCGGTTCAACTGGTACTGATATTCCTGTAACAGTTAAGTTCTCAGGATTCCAGAACACAACAACAGGTGGATCACTTACAACAAGTATCGCTTCAGTTTCTATCAGTCTTGGACATGTTGAAGCTACTTCAGGAACTGGTTCAGTTATAACTGAAACAACTCCAGTTAGCTCAAACACAATGGTTCTTGTTGCTTCAAAGCCAACAGTTACAGTGTCAGCTGGTAACACAGACACACTGGTGCTTGGTACTGAAAACAAGGTTGGTGAATTCACAGTAACCGCAGATGTAAATGGAAAGATCGGTGTAGCTTCTACAACTCTAACTATGTCTTCTGTCGGTATTACTAACGTTGAATTCTCAGCTCCTCGTGTTGCTGACGGAAATACAACAATAGCAGGTTCTGTAACAACAGGATCTTCAACAATTGCTATATCATTCGATACAGCTACATCACCATCATGGTACGAAATCGGAGCAGGTCAATCAAAGACTTTCTCTGTTTATGCTACTGTAAATGGTGCTGCACAGGCAAGTATCACACCGTACGTTACTTCATCACTTGGAGGTACAACAAACTTCAAGTGGGTTGATATCATTGGTGGAAATACACAAGAGAATGCATCTGCAATCTATAACTTCCCAACATCATCATTCTCTACAAAGAGATAATCTGCGACACAATATTCTGTCTAACTTAGTGTAAAAACTGGTTAGTGCAAAATATCTAACAAAGATTAGATGTTTGAATAGCAAAACCGCCCGAAAGGGCGGTTTTGCTATTTGTATAGGACATTGATGAATTGGAACAAATGTGTTAGTATTGTTCCATAAACCAAAGAAGTCAGCGTTTTTCGAAAGTTAAACATAAGCCTGGTGGAGGTATACCGAAGCATTCGTGCTTAAGTACCACTCTTAAATTGCGTTTATCAGATAGTTAGTTATCTGTATGTTATTTACATTTTACTAGTAACTAATAACTAGTAACTAAAAATTATTATTATGGCATTAACACGCGCAAAAAAAGCTGAACTCATTGCATCATATACAGACGCATTGAAAGGAGCAAAGAGTGCTGTGTATGTTAAATTCAAAGGACTATCTGTTGCCGATACAAGCTCACTTCGTGGTCAATTGTTTGATGAGAAAACTCATTACACTGTTGTAAAGAAGACGCTCTGGAAACGTGCAACTGATGCAGTTGGGATAAAAGGAGAAGCTCCAGTTACAGGCGAAGAACTCGCTGTTGTATACGGAGAGGACCTTCTTATTCCTGCTCGTCTATCTTATGAATTTAGTAAGGCTCACAAGGATAGTTTTTCAATTTTAGGAGGTATCTTTGATGGTTCATTTAAGAATCAATCAGAAATGCTTTCAATTGCGACAATTCCTCCTCGTGAAGTTCTACTTTCACAGCTCGCATATCTTCTCAAGTCTCCAATGCAAAAACTTGCTATTGGGCTTTCAGAGGTAGCAAAAACAAAAACAGCATAGTCTGTTTACATTACTTAAAATATTAAAATAAATTTATGGAAAAATTCGCAGATCTTCTCACAAAAATTGAGAACATGTCAGTAATCGAACTTAACGATCTTGTTAAGGCGATTGAAGAAAAGTTCGGAGTATCAGCAGCTGCAGTTGCAGCAGCTCCAGCAGCTGGCGCAGGTGCGGCAGAAGCTGAAGGAAAAGACGCATACACAGTTCACCTAGCATCAGCTGGTGAAGGAAAGATTGCAGTTATGAAGGTTGTTAAGGAAATTCTAGCACTTGGTCTTAAGGAAGCTAAGGATCTTGTTGACGGAGCACCCGTTGATCTTAAAGCTAATGTTAAGAAGGCAGAAGCTGAAGAATTCAAGAAGAAACTTGAAGAAGCAGGAGCAAAGGTTGAACTTAAGTAAATTAAAAACCCCCGTAAGGGGGTTTTTAATTTCAACCTTTGCTACTGCTTTGGAAGGGGTCGGGAAACGATAGTTTCCCGTGTAGGAGCACAGCGAGCTTGCGAGCGATAGGAACCGTGGGTTCCCATGGAGGAGCTACTGCTCCGACGGCTGGAGCTAAGGTTGGACTTAAGTAATATTTACTTAAATCAATACAGATACAACAAAATCCCCGAAAGGGGATTTTGTTGTATCTATCTAACATCTAATCTCTAAAGTCTACAATCTATCATAATTATTTCGTCACATATTTGTTAATAGCACAAGTGTTGCTAGACGGTTTTTCTTGGTAAACTACGTCGTATATGGAACTTCTGACACGATTGCTAGGCGGAGCCGAGAGAGTAAAGATTATGCGTTTTTTCTTACACCATGAAGATGCAATTGTTTCTTTGCAAGATATATCAGATAAGACAAAATCAAAAAGCGCGCTCGTAAAAAAAGAAATAACCGCACTCACAGCAATTGGTTTTATTGAGAAGAAAAAAACTAGAACATACACAACAACAAGCAAAAAGTCTTCATCAAAGGTTAGAGAAGTTGTTGGGTTTAAATTAAATACAGAATTTCCTCACAATCAGGCTCTTAAAGATTTATTATTTGATTTTCAGTTACTTGATAAAAGAGAACTTGCTTCAAGGTTTAAACTTGTTGGTCGCATAAAAGTATTTTTGGTTTCAGGTGTATTTATTGGTGAAGAAAAATCAAGAGTAGATATTTTAATTGTTGGAGAAGCAATCAAAAGACCTAAGGCAGAAAAATTATTTGAAGCGCTGTCTGCAGAAATCGGACGTGAAGTAATTTATTCAATTATGGATGTTGAAGAATACGAATATCGTTTCAAGATGTATGATAAATTTGTCCGCGACATTGTAGATATGCCCCATGAATCCGTTATAGACAAACTAAAAGATAAGTTAACTGTTTAAATATTAAATAGCAATAGAGATAGCAAAAGAAGCCTGATATTAAACACTTAGTATTTTTAATAAAAACAGATATATTTAGCGTTAATTATTGAGTCTTGCATAACTTGTGCCCAGCTTTTTTGAGTAGTGGATAATTAACACCAAACCCCTTTTAAAGAGGGTATAATAAAGGTACCTTTATATGTCGAAATATAAAGGTGTATATATACACACTTTATAATAAATTAACGATTCTTCTATGTTAAATCCAGTAGATATTTTAGGGCAAGCACTTGTAGATACAGGTATGACCCTCATAACGTTTCTTCCTAATGTAATTATAGCGGTTGTTATTTTTGCATTCGGTTGGTTTTTCGGTTCAGTGCTTTGTCGTGCTATCGCACATTTAGTTGGTTTGTTACGTATTGATAGAGCTCTTGATAAAGCAGGTCTAAGCAAGTTAAGTGAACGAGCAGGAATCAGAGTTTCTCTATCAGGTTTCCTTGGTGGTATTGTTAAGTGGCTTGTGATTGTGGCTTTCACAATTGCGTCATCTGAAATACTTGGACTTACGCAAGTCACACAACTTCTTCGAGACATTCTTGTGTACATTCCACAAGTTATAATCGCAGCTGTTGTTCTTGTTATGGCTACACTTGTTGGAGATTTTGTTTATAAAATAATTACCCACTCAGTTAAAGCTACGGGAATGAAAGGTGACTTCGCGGGACAAGTTGCGAAGTGGGCTATCATTATTGTAGGCGGTGTTTTCCCAGCTCTTACCCAGCTACGTATAGCTCAAGGTTTGGTTGAGGTTCTTTTCACTGGAATCGTATTTGCTATCTCACTCGCCCTTGGACTTTCATTTGGTCTAGGTGGACGTGATGCAGCAGCGCGAACTATTGAAAAGTTAAAAAATGTTTAGGTAACATTTGGTGGCTTCTAGCTACGCAAAATAACAAAAAGGCGACGCTGTAAGCGTCGCCTTTTTGTTATTTTAGTTGAATTTAAAGTATTTTTGGCTACCGGTTAACCGTTAAAGGTTAACAGCCGTATTTTCGCTTGACTTAGGCTGCGGGTTTTGATAGTATGTAAACCACTGCTTAATGATAAAAAACGAGAACAAAACCAACTAGTTCGGAGGCCTCGTGACATCACTGTTACAGCCGCCGATTAAGGCGGATTTTATTTTCCCAAAAAACATTAAGTAGTACCAGTTGTAATTTGACAATTGAATCCCGTGCACAACACGCGCAACAGTACTGTTATCCAGTAGTAGAATTTTGATTCACTGGGGTCTAGCGGAGTTTGTGACACGGACACATGGAAAAAAGACAATACATGTAGAGAGAGGAGCGGTCTAATCTCTACAGTGATAATTATGTTTCCTAATAGGAACATAAGAGCATACGGTGGATGCCTAGGCTCTAAAGAGCGATGAAAGACGTGATCAGGCTGCGATATGTTTCGGGGAGGCGCCTTATAGCCTACGATCCGGAAATTTCTGAATGAGGAAACTCAATACGAGTAATGTCGTATTGTCATAGGGAGCATTCCCATGACGCTCACCCAGGGAAGTGAAACATCTCAGTACCTGGAGGAAAAGAAAACAAAAGTTATTCTGCAAGTAGCGGCGAGCGAAAACAGAGAAGCCCAAACCGATGGTAGTAATACCATGCGGGGTAGTAAGATAGAAACGTAGTTTTACTAGAAGAGTTACAAAAGATATATATAGATTAAGTTGTTGGAAAGCAACGCCAAAGAAAGTGATAGCCTTGTAATCGAAATATATATCTCTCTTTTGTTTCTAATCTTGAGTAGTTCGAGACACGAATAGCTCGGATGAATCAACCGGAACTAACCGGTAAGGCTAAATATCTTTAGAGACCGATAGTGAACTAGTACCGTGAGGGAAAGGTGAAAAGAACCCCGGAAGGGGAGTGAAATAGAACTGAAACCGTATGTTTACAAGGAGTAGAAGAGGTATTTATACCTCGACTGCGTGCCTATTGAAGAATGAGCCAACGAGTTATAGATTACTGCAGCCTAAGTGGCATAAAGTCACGGAGGCATAGCGAAAGCAAGTATTAATAGTGCGAAATTATTGTAGTGGTTTATAGACCCGAAGCCGGATGAGCTTACCATGAGCAGGGTGAAGTACATCGAAAGATGTATGGAGGCCCGAACCAGTAGGTTGTACGACTCCTTTGGATGACTTGTGGTAAGGAGTGAAAAGCTAATCGAATTCGGTAATAGCTGGTTCTCTCCGAAATAGTTTTTGGACTAGCGTCGCGTGTTCCCTTTGGGGGTAGAGCACTGGAAGATTTTGATTAGTAGCAATACGACAAA
>JBAYGN010000009.1:0-22646 GCA_041666645.1 Minisyncoccota bacterium
CCATTGGGAGTTTATTACTCCTTTTGGGGGTGTATTCTCCTTTGGAACAAACCAAGTCTCCCATAACATTTTGCACTTAAGACAAAATACCTGACCATTAGGCAGGAGCGGTACAGGAGAATATTATGAAAACTATTATTATTGGAGCTATTATGGCATCTTTCTGGGCATTTGCTCACTTGGACGCTAAAAGCGAAAACAACCTCGCTACAGAAGCCGCATCATCTCTCGTTACGTCGAAATAAGGAGTCTCCAGATGGAACCCCGAATATTTAATTTTACCGTAGCCGGAGTATGCAAATTTATGTCACTTGTGGCAGAAGGTTTATGTATGCCTGGCGCTCACGCTCCATTTTCAGAAAAAGATAAATCTCTTGGAGATCGCTCAACTTATATTGGTGCATCATCCGCAACAGGGTGCTTATATAAAGCATACATGGATGTAGTTGAAAAACCCGCTGTTGATTCAAAACAAGTTTTTGTTTTTGAACGCGGACACCAATTAGAGGAGATGATTCGTAAGGGAATAAATGGTCTTGGTTGGACAGAGATCGATTCGGTAAGTGATTATCGCCCCGGAGTAAAATCAGTAGTTCATCAAGAAGAGGCAGTAGGAATAGGAAAATATGAGTTTTTAAAAGCTCATATCGATTTTGTTTTTGTTTCCTCTACAGAGCTTGTCATTAAAGAGATTAAATCCTCGGCAACTCTCCCTTTATTGCCATACACATCTCATATCTACCAAACAACACTTCAAATGTGGTTGCTTAAATGCAAATATCCGAATCATAAGATTCGTGCATCGGTTGTTTATCACAATTGGGACACAGGCGAAAGTGCTGATTACCCGGTAGATTACAATGAGGCGATTTTAAACATTGCACTAGATCAAGCTCTCATTTTATGGGAAGCTTTTAAACAAAAAGCAGCACCAAAACCATCTGCACAATTGTATTGTTCTAAATGTTCATACAAGGGCACATGTCCAGCATTATGCTTTGGCGCTGAACTGGAACTGCCAGAAGATCTCGTTGGATTAGCCGGACAATTGGCTGGTTTTAAAGGTGAAGAAAAAACAATCAAAAAGCTAAAAGATAATTTCAAATGGCTTTTAATTTCAGCAGGTCTTAAAAAGGCTGTTATTGGTGGAATTGTTTTCGAAATCGTCAACGGTCCTTATGGTCAGTATCTTAAGGTGACATAGTAATTTATTAAATTTTAGTTGCCCATCTGGGGATATAAATATCCCTAAAGGGGTAGCTGTATCCTCATTTTGGACATTAACGAAGTAGCTGTATTAGTTATTTCTTTTGAAATCCGAGGAGGATATTATGCAACCGACTACAATAACTACAACACTTCCACAAAAATCATCCGTACAAAGTTTAGCAACAACACTAAATGTTAATCCAGCTGAACTACAGCAAATTATTGTAAATACAATAATGCCTGCTGGCGCAACAGCTGAAGAGGTGGGGGCATTAATGCTTATCGCGAATACCTATAAGCTTAACCCGCTACTTAAACAAATTGCTGTCTTTAAGACCAAGAATAATGGCTTAATGCCAATGGTGATGATTGATGGCTGGATAAAAATTATGCACGACCATCCAAAGTTCAATGGAATGGAACAGGTGGATTCTTTTGACGGTGATAAATCAGAGTGGTCAGTGGCTACAAAAATTTACGTCAAAGGGATTGAACATCCAATTTCAATCAAAGAATATTACGATGAATGTTATGTGCCGCAGAAAGCAAAAGAAAATGGTCAACAAAACTTTGATGCAGCTCCTTGGGATAAATGGCCGAAGCGAATGCTTCGACATAAGTCATTAATTCAGGGAATTCGCTACGCGCTTGGTATTGGTGGCATCTACGATCAAGATGAACTCTTGCGAATGGATGCAATTGAGGCCGAGATTGTGCCTGTTAATAGTTATATTAATGGACCACAGAGAGTTATTCCATCCTATTCCGATATAGAAGCAGCCGTCAAGGCTATGGGGTTGACTCTTGAGCTTCGGAAGGAATATGGAAAGGATTGGGCATATGCGAATGGGGAAACCTTTTCGGTTAAAGCAGAACTTGCAAAACTAGGGTTTATAACCAAGAAAAACGCTCAGCTAAAATGGGACACCAAAATGGATGTTACGTTAAATCTTCAACAAAAACCTACATTATCTCTACCTGAAGAAACCAACAAAGATTTTGACATCAATACGATTCAAGGTCTTGAACAATTTATCAGCGGTAATGGCTTTTCAATGGAAATTAAACCTTCCGGAAAAAAAGTTTTTGCCAAAGTAAATATTGACGTTGACGACGAAGGGCAAGTAGGGTTTGTAACAGAACTTGGTTTTAAAAGAGTAAAAGATGTCTACGTTCGAGATGTAACAAGCATCCCAAATGTAGCTTGATTAAAAAAGTTCCCACAGAGGGCATTAAATTGCCCTTGTGGTGAATAATGCCTTCGATGGGGATTTATGGATAGCCTTTCCATAAATCTTAACCAATCTAAAGAAGGCTTCATACCCATGCAGGAGAACAAAATCCTGTATGGGATATTTGTGTCTCTGTCACAATGATCTTAGAATCACCCGTGCTTATCGGAGGCGCAAACAAATGGAAAACAAAAAAAATCCAACAACGAAAGGAGCAAATTGCGGAGGAAACATCAATGTTTAATCTTGCCTTATTTGCTACTGCTATCACACCTATGGTGGTAATATTTATTACCTATGTGTTTGTTGTAAAATACAAAACAATCGGCATTGCACTACGTAAACTTGACACCTTTTTAAGGCTTCAACGACTTACATATGTTTATGCTGCTTTTGGTCCTCACCTTCTAATTTCTCACTTTACTGTGCTTATTGGAATGAACGAGCATACGCTAATTATGTTTATAGGAGCAATCCTTACACTGCTTGGCGTTGCTTTTATTGAAGACGGAATCATATTCGCATTAGCTTCTATCGGCCCACTTCTTCTTTTAAAATACTTCACTGTAGATATTGGAATAAACGCTGGCGCTGGACTAATGCTTTTGGGTATAATATTCACAGGAATCACACTGATTGTTATGAAAAAGCGCCCAGAGCTTTAAAAAATGGCCTCGTGCCAAATCAATAATAATAAAATAGGAGGAAACCATGTCACCAACTGACTTTGAAATCATCGCATATGGAACACTTGCCTTAATTGGCATCATTGCATATGTCGGAAGAGTTCTTAATAACAGAGACATGAAAAGAGGATTCTGCAACCTATAAAATAGGCTGAACCTCGAAAACGAACCCTGCGCGATGATTTGCGCACTAAAAATGAAGGAATGCACTCGCATTCTTGAAATCAAAATACACTTCAAAATACCCTAGCTTTTCTCTCTTAACAATAGCTCTTGCAATTGTCACACAGGAATTTTTAGCGGAAATTTTAATGCCAAAAAAAGGAGGCAGTAAATGGAATTAGAAGATATTGTCTCCCGGCTAACCCAGGAACAAATTCTGTCGCTTTTTTACGCGTCAGGATGTAAAGAACCCAATAAGCCAAAAATCAAACCTACTGGATGGACAACGATTCGATGTTCTGAACACGAAGATGCTGAAAGCCAACAGGCAGGAAAACGCGCATCACTTAATGTTAATGCCAATACTGGCGGATTCAGATGTATGTCGTGCGGACATAGTGGCAACCTCATTACTATCGCTAAACGTATTTTAAATACGGACGATGGGAAAGAGGCTTTTCAATTTCTAGCCGATGAGGCTGGAGTTGACCTAGGTAGTTCGGGAACAACCTATCAAAAACCAAAACCTCTGCCGAAGCCACAGCCAAAGCCAATTGAGTATGTTCGATTTAATCGGGAAAAACCGACGGCGAATATTGATATTGAAAAGTGGCTTCCAAAGATTGATTCTATGTCAGAAGTTCAAAAGTACAAACTTTTGCTGACTGCGATCTATCGTGCCTCTCTAAAAACAGATCTGTCAAAAAAGGTCAGTTATTACGAAGGGCGACATATTACAAATCCAAGAACTCAGCTTATAGGCTTTATTCATAAAGGGGATACTGCGTTTTGGGCTCCAATAGAAGAACAGTTCGGGTTGAAAATGCTGATTGATTTTGGTATTTATAATCCAGCTGATTCGAAAATTTCACCACTTACATTTAAACGCGCATATGCAGACGTCTGTTTTGTGCCGGCGTTTGATCTTTATACCGACTTATTGACCGGCGCAATGCTGCGCCCAATAATAAAACCAAAGAATGGGCAAAAAGAATGGTCGCTGAATAAGCCATCATTGCTTGAGCCAATGCCATTTGCATTAAACTATGATGTCCTTGAGACTGATGAGCCCATTTGGATTACCGAAGGTAGTGTTGATGGATTGTCACTAGGTGCTTCAAGAGTATTTGCTGCCATACCTGGCGTTAATGGAATCAGCGATGAGATGCTTGGCCTTTTTGAGGGCAAAGTTGTTGTTATCGCTTTTGACCAAGATAGAGCAGGGCAGGAAGCAGCTCTTGGATACACTGACACGCAAGGAAAATTGCACGAAGGACTTCTTCATCGTTTGTATAAAGCGGGCGCTATGAAAGTTCTTGTGGCTAAATGGAATGTTGAATTTGGCAAAGATCTAAACGATCTCCTAAAAAATGGTGCACTTAATAAAATAATCGTTAAATAGTTTCTCCCAATAGGAGTCGGCACATTGTGCAAGGACTCCCATTGGGGCTCCTTGTACGTTTTTAGTCCAAGGAGGACAAACAAATGAAAAACGGATTAATATTTATTCCAAATACTTTAACGGTCGTTGACCTTTCCGCACTTTTGGGTGAAGAGGTTCATGTTATTGAAGAGGATATGATAGATGATGGTATCTACTGGTGGACATTATCCAATGGAGTTAAAATCTCAACAGATGAACAATCGCATAAAATGCGAATTATGCCTCCCGATGGATCACTAAGTATACTTTTCATCCCACAACAAGTAGCAGAAGATTCTCCTCTTTATTGGGTTGGAGATAAAGTATATTGGCATGAAGCTTTTTGTGAATGCCTTTATGTGCTTCCGGCTAAAGCATCCGATGATGCCAAGTCCATTGAAATTGGACTGGAAGGAATGGATGATTATTTGCTCGATATTTATAATGGTTTAAAAAACACTCTTGAGTTTTACTTTCAGAATAAAGATGGAGTCTTTGTATTCCGTTATTTTGATGAAAGAGACGAGATTATTGAAACAAAACTATTAAATAAAAATGGTGCAAAGCTTCGGCTACAACACTATCTACAAAGCTGTGAAGGGCAATGCCATTTAAGCGATGACTTCATCGAAAGCGCAATGCAGTTTACCGATGACCCTAATCAGTCAAAAATGATCTTACGATGCCTTCCTGGTAGCTTGTCTATTACGAGAATTGAGAGTTAAGATGAAATCACTGGCTTTTATTCTTATTAATAATGAAGCAATGTTATACAAAGCATATCTAAAACATGAGCAAGCACTAACACTTAAAAATGTTACTGCTCTTAAAAATGCCAAGATGGAAATCGAAGCAATGTTGAAGAGTGTGGTATGAGTGCGATACTTGCAGGGCTATTACTCGACTATACTACGACGTTTAGTGACCTCACCGTGCTAAGCATGGGATTGGGTCAAGATTCACACACAATCCTTTATAAGATAGTCCACGACCCAGAATTCAAAGCACGCTATGCACCGCATAAACTGCTTGTTCTTTTTGCCGATACCGGCAACGAACACCCCCATACTTATCAGTATATGAGAGACGTAACAATCCCTTTTTGCGATAAACATGGAATTGAATTCATTGTGATTACACCCGACATGGGATATCACGGGAATACGTGGCAAACGCTAACAGGTCAATGGGCAAATGGCAATCCGACTATCGGGTCAGTCGCTTATCCAAAAACCTGTACTCATAACCTCAAATTATTGCCACAATATCGATTTGTAGAAGATTACATTGCTAACCATTACGAGGGCATTCGTAATAATGGTAGAAAGGGCGGTTACGTTCAATTTGCTAAGTATTACGGAAAGATCCGTTGGTTGGTTGGTATTGCTAAAGGCGAAGAAAATCGCGTTGCTGATGCTGAAAAAGAAACAGCTTTATGGAAAAAGCAGGCTATCACGGTCGAATATCCGTTAATCGATATCGGCTTTGATCGCACTGCTTGCCAAACATACATGAAAAGCTTAGGATATGAATTACCTATGCCTTCAAATTGTATGTTTTGCCCTTATGGTTGTGGAGATATGGAACTTTTGTGGATGTATAAAACATATCCTGATCGTTTCCATGAATGGGCAGAGTTCGAGCAGAAAAAGCTTGACGCCCATACAGAAGCAGAGCGCAATCTTGGAGTCTCAGGAAAACTTCATAAAGATGGTCCCAATAAAGGACAAGCGGTAACGCTTATCGATCTTGTGGAACAATACATTCAGAAATATCCGGATGTAACGCTTGAGCAGCTACAAGAACATAAATGGTCACATGGCCATTGTGTGGCGAGCCAATACTAATTAAAACATTTGTCCTAATGGGAGACATAAACCTCCCATTAGGGAAGTAATGTCTCCTTAATATCGATCCATCGCGGTCACAACATGCTTGGAGGCATAAAAAAATGAGAATGAAAGAACAACTGATCCCAGGAATCAAAGGTGGTGTGTTGGTTGCACAAGAATATGTGTCAACAAACACGTTTGCTAAGTTTGCAAAATATGCAAACACAGATACTCATGGCGATCTTGAATATGCCCTCAACTCTGCTCTTGATGAGATTACAGATGAAGCGCCTATGCATCTAGTTAGATTGCTCAACAAAGCAATTAAGCTCGGTGCGGAACTTCTTTGGATTAAGGAGAGAAAATGACAACCAAATATACAAACGAAGAAATCAGCCGCCTTGCGTTGATTGGCTTTTGCCAACCGAAGTTTTATAAACAAGCAGTATGGAAAAAAGCAAAAGCCCTGATGGAATTAGCTTGCAACATGAATATTGGAGTCGTTTACCGACCTCATCGTGGAGCAGGACACTATTGGACTATAAACGAACCAGAAGAGGTGAAAATCGAATCTGTGGTTTGGGCGTTGGTTCAAAAATATGGTGATCCATTAAATCCATTCATTGTTAAAAAATACGATGAAAAATTTCGCGTATATGATATAGAGACAGGACGGTTTGTAGATAGATTTTATGATTCTATTGAAGATGCCAATCAAGTTGCCAAAAACCACAACTCGTTTCGACGAGATCATGGAGTGGCAGCATGAACCCGGTTGAATTGATCAAAAAAGCGAAAGTAACCCAGTATAAAAACAAAACATGGTTTATTGAAGGAGACAAGAGTGTATACGACGCAATGAAGTATTACGCCATGTCCGGAGATTTTTACTTAGCAGTACCAAAAAAGCTATTATGGCTTTCTTCACTTGAGACAGTAACAGGAGAGAAATATACAGGTCAAAAGTCTGTAACCGAACTTGTTAAATGGCTTATATCAATTGGTAGATTTGATCTCCTTTTGATAAAAGGTGAGGGTGGTAGCGACAAAGGAAAATTGAAAGCAGAATTGTTCTGCTTCTTTAAACAAATAAAAGTGAGCCTTGAGCCGGATTACGGAGAAGATGAGGACTATCAGCGTCGCTGGATGTTCGAACTTCTCGAAAACGGCATTGCCTATGATGGCAATAATGGTTTTACTACAAAAGATGAAGCATTTGAAGCAGGCGTTGCCTCTTTAAACTTCGTCCTTTCAAGATAGATCATGAAGATTTACTTCGCCTGCCCAACTGGGCTACGGAGAAATTCAATCGTTGAAGAGTATGGGGATAAATTTGGAGCATGTCTCACACGAGATGTCTTCAATAATATCACCGCCAATATGATGCCGTGGTTTTTAGACAACGGTGCATTTGCGGACTGGAAAGACGGCAAGGATATCGATCGCTTAACAATCAAGTTTCTTCGGAGATTAGAGCGTGTTAGCGAAGCGATAGCCAAAGGCGAACTTACGGCCCCAGATTTTATAGTGGTTCCGGACATCGTTGGAAAAGGGGATGAAAGTCTTCTTTTCTCCCGACAATGGGTACATATCTTTAGAGAGTCTTTCCCGCAATATAAATACTATCTTGCAGCACAGGACGCTATGCGATTCCACTATCTGCAAGATAACACAAAATCCCCTTACTGTATTGAAACATCTCTATTCTCGAATACCTACGACGGCTTGTTTGTCGGCGGTACAAAGCAATGGAAATACACACATGGTGAGGAATTAGTCAAGCTGGCTCACAAATACGGCAAACCGTGTCACATTGGTGGTATCGGAAATCGTCGATCAATTTTGTGGGGAAAAATGATTAGTGCTGACTCTTGCGACAGCGGAGTTGCCATGATTCATTCAAAGCATTTAAAGGAAGTCCTTAAAATGGAAACCGAATTGCTTTGGTCAGCATAAAAAAATAAACACAAGTTGCCCGATAGGGGATAGAAAAATCCCCTACGGGATAACTCTGTCCTCTTTGTGGGTTGATTAACAACAAAAACACAAACAAGGATACACAACAATGAAAACACAAAAATTTCTCGTATTTATTAGCCATAAAAAAGATGGGCATACAAACACTATTCAAAATAGTGCAGATGAAGCTTATTGGGCAGTTCAGGGCGCATTAGAGCAGGAAGAATTTTTAACTGTATGCAGTGAAATTGAAGCCAGCATTAATGCGCTTACTGATGGAGAAGATATGTGGCGTGAATTCAAAGACGGAACATGGGTAACTATTACTCGACGTGACGTTATTGAGACAATTCAAAAACAAATCACTCTCATACAACCACAATCATTAACAGATCGCATTCGCGAAATGGCAGAGGGAAAGGCTGTTGGAGACTATACGTCACAGGATAATACGGTTTCTTATGAGAGATTCATGGCATCAAAAAATGTTCATAGAATTACCTCGATTTGGGAGCCGTTTGAGACTGACGTTACTGAGAATATTCAGAATAATGTTAAAAACGATGCGCGTAACCTCGTAGGATTCGCAAATGCAGTAATTAATACCATGGCAACCAATGATATGATCGACATTATCGGCCAACGTGCTTATGATGCCGGCGTAGTCAATTGTCGCGGAAATATCTGCCTAACCTCAATCCATAGCATCACAGCATCTCAACGAGATACTGCGGAACGCTGCAACGGAACATCGCCGGTAAACGACGGAGACGTTTTCATCAATACTGAAGAGTATGACGGAAGTGACGAAATCGTTAAAAATGCGGCTAAGTTCGGCGTTTCATACGTTCTTGCTGTTTAAAGGGGTGGCAGTATGTATCACGACCAGCCACCAACCCATCTCGCGTATATGTTTGAGGTGGTAAAAGACAATACGAGAGAGAATTCACCCCGTGAAAATGGGAACTATGAATTTGTAACAAAACAAATTGAGTCGGTCTATGATCAACTCAATGCGTCCGGCGAGATTTCCGACCCTGAAGTGTTTGAAAGAATGCTCGATTGTGTTAAATCAATGAAGCCTGGTGATGATGTTGCCTTTGAATGGATTACCGTTCGATGTCTCTATCTCGTTTACTAAACTAAAACAATAACCAAAACCAAAAAGTCGGGAGACACAAAAACCTCCCGACGGGGGTATTGTGTCTCCTTAATTACCAAAAGTTTTTACTTTTTAAAAAGGAGACAAAATGCAATACCTAACCGAAGATGGACTCGAAGTTAAAAACTACGATGGCCGTGACTATAAAGTCGGCGATTTAATCGATGGATTGATAATTGAAGAGGTTTACAATCTCCCGGATGAACATGCATCGATACTATTCATGAAAATGGATAACGATGCGCCTGTGCCGGAATATCAATACGTTGTAGCGTACGGACGAACGTTGGCCATGTCAACTGCATCGTTCGATTCGCTTGAAGAGGCGATCGCCGATTATGACAAAAGTGATGGATGGTTAACATCTGATTGCGATTGTCGTCAAAAGTTCAAGAAGCTCGATGAAAATCGCTATTTGTACAGAGAAGACCGAATCAGTAACCCAGAGACGAAAGAGACGTATGTTTATGAGTCGATGATGGATTTTAGTGATTACGACGAAGACGATCTTGAAAAAGGCGTTGAAGCGTATTACAAAAACCTTGATGAGGTTAAAAGCATTTATGGTGACGACTGGAAACAGATCGTTCTTGAATGTATTTTTGAACAAGAAGATAGTGATATTGAGCTTGGCTACTAAATAATACAACCCACAGTCGGGAGACACAAACACTCCTGACAGGGGTATTGTGTCTTCTCTATCAGATCCTTTGAGGTCACTCGTGCTGGAGGCACATCACCATGAATAAATATATAATCAATGAAGATTTATCTAAAGTTGGAGGCTGGAATATTTCCATCAACGGTCAAGAAATTGATGATAAAGTTTTCCAAGAAGAGATAGTGACATACACTTATGTTGATCGTGCAGGTCTCATTGAAAATATTCAGTGTTGGCTATGTGAAGCTCGCCATGCAGGCAAAACTTCTGACGCGCAGTTAATGGATGAAGATATCGATTATCTTAAAACATTAGACGACAAGTATGTATTTAGCTCAATAGAAACTAACGACTATATCGCGTTTAGTGATATGCCTTATTATTTTGATGGTATCTGTAAAGAGATCATTGACGCGAATAATAGCTTGAAGTCAGCAGCCTAATAGCTCTTTTAAATAATACACCCCCCTATCGGGAGATATAAACTTCTCCCAATAGGGATAGTTTTGTCTCCTTCACAATGGTCCCAGAACCACACAATGCTTGGAGGCACATAAACATTATGAAAACACAAAAATATACTCTCTCTGCTCAAGGTGACGCGCAATACGATGACTTTCGCCCAGAATCTATTTTGGTTGATATTGAATCCGTTACACGCGAAGCTAAAAAAATGCACAATGCGCTAATTCTAGCAAATTGCAGCAGTATCAAAAGTGATCACTTTGGTTTGATTGCAGAGTATGACGAGAGTGATGAAGAAACAGATTCTCCCTATGAATATGGCTTAACGGTCTCAAGTGATGGTTCAATCGGTATTACCGGTCAGAATAAACATAACGGGGCTTCTTCGTTATTCGTGTCTCTTGACTTTAAAGTTCAAGATTCAAAAGGAAAAGTAACCTACATGCTCAAAGACGGTGACAATCTTAAAAAAATCCATGTTGCCATGAACGGCAATTTCGGAAATGATGATTCCATCCTGATTTGGGAAGCAAATACATTCGGCGGCTCAGGAGATGCCCCAATTGCTATCGTCAATAATGACGGTAAATTGGAAATTCGATATTGGCAGCCTGAAGACATGGGATGTAACCCAACTTCGGTTACGGTTATTAAACCCTACGGCATATATGACATGAATTTGAAGCCAGGCGTTGAGCTTGATAATATCGATTTGTCGTTAATAGAAGATGACTGTGAAACGGTTGCAATGGCAAAAATTGATGAACGCGGTAAAACGTATGACATTAAAGCCTATGTAATTAGAACATCAGACGGTGGATTCGGATTCGATATTTTTAGACACGGAGAACTTGTTACAAGTTCTGACGCGGATGCAAGATATTGTTCGGTTAGAGATTGCTTCTTTGCAGTTTTAAATCAAGGTGTCCGCTCGATGATTGTAGCAGAAGAGTTTAAAGAATATAAAGAAACCCATACCATAGTTTGTTGGCCAGAATCACAGCGCTTCATGGAGCGTGATGGTTTCAAGGAGGAAGCGATTTTAATCAATTCCGAACTGGCTTCAGAGATATACGGTAGTTCGGCATATTTAGTCCCGAACGGTTGGGTATATGAAGCTGAACAAGCGACATATCTTCCGGATACTGATCAAAAAGTCTATTGTGAGTCTTGTAAAATGGATGTTGCATTCGACGAAATCGGAAACTGCATGAACTGCGGTATGCCGGTTGATGATTGGAATCAATTAGAAGAGGACGGCGAAATACCTTTTATCCCAGAAGGGGCACAAAGAGGTGGTATCCGCCCAGCGCCAATGGAAGATTACATACAATCAATTGAAGAATTTTGTCCTCATTGCGGTTTGGAAGCTACACTCAAGAATGAATTTCACGCGCAGGCTTGTTCTGAATGCGGAGAGATGATTTTACCTTGCAGTATTTGCCAGTCGAACATCGATGGTGACACTGATGCTTGCATCAACTGTCCGATTGAACATACAAAAATCTCAGCTCAAAAAGAAGAGGTGTAAGATGGAAGATAGATTGTATTTGTTCTCCTTCACAAAAAACGAACTCACTGTCTCTTACAAGAGCTACAAGGTTCGAACCTCAACCATCTGCGTAGATTTGCATGATGGCGATTACTTTGACGCTGAAGGCAGAAATGCTCACAGAGTTGACGATCTCTCACAAGAGGAAATCGCTTACATTAACTCACGTATTGATTATGACAAGCTCAGTGACGATCCACAGGCTCTTGGTGACAAGGTTTGTGAAATCTATCATTCGATGATTGTCTGAAATACATAAAAAATAGTCGCCGCAAGGCTTCCCACAAAGAAGTCTTGCCGGGCTCCTTTGTTTTTAAAACTCTAAGGGGGTTCATTATGGCAACGGAAATTATTACAATCATTAAAGCTTCAACACTTAGTCAGGACATTAAAGACATTATCGAAGGAATTGTCGATCTCACTCCTGTTGATCCAGCAGAGTTTACATGGCTATTGAAGATGGAAACATTGACAGAGACATTAGACGATGACGGACTTGAGGAAGGTTATGAAGATGCCTTTAAAGAAGAGTGGACTACGTTCGTTAAGGACTGTGAAAGCTCTGGCGCTAAGTACGTTTTGATTGACGGTAGTAAATGATCTGGATAGTATTAATTCTACTTCAGCTACTTAATATTCTATTTTTGCTGATTTATGAAATATACAAAATTCAATTACATAGGCATGCTAAAATAAATGCTCTATGTTGTTATGAATTTATAAAGAGTATGGGACCAAATATTTCAGCGGTTTCAGTCGTGGCAATCTTCATTCCCATGGATAAAGTACCAACTTGGATGCTGGTTGCTGTATTTATATGTGGTATAATAATCACAAAATTGGCTGACCGTGCCATTGAAAAAATAAAGGAGTAGAAGATGGAAATCAATCAATTTGTTGGCTTTGCCATTTTAGGTTCTATCATCGTCATTATGTTGATCGTAAACTACAACCTCTCTAAAAAAAGTAAAGCAAAAAAACACGATCATAAACATATCGTGCATCATTCTGCTTAATTACTACCCCTAAATAAAACTCCCTCAACTTCATAACAAATTTGAAGCCTCTTAACTGAGGAAGGGATTTTTATTGCCAGATTTTTGTCGCCCAAGCGGGCTTCCCACAAAGAAGTCTTGCCGGACTTCTTTGATTACTCACAAGGAGTACGAAATGGCAGAACCAAAATTACTTAAAGACACAGAAATGCTCGACATTATCAAACGAGCCGTTGTTGATTCAGAAATCGACGATTCAAGCCAGTACAAAAGTTTTCTAGCAGACTTGGGCGCATTGATTTGCGACCATTTCGGCGGAGAACCTGGTGAGATTGATCATGACAAAAACGACGGTCTTGGATGGTGTATGCAATTTCATCACAATGAATGTGTTCCGGACGGCGGCGGTGTGTTTGCAAAATACCACACTGACGTTAGCTGGGATAGTGTAGAACATGACGAGGACGATGAAGACGATCGCGTTCCTCCACAATATGTGGATGGATATGTTGAAGACTATAAAACCTATCAGATAGTCGGCGATAAATTCCCGTTCACTGAAAAACGCTTTTCCACTCTTGGAAAGACGTTTAGTAAAGAATCTGCGATCAGCGAAATTAATGCCGCTATTGCTCTTGCAAAAGAGACCGGCAAAGACTATGGGGAACTTGAAGTTGAAAAACAAGAGCTACTTGCGCTTCCGCAATCTTTTATGGTAAATCTTCCGTTCTAGTGTCTTTTCACATAAATACAAAATAAACACCCTATTCGGGAGAAAAACTTCTCCCGATGGGATAGTTTTATCTCCTTTACAACCGAAAGGTTTTAATCGCTACTCGCGTGTTCTCAAAGGAGACAAAATGCTAAATTATGAGGAATTAATCTCGTTAACTGACAACGAAGAGACTGGGATCGCAAAAGGTTATTCAATTTCTCATCTTCGTCAACTATATCTCTCTAAAGAGAAGTACGAATCTCTCTTTGCAAGAGACTTGAAGATGTTCGAAGAGATCCAAACCGGTCTCTTGAGCATATCAGAAGCTAGAGAAGGTGATTGGGTTGAATATGAAGATAGCAAGTTCGCAAGAATTGCAAGTCTCCATGGCGGTCCATCATTCCAACTCTCAAATAAAATTGGAGTATATGTTTCGGAAGGCGGATGCTCACAAGCAAGCGGCTGCGTATGGGATAGTGATTTAGATCATATTGAACGAAGCAGACTGACGACGGAAAACCTTATCCAAGCCGGCGATGTTAAAAAAGCCCTTTGCTGGACATTCAGTGAAGGAAACGCTGGTGGAAACAGAGGTGTTTGGTTTGATATAGATTTCAAAGTTTGGAACCTAAACAAATAAATTCCACTCCCCATTTTACACATTAAATAAACCCCCGTCGGGAGACATAAAACTCTCCCAATAGGGGTGGAATGTCTCCTTCATATCGATCCATTGAGGTCACTCGTGCTGGAGGCACTTATTGTCATGAAAAGATTAATTACTATCCTTGCCATAAAATGGGAAGATTTAGGGCGTGATAAATTCATAGGGAATAGAGAGGAGCTTGAACTAGCTGCTCTTCGCTACTTATATATTGCAAGAGCAAATATTCCCGATGCAAAGATCGTAGCTGATGTAGAAAATGAATTTATTCATGGTATTACTGCCAGAAAAAGTTCAATGAGCTATAACGTCCTAGATGGCCTTATTAAAAAGGGTATTGTTGAAGATCCAGCAGGATGTCCAACATCTCTATATGACAGCATAGAAGAACACTGTCGATAGACAAAAAACAAACCATACTATTATTCCCCAGCAGGAGAGAAATTTCCCGCATGGGGTACTTCTCTCTTAATGGGCTGATTTAGTTCACACCCAATAAGACTTGAACCAGAAATGGCAAGCAGGGAGAAGGAAAACACAATGCAAACTAATAACGCCGTATATACAGTTATCACTTACCAAATTTTCGGAGGGATCGAAACTGTAGAAACGTTTGCTTCAAAAAAAGATGCTGAAGCAAACGTTGTTGAATGGGCAAACAAAAACGCACCTGATATGGAGCAGTATAAAACATTTGATGAAGCTATGGATTATTTTGCTGATAGTTCCGACGAGAACATGGAAGTTACTATCAGATTGTTTGAAAATACGGTGATTCGTGAGGGTTCTATCAAAACGCTGTCTTGCGCAAAAGCATTGATTGGTGAAGTTGTAAACGTTCTTGATAATGATGAAACAGCTGCTTTTAGCGGATTAGTAATCGATGCAAGTGAAAACGACGTTGATGGCATCCTTGTATCAGTAAATGATCAAAACGATAATACATGGGACATCGAAGCTCGATACATTGTACTGAGCGAGACTGTTTCTAATTCAGCTACCACAGTTTTCATTGAAAGCCTTCAGGGTGAAACAGCAACCGTCGAGGTTGTTGAGTGTAGTTGTGGCTATCACATGGGAATAGACTCTTCGTTTTTGGATCAAGTATCTGATATGAAAGTTTCTTGCCCTTCATGTGGCGCTACTATCAATACAGCACTCATCCCTGAGATCTCACATGATGATTGTGATGACTACCTTAACGCGATTTATGAAAAATTCAATCACATGGCAAGCAATTGGTTCCAATCTGCCAAGGTCGGTGATGTTGTTTACAATAAAATCGATCTTGATTTCAGCATTGATGAGGTACTTGAACTTATTAAAGAAGATGATTACTCGGTTGTGGTTTCGTTGTATAGCGAAGACAATGACAGTGTGAAAGATCTATACTTTGATGCTTTTGAGCTTGCAAGGGCTGAATTTAGTGAAGATAAAATCGTAATGAAAGCAGATAGTGGTGAGAAATTTACCATTGAGTTTTCGGGTCAAAATAAAACAAAAGCTATCGCGGTTAATTCGAGTAGCAAGAAAGAAATATATCTCGTGACCATCGATCATGTCGAAGGTCCATGTACTCAATTGTGTGACACTGAAGCGAATGCTAAAGCGTTTGTTTTTGGGCATATTACAAGCTATGACACCTTCGAAGAATTCGATACGGCTTTAAAAGGCAGTATTGATGCGATCGAGGGACTTATTAATTACACCATTGAAAAACATGGATGTGCCAAGATGAGAATTGAGCCGGCAGTAGAAATGCGCCCGCGTTACTCAATCGTAATGTCTGTAAACAATAAAGAGTCAGGGACTTTTGAGGATTATGTCAACGAGGAAACGGCCATTGAAGCATTCGAATCTATCCGCAAAAATGGATATCACATTCCTGAAGGGGAATTTGGAGATTTGAATGAAAAAATTACATTCGAACAATATGGACGGGTGGAGTTTTCGATGGATGTTGAACTTTGGGATAATTACAATAATCATCATGGTTTTGGAATAATTGAGCATACCCGGATTGTAATGATCAACGGCGTAGTGCAAAATGGCTAAGAAAAAAACACCTGACATGCTAAATGGTAGATTATTAATAGTCGCCAGTAAGCTATGAGGTTCATCAGTAATAGATTTCTCCCTATTTGGGAGTTCGTGCAATAGCACAGGACTCCCAGCTGGGGCTCCTTGTGCATAATTAAAAAAGTCCAAGGAGGACCTTATGAAAACTTTATCAATAATCACAGCACTTATTATGCTCTCAACTACAGTCTACGGAAATGTACAAGCTGACAAATGTGAGCAGCTAAAAGGCAGCTGGGAGTGGAATGGCTCAGTAAATGAATGGAAATGTCTTGATGAAAATCGTACAGAGGTTACAGCAGTTATGTTGGAACCAATTGCGGTTGAGTCCAATACAAACCAACAGGTAATACAATCGTCAGATAGTGGTGTAACGGCAACAAAAGTTGTTGCGTATGCTGCGGCACCTGTATTTATCGCTGGGGCCATTGTAGCAGCAGTTGTGATCGCACCAATATGGATTATTAAATCTATACTAGGCAAATAAGTCGCTCCGCTTGGGGGCTGTTAATTCAGCCTTCGGGCTTTTGTATGCCCATTGGAGGGACAAGATGATCAATATAGAAAATATTTTAGCAGCAAGTGAAATTGAAATTGCTACAGCTACTAAAAACATAAAAGGCCATCGCATTGTTAATCTCGTAAAAGAGGGGGACGTGTATCGAGCCTTATCAAAACAAAAAGTTGACGGCGAGTTTCTTTTATCCGCTTATGGGATGGAAGATCAAGTTGTCTCAATAGAGTGGGACGAAGGTGTATGCTACATCAGTGGTATCAACTCTGAAGTAGAAATGATTTTAGCTGTTTCAATTCAAAAGGACGAATCAGCTCTCTTGAGAGCAGTTCATGAGAAACTAAAAGGTCTAAAGGCCGGAGAAGAGGTTGTTAAAGATCCTTTCTTCATCGTAGGACCTCCTGGTACAGGTAAAACTAAAACCATCTCACAAATTGTTGAGGAGGCCATTGCGATGAATAAAAAAATTCTCGTAGTTTCCCCTACAAACATGGCAGTTGAAAACGTCTTCGAACGTCTTGATTTTGAGAAAATGGGATTAGAACCAGGAATGGCTCTGTTAACGGTTCGCACCGAAAACGAGTCACTATCTCGATTTGCACCTAAAGCAGTTGCTCAAAGTAAGATTAAGCCTATCAATGATGAGCTTGAACTTCTCGAATCAGCTATGGTGGAAATTTTGAAAACCAAAAGGGATTCCGACTCCATTTTATCTTCTCTCTCAAGCGAGGAAGAAAGAACGGCGATTAGCCTTTCTAACCTTCAAAAAGATGAATACAAAGCTAAAGATACATTGAAAAAAGCGCAAGCGGAATTCAATGAGCTTGAAAATCGTTTGAAACTACTTAACAGTAACGTGTTAATTCAAACAGTTGCTGGCGCATTTCTTGGCACAAAATTGGCAGAAATTGAATCAAATAAAGTTTTGACACAAGGGGCAATTGCTTCTAGCGAAACTTTAATTGCAGATATTGAATCCAAAAAAGCTATAGCTGCTAAAGATCGTGGTGATGCGACACAAAAGCTTCTTGATGCAAAAGTATTGTCTAGCCAAGCCGATAGCTCCAAAAAAGCCGTTGAGTCTCGTATCAATGAGCTCAAAAAAGAAAAAGAGAATATTTTGAATCTTAATCTTTTTGGTTCGGCTAAACTTGTTGGCGCTACGTTAATGGCAGCAGCTCTTAACAAAAGAATCAACGATGCAGAGTTTGATATTATTGTTATCGATGAGGCATCTATGGCTTCTTTGCCAGCGCTTGTATTAGCGTGTAAAGCAGTTAAAAAATCTGACGTTCCTTTGGTTGAAGCAAAGGCATACGATGGGCTATACCAAGCTCAGAGCGATGCTGTAAACGCTGCTCTTGTAAGTCAATTCGTTTTTGTTGGCGATCCGAAGCAGCTATCTCCAATTGCAAAAACCAAAGAAATGAGAACGTCTATATTTGAAACCTACGGGATTGAAAAAATATTCAAAGGAGAAATTGTAAATCATGCAATTCTTTTGGACATCAACTTCCGTAACCATCCCGATATAGTGGAACTTTCATCACGTTTGTTTTATGGCGGACTTTTGAAAAGTGGACGTGAACATAACGGCAAAAAAGCATTGTTTATCCGCAATAAAAAAGGACTTTGTTCTCAATTCGAAGGTTCATATGTGAATCACGGGAATGCAGATGCCGTTAATGAGCAAGTATTGTCAGCGCTAACAAAAGGACGTCGCTCGATTGGTGTTATTACCCCATATCGTAAACAAGCAGAAAATATCAATATTAGACTTGATAAATTTCGTGAGACCTATCCTGATGCAGACATGAAAGCAGGTACGGTATATAAGTTCCAAGGTCAAGAAAAGGGAATTGTCTTATTTGACATAACCGCTTCTTCTGGGGCTGAATTACCAAAAACATACGCAGGAGACATCGACTCTGAAGCTGGGAAATTACTCAATGTAGCAATGACTCGTGCTGAAGATTTTTTCATCCTTGTGGGTGATATTGATGGTCTTGAAAAACAACTTAGCCATACTCAAAACCACGAAACTTTAGCCTTATGGCAATGGATTCAGGGGATTAAAGAATTGGCTTATAATTAGTACAACACGTTCCGGTCAAGCCGGGACACCCAAATTGTTTGGTCAATTGTTTAAAATAAACCATTGATCGAGTAATTTTAAACTATGTTTAAAACTTCAACTGATACCATGCTGAATATTCTATTTTTCTCTTTGAGAACAAAACACACAAACAACCTTCTAAAGGTACATTGATAACGTAATAAAAAATGTTTGTATGTGGAATGAGTTACCTTGAAGTCTTTAGGACAAATACTCTGAATCTATTTCAAAAGATTCGAAAGCAGTTGGTTAATATTAGCCAACGTTAAACCCCCTTAATTGCGGGAAAGCCTTAAAGGCTCAACTACCAACCGTTTATGGTGACATGAAACGGGGCAGGCGGTAACTCGCTGCGCTGCGGCGCTATGGAACAAAGTCGTTCCTATGGTACGGTAAAAATGTTGAGCATAAGAGGTGCAGAGCAAAAAAGCAGTAAAACTTTTTTGTTATGCACTTTGTAATAGGTGATCCGCAGCGAAGCAACTCACGACCATCATCGGAGAGTTGAACGTTCAACGACTATCGAAAGGGGACATGCTTTATGTAGCGGTGCATAACCGCAGAACCATAATACATGTCCACCAAGTAGAGTAATCTGCAAGTTTTTCTTTATTCCCTTTGTAATTTTTAATTGATAGAGTTGTCATGCGAGGACCCTTGTATTTCAGCATATCATCTACAGTAACATGAAAATCTATTGAACGATTATTTATTATTCAATTGGAATTTCACACACTTATTTCAAAAAGAAATTAAATCCACTTAACGACGCACATGCGATGTACTGTTAAGTTACACAAAGGGAAAAATAATGGCAAAAGATAAAAATACAACCGGCAATAACAAACCAGCGGCTGCTACACAGCGTCCTACATTAAGTAGAGATGAAATTGATGCTAGAAACAAAGCAAAGCTCTTCTCTCTGAGATCAGAGTGTGAGCCATTGATGGTTGATTTTATTAAAAAAGCAACGAGATCAGAGCTTGAATCACTTATTGCGTATGTTAACGCAAAAACATCTGCTGGTAATAATATGGATGAGCGCATGACCAATACAAAGGCTTTAGCACTCATCTCTCCTGAAGCTGTTGCAATTATGACAACACTTCCCGTTATTGATGCGGTCATGCTCCAGTCTGGCGCGCAAGTAATGAATGCATTGCGTTCTGGCGGTGATGCCTTTGACTCATTGGTAACAAAATACAAAGATTTCCAATCAAAACTTTTTGAGGCACAAAATATTTTGTTGCCTGTTGTTGATATGGCGTGTGAAAATGGTCTTGTTTATGATCGAAATATCATTGAAGATTACCGTGCACGTAAAACAACCGAAACGGAAATGATAGCTTTTAAAATTGATCCAACTGCCCCTGATGCGCACGCACAACTTGAGAAGGCAAAAGAGGCAAAACGCGAAGAAGAGCGTCAGGTAAAACAGCTTGAGATGGCTAAAAAAGCACAAGACAAGAAAGAGCGCGAAGAAGAGCAAAGAGCGTCTGAAGATGCAAATAAAGCAATGAAAATTGCGCTCGGTATTGATTTAAACTCTCCAGATCATGGCGAACAACTTCGTAAAGTGAAAAATGAAATGAAAAAGCTTGGCATTGATCCAAAAGCGAAAGATGCCGTCAAGCAATACCAAAAAAGCGAGAAGTTAACCACGGCAGCTCAAGCAGCTGAATAAACTAGGGAATAAAGAAGGCAGATGAAAAAGGGGGAATGATGGGATGGCGATATGTCGAGAATTCTCTCGCTATTGCTGTCTTTATTGTTAAGATATAGTCTACTCTTGTGTGAGAGCACAAGCATGTGGGACCCGTTCCCCGGACAAGTTAGGTTGCGCTACTTGTTGAATATAAAGGAAAAATACATCATTCCCGATGGGGCAGTTTTACATTGTCCTCCAGGATTTTAATGTCTAACAGCTAAGGGAAAACTTCTGTTACCTGAAAGCAGTATGGCGTGGGCCGACCTTACGAGATTGGCTTCGCCATACCCTCCGTTTGGATAGTTTTTAAAAGAACACTTAACCATTATGGATGAAAAAGAAATCTCAATTGTAAAATCCCCTAAACCTTCACTGTAAAAATTGAAGCCTCTTAACTGAGGAAGGGATTTCTACATCAAAAAAATAAACCTTAGTCAGGAGATTAGCTTTTCCCGACAGGGTAGTTTTGTCTCCTTCATAACGGCTTTATGCCACCCGTGCTTGGAGGCACAACAAGAATGAAAGATAATAACCCAATCGAGATCTACACTCCAGTTTATTTTGAAGGTGGTGTACTGCATGACGGAGTTGTCTATATGGACGTATGTAAACCAAACGGTAGCAAAATTCGTATATACAATAAACAAGATTTTGGCATTGATGGCAAAGTTGAAGCACTCCGTTACTTGGCCGATCTCGTATCTAAAAATGAACTTCCAGATTATACTGACCTAATTACTTATGCTAAACGCATGGATGAGTGGACTTTTGATTTGGAACAGGATGAAGCATCTAACAGTACAAACGAAAAACCAGTTTTTAAACTGGTCGAGGTTTACTGTGGAGTTTCTACGGATAAATGGTCATTCAAAAATGAAGAAAGCGTGTTAGCAGCATTTGAGAAACGCCTAAAAGATGAATTTCAGATAAGCGAAAAAGATCTCATTGAAGCACTTAAAGAACGTCAATTCTCGGTTATTACCGGCTATTCGCTATCAATACAACATTGTGATCTTGATTGCAAGAAAGGTGATAGCGAATGAAAACGTTTGAAAGTAAATTATTCGGCCTGCACTATGGTTTTGATTTTAAAGTAGCGGGTACTTGTTGAAAACTTCGGACACAGTTCGTTGATTTCGACTGAAGTTTTGGTTACTATTATTTCATTACTAATTATTACGATCGAACTAAATGGAGCAGAATATGAATGGATCACTCATAATGCTAAGTCTTGGAGTTGTTGTGCTTGTTGCTGCATATGGTCTTTTGTATATTGCAAAGGGCGTTGCAAGACAAAAACATCACCACGGCTAATTCTTCACACTAAACAAATCCCCAACCTTCACCACAAAATGAAGCCTCTTAATTGAGGAAGGGATTTCTACATCAAAATCATACAGTCGCCCATTGGGAGTTTATTACTCCTTTTGGGGGTGTATTCTCCTTTGGAACAAACCAAGTCTCCCATAACATTTTGCACTTAAGACAAAATACCTGACCATTAGGCAGGAG
>JBAYGN010000010.1:0-16241 GCA_041666645.1 Minisyncoccota bacterium
CATTACTTTGAAAATAAAGTGATGGGGGCCGCAGCGAAAGTTTCCCTAGCGACTGTTTACCAAAAACACAGCTTCCTGCGAACACGTAAGTGGATGTATAGGAGGTGACGCCTGACCAATGCGGGAAGGTTAAATATCAGCGGTGCTTCGGCGCTGGATGATATAAGCCCCCGTCAATGTCGGCCGTAACTATAACGGTCCTAAGGTACTGGTCATAGCTAATATGACCAGTAGGACTAGGACGGTTATATGGGTTTAGGTAAATATTCTAATCATACGCCTACTAAAAGCTACCTCATTTATAGAAATATAAATAGAGTCCGAAGTGGTTAGCGAGAGACCAACGCCACACACCTTAACTATCGTAAGATAAAAGGTGAAGATAGAGTCCTTCTTGAGGAATAGAAGAGCGAAATTCCTTGTCTGGTAAGTTCAGACGTGCACGAATGGCGTAACGACTGGGGAACTGTCTCAGGGAGTAGCTCGGTGAAAATACAGTACCGGTGAAGATGCCGGTTACCCGCAGATAGACGAAAAGACCCCGTGAGCTTTACTCTAGCTTGATATTGAGTATGTTCAATTACTGCGTAGCATAGTGACGAGAGGTTTGATGTGTATAATTTCGGTTGTACTCTACTCGACAGTGAAATAGTCATCTGTAATTGGGCATACTCTAACGTGAACGGAAAAAACGTTCGCAGACAGTATCTGGTGGGGAGTTTAACTGGGGCGGTTTCCTCCCAAAAGGTAACGGAGGAGTATATTAAGGTCATCTAGGCGCGAATGGAAACCGTGCCGATAGCGTAAGGGCATAAGATGGCTTGACTGTAAGACGGGCATGTCGAGCAGACACGAAAGTGGGTCCTAGTGAACCTACTCTTGGCTTTAGACGCCGGAGCAGATTAACGGATAGAAGCTACCACGGGGATAACAGGCTAGTTGTGCCCAAGAGTTCATATCGACGGCACAGTTCGGCACCTCGATGTCGGCTCATCTTATCCTGGTGGTGGAGAAGCTACCAAGGGTATGGCTGTTCGCCATTTAAAAAGATACGTGAGCTGGGTTCAAACCGTGGAGGAGTGAATTATACAGAAGGAGAACAAACGTTATTTTCTCAAATAACACCAATTTGTTTTCATTTCAGTTTTGTATAATTGACTTCTCCTAGTTTGAACCCGAGGAGTTAAGACTAAACTTAACAAAAAGACATTAATCACGGCGGCGTATTATAGAAATATAATATGGCAAGCCAACTAATATCGGGAAAATCCTAAACGAGAAATCGAAGGACAATTCCGAGGGAACTCTCGATGAGAGAGACCCGTAGAGACTATACGTTGGCAGACTTATTAAAAATAAGTTGAAGCTCTAGTCCGATCCCTTCAGTAATGAAGGTTCCCATGGTTTGGAAACCACAATGGGATGTAAAACACTAATGCGTGAGACAGGTTGGTTTCCTATCTTCTGCGGGCGTTCGAATATTGAAAAGATTTGCTCCTAGTACGAGAGGACCGGAGTGAACTGACCTCTGGTGTGTGGGCTCTGGCGCCAGCCGGATCGCCCAGTAGCTATGTCGGGAATGGATAACTTCTGAAAGCATCTAAGAAGGAAGCCAACTTTAAGATAAGTATTCGTTGAAGGGTCGTAAGAGATTATTACGTTGATAGGAGCTAGGTGTACGCACAGTAATGTGTTTAGCCAAGGCTTACTAATTACCCGAATCCTATTAGGAAACATGATTAGCACAAAAGCTAATTTTGCATATGAATTATTAATTGTCTATTAATTAATTCATATTGTATTGTCTTTCTGTCGTGTGTGGAGGTTGCATGTTCTTACATAAATACTTCGGTATTCATATAAGTCACGTGACTTCCACACACGACAGAAAGAGTTCTTTTTTCCATGTGTGACGTTTGAAACAACGTCGATTACAAACCAAAAGCATAAAAACTTTTGAGTTTTTTGTTCTCCTGATTTGGCTTTGGGGTCACACCTCTTCCCATTTCGAACAGAGAAGTTAAGCCCAAACGCAGCGATGATACTGGCATTGCCGGGAAAGTAGCTTGTCGGGAGAACAAAGAACTTAAAACGTATAAAACAACATAATATAGAAAGTAAAAAGTAGCCACGAAGTGGCTACTTTTTTTGCATTCCCTTATCCCTTAATCTTGCTTTCTGATATACTGTACTCAATGAATTGGAGTACACGTCGCAAACTTTTGTATACATTTGGAATTATTGCGTCAGTCATAACTTTGTTTTTGTATTTTTTTCGTGCAACAATATTCCCAACACCAACATGTTTTGATAATAACCAAAATGGATATGAATCTGGAGTTGATTGCGGAGGAACATGTTCACTTCGTTGTTCTGAAGAAATAATACCTTTATCTGTTATGTGGTCTCGTGCACTTCAAACTGGTACAAGTACTTATGATTTTGTTACTATGGTGTCAAACAAAAACATAAACAATACATCCAAAGCTCTGGGTTACACATTTACTGCGTACGATGAAAACGGTAATCAGATAAAAATTGTGGAGGGGACAACAACAGCCCCAGTAAATAGTGATTTTCCTATAATAAAACAAAATATAAATCTTTCTCAAAAACCAAAAGAAATTGTTGTTAAATTATTCGACACTTCACATTTTACGGTGGACGAAAAACCTACCTCCCCAACTGTTCGAACTATGAATATTAAATATGAAGCTGGAAATATTCCACGTGTTTACGCAACAGTGGTGAACACTAAGCGTATAACTATTTCCAATTTACCAGTTAGGGTTGTGGTTTATGATGGTAACAATAACGCCTTTGCTGCAGGGGAAACGATTATTAATTTCCTAGACAAAGAAGGGCTACAAAATATTGCCTTTACTTGGAGTCAGTCTTTCACTCAAACACCTTCAAAAATTCGCATCTACCCTATATTTGACGCATTTTTATCGGCTCAATAAATTTCTATGCTTCGTAGTATATTTTCTTTTTCTCGCATCGTTGATGTAACACTATTTGTGGCCATGTCAGTTGTGCTTGTAGCTGGTCTTTTAACCATGAGTTCATTCCACACAAATGATAGTTACTTTTGGAAACAAAGTTTATGGATCTTAATAACGCTAAGTGTTTTTTTAATATCATCACGCTTTGAATACCGCTTTCTCAAACAAACACGCGTTGTTGTTGCTATTTACATAGCACTTCTCAGTATTCTCGCCTTATTGTTTATAGTCGGACACGCATCAAAAGGGGCACAGAGTTGGTTTCAATTCGCGGGCGTTGCCTTTCAGCCGATAGATTTAATGAAGCTTGGTCTTATTATTATTCTTGCAAAATATTTTTCACGACGCCATATTGAAATAGCAAACATTCGTCATATTATTGTTTCAGGTGTCTATGCTCTCATCCCATTTATACTTGTTGTGCTTCAGCCTGATTTTGGTTCTGCTCTTGTTTTGTTTGCAATTTGGTTTGGTATGGTTTTGGTTTCTGGGATTTCCAAGAAACATCTTTTTGCCGTAATTGCTATTGGGGTGATTTCTTTTTCTCTTGCATGGAAGTTGGTTTTTAAACCATACCAAAAGGCACGTATCATGAATTTTATTTACCCGCTTCAAGATATACGTGGCACTGGATATAACGCGTATCAGTCAACCATCGCCGTCGGGTCAGGTGGATTATTTGGAAAAGGTGTCGGCTACGGAACTCAATCTAGACTTAATTTTCTCCCAGAATACAAAACAGATTTTATTTTTGCAGCTTTTGCTGAAGAGTGGGGTTTCGTTGGGGTGTGTATATTACTTTTATTTTACGCGCTTATTTTATATAAAATTTCTATATATGCACTTGTGGCTGATTCAACTTTTGAGGCACTTTTCACTTATGGTGTTTTAATATGGCTTCTTACCCATATAGCTATAAACATAGGTATGAATACAGGTATTATGCCCGTAACAGGCATCCCTTTACCTCTTATGAGCTATGGTGGCTCCCATTTGTTTGCGGAGTGTTTAGCTTTGGGTATGTCCGCGGGAATGTATAGATATGCTCGTTCTGGACACAAATATCAAATGAAGAATGAATTTGTAGGTTTGGAGTAAAATTATTTAATCTCAAATTTTTACCAAAATATAAATAACAGACTACTCACCATAAAGTTCATAGACACTGGAACGCATTTTTTTAAGGTCAGTGAACGGTTGCAAATCAACACGCGCCTGCTCTCCTAATCTATTTCTTAAGTTCTCATTCTCAACACATTTTATAAGAGCCTTAGCAAGCATATTTTCGTCTCCTCTTGGAACAAGTAGTCCTGTGACATCATTCTTTATTATTTCTGGTAGACCACCGACATTTGTTGCAACACGAGCAACAGAGGCGAGTCCCGCCTCAAGTGGCGCATATCCAAGCGCCTCTGTATAAGATGAGGTAACAACCACATCAAACGCCTTCATAAAAATAGCAGCGTCATTCAAGTTATGAATCCACGCAATGTTATCATCTATTTCAAGGTTTCTCGCAAGCGTATGTAGTTCTGGTAACATGCTTCCATTTCCTATACAAATAAGTTTTGTTTCAGGATGTGCTAAATTAACTTCTTTGAATGCTTTAAATAAAGTTGAATGCCCTTTGTTTTTTGTTAGTTCTCCTATAATGCCAAATAATATGATTTCACTATTTATGTCTTTTATAAAAGGTGTCTTACGTAGGAGAACTTCACGGGCTTTATTTTTTTCTTTATATTTTGGTTGCTGTATAGCCAAATATATTTGTGTAATTTTATTTCCCAAAAATCCAAACGGGCGAGTACGCATTACAGCTTTAGATACCGCAATAGCTTTATGAGAACACATAAGTGTAATAAGTGATAGAGCCTTGAAAATAAAAAGTATAGGTTTAGGTCTGTCTTCATTGTATGGCCATCCGTGTATAGTAAAAATTATTTTTTTTGTTCCAACAATACGGCAAGCAAGACCGCCAATTAAACCCATTTTTGAGCTATGTAAATGCACTACATCTGGTTTTACGCGACGAAGAAGGTGTATGATGTCAAAAAAAGTTCTCAGGTCATAAAGTGGCAGAATTGATCTGCGAGCGTATGAAAGCGGGTATACAGTAACTCCTTGCTTTCTTAATTCATCCACTAAAGCGCCAGATGATTCTGTTGCTACTGCCTGTATATATTCTTTGGTATCTATTGCAATATCGTACACATAGCGTTGAGCGCCACCCCATGATGCACGGGTAATAATATGAAGCACAAAAGGCTTCTTGTGAAGGGATTTGACCTCTTCGTTTTTTGTTGTAGTATGGTTACTATCGTCCATAGATTTATTCCAGTATACTATACTGGTCACTATATGAAACTCCAAAAAAATCTTCATATTTCACTCGTTCTCCTTGTAGATGTGGTTCTTTTAGTTGTTTCCCTATATTTAGCGCTCATTTTACGTTATTTTTTTGATGGGGTACAACAAGAAATAAATAATCTTTTTGCAAAACAGATTTTATATTTTACTCCATTGTTTGGGATTATTATTTCAGTTCTTTATATTTCACTTTCTTACAGTGACACAACCTTAGCCTACCTAAGAAGAAGTATTCCGAAATTGGCTGAATCTTTAACTATTTCAGCTGTTACAGGTATTGCATATTTTTATATCTTTGCGACCTATTTACCAATTAGCCCAAAAGTAACTTACGCATTATTTTTTATTGTAAGTTTTTTTATGCTTTCTGTTTCACGCTTAGCATACGCAAAACTTCCTCTTTTGGGAGCTAATATTAATGCGCTTGTGATAATTAAAATGAGTAGTATTTACAAAAGCGCAATAAAGGAAGTGGCACAAAGTATTCCACGTGCAACTTTTTCTTATGCTCACGATTTTAGTGTCGAGGGAATTGTGAATGTTTTGTTAGAAAGCAAAGCAACTTTAATTGTTTACGATAATACTGATAAAGAAATTGTTCAACTTATTTCAATGCTACCAACACACATTATTCGCAATGTTTCTTTTCTTTCAGGGGATTTTTTATATGAACAGTCACTTGGTAAAATATTTCTTCCAACTTTTACAGAAGAATCTCTTCTGCGTGATTATTTAAATCAGAAGCCATTTTTCGAAATAACGAAACGCGTATTTGATGTGTGTATTGCGATACCTCTTTTAATTTTTTCAATACCATTTATTGCAATTGCATGTTTTGCAATTTATTTGGAAACAGGTTTCCCAGTTTTTATTTTTCAAGAACGTTTAGGTCTTGGTCGTAAAATTATGCGTATTCCAAAACTTCGCTCAATGTCTAGAAACGAAAACGGAGTTTGGACAAATGAAGGGGAAAATAGAATTACTCGCGTAGGCGCTATTCTTAGAAAAACACGCATTGATGAACTTCCACAGTTATGGTCAGTTGTTAAGGGCGATATGTCACTCATCGGACCAAGGCCAGATATCACAGGGCTTGAGGAGCGCCTTAGTAAAGAAATAGATTTTTATCATGCTCGCTATACGGTACCGCCAGGGTTATCTGGATGGGCTCAAGTTACCCAAACAGTGGTCCCAAGTAACGTTGAAGAAACAAGAGAGAGATTTGCTTATGACATGTATTATATTAAAAACCGCTCAGTTTTTCTGGATTTTAGTATTGCTCTAAAAACCGTCCGCATCCTTCTTTCTCGCGTAGGCCATTAAATATGTTAGAATAGTTTTATATGAAAATCTTTATTACAGGAGGAGCTGGATATGTGGGGGCAATGCTTGTTGATCAATTCGCACGCCGGACTGATGTAGAGAAAATAATTGCGCTTGATAAAGAAGAGGAAACAAGTCTTACACTCAATCATCCCAATAAGGATAAAATTGTTTATATAAAAACAAATACAGCAGAGCATGATTGGCAGGAACAAGTAAAATCTTTTTCACCCGATATTGTTATTCATACTGCATGGCAAATTCGTCATATGTATAACAAAGAAAAAACAGAATGGAAGTGGAACATAGATGGATCAGATAATGTTTTTGAAGTAGCTTTCAATACTCCATCTGTGAAAAAGTTAATACATTTCTCAACTGTTTCATCATATGGAGCTTTTGCAGATAATCGTATCGACCATTTTTTCAAAGAATCAGAACCTTTTAGAAAATCAGGCTATCTTTATGCTGAAGAAAAGAGAATATGTGAAGAACACCTAGAAGAATTATACAAAAAGTCAAAAAGTAATGGATGGAGTGGACAGGTGTTTGTTTTGCGACCTGCTGCCATAACAGGTCCACGTGGACGTTATGACCGTATTCGTTTCGGTCTTCAGTCAGCGTTGTCTGGCAATCTCCACGGTGGTTTGGCTTATCGTATCGTAACTCTTCTAACTTCATATGTTCCTGTAACTAAAAATTGGTTACGTCAGTATATTCACGAAGATGATGTAACAGACATTGTTACTCTTCTCGGTTTTAATAATCTTAACGGGTCATATGAAGTATTTAATATTTCGCCACCAGGGGATGTTGTTTTAGGTGAAGATATGGCAAAAGCTGTTGGTAAAAAGACTCTTCCGATTTATCCGTGGATGGCACGCCTGGCTTTCTTTTTATTCTGGCACGTGACACGCGGAAAGATTCCTACATCTCCAGGTAGTTGGCGCGGGTATTCATACCCAATTGCTGTAGATGGGTCTAAGTTAACGAATCAGTATGGTTACCATTATCAGTATCTTTCAAAAGAAGCCTTTGTTAAAAACGAAGGAAGATATAAAGTTAATCTTTAAAAGTAAAAATCTAAAACAAAACCCTAAATAAAAAGGTTTTTTGTTGTTTGAATAATCCTTACAAACTTTTCACTTTCTTAAACTTTTAATTATTAAGGCTTGATTAAAGCTTAAATCTGGTGTATAATTGCACAACTATGATGCAACTAAAAACTGCGCCTCGCGCCCCAAAAGAAACTATTAAAGAAGGGTTTATTCCAGCTGTATATTACGGTGCCCATTCAGCGTCTACTCCTATTTTTATTGACGCTATTGAATTTAAGAAAGTTTTAGATGGTGCAGGTGAATCAAGTTCTATTGTTTTGGTTACAGAACATGGAAATGAGAATGCTATGATTCAAGACGTGCAATATCACCCAGTTAAAAGTCATATAATTCACGCAGATTTTTATATTCTTGAAAAGGGCCAGAAAGTACACGTTAAGACACCAATTGAATTCATTGGTGAATCTCAAGCTGTTAAAGACGGTGGCGTACTTGTAAAAGTTCTACATGAACTATCTGTAGAAGGTGATCCGTCTAAACTTCCTCATGAATTTACTGTTGATATTTCGGCTCTTGTTACAAAAGATGACATTATACACGTAAGCGATATCAAGCTTCCTAATGATGTCTCTTTGTACCACGTAACAGAGGATGATATAGTAGCTTCTATTTCAGAGGCAAAAGAAGAAGTAGAAGAAGCTCCAGTGGCAACTGACTTAAGTGCAATTGAAGTTGAAGCTAAGGGTAAGAAGGAAGAAGAGACTCCATCTGCCGAATAATATATCGCTTTCAAAATTGACGACCCGCTTGCTGTTTTTAAAAAAAGTGTTTCAACGTACACATTAGTACGTCTCCAAACTTTTTCTTAAAAACACCCACGCATCTCATTCAACTTTGAAACTGGCTGACGTTGTATAAATAAAACACAAAAGTGAAACCTACGGTTTCACTTTTGTGTTTTCTACTATCTACACTCTACATTCTGTATTTTTGCTATACTAGATTAATGAGACATTGGATCGCTATTTTTATTGTCGCCTTGATATTGATATTTGGGGCATCATACAGTTTTGCGCAATCTCGCGCAGAACTTGAATCAGACCTTGCCGCCCTAGAAGCGCAAATAAAAGTTCTTAATAATACAATCGCACAAACTAAACAACAGGGAACTTCTTTGAAAAATGATATTGCAGTCCTTCAGCAAAAAATAAAACAAAGTAAATTAAAAATACAAGCACACAACTCTGTAATTTCTAAACTAAGCCAAAATATTTCAGAAAAGAATCACACCCTAGACTCTCTTGATAACAAAATGAGTAGAGAAAAAGATTCCTTGGCTCAAATAATGAGGAAGACCAGATACCTAGAACAGTATTCTTTACTTGATTACACTTTGCAATCACAAAGCTTATCTACTTTTTTTTCAGATATTGATTCCTTTTTAACGGTTAACCGTGCACTTAATCAAAGTTTTCAAGATATACGTGTAACTAAGACAGATATTGAAACCGTAAAAGGAGAACTTGAAGTAGCAAAAGATGAGGAGACTCAAAAGAAACTCGCTCAGGAAGCAGAAAAAAGGAAAGTTGAAACAAACCAAAAGGAAAAAAATACTTTGTTGTCAATTACAAAAAACCAGGAAACAGAATATAAAAAAGTGCTAGCCACACGAGAAAAAGAAGCAGCACAAATAAGAGCAAGACTTTTTGATCTTCGTGACGTTGCAGCTATTTCTTTTGGACAAGCTTATGATTTTGCTCTCGCTGCCTCTAAAATGACAGGCGTACGACCAGCCCTAATACTTGCAATTTTGATGCAGGAATCATCTCTTGGTATAAACGTCGGGGCTTGTAATTTGCGCGACTACTCAACTGGTGCTGGCGTAAGCATCAAAACTGGGGACGTAAAACTACGCACCATGAACCCAAAGCGCGACGTCCCAGTATTTACAGAGTTTATGTCTAGAATTGGACGAGACCCACAAAAAACACCTATTTCTTGTTGGATATCAGCATACAGTGGAGGTCTACCTTATGGTTGGGGAGGGGCTATGGGGCCATCTCAGTTTATTCCATCAACCTGGAAATTGTTTGAAAGTAGAATAGAGAAAGTTTCTGGTGCAAGTGTGGCAGACCCATGGAATCCATATCACGCGATTACCGCAACAGCCCTTTACCTTAGTGATTTGGGTGCTGTAGCTGGAAATGAGGCTTCTGAACGAAATGCGGCATGTAAATATTATTCTGGAAGGTCTTGTGCGTCATCAAAAGCGGGGGCTAGTTATGGTAATTCCGTGATGTCCAAACTCTATAGCATGCAGGAGGATATTGATAAACTACAAAGGTAGAGACAGGGTTTATAAAGTAAAAAGTCCATAAAATGGACGCAAGTTTGCTTTGAACTTTTCATACTTTAAGGGTTTTTAACTGGTTGCATAATACATTTAAATGTGTTAATATTATTCAACTATGAAAGCAGAAATTCACCCAACATATTTTGATAAAGTAACGGCAACATGCGCTTGTGGTGCTAGTTACACTGTGGGCTCAACAAAAGACGCTGTCGATGTTGAAATCTGTCAGGCTTGTCACCCATTCTATACAGGACTTGAAAAAGTTCTAGACACTACAGGACGCGTTGATAAATTCAAGAAGCGTGTAGCTGCTACAAAGAAGGCGTAACTTAAACAAAAGCCACGAAGCCGAAGGCTTCGTGGCTTTTGTTTTGCTATACTAAAATAATCATGACTCTAGACGATTTTAAATCAAACCCACGAACGATGTATATAGCTCAAGAATATGAGCGACTTTTGCATGCAAAAGAAGATGCTGAAGCATTACTATCTGATGCTGACATGAAAGAACTCGCAGAAAGTGAAATAGCAACACTTAATCCACAGCTGGAATCTCTTTGGAAACAAATGGAAGAAACTAGCGAAGCTGCAAAAGAAGAAGAGGAAAAACCAAAAGCTATGATTCTTGAAATCCAAGGTGGGGCAGGAGGTGATGAATCTTCTCTCTTCGCTGCAGAACTTGCTCTTATGTATCAGAATTATGCCGAGTCTCGTGGCTGGGGTTGGAACAAATTAGATGAATCAGTTTCTGATGTTGGCGGATACAAAGATGTTTCTTTTGAGGTGAAAGGACGTGATGCATATGACGCTCTTAAGTTTGAAACAGGCGTTCACCGTGTTCAACGTATCCCAGAAACAGAAAAGAATGGCCGTGTGCATACATCTACCGTAACTGTTTCTGTTATGCCTATACGAACCAAAACAAACGTAACTATTCCCGCAAGTGACTTAGAATTTGAAACGTCTCGTTCAGGTGGAGCTGGAGGTCAAAATGTAAACAAAGTAGAAACTGCTGTGCGTGTAATACACAAGCCGACAGGTATTGCTATTCGTTGTACAATTGAACGCTCTCAATTAAAAAATAAAGAACGTGCAATTCAAATGCTTCAAGCAAAGTTAGACCAACTAGCTCAAGAGGAAGACGACAAGAAGCATGCCTCAGAAAAGAAAGCCCAAGTTGGAACAGGTGACAGAAGTGAAAAGATTCGTACATATAACTTCCCACAAGACCGCGTAACCGACCACCGCATTCGCCAATCATGGCACGGACTTCCAAAAATTATGGAAGGAAACTTTGAGCCAATAGCCTCAGCACTTCAGAATTTCACTGGCGAATTTGGTGATGCAGATGAGGAGTAAACCTAATAAATAGTTTTTTTAATATCCCCACAATCCCCACTTTTTAGAAAATTACAATACAATTTTATTTGTGCAAGTGTCAATATTTACTGTATAATTATAAGGTGGTTGGGGTTGTTACCCAACCACTCCATTCCTATTTTTTTCTTTTGTTGTTCTTGGCATATTCCAAAAATATGGAATCAACAATTCAGATGATTCTCTTATTGCTCATCATTAGAGAATTGAAATAACTTCGATGAGACCTAAAACATACTTTTGTATGTTTTTTGTATTCAAATACCCCAAACTAACCCTTTATATCAACTCACGGAGCGCGACGGCGCGAGTGGGAACTACTTTTTCAGCAGAAAAAGATAGTGTTTGATATAAAGGGTTAGTTTAAAAAGGAAAAGATTTTAGTATATTTGAATTTGGTTTGGTATTCCCAAACGTGGAAATATGTGATATAGTAAAAGGGTTACATCCAATCGGGCAAATCAGGATTTGGACACCTGAGCATATCCTTCGAGCACTATAGACGCTTGCAAAACTTGCATTTCGGAGAAGAGATACTGTGGCACGAGGCAAATGTTTTAATAATTAGTCAAAATAAATATGTCATCAATCAACAAAGAAGCTTTGTCAAAAGCCGGTCTTCAGTACGGATACTCTCGTACACGACGTCACCCATCTATCAAGCCTTACATTGAAGGTAATTACAATGGTGTAGACTTTATCAATCTTGCAAAAACAGAAGAGCAACTTAAAGATGCTATTTCTTTCCTAAAGAGTATGCATTCTGCCGGTAAAACTATACTTTTTGTCGGTGTTAAGCCAGAAATAAGATCAGTAATCAGGGAAGTTTCACTTTCTCTTAACGCACCTTATATAGCTGAACGTTTTATTGGAGGAACACTTACGAATTTTCCACAAATCAAGAAACGTATTGAAAAACTACACGACCTTCTAAAGAAAAAAGAAACAGGCGAACTTGCAGTTTATACAAAAAAAGAACAGCTTTTAATTCAGCGTGATATCGACCGTCTTGACCGCGACTTTGGAGGTATTTCTTCACTTACGAATATCCCTAACGTAATTGTTATGGTTGACCCACGTCACGAAGATATGTGTGTTAAGGAAGCTGTGCGTCTCCACATCCCTGTGGTTGCACTTTCTAACACTGACTGTAATATAGATGGTGTAGAGTACCCGATTGTCGGTAATGACGGCTCAGTATCTTCCGTTCGTTTCGTGCTTGAAGCTATCAAGGAAGCTCTACAGGCAGAAGCCTAGGTGTTTGCATTTACTATCAACTATTTACCTATAACTATTTACTATGGATACAATTAAAGAACTCCGAGAAGAAACAGGTCTCTCATTTGCACAGATAAAGAAAGCTCTTGATGAAGCAAATGGTAATAAGGAAGCAGCTCGTGCTGTGTTACTTCAGTATTCACAAGCTCAAGCAGAAAAGAAATCAGATAGAGAAATGGCTGCTGGAGTTGTCTCATCTTATATTCACTCAACAGGTACAGTTGGAGTTTTACTTCAACTTGGTTGCGAAACAGACTTCGTTGCAAAAAATGAAGAATTCGTGGCACTCGCAAAAGATTTAGCAATGCATGTTTGTGCTATGGCACCAACTTCAATTAATAATGAAGATGGTCTTGGAGAGGAAACTTCACTCATGAAGCAACCTTTCATTAAGAATCAGGAATTAACAGTAGAACAAATTATTCAATCAGCTGTTCAAAAGTTTGGTGAAAATACTAAAGTAATAAGGTTTGTTCGTTACAGTATCGCGTAGCACCCAAAAATCATGCTAGTAATCCTTTTATTAATAAGCGGAGCACTAGTCGCAATGATTGCGGGTTCTATTATTGTGATTCAATATGTACGGGTTTCGCGTGGCGTTTTAACCATAGATTCGACTTATAACGGCCCAGCGCAGGTTTCAAAAACTCTTCACGCTATAATTCGTTATGTTTTAAAGCGCAGTGTGTACGCTCGCAAGTTTGTGATGCAATACGCATTTCATATTTTAGTACGAATGATGTACTACATTGATAGATGGTCTACACATTTATATGCACTTTCACGTAACTGGTTTGTGAGAAATGCTGTACGTAATCGCGGGACAGTTCCACACTTTTGGGAACATCTTAAAGTCTATAAACAAGAGATGGACAAGGAACGAGAGGATGAGTAAATACTCTAAACGACAGGTGACAGCGTTATCTTTTTATGATAAGATATCACCTAATAAGACTGATTTTAGATCATTTGCATAAGGTTATAATAATGTTATAGCCAACGGTTTCAAAACCGTCCAAAATTGACCAAGCCACTTTAGCTCAGTTGGTAGAGCAACGGTTTTGTAAACCGTAGGTCCTCAGTTCGAATCTGAGAAGTGGCTCCAATAGTAGGCGGAGTCTACTATGTAGTATGAATTAGTGTTTCTACATTCTACTATCCACCTTCTACATTCTAACTATCATGATTGACGCAAAAAAATACATATTTACATTCGTAATCACATTTGCGATATTTACGACAGCATTTTTTACTTCAACTTTTTTTTCTAACAAGCGTGTTGAAAATGTAAAATCTATTCAAGATAATATCGCCATAGATATACTTTCAAGTGAGACACAATTTTCTCTACTAGGAGAAGTTCCTTGTTCAAATATTAGCGACAACATTCTTTCCCCTGAACTTTCCGCTTTAGGTGATAAACTTTCTCGTACTGAAAGTGAAAGAGGTTCAAATGATGCCGATGTTGTCTATCTAAAGAAGTATTATTCTCTTCTTCAAATAAAAGATTATCTTCTTTCAAAGAAACTTGTAAGTAAGTGTGGCGCAACGAAGAAGCCTGTATTTATTATTTATTTTTACTCAAACAAAGGGGACTGTGCTGATTGTGAAAAGGAAGGTTTTGTACTTACAAGACTAAAAGAAATGTATCCAGATTTACGCGTTTATTCATTTGATTACAATCTTGATTTAGCAGCGCTTGACTCAATGAAAACTATTTACCGTATTAAGTCATCACTACCAGCTCTGGTTATTGAAGATAAAACTTACATTGGATTTAAATCGATCGAAGATCTTACAGATTTATTACCAGACACACTCAAGACCGCAGAAGAAAGCTCTACAACAACAAAAGCCACAACTAGTAAACGTGTTAAATAACCTTTTATGATTGAGAACATTTTACAAGGTCTCATGTATCCGTTTCTTTTTTTGTCTATGTACTTTCAGGTGCTACTCCTTATTTCATTTTTTGAAAATAAAAAGAAAATTAAACATGAAGAAAAACACGAGGTAAAAGATTATCCATCAGTAACAATTGCTGTGCCTTGTTGGAATGAAGAAAAAACTTTGGCAGCCACTCTTGATTCGCTCCTTAAACTTGATTATCCAAAAGACAAACTTTCTATAATTGTAGTTGATGATGGAAGTAAAGATAATACACTTCAAATCGCAAAAGAGTATGCCGAAAAATATTCATCCCAAATAACCGCGCTTACAAAAGAAAATGGTGGAAAACATACTGCTGTAAACTTGGCACTTGAGAACGCAAAAGGGGAGCTGTTTGGGTGTTTGGATGCGGACTCTTTCGTTTCTCCAAAGTCACTAAAAATAATCGCATCTTATTTTGATGTTGATAAAAATACGATGGCAGTTACTCCATGTATTCATATTCGTAACCCAAGAACCATTATTCAACGTATGCAAGCTATTGAATATTTGATGGGTGTATTTTTGCGTAAAGCTTTTGGACAACTTGATGCCATTCAAGTAACACCCGGACCATTTTCTATTTTCCGCCAAGAAATTTTTAGTAAAATAGGAAATTACAGAAAAGCTCATAACACAGAAGATTTTGAAATTACTTTACGCATGCATAAGGCGCATTTAAAAATAGTAAATTCACACAAAGCGCTCGTATATACGGTTGGACCATCAACAGCAAAAGGATTTTTCTATCAACGTTTACGCTGGGCTCGTGGTTTTTTGGAAAACTCACTAGATTATAAAGAATTGTTTTTCAAAAAAGAATACGGAAACTTTGGAATGTTTACCTTACCTATGGCTTTTCTCTTTATGTTTTACGGCCTATACGCGGCACTATTTTCTCTCTTTAGTCTAGTATCACAACTAACGATTATTTTTAGTAAATGGCTTACCGTAGGTATTCACCCAAGTGTTCCCACCTTTGATATTTTTTATTTCAATACAACAGTAATGTCGTTTGTTGTAATGGTTATGCTAACTATGTTTCTTTTAGTGCTTTATATTGGTAATACTCTATCTGACGACAAGCAGGAGTTCTATCACAATTTTCCAATATTTTTTGTGACGTACCCGTTATTTGTTCCACTATTTATCGGCCGCGCGATTATAGACACTTTAATGAAAAGAAAGAATGAGTGGGTACTTCAAGATACTAAAGAATCAGTTAACAGATAGGCGACAGTGGTGTAAATATATAGAAATACAAAAGGCGAACACTAAATGTTCACTTTTTTTGTTTATATCCCCATCCATATACCATTTTAATGGTATATAATTAATATTAACCATGGATTTAGGAACAAACAATTTTTTCTTCAAGCGGAACGCTCTTTTTATTGTGATGTTTCTTTTTGTTCTAATAACTCCAGTTTTCGCCCTCAACCCCGCCACCCCATTCTCTCCATCAAGTAACGTAACAGACCCAGACTGTCTACCTACAGACTCCAATTGTTACGTATCCATGTCTAACATGACGTTTACTAACAGTACTAC
>JBAYGN010000011.1:0-14765 GCA_041666645.1 Minisyncoccota bacterium
AAGACATGTTATGCCTATATGTGGATCGATACGTCTGGCAACGTGCAGGTGGACTGTACTGCTTTGGGTGGAAGTGTCCCCAGTACCGCTATGGCTATGTATCTCATCACGGTACCCGCCAACTCTACGGAGGCAACCGATCCGAATCTAGCACTGTGTACTCTGACCGACGTACGGGTAATCGAGCCGAGCTATCCGAAGATGCTGGTCAATGCTCCCTATACCTATGTCGCGCTTCCTTACGACATGATCGAAACCGATTACAGCATCGAGCTAGACGTGATGGAGTTCTCAGGTGGAGGATTTCAAATGGGTTATGTCTATGCTGGCGCTCGTGCTAAAAACGGTTTTTCTATATATATGAACGGTACCTCTGATACTTTAACAGTACGCTGGACCGCTAAAAAAACAAACTTATAAAGGGGAATGAATGATTATTAAAGAAATGCAGCCGGACGGAAACTTCGAAGATTACTTATTAGAAGGATCGGTTCTTAAAATCGGTAAGCAGATTATGGATATCGACGCGCTTCAAAAAGAGGAGCAGGTCATCATCGACATCATCGATGATGGACGCTTTGTTGCCAATATCATAATACCCCCTGCTGTGTATGAAGAAATACAGGAGCCTACGGTGGAGGGTGAGCCATCTATTTCACCGGTAAAGGTTCTGATAGACATGGACTCGGTCAAACTTATCCTATGGGATAAACCAATCTTAACAGTAGAAGGAGAATAAATGCCGACGATTTTTACAAAAGACACACTCCGTGCGAGTGTAGAGGCCAGTACCGGCGGAAAGGTCACCGTACTCTACGATGACAAAGGATACCCGAGCTATATGCACGTCGTTCCGAAGTTCAATGTTCAGGATATCGATGTGTCACTGGGTACCGGAGTACACCCGGCGTTTATCGTCAATGGTGTGGAGAAGAGCGAAATCTTTATCGGTCAGCATCTCGCGCACGTTCGCGATGATCGTGCGGTAAGTTTACCAGGTCTTGATCCGAAAACAGGAGTCACGTTTGATCAAGCACGTACGTATTGTAAAAACAAGGGTGCAGGCTGGCACATGATGACGAACTGGGAGTGGGCGGCTGTCTCACTGTGGGCGCTTAAAAATGGGTTTCAGCCTCGAGGTAACACGAACTATGGACGAAGCCATGAGGCGACGTATGAAACGGCAGCACGAATGGACGGCGGAGCACCTGGTGTCACTACCGGAACTCCTCGAACACTAACCGGAGGCGGACCAGCATCATGGCGTCATGATAATACCTATGCGGGTATCGCTGATCTCGTCGGGAACGTGTGGGAGTGGCAAGATGGGCTCAAACTCGTGGATGGAAAAATCATAATGCCCGCCGATAACCACTATTCCCTAGATGAAGCATCATGGCCGGATACTGGTGTACGTTTTGATGGTACGGTTGCCTCTGCTGGGTTGGACGGATCGTACGGAGATATCGGTGATCCGATCCTAAGCGACGCGATCATTAACTACCTCGGGCCAACCGGGGACAATGGCTCTTATGATTACTCGACGATTACGAACTGGAGAAGCCTCACGGCAAAAGCCGGATACACCGTCCCTAATAACATGAAGCAGGCATTGATCTATCCATACGATGCGGTAAACCCAAAAGGTTATCTCTATATGCGTAACTACGGGGAGCGTTTGCCGATCCGTGGCGGGGCTTGGTACGATGGTGCGAATGCTGGGCTCGGTGCCGTGAATCTGTCCGGCGCTCGTTCGAACTCGGGCAGCGGCATCGGGTTCCGTCCAGCCTACATTATGTAGCAGTGATGGATTGAGCGATAGCGAAAGGATCTAAGAATGAACGGAAGATATCTCCTGCTGGAGAAAAAGATCAGAGACCTGAAAATGTATCTTGGGGTGATGCTTCGCAATTATCCACGGTACGAAAAATTCGCTATCGCGCATGAGATACGGTCGAACATCACCATGATGCAAAGAATGGTGATCGCAACGGGCAAAAAGTATTTTAAAAAGACGGATCTTCGTGATCTTGATATTGAGCATGAAATGCTCCGACAAAATATCCTCATCTCGTATGAGATGAAGTACATCGATATGAGACGATTCGAATATGTATCCGGTCTGATCGACGAAGTCGGAAGACTCATCGGCGACTGGATATCAAAACTTTAGGTTGCACTTCTCTTGTGTGTTTTGCCGATCCGTGGCGGGAATTGGAACGATGGTGCGAATGCTGGGCTCGGTGCCTTGAATCTGAACAACGCTCGTTCGAACTCGAACAGCAACATCGGGTTCCGTCCAGACTGTACGGCTGTTATTGAAGCTCATGGCGTATTCGCCTCGAGATGAATGTTGTATAGGGTAGAAGTGCGACCTGTATCCTTAACCGGACGAAATAAATGCTTGAATAGCATAAGCCTTGAGCTGTGTGCTAACTGTAGGCCATTACCAAAGAGGGAAACGTGGGAAAAGTATTCGATCAAATCATACTGATGGAGAACGCCTTGGATGCTTTCAGGATGATTCGAAAAGGGCATTCGGAAGATTATTCGATGCTCAAATTCGAAAGCAATCTGATGGGCAATATCCAAAAGATTGTCGGGAGCATAAAAGACGGGACTTACTCCGTAAAGGGGTATCGGATACTCGTCGTGCGAGAACCGAAAGAGCGAAACATTTACGCACCTTATATTGAGGATCGATTAGTGCAGCAGATGATCTACAGCGTCATCGAACCTTTTCTTGACCGAAAGATGGACCATTATTCCGGTGCGTGTAGGATTGGAAAAGGGGTTGAGTTTTCACGTAAAAGTACTCAGCGCATGATGCGTCATCGCGATTCAATCTGGTATGTCAAGCTTGACATTGATAAGTTTTTTGCGTCTATCGATCACGATGTTCTCAAAAGCATACTTGCAAAGCATATCCGGGACAAAGCCGTGTTAGAACTGCTTGAGTGTTTTATCGGGAACGGTTTCGGGGACAAGGGGATACCGATCGGAAATCTGCTCAGTCAGCTCTTTGCCAACTTGTATCTCAATGAGCTCGATCAGTTTGTCCGGCACGATACCAAAGCCGTCCATTATGTTCGGTATATGGATGATTTTATCTGTTTTGCCAAAGATAAAGAATCCGCCCGTGAGTTAAAGATAGAAGCGATCCGCTTCGTTAATGAACAGCTGAAGCTGAACATCGATAACCGAAAGGTGAAACTTCAAAAGGTGAAACACGGGATCACGTTCCTGGGGTGCAAGATAAAGGCAAAAAAGATGTTTTTGTCCAAGACGAAAATCAAGAAGATCCGTCATCGGATCAAGCGGTACATCCAAAGCGGATGTTCCACCCCGATGCAGCATTCGTTCGCGAATATTGTTCCGGAGGATGATACGTTCGTTTTGGCAAAAATATTTCAGGTTTACAATGAATTTGCAGGGCGCGGCGAAAAGCTCCTCATGCTCAAGGCGTGCTCTAAAAAGTTCAATGTGTTTATGTCAGGTCAATACCTATTTATAGGTGGCGCAAAAAAGTTATCAAAAATTAAGGAGGTAACACTATGAGTTTAAATTTTGGAATTAACGGAAGTATCAGCGTCAATGCTGCGCGTCCGATAACAGTCGATTCGACAACACCGATCGCTATCGTAGCGACAACGGATATTGTCAATCTTGGAATAAAGTTTTTCGGCAATGCTGAATTGGCACGTTTAGAGTATTCCGCTTCGACAGCTGGTACTCTTATCTCAGCACTCGATGCGATCATTGCCCAGGGTGTTCGTTGTCCGATCATTCTTAATATGCTAGATGATTCAGCAACAGATATACAGGTGATAGCAGCGATTAATGCTCTATCGACGTCTGAAGCTATTACAGGATATCGACCTGATCTTATTATTGCTCCTGGGTTTTCTGGTTCTGCTGCAGTAGGTGCCGCGATGGATGCGATCGCATCACGTCTATGGTGTACTGCTATCGTCGATGTGACTGCAACGACTGAGAGTTTAGCACTATCGTTTGCCGGTAACTTCGGAAGTCGTCACGTTCTCCTCGTTGGTCCCGAATCGATCAGCATTGGTGGGATCGGTATGGCACCATCGGCAGTCTATGCCGGTGTGATCGCGGCGATGGATGCTTCCAATCCATTTGGATGGGCAGAGTCTGCATCAAACCGTATTGCCAAAGGGGTTAGCTCAACAACCCGCATCGTCGATTATGCGGACGGTCAGGATTCGGAAGCACGTCGTCTTCGTAATGCCGGTGTCGCATCAATCGTTCGTGATGTGGGCTGGCGTACTTTTGGTTTTGAGACCACCGACATCGATCCGATCTGGTCACCGCTGAATCGTGTACGCTCGTTTTACAAAATGCTTCGCGGCATGATCTTAGCTTCAAAATGGGCGCGTGACCGTGGAGCTGATGAGCTTCTCATGGTTAAACAATCAGTCGAAGAGTTTATGCGCGGTTTGAAAGGTGCGGGTGTCGTTCTCGGATTCGAGGCGTATTTCGATACTGAAAAAAACACAAAAACAACCGTCACAAACGGACAGTTTTATCTCACAGTAGAGGTTCAGGATATGCCAACGATCCGTGAACTAAACATCGAGCTTGTCTATGTAGACAATTACAGTGACGTTCTTCTCAACGTCATTAACGGTTAAGGAGTAAACAATGGCTAAATCACGTCAAATCTTTCGCGATATGAACATCCTCGTGGATGGTATCGGCAACGTTGGAGTCAGCAAATCATGCGAACTCCCAAAAATCGAGTATCTCACGATTGAACGTGACGGTGCGATGGCAATGGAGGAAGTGATCCCCCTCATCAAAGCGATGAGTGCGAAGATCGTCCTCAACGAATACAACCCATTGGCATTCGTTGCAGCCAGTAACCTATTTGGACTCGGAACGCTGATCATCATTAAAGGGTCTACAGTACAGGATGGTAAATCTATCCCAGTACTAGCAACCCTTGGTGGAAGTGTCAAGGTTATTGAGTCTCCAATTCCTGAGCGAGGCAAAGAAGTAGAGATGACACTTGAGATCGCAGTAACTTCGTATGCGCTTGTAGTAAACAATATCCCTCAAGTTGCGATCGATGTCAAAAATATGGTGTGCGTCATTGGTGGCGTTGATCTGTACGCTGAGCTCCGTGCTCATATTTTGTAAGGGGAAGAAAATGGCTGAAGAAAAAAAAGGGTTACCTGATTATATTTCGGACGGTGCTGATGGAGCAAAAGTTGTCACTTTAACGGATGCAACAAAAGTTACCATGCGTGAGCCTACAGTTAATGACATGATCGTTTCTGAGGATGAAAGCAAAGCGAAAAGCGAAGTTACACTCATCAGTAATCTATGTATGTTAACTCCAGCTGATGTTCGGGCAATGAAGATTAAAAACTACACTCGCCTACAGGCGGTACTCGCGCATTTTTTGTACTCCCAAGACGAGAATGCATAAGCATAATGGCTTTAGTGGGGCACTGGCTTCATTTTAGCTACACCGACATGCTCGGTATGAAGGTTTCTATTTTATTGGATTTTTTTGATGAGGCGGTATCGCTCGCAGAAAGTTCAAAAGGGCAGCAATAAAACTGGAAACGATAACCGCTCCTCCGAAATAAGGAGATGCGCTATCGAATCCAAACGCAGAGACGATCAGGGAAATAAATACCCCGATAAAGACAATTCCTATGATGGACATGGCAAACGTTGACATGGCTTTGATAGTAATGATGAAATTTTCCATAAAAAAAGTATAGCACAGACAAGGAAAACACAATGGATAAGATGCTGGCACTCGGAATCGTATTAAGCGCAAAAGATATGTTCTCCCCAGTGCTATCAAAGCTCAATGGTGGGATCGGTGATGTTCTAAAAAAAACCGATGCAATGGCTTCCAAAAAAGTCGACTTGAATCAAAAGCTCGATAAAGCCACGCTCTCTGCATATGGTTTGGATAGACAGATCAAAGAGATAGATGATGAGCTGAAAGTACTCAATGCCAAAAAAATAAAACTGGATGAGCAATTCAAGTCAGGGGAAATATCTGCCGAAAAGTTCGGTGCAGAACTCAGCAAGGTCGAACGTAAAAAATCACTACTTGATTCTAAAAAGATGCGATTATCAAGCGACCTAGATGCAACTACCCAAAGTGCTAAAAAACTTGAAGCCGAACTTAACAAAATAGACAAAGCCACACGCTTTGAAAAAATAGGGAAAGCACTTAAAGAAATCCCAAAAAATGCTACTCTAGCAGGTACTGCTTTAATAGGGGTAAGCGTTGCTTCACGTGGGGCTGCTGAAACCGTTATCAAATCATATGTTGATTTTGAAGATGCACAAATCCAGTTAAAAAATACACTCATGAAAAGTGACGGGAGTGTAAGCCCATTTTTCAAAGCGATTAGCGATGAAGCAACGAAGCTTGGTAGTGCTTTACCGGGAACTACGGCTGACTTCTTTAAAATGGCATCGACGCTCAAATCGCTTGGAGTTGAAGAGAAGAGTATTGTAGGAGGTGCTCTTAAATCAGCAGCATATCTTGGAGCTGTTTTAAAAATACCATATGAAGAAGCTGCTACTGCTACGGCTAAATTTAAAGAAGCAATGGGGATAGCAGATAATGAACTACTCCCATTTATTGATGATATTCAGCGTCTATCGCACATGGGTGTCCAAGTTGGAGAAATGAGTTTTGCATTCTCGAAGATCGGTGCAACTATGAAGGGTCTTGGTCTTAGCGGTCTTAAAGCGGCACGGGATGTTGAACCTCTAATCGGGATGCTAATTAAAGGAGGTGCTTCAGGCGAAACTGTTGGTACTAACCTCGGGCAAATGATGAATAATGCCGTCAAATTCAAGGGCTCAAAAGGAGATAAAGAGCTTAAAAAACAAGGGGTAAGTCTCAATTTTACCGATGATAAGGGTAATTTTAAAGGGGTCACAAATATGGTCAAAGAGCTTGAAAAGCTCAAGAAGATCAAAGGTGATGCCGCACGTATTAGTGCTATTGAAGCTATATTTGGAACAGGTGAAGCAGCGGGTATGGCAAAAACTCTCATGAATGAGGGTACAGCTGGACTGGAAAAATTCAATAATGAAATGAAAGCACAGGCGGACATAAATCAGCGTGCAGCCGAAGCCTCAAAAGGACTCGGCAATATGTGGGAGGCTATGACCGGATCACTCACAAATCTTTACGGAATCATAGGTGGAAGTTTAGCCCCTGAGATGAAGGGATTGACTACATGGTTCGGCAATGCTACCAATGCTATGACGGCTTTTTCAGAAAAACATCCCGATATTACTAGATTTGTAGGGGCTACAGTTTTAGGGCTTACTGTTGTTACCGGTGTTTTAGGTACTCTTGGTATAGCCGTAGGAGCTGCCGCCTTTGGATTTAAAGCACTTGGGGTATGGACGGCTCTTTCTACAGTTGCAACATGGGCGGGAGTTGCTGCTCAAACAGCGTTTAATTTGGTATTTGCGGCAAGCCCTATTGGTATGTTTATTAGAGGGCTTATTGCTGTAGTCGGTTTCGGAACCGTGTTATACGATAATTTTAAACCATTCGCAGACTTAGTGGATAAGATCGTTTTAGGGGTAGGATCATTTTTCGGAATATCTCCTGAGCCAGTAAAAAAACCTGCAAACAATCAAAATCAAGCACGAAAGCCAGTGACGATACCCGTGCAGAATTCAACTGCTGTACCAGTGAAGCATACCGTGACTATTCCTGCAAATAAACCTGATTATACCCCGGCATCAGCACCAACACAAAAGCCAGTGACGATACCGATTCCGAAACCAACTTCCTCAGCTCCTGCTCAGACACGAACCAATCGAACAGTAGCAATGCTAACGAATAAGGCTGCATCCAATAACACTACCGTGAACATCACCATTAATAACCCAAAGTTTGATTCAAGAGAGCAGGAAGCAGCCATGAAAAAGCAGATTGTCAAAGAAGTAACCGCTGCCTTCACGAAAGTACAGAATGACAAAAGAGATAGGGGGTATGCATCATGAGCACTGTTATGGCTATGATCGATACGTTCGCGTTCGAGTTGTCCCGGAATGATTTTAATAGGCTTGATAGAACCCGCAACTACAACTTCGCTGAGATTCAAAAGGCTCAGGATCACCCGGGCTTACAAAGCCTCGGAAAAGATACCGAGGAGATCACGATCAGTGGGAGTCTTACCTCACTACGAAGCGGAATTGCTCCACTGGATGACCTCTTCACTATTGCGGATAGAAAAGAGTCGGTCCCATTCGTCATGGGATACGGTGTCGTTGTCGGCGATTTCCTGATCACTAAGATCAGCGAAGGCAAGGAGATATTCCTCGATGATGGCGTTCATATCAAGATGGATTTTAGCATCGATCTTAAAAAGGTGTACTCATGAAATATGCCATAGCAACACAGGGTGATCGACTCGATCAAATCGTCTATCAGTATTACAAAACACTTGACGTGCTCGGTGAGGTAATGATGAGCAACCCCGATCTGCTCAATAAGCCTATCCTCGATAAGGGTGATCGCGTAGCTCTCCCGGATATAACTATCGAAGCTCAATCGGAAACAGGGGTAAGCCTGTGGTAAAGCATCCTGATTTTAAGATCATCGTAAACGACAAAGACATTACTGAGAGCCTGCGCCCTTATTTGGTAAGTGTTGAATATACCGACGATATCGATGATGAAGCCGATGGTCTTACTCTACGATTTCAGGGTGAGAATTTCAAGCCTCCGTCGTTTAATGATTCGCTCAAGGTATGGCTTGGATACCGTGAAGGGCTTTGGTATATCGGTTCGTTTTCCGTTTTAAAGTCACGCATAGAGTTCGAAACGTTGGAGGTAGAAGTCACCGCAACACCTGTCAATTTCGGAAGCGACATTAAGGAGAAGCGAACGATGTCGTATGACAACGTAACGCTTGATCAGATTTTAAACAAGATAGCTAAACGGTACAAGCTGTCGGTAAAAAACAGCTTTCCAAAGCGTGCCTATAAACATAAAAGCCAAACCAACCAAAGTGACTTGGATTTTATGCAGCGGTTGGCAAAAGAGAGCGGTGCAACATTCGCCATCAAAAACAATACGATTATTTTTCGTCCTAAAAATGGGAGTGATGGTGACAAAGAGCTTCCCTCTGTTTCCATCGATGCAAAGCTGACAAAAGGGTTGTGGTTCGAAACCCTTGATAAAACAGCATACGGATCATGCGTCGCTTCATGGCATAGCACGAAAGATAATAAAACTCAGAGCGTTACAGTCGGTAAAGGTAAACCAGTGCTGCACATCAAGAGCACATTCAAAGATGCAAGTGATGCCAGGATGAAAGCATTAGCCCGATTAGATGAGTCAAAACGCGGGGAAGCACGCGGTGGCTTTGAGGGTGAAGGGATGAATATTGTTGCGGGCTCGAAGGTTCAATTATCCAATCTACCTCCTGGGTGGCAGTCAGCGTTTGGTATCAAACAAGTACGTCATTCATGGGGAGATAGTGGATACACGGTAAATGTTGAGTTTGAAAGTTAGGAGGTGTTGATGTCAAAAGATTACTGCTCATGGTTCCCGGAGAGAATATGTGGTACTGATATATCCAAGTGCTGCAAGAAGCACGATAATGACTGTGGTATGGCTGGATCATTTAATTTTGTGAAACATCAGATTGACTTCTATCGATGCCTCAGTTTAAAAGTATGTGTTTTATGGGCGGTATTGATCACCTCGGGCGGGACACTGTTTTGTCTCATAAAAAGCCCTTGGTTGATTTACAAAAAGATCAAATATCGAATCACTGTAGATCGTGATTCAGTTAGAAATTAAAGGATAAATAGTGAAAGCATTATTTCTTATGATACTGCTCAGTATAGCATGCATGGCTATTGAAGAGGACAAAGTAAAACACTTCGCAGGTTCTATGGCCATTGCAAGCGTAGGAAGTGGATTAGCTAAGCACTATGGATCAAGTCCAGTAGAAGCTTGGTTTATTGGGTTTGGTACATCTATTATCGTAGGTATCGCTAAAGAGCGTATAGACGGAAGTGGATATGGCAGTGAGGACATCCATGATGTCTACGCAGATACGTTAGGTGCCTCTATAGGAGCAACCTTATTCTCATTGGAGTTCTGAAATGAAAAAAGTAATGTTGGTTGTAATGTTAATGATGACGGTAGTAATGAGTGGGTGTACACCCGCAACGGTTGATTTTATGGAGTCAATGCAAGTTGATGGACAGCATGAGAAAGCCTTGGAATTCTTGGGTGATGATAAGGGTACGCTTGTTTATAAGGCAACTCCTAAAGCTAAAGAGTGCCTACGATCAAAGATGGTCGAGCGTGGGTATTATCTTATACAGGATGATATTGATTGTTTTGATAATGAGGTTCGGTGATGGACTGGCAATGGATAGCTAATGGCGCTTTTGTAATTTTAGGTATTGTGGGTACTGCACTTTATAACTCACTTAAAAATAATATGGATAACTCATTTAAATCAGTTAATGAAAGTATCCATGAAATAGAGCTTGATGCTTCAAAGTTGACAGAGAAAGTCCAAGCAGTTGAACTTTTAGTAGCTGGAAACTATGTGATGAAATCTGAATTTGAAGCAAAGATGGACGCAATGTTTAAAAAGCTTGACAAGATTTTTGACAAGCTGGATGGAAAGGCAGATAAATAATGGAAGAATATAAAGGTATTAACCGCGATCAGTTCCCAGCTTGGCAGGGATGGAAGATTGTCGATGACTATAAAAGACTTGATGCAGATGCTCACGTCATAGTAAACCTTTGTGAAAACAATGGCCAGCTTCAGCAGCTGGTAGCTCAATTTTACGAAGGAGGTAAATAATGGCACAGTTTGAAGTCGCACATGCAAGAACATCGTCAAATGAGGGAGGATATGCGAATAACATCAAAGACCGAGGTGGTGAAACCTTTCATGGAATTGCTCGAAAATACTGGCCAAAATGGACGGGGTGGGTACTAATCGATGCTCAAAGATCAAAATTTCCAAAAGAGATTCATAGCTCTAAAAACTGGAAACACGTTGACAAAATACTCAATGAGATACCACGCTTAAAAGAGCTTGTACGATCATTCTATAAAGCCAACTTTTGGGATGACATCGAGGGAGATCGTATCAATTCTCAAGAAGTAGCCAATACTCTCTATGACTGGGCGGTAAACAGCGGCGAAGGTTCACCAGCAAAAGCGATTCAACGGATTATCGGTGCGACAGCTGATGGAGATATCGGTCCTGCAACTGCCTTGAAGATCAATACTTATCCGGATCAGTTATCTTTACCAGGTATGTTGAGAGAAAAACGGGTACAGCTTGTTAGAGATATTGTTAAAAATGATCCAAGCCAAATCGTGTTTTTGAAGAACTGGGTTGAAAGGGCAAAGTATGCTTAAAAATACCATGTACGAAATATTTTCACCGGATGGTAAATTATCATCTTCACGCATAGGATTTTTTATTGCATTGATAGCTGTCATCATTTTTACCGGCTATGATACATGGATCAATAAGCGTCTTGATATTGGTTTAGCTGGGTTAATACTTACAGCTGGAACAACTGGATACGGTATCCATAAGACTACTGAAAAAGGTGAAAAAACAGAAATAACACCATCGGGAGGCGGGCAATGACTGCTTTATTCTTAAAAGAGTTTTGGCGTGAAATTATCATAGTTATTATGGGTATTACTTTATTCTCAGTATGGTCCATCTATTCTAATCGTGTTGAGGAACGCGATAATACTATCACGAAAATGACTGTCGAGGCAAAACTTGGAGAGATCCAACAGGATGCATTACGTAAAGCAATTATAGATCAAAGTGATGCCGTAGAAAAACAGCGCATCGATGCTGAAAAACGTGCTGCTAAATTTGAAGCGGAATCAAAGCGAATCTGGTTGGACTTTGAGCGTACTAAATTAGACGTGCAAAATCTATCCGGGGATGCAGAGTGTGAAGCTATGCGTAATATTGTAAGGGAGGCAGTGCAATGAAGATTATAATTTTGTGGCCGACATTGATGTCGGTCGCACTTTTAACTGGGTGTGCTGGAAAAACTGTGTACGTGGATCGTATGGTTGAAGTTAAAGTTCCAGTGCCATGTAAGATGAAAGAAGTTAAGCCGGCAACAACAGGTGTAAATGATGCAGTTACAACTGCGGATATTGTTCGTGAGCGGGATGAGCTTAGAAAATCTAATGATGGGTGTAAGTAATCACTTACTGATATCATCCATCATATTAGAGGCTATCCTTGAGCCTTTCATGTAATTCATCGTTAGATACTTATTGATCGTTGTAGCATCATTGTGACCTAGAGCACCGCTCATATGTATCGCATCAACTCCATTCTCAGCCATTGCTGAAACCATAATATTTCTAAGGTAATGTAGTGAGAACCAATCCCCTATGCTTTTTCTAATCATCAAAACTTGTTTATACCCACCGGTGATCTTTCCACCTGTTCTAGGAGATGTGAATACATATCCTTTTTTAGGCATGAACTCCATAAGGGCGATTTTAACATTAGGCGGTAAGAATATCTTTTGCTCTTCCCCATTCTTAGTATCCCTGAGAATGTACATGTCATGTGCTAGATCTACATCTTCAACTCTTAGGTTTATTATTTCTCCTCTACGACGTCCTTGAATTGCTAGAAGGAAAAATGCTCTAAAAAATGGGTCTTTTTCGTATCGCTCCATGATATGATTATAAGCAATTTTCAACCGCTCAGAAGCATTTGCTACAATCTTCTTAGTCTTTGTATATTTAATCTTAACATCTTCACATGGGTTATGATACATGATCCTATTTGCCCTGGCTATACGAAATGCAGGTGATAGTATCTCGATCGCCTGCTTAGCTGTACGTGCAGCATATCCACTTTTTATGAGGGCATCAACCAGGGACTGAATATGATCCGGCATAATTGATGATATTTTCTTATTTCCAAGTTTTGTTTTAACGTTACGATCATAGAATGATTTACGATCACGTTTGTACTCACCCTCATCAAGTGTCGATAAATATTTATCAACCATATAATTAACGGTGGCATCTGAGCTTATTCCCTGCTCAACTTTTTCCTTGATAGATAGGAATTCTTTTTTGGCAACCATTAAACGATCGCGTTTTGATAGGTCCTTATTGGATAGATCTATGATCCCTCGATGCTGTTTTTTTTCAAACTCAAATCGATACCAAAAACGATCATAGCTATCATTGGCTTTTAGGTTTTGCATTACAAGATTATTGAACTGTTCTTTAGGTGGCATATTGTATCTTTCGGGTGACGGCTTTGGTGACGGCTTTCGAATGAATGATACTATAATTTTAGTGAATATGGGTGAAAGTAGGCAAGGTTTTAAGGGCGTGTGGTGAGGGATAGTGAGGAATGATTATGGAAGATAAAGCGACTCATAACGGAGTTGTCCCAGGTTCAAGTCCTGGTTGACCCACCATCTTTAAACTTCCTAAAACAAGCACTTTCAAGAGATTTACAAAATAAAAACTTCTTATTGATATTTTCATGGTGTAACCACAAGGGTAACCTTTTATCGGTCATTTTTTACCTTCTAACCGCATGATCCTTATGTAGAGCATATATTTTTCTAGATCGTAATACAAGAAGCCACCCAGTTTTGAATAGGTTAACTCGCCTTTATACGCTTTTTTGCTTTTTGCATTAAAAAGCCAGTTAGGTATTACGAACAGTCCTCAATCGGGACTATTTAAATAATGTGCTACAATTCATATATCTAATATTAATGGTGTACCAGAGTGATTTTCACTAATCTAAAAACATTTTTAGTATTGTCATTTGCTGGTGTAGTTTATTACTTGATTGCCACACTGGGTATGTCTCTTTTTTCGTTGCACCCATCCAATATAACTATTTTATGGCTACCATTTGGAATCGGCGTTATTTTAGTGCACAAGTATGGAATAAAATCTCTCCCTTTCATTTTTTTAGGAAGTTTTTTTTCAAACTATAGCGGTATGGTAAATGGAGAAGCGAACTACCTTCTCTATGTAACAATTTCTGCATTAGCTGATACTTTAGCACCCTATATTTCCACTTTGCTTATTAAGCGATATGTAGAAGTTAATTATCATTATGTAAAAGTATTGGTTCCCTTCGCTTTCTATGGAGCATTGATACCTACATTTATTAGTGGAGTTATCATTTCTTTAAACTTAGCTATCGGTGGCTACATTAGTATGAGTGAAGTCTATAGATTTATTCCTATTTTGATGTTTGCTGATAGTTTAGGGTTGTTTCTCCTTTTTCCTATATATAAACACTTTGATACGCTCTCAATGCCCACGTTAAAGGAATGGAAACATATTGCTTTTTATGGAATATTTACTTCGATTCTTATGTGTTGCTCTTTTTATTATCACTATCTCATTTTTTTGGTGCTACCTATATTGCTCATAGCGAGCTTTAAAATTAGAATGAACGTAATAATGATTATGTTATTTGTTATTGTCACTGAAATGATTGTGATGTCTGCACATAATAATGACCTGTTTACGAATCAAAGAGGGATAGAATCAATTGTAATGCTAATGACTTATCTCATTAGTTTGGTCTTTGTTGTAATTGGAATGTCATTACATAATGCGGAATTGATAGCTAATATTCAATTAGCTCATACCGACAATCTTACTCAAACTAAAAATGTCAAAGCGTATAAAAATGAAATAAATAAATTGATATCACTTTACCAAAGA
>JBAYGN010000012.1:0-13935 GCA_041666645.1 Minisyncoccota bacterium
GTCTGTATCTTACGGAGGGTTCATACCTTATATTATAGAAAGTATAAAGAGTATTGTTGCAACACTTACTTCATTTAAAGACAATTTTACAACAAACAATATTCATACAAAAAATCTTTGTGTTGGGGATACTTGTTTTACTGAATCTCAGTTGAAAGCTTTATTACAAAAATCAAATATTTCACAGGCTCCTGCTCTAAATTCAAATACCTCACCTATTACAATAAATGCCAACCTTATCCTAAACGGTTCCAAAACAATTAATTTAAACCTCGGTGCTTCATGGACAGACATCCTCGGCGCAAACTATAACCATGATGGATTCACAGATGTTATTTACTCAACATCTACAGTAGATACAAAAGTTGTTGGAACCACTACAATAGATTACTTCGCAACATATATCTCAGCTGCAAGTAGTACAGTACAAGAAACCCTACACATTACTCGTGACATTGTAGTAACAGGTGCAAATATAACCACAGAAACAACGACAACTGAAACATCTCAACCCGTATCAGATACAACCATACCAGACACTATTTCTCCATTAATAGATACACCCTCAACATCACAACCTACTGATTCAAATACTTCCACAACCACCACTGAAACAGAAACTTTAACAGTCGAAACTCCAACTGTTCAATAATTAAATCTGTTTATATACCTGTGTTTTTATGTTAAAATAAAGGTATGAATGGACACGCTCATCCTATAACTCTTGCAATCGCTCGTATTTCAGACATCTTTTCAAAGATGGGGTTTGATACAGTTGATGGACCAGAACTTGAAGATGAATGGCATAATTTTGACGCATTAAATGTTGCTCGAGACCATCCTTCACGAGATATGCAAGATACTTTTTGGATTAAAGATAAAAAAGGTGTAAATAAATTTGGTGAGGAAGTTGGTTATGTTCTTCGTACACATACAAGTAATGTGCAAATCCACTCAATGGAAAAGCACGTAAAAGAAGGAAAAGATTTTCCATTGGCAGTTTGTTGTCCTGGGAAAGTTTTTCGTAACGAAGCAACAGACGCAACTCACGAAGCACAGTTCCATCAAGTGGAGGTTCTTTACGTATCAAAAGATACATCTCTTTCAATGATGATTGGTGTTATGCAAAAGTTTTTCTCAGACTTTTTTGGAACAGAGACAGTTATTAGACTACGTTCCTCTTATTTTCCATTCGTTGAACCAGGAAATGAATTTGATATGCAGTGTTTCAAATGTAAAGGAAGTGGGTGTAATGTTTGTAAGCAAACAGGTTGGATAGAAATTGGTGGCGCTGGTATGGTTCATCCAAAAGTTTTGGAAGCAGGGGGAATAAACCCACACGAATATCGAGGTTTTGCTTTTGGTTGTGGAATAGACAGAATGATAATGCTTAAGTATGGAGTGGATGATGTGAGGCTTCTGTATAATGGAGATTTAAGAGTGGTTAATCAATTTTAAATATGAAATATCTTAAATCATGGTTACAAGATTATATTGTTGAAACACTCCCGCATGACAGTGTTATTGAAGACACCTTGAACAAGAAGGCTTTTGAAGTGGAGGAAGTAGAAGCAACCACAGAAGATTCTATTTTTGATATTAAAGTTCTTCCAAACCGTGCACATGACGCACTCGGTCATCGCGGAATGGCTCGTGAACTTTGCGCGGATTTCGCATTTACATTTAAAGAAGACAAACGTGTTCTAAAAGATGAAAGTCTACTTGATAAAAATATTTCTGCGCCACTTTTAGAAATAGACGACGCCAAAGCCTGTATGCGATTTATGAGCATACAAATTGACGGTGTGACGGTAGGAGAGAGCCCAGAATGGCTCAAGACGCGTCTAGAATCAATTGGGCAACGAAGTATCAATAATATAGTAGATATTACGAACTATGTTCAGTTTGCGCTCAATAAACCAATGCACGCCTATGATTCAAGAAGTATAAAAGGCACACTTCGCGCACGCTTTGCAAAAACTGGAGAGACATTAACAACTTTAGATGACAAGGAGTTGAAGCTTAATGGTAAAACTCTCGTGATTGCAGACGATGAAAAAGTTCTCGGTCTTGCCGGAATAAAAGGTGGTAAGTTTAGTGGAATTCAAAATGATACAACAAGTATTATTCTTGAAAGTGCAAATTTTGAACCTACACTTATTCGTAAGACTTCGCAGAAGTATGGAATAAAAACCGATGCATCAAAAAGATTTGAAAACGGTATCGCAAACTCTTTAGTGGAAGAAGGTTTATACATGACTGCAAATATAATTAAAGAATTATGTAGCGAAGCAAAAGCAAGTGAAGCTACGGATGTTTATCTAAAGAAAGATACACCCTATAACGTCGGTATTTCACTTAAAGAATTAAATAATATTCTGGGTGCAAATTATTCTGGTGATGAAATCAAAAGCACCTTAAGTGCACTTGCTTTCCCTTTCGAAATTATTACGCCAGAAGGCTATATAAAAGAAACATATCCAAAGCTTATTGGTGCTACTTATAAAAACCCGTCTAGTATGAGAGAGGATGCGCCAGAGGCCTTTAGTTGCTCATCTTTGGTTAGTTATCTTTATAAAGGTGTTTGGATGCCGAGTCTTTCAATTGATAAATATGTTTTTTCTAATAAAGTTTCAAAAGAAGAATTAAGTTTTGGAGATTTAATTTTTGCTAATACTGGTGAAGGGAAAATTCGTTTTGAGTCGGTAGAATTTTTACGGGGCACAAAGGTTGAGGATGGAGTTGATCACGTTGGTGTGTATTTAGGTGATGACAAGGTTATTCATGCAACAAAAGTGCACGGAAAAGTTGTAGTTGAGTCAATTGATGAGTTTGTTGTTGGTCGCAAGATTATTGGTTACGGAAGAGTTGTAGAAAATTTGAAAGAAGAGATATATGTAATAAATGTTCCATCTGAGAGACTGGATGTTCGTATCAAAGAAGATTTAGCAGAAGAAGTTGGACGCATTATTGGTTATGAAAAATTGATACCAACACTTCCACAATTAAACCGTACAGGATTACAAAATAAACGAATGTATTATGAAAATAAAATTCGAGAAATTTTATTTGAAAAAGGTTTTTCTGAAGTAATTACATATACTTTTGGAAATGTTGGTGAAGTCAAAATTCTAAAAGGTATAGCTGACGACAAAGAAAAGTTACGCACAAATCTAGGAGGAGGTATTTTGCAGTCTCTTTCACTTAACTTGTACAATGCGCCACTACTTGGACAAAATACTATAAAGATTTTTGAAATAGGAAATGTTTTTGAAACAAATAAGGAAACCCGTAACATCACCATCGCCATTGATGACGGAATGAAGAAAAGCAATTTTACTGAAAGTGTCGAACTTGTTTTATTAGAGATAAAACACGCGCTCTCTGTTTCAGAAATTGAATATGAGACAGTTTCAAATAAGCCGTACGTGATAGAGTTTAATTTTGATAAACTAATAGAACAATTACCTGAACCAACAAAATATGAAGCACCTACATTCGCGTCTTTACCTATGGTTGGTTACAAATCAGTCTCGTCTTATCCGTTTGTCACCCGTGATATTGCTGTGTGGGTACCTGCTGGTACGACATGGAAGAATATCATTGATCTTTGTGGTGAAGTACGGAATTATATTGTTGTTCGTATTGATCTTTTTGATACTTTCTCAAAAGAAATTGAAGGTATAAAAAAGACATCATTTGCATTTCGTCTTGTATTCCAAAGTTATGAAAAAACATTGACTGATGAAGAGGTTAATAAAATGATGGAACCATACTACGAATTATTTAAGAGTAAGGGGTATGAAATACGTTAATATGAAATTAAACGTACCATATTACTCACAATTTTTGGACATCAATGACAAATTTTGGATGTTACGAGCTTGTGGTGCCGTATCTCTTAAAATGGTTGCAGAGTACCATGGAAAAGTTGTGCCAGATTTACTTTCGCTTTGTAATGAAGCAAAGGAACGCGGCGGATACGATATGCAAAATGGCTGGGTGCATGATTATTTAGTCATCAAAGCACAAGAGCTTGGACTGCACGCTCATCGCGTAGAGGGACTTACAACCATGGATGAAATAATTTCGTCGCTTGAAAAAGGTAACCCCGTAATTGCTTCAGTTGAAAAAAGGGTGCTTGAACAAACACGTTTTCATATGATAGTTTTGGTCGGATATGAAGATAATAATTTTATTTATCACGAACCAGAATCAACTGATAAAGAAAAGGGTCAGTATCGAATTTGTAGTACAGAAATATTTTTGAATTACTGGCGAGGTAAAATAATCCTGATAAGTAAATAGTATGAAGTTAGAAGATTATAAAAACGTTCACTGTATTGGTATAGGGGGAATAGGGCTATCCGCTATTGCGAGATACTGTCATTCAAAAGGGGCTAATGTTTCCGGGTCAGATGGCGGTTCGTCACGTATAACTGACGACTTACAAAAAGAAGGAATAAAAGTTTTTATTGGACATGACGCTTCGCACCTTGAAGAAGGTGTAGATCTTGTTATTTATTCTATTGCAGTAACAGACAATAATCCAGAGCTTAAAGTGGCAAAGTCTAGAGGTGTTATGTGTATGACATACCCAGAAGCTCTTGGGGTTTTGACACAAGAATATACAACAATAGCTGTATGCGGTACTCACGGTAAAACTACAACGACAGCCATGATTGCTTCTATGTTAAAAGCTTGCGGTAAATCACCAACTGTCATCGTGGGTAGTTTGCTTGCAGAAAATGGTACAAACTTTATTCAGGGTGATAGTGAATATCTAGTAGTAGAAGCTTGTGAATACAGGCGTTCATTTTTGAATCTACACCCAACACACATTGTTGTAACAAACATTGATGAAGATCATTTGGATTATTATAAGGATATCAATGATATTCATAGTGCGTTTCAATCTTTCGCAGAAAAGATTTCTGAAAATGGTTTTTTAATAACACATAACGACGTGTCACTAAATACTGTGGGTAAGAAAATAGATGCTGATGATATAAATGAAAATGAAATAGAGCTTTCGGTGTTGGGTGAACACAACAAAAGAAACGCGCAATTAGCAATAGCTCTGGCGCGGTCTTTGGGTTTGCCTGACGAACTTGCACGTGTCGGACTAAAATCTTTCACCGGTACATGGCGACGTCTTGAGTATAAAGGTACGCAGAAAGGAGCGATCATGTATGATGACTATGGACATCACCCAGTAGAAATAATGGCGACACTAGAAGCACTTCGTGAAAAATACCTAATAGGTAAGTTTAAACTCGTTGCGATATTTCAGCCTCATTTATATTCCAGAACAAAATTATTACTTGATGAATTTGCAGAAGCTTTTTCTCTTGCTGATAAAATATGTGTGCTTCCAATTTACGCAGCACGTGAAAAAGATGATGGCTCTATATCATCACATGACTTGGTTGAGAAAATGGACAATTCTATGTATGTGGAAAACTTCGAAGAAGTAAAAAAATACATAGATAAAAACTGCCACTCGGGGAGTATCGTTCTTACTATTGGCGCAGGGGATGTATACCGTATACATGAGTTATTTGAAGAAAATAAATAAAAATGAAAAAAGAAATCTATCTTCCGTATTTTGAAAATAAAAAAGTAACTGTCATGGGACTAGGTCTTCTTGGTCGCGGAATTGGAGATACTGCATTTTTAGCGTCATGTCATACTGATTTAACAGTTACTGATAAAAAAACAAAAGAGGAGTTATCTTCCTCGTTAGAGGCCTTAAATGAATATAAAAATATAAATTATAAATTAGGAAGTCACGAACTTTCAGATTTTGAAAATAGAGATTTTATTTTAAAAGCGGCAGGCGTACCACTTAATAGTGATTTTATAAAACATGCTCAGGATAAAAATATTCCTGTATATATGTCAGCGGCGCTTGTGTGTGACATAGTTATGAAAAACCTACCAAACGTAGTAATAATTGGCATAACAGGAACGCGTGGTAAAAGTACCACAACACAAATGATTGCGCATATTTTACGAGAAAATGGTTGCAAGGTGCATATCGGTGGAAATGTTCGCGGTATTGCAAACCTCCCACTACTTGAAGTTATTGAGGATGATGAATATCTGGTCCTTGAACTTGATAGTTGGCAGCTTCAAGGTTTTGGAGATATGAAAAACAGTCCACACATCGCAGTCTTCACTAGTTTTATGGATGACCATATGAATTATTACAATTGTGACAGAGAATTATATTTTAACGATAAAGCAAAAATATACCGTAACCAAAAAGAGGGGGATGTGTTAATAGCAAGCCAACAAGCGCAAAGAGAAATAATAGTTCGTGATGTAAACGCCGAAGTGATTGTACCTGAAGTTTGTGATTTTGAAATGAAATTAATTGGCTCACATAATAAAATCGCAGCTGGTCTTGCGTACGAGGTTGCGCTTCAATGCGGTCTAGATGATGAAAGTGTTCGTAACTCAATAAAAACTTTTTCTGCGGTTGAAGGGCGTCTTGAAGATTTAGGATTGTTTAAAAATAACGTGAGAGTATTTAATGATAATAATGCCACCACTGGAGACGCTACGGTTGCCGCTATTAAAGCCATAAATGAAAAATATAACATAAAGCCAATTATTATTTTAGGTGGTTCAGATAAAGGATTAGATTTATTGCCACTTGAAAAGGAAATTAATGAAAATACCAAAGCTTTCATATTGCTCGCTGGTACAGGAACAGATAAATTAAATCTTCCGAAAGATTCTATGTTTGAAAGATTAAATGATTGCGTCGATGAAGCATTTAAATTAGCTACTGACGGAGATATTATTTTATTTGCACCAAGCTTCGCATCATTTTCTAAATATTTTAATAATGAATATGAGAGAAATGATGCTTTCGTGTCAGCTGTCCAAAAGTATAAAAATAATTGAAAATATAATCCTATTTTAATTATGTGAATAGTATAAAGATAGTCTTATTTATGGGGTCATTTTTTAGGTTATTTATCCTAGTAATTTAGTACTAAAAATGCTATAATTAGAAGATATTATGGCCACTGAAAAAGCAAAAGAAAAGGTTGTTAAGGAACCAAAAAAGTCATCATACGGAGCAGAGTCAATTCAGGTTCTGGAGGGTCTAGAGCCGGTTCGTAAGCGTCCTGGAATGTACATTGGTTCTACTGGACCAGATGGACTTCATCACCTTATTTGGGAAATTTTTGACAACTCTCGTGACGAAGCGATGAATGGTTATGCTGACCGTGTTGAAGTTACTCTTCTCCCGGACGGTTATGTTCGTGTAGTTGATAATGGTCGTGGTATTCCGACAGATATTCACTCAAAGACAAAAGTTTCTGCGCTTGAAACAATTATGTGTACGCTCCACGCTGGAGGTAAGTTCGGTGGCGAAGGTTATAACGTGTCTGGCGGTCTTCATGGAGTTGGTGCCTCTGTTGTAAATGCACTTTCTATTTATACAAAAGTGGAAGTACACCGCGATGGTGGTCTTTTCATGCAGGAGTATAAGCAAGGTATTAAGAAGGCAGCTGTTAAACAAATTGGTAAATCAAAACTACACGGTACAATAGTAACTTTCAAACCAGATGCAGAAATCTTTAAAGAGGGAACTACATTTGAAATTTCGCGCGTTATTTCACATCTTCGCCAACAAGCTTACCTTGTTAAAGGTCTTTCTATTACAATTATTGATGCACGTGAAGTTAAAGAAAAACTAGACCTAGAAGGTGAGACATATTTAGCTGACTTAGGTGTTGAATGTCCCACAACAACTTTCTATTTTGAAGGAGGTCTTAAGTCTCTTGTTAAGCACTACAATGAATTTTCAAAACCGTTACATAAGAATATTTTTTATGTTGAAAGGACCGCAGAAAATGTAGGAGTAGAAATCGCTCTCCAATATATTGATGATATGACCACAAAGATGGCTGCGTATGCAAACAATATTCCAACAGCTGAAGGTGGCACACATGTTACCGGGTTTAAAACTTCTTTAACTCGTCTTATAAATGCATATGCCCGCAAGAATAATATTCTAAAAGAAAAAGATGACAACTTAACAGGAGATGACGTGCTTGAAGGTTTGACTGTAGTTATTTCTGTTAAGCTTCGTGAAATTCAGTTCGAAGGGCAAACAAAAGCAAAACTTGGAAGTATGGAGGCACAAAGTGCTGTTTCTACGGTATTTTCTGATGCATTTACGACTTTCATGGAAGAGAATCCAGATGATGCAAAAGAAATTATCAACAAGGGGTTACTTGCTCTTCGTGCTCGTAAAGCTGCAAAAGCTGCGAAGGACAGCGTGCTACGTAAGGGGGCCCTTGAAGGGTTTTCACTTCCTGGAAAGCTTGCAGATTGTCAGAGTAATGACCCAGCAGACTCAGAGCTATTCATAGTGGAGGGAGATTCAGCGGGAGGTACTGCAAAGATGGGGCGTGACCGTGTTACTCAGGCGATACTTCCGCTTCGTGGAAAGATTCTTAACGTTGAACGCGCGAGATTAGACCGTATGCTTGGAAGTGAACAGATTAAAAACCTCGTTCTTGCTATGGGTGCGGCAATTGGGGATACATTTAATATTGAAAAAGTTCGTTATCACAAACTAATCATCGCAACAGATGCCGATGTGGACGGCGCGCACATTCGTACGCTTCTTCTTACATTCTTCTATCGTTACTATCGTCCAATCATAGAAGCTGGATATGTTTATATCGCACAACCACCTCTCTACAAGATTCAGCAAGGAAAGAAAGTTGATTATGCATATTCTGATGAAGAAAAATTTGCTCTGGTTGGCAATGTTGATTTAGGCGAGGTAGAAACTGAAATAGAAGAAGAAATATCTGAGGAAAATGAGGAAGAAAAAGGGGAGGAGAAAGTAGCAAGTAAGAAGCCATCTTCACAAAAGATTCATATTCAGCGATATAAAGGTCTTGGAGAAATGAACTCAGAAGAACTATGGGAAACAACCATGGACCCAACAACACGTATTCTCAAACAAGTATCAATACATGAAGCAGAAGATGCTGATAGAGTTTTTGAGATGTTGATGGGGAGTGAGGTGGGGCCACGTAAGTCTTTCATTCAGACTCATGCCAAATCTGCCAACATCGATATTTAACCAAAAGATTGTTCATCTTCGTTGTTGCGGGTCCCAGTTTGCTCAGTCAATGTACTAGTAAGTACACCTCCATCACAAACTTCCCCGCGCCTAGAATATGAATCAATTTTTGGTTAAATATTACGCATATTAAGTTTTGTATTTAAACAATTTCTGACTTAAATAGACGCAAAGATATATGACCACAAAAGAAAAACCAAAAGATTTCAATACAAGCATGCGAGTTGGAGGTATGATTCTTAGAGTTGGAGATGAGGTCTTGCTTTTTAAACGTGCGGCACACAAAAAGTTTGGCGCAGGTCAGTGGGCTTTATGTGCTGGTAAAATGGAGGAAGGAGAAAATTATGAAGATGGTATCATTAGAGAGTGTTTTGAAGAAACAGGGTTATTTTTTTTCAAAAGAAGATTTACGAAAAATAAATACATATTATCATTCACCAGAAATTGATAGATCTTTTGAGATGGAGTGGACAACATTTGAAATAAAGAAAGACTCTAAGCCAGAGATTGTCATGAATGATGAACATGACGAATATATGTGGGTGCACGTTAATAATGTTCTTGGTTATGATTTAATAGACGGGGAATCTTTTTGCATACAAGATTATTTAAACCAATAAAATTATGAAATGGATAATCTTCACAGGTACATGGCGTCTCACAAATAGTGAAGTTGAAAATGACGTACGCGAATCAGTTCGCGAAGTTATTTCCCGTGGAGATGGAATAGTAACAGGGGGAGGCACAGGGGTAGATTATTTTTGTATGGATGAATGTGTAAAAAATAATTATTTACATAAAATTAGAGTTTTTATACCATCAGATTTAGACCACTACATAAGTGATTATCATAAAAATTGGTGTCAATCACCGATTACAGAAAAAGATATTTCTAATTTAGAAAATGTTTTAAGAGTTATACAAGAAAAAATCCGAGTGGTTTACTTGAAATGAAACATGGTGGAGGAGATATTACTCAAGCTCACTACGATGTCAGACATAATGAGGAAGTTATGTTTTCTGATGAAGTCTATGCTTTCCAAGTTAATAATAGTACGGGAACTCAAGATACAATTGATAAAGCTAAAGCTTCTGGTTTAACAATTGCCTCACACAAGAAATACGAAATTAAATAATTTTTTGACTTTACTTTGTCATCATTGTAGAATGATAAGCTAGTTTATGTTCTTTAATATTTGGAGAAAAGATGGATAAAGTTTTCTTCCTAAGAAGGGTGACTGCTATTAACGGGGTTTTGTATACAACCTCCCCTAATTTTGGTGGTCATAAAAATTGCGTCGATGAAAAATCTTATACCCCGCGTACAGTCGTAATTGAACATTTATGGCCTAAAAAAGATGCTGCAGACAACCACCCCATCCCTCAAGTGAAAATGTGAAAGGTTAAAAATGATAAATGATAAATGTACATGCCATGTTGGCGAAAGCAAACCTAACAACACACCTCCCCACAAACAATGTCTTGCCGGTCTAAAGTCTGAGGTAAAACAACCGCTGGATCAAATGAGTTTTGATTCATCGTATCCTCTCAATTTACCTCTTACACCTGTTGAAAGGGTGGGGGTCGAACAATGTGACGATGAATAGTCTCGTACCAAATAAAAAAGCTGTCACATAAAGTGACGGCTTTTATTTTTTGTAAAAAGGCGTAGTATTAAGTTTAGAGGCTCTTCTTAATTGATTAATTAGGAGATATCAAATGAATGAATTAGACTATGCTGAAATTTCCTTTTTCAAGCACGTGGTTGGTGATGTTCGTTTATTGATGGATTTGTATTATGACTATTTCATGAAGGAGTTGTCATCTGATAAATCCTCTAAAGTTCCACTAAAATATACCCTTGTTCGAGCAGCAGAATTGTCTTTTTTCGGTACTCATGATTTAAAAGCCGTGACTGGATACTGCTCATTTTGTATTTTTAACGGCAAAAATTTAAAAGTTAGGTCACACTCACACCAGTGGCTGCTATGGAGAGATAAGTACATAATTGATGTTGTGCCACTTGACGGGATGTTTGGAGTCAGTGTTCCACAAGCAGTATTCCCAAAAGATAATTACAAAAGGTTTAGTGCTCTACCTGGTCTCTATCCAAAAAACTGTAGCGCTGAATTGAAGAAAAAACTTGATGCGGATGTTGAAAACTTGTCACAAATATTTGACGAGTTATTTCAAAAAGTGCCCACTTGAGGGTGCTTTTTCTTTAGTATGTGCTTTTTTATAAAATATTGACTTATATCTTCCAGTAATCTAGACTAGACACAGTCTAATAACCATGGTGGTTATTATGATTTTGTACCTTAACAAACCTTGGAAGGAAAATTATCATGACCACCGCAAAAGTACGACCCAGTGTCGAGGTAAATCTTGGCAATCTCGTCCACGATAGTGAATTGTGGAATAGTATCTTGAATTACGATTTAAGTGTCGTAACCAAGACTTTTAAGGAGCGTAATCCGGAATATGCGGCTGATGCTGAAATTCTTGAAATTGAATGCAAACGCTTCATGTATTTGGCCGCAGTAGCTCCAAATCTTGATCTCGCTCCAACAAAACCGATTGATTCCTATTGGCATCAATTTATTTTGTTTACGCCAGAGTATGAAGAATTCTGTCGTAAATTTAACGGCTATTTTGTCCACCATAACCCTCTTGCTGGACCAGATCATGAAACCATATTCACGCGAACGCGTAACATGGTTATCAAATTGTTTGGCAAATTCGATAATGTGAACTGGTGGCTGTTGCCTCGTCCCGCGACGTCGTGTAAATGCACGAGGGCTGGTCAAATGGTCTGATAACTACAAATTATTTAAACGTATAAAGACTCTCCACGGAGAGTCTTTATTTTTAAAAGAAAACAAAATGAATATTAATGAATTTGAATGGGATAGTGTTGCACGCAAAAAACTTTCAAGCAATTCATTGCAATATCTATATTTACCATGTATTGAGGAAATACTAAAGTCTTTTGATTTACAAAATGAATCAAGGATTGCTGATTTGGGTTGTTATAATGGATATGACATTATAAAATTATCTACCTTTGTTAAAGGCCATTTTTATGGTTATGATATTTCGTCAACAGCAATAGAAGATGGAATTAAAAAGATTAATAAAAATTTCTTGAATGAAAGGGTTACACTTATCAATCAAGATGTACAGAACCTTTCTTCAATCCCAGATAAGTATTTTGAAGTTACACTTTTGAAATATTTGTTGCAGTTTATTCCAAACCCAGAAGTTTTTTTACAGAATGTTAAGCGTGTAACATCGAAATCAGTAATTATCGCCATTCCAGTGGTTGAAGATATAAAAAGTAATGAACTATCTGCACACAGTAAACGTATTTCTATGGAACGGAAAGTTCTTTATAATTGCATTAGTTCCGTATTTGGTGGTAAGTTTAATACAATGTATAAGATTAAATCTCGCGAGGATAAAAATATGACTATTGAAGTTATAGAACTATATGTTTAATAATTTTTATATACAATGATTGTTCTGTTAATTTTATCTGATTAGTTTATTCTCTATTTCTTCTGTAAGTCTTGAAACAAGTTCAGCTATTTTCATTTCACCAATTTTACCAAGAGTGCGATGCTCAAGTGTAACTGTTCCATTTGTTATTTCTGCATCACCAATAACTGCCCAGTATGGAGTTTTCATTTCGCGAGTGGCGCGGATTTTTTTACCGAGACCTTCTTTACTGTCATCTAGTTCTACGCGAATATCTGCGTTCATAAGTTCTGTTTGAACAGTTTTTGCAAAGTCATTGTGTTTGTCTGCGATAGGTAGAATAGTTATTTGATTTGGTGAAAGCCAAAGAGGGAAGTTACCAGCAAAGTGTTCAATCAAAAATCCTATAAATCTTTCGTGTGTTCCAAGCGGTGCACGATGAATAACAGCAGGAATTTTTCGTTTTCCATCTGAGTCTATATATTCAAGACCAAAAGCTTTACCCATGTATAAATCAAGCTGATTAGTTGATGCTGTAAATGCACGTCCAATTGAAGAGTAGATTTGGAAATCCATTTTAGGTCCATAAAAAGCTGCCCCCTCATTTACTATTTTATAAGGAACACCAGATCTTTTCATTGCTTCTGTTGTCATTTCTTCTGCATCTTTCCAGTCCTCCTCATTTCCATGGTATTTATTCATCTTGCTCGGGTCTCTAAGAGCTAATTCCATTTCATAATTTGTTATGCCAAGAATTTTATAATAGTACTCATGAAGTTTAATAACATTTATAAATTCTTCTACTGCTTTTTCTTTTTGAATATAAATGTGTGCATCATTCATTTGCATACCACGTACACGCATAAGTCCGAATAGGCTTCCAGAGTCTTCATATCTGTGGCACCATCCATATTCTGCTATGCGTAGTGGTAATTCTTTGTAACTTCTCATTCTCGCAGAAAAAACTTTATGGTGGAATGGGCAGTTCATCGGTTTTATATAATAGTTTTCATCTTCAATAACAAGCGGAGCATACATGCTTTCTTTATAAAGAGGTAAGTGTCCGGACGTATAAAACAAATTCTCTTTTGTTATCACCGGAGTAGTAACTCTCTGGTACCCCCATTCTTTTTCAGTATCTTTTGCCCACCTTTCAAGCTCTTCTTTTATTATGTTTCCTTTAGGTAGCCATATAGGTAAACCTTTTCCTATTGATTCATCAAAATGAAATAAATCCAACTTTTCACCAAGTATTCTGTGGTCACGCTTCTTAGCTTCTTCTTGTTGAGTTATGTACGCATCAAGTTCTTCTTTTGATCCAAATGCTAGTCCGTAGA
>JBAYGN010000013.1:0-12687 GCA_041666645.1 Minisyncoccota bacterium
ACGCTGAAATCAATTCACGTAAACGATGAGTCTTACCGGTACCGGAATCTCCGGCAATCAACATATGTCCGTTAATTGCAGTATCACTATCCCAAACGATAGGCACACTCACCTTGTCTTTTGTAAGTTTATAATTGTCTAGTCCGAGTGGAATTCTGATACCCATGCTTGCTCCTGAAGTTCGGAGGTATTTCACCCCCTCTTAAACGCATGACGCGAATGCGTCATGCTGTCTGTGACAATAACTACTTCAAACTTTCAACCAGCGCCATCTGCATCCAGTTAGCATCATCTGGCACTTTGCCACCCAGACTCTCAATCGCACTACGCATCAACTCAACGTCGAGCGAAATCGTTAACGAGGCGTTGTCATTGACTGCCACGGTATCCAAAAGCTTCGCCAGTTGGCCCAACGACAACTTAACCTCTTGCGTCTCGGAAAAGCGATCACGCTTCACAACCTCTCTTGGGTCAGTAGGCAAACCATTCACCACCTCAGCACCCGCATCATTAAGATGTTGTCTTGTTGTTTCGCCCTCAGAATGATCTGTGCCGGGCTTGTACTGGTACTTCTCGCCTTCAACACGTTGTGATTCAAGAATGTTTTGAACGCTTTTTCCCAAATCATCCTGTGCGCCACCGGCTTGTTGTTGATCGTTGTCACCTGGTTCATCATCGCGACCAGCATTCTCAGATGATGTCTTTTCAAGATCACCGCCGCTGCCTGCCGAATTCGACTCTTTCCGCTCCTCTTTTTTAGCACCATGAACATCAGCCGCAGTAACCGGTGTACCGCGAGCCTTCGCCTTATCGAGCAAAGCAGCCTGTGATTCTGTTGAGAGACCACGGAACTGCTCAAGAACCGACGCATACGTTATCAGTCCGGTATCGACAATATGAGACCAGCGCTCATCAACAAATGCCATCATTCGGCTTACATAGCTGGCATGTTTATTCAGCAACTTAGCCAAATCCTTCTTTTGCAGTTCGTTCGGGTATTTTTCCAGCATCGACTTAACGAACTTAGCCGTATCCAGATCCGACATACTCTCACGTTGCACGTTCTCAGCGAGTTGAGCCATTTCAACATCGAGCGCGGACATATCCTGACGAACGATTGCCGGAATATCGGATTTACCGGCCAATCTTGCCGCCCTCCAACGACGTTCTCCAGCCACAATCATGTATGAGTTTGGCCCAACTTCACGAACAATAATCGGCTGAATAACATCCTGATCCCGGATAGACTGTGCCAAATTTTCAAGCTCAGTCTGAGCCTCCGGTGGGATATATCCATCTTGCCCATGCCATGTCTGCCGAGGCTGGTTAGGATCTGGCTGAACAACATCCAATGCCAAACGTACAACTGGGCGCTCTTCGCTCGTAAGTGAGCCAAGAAAGTTCATTGCTGTCGGCTTATTCGCTTTTTTGCTTGCTGTATTCATGTCCATCACCTTTCAAATTTAATGTACTACTTTACCAAATCTAGCACACGATAGCAGAACTCTAACCATTCCTGCCTGAGTGCTTTATCTTTTGTATACTTCCACACCGGCACGCCATGCGAAAGCGCGTCTGCGACCGGAACACGCAACTTAAACTCGCCGATTATCATTCCGGGCAACTTGGCTTTCAAATCATCCAGGATTAACCGCTGCTGACCGGAACTGTTGATGTGCCGATTGACCATAAGACGATAGGCCAGACCTGGATTAACCCGACGTGCTTGATTGATCGTTTCAATCATGGATACCAAACCCGACATCGACAACTCGGTAGGCTCAACGGGAACCACAACCAAATCAGACCAGAACAGCGGTGCCATCTGACGCATACAAGGCGCTGGCGGCGTATCAAATAGCACGTAGTCAAACGGCAGTGACCTGATGCGATCACGCATCGTTAAAGCCTCATCTAGCACATTGTCACGCATATCCAGTTCCTCCAGCCACTTGTGGCCGTGCAACAAAGATATTCCAAACTCCGTTTCAGCAAAGACCGGCTCCATAGAATCAAACAATTCCTGCGCACCACCCTCGCGCTCTCGATTCATGGAAGGATTCCGCGACAAAATAGCCCCTGAATTACCCTGGCTGTCGAAGTCCACCAAAGCCACGCTCAACCCACGTTCAACCGCCGCCATCGCCAAATGGCACGCTGTGGTGGTTTTACCAACACCACCCTTTTGATTGATAATCGAAATAACCTTTGCCATCGCTTTTCCTCTCTTAAATGCATGGCTACAAGCCATGCACAGGATACCGCTGCCCCTAGACGTTGAATATGTTACCGCATTCAGGACAACACACACTCTCTAACTTCACTTCCTTAATTCGTTTCACACCTCGACTCACCACGCTCACACTCAGGTCTACCTTTTTAGCAGCCTCAGATCGACTAAGTCCTTCAACCAATACCAAACGTGCAGCCTTCACCGTTTTTAACCGCGCATTCATCAAAGAAAACCTCACCCTCCGATCAAACTCATCAATCTTCATTTCAAACCTCGTCCACATCAAATAGCACAATTGCATATTACTAGCATTGCCAGAAATACACAATAAATATTTAGTTTTTTATTGCACTATTATATTTCTTACATAGGAATCATCTTTTTTTGCACACATGAAAAAGCCGCGAAAATCGCGGCTTTTTGTCAGGCTTAGTCTTCAGGCTATTTATTTGGATAAACGTACTCAATCCACCAATAGATCGCTGTATAACAGAACGTCGCCATCGAAATATCCAGTGATTTACACAGCAACTCGACATCATCTTTCACTTTTTCATCGAGGTGGATATTAATTTGCGTCCAGCCTGTTTTACCTAATGACTCATCACGATAAGTCACTGCCGCTTTCGGCCTGCGCCAGTACAATCCATGCTCCCAGGGCTTCTCCTTCCTAAATTGCATGACCATATCTGCGAACATGGCCGTCAGAGAATGAAAGCGTAATGCCTGAACCATTTTACAATACTTGTACATTGGCACAGGCACACGAGTTTGAACCACTTTCATTGGATTGAAGCGAGATTGGGGGCGGCCTACTTGCTTTGCACGCCGTGATAGCGTCACTCGCTTAGGAGTTGCTGTATCCTCGTTGTCAGCCATTTAACCCTCTTTGTATAGTTATGGTTTATAAATTAACGTTATATTTTCCCCTATCTTACCTATTTCTAGCAAGCCATACACAAAAAATTCAGTAAGGCTTCAAAAAAACCATATCTTTAGTCACATTTATATAGAACCGAGTGCCGATTGCAGTCTCAATTGTCGGCTGCACATTCATATTCTTTTGCGAAATTGCCATACCAAGCTGGCCCAACTGCTGCCCCAACGATGCGGCCATTGTTTGACTCATCGTAGGTTGTTGAGCCGCACCATTCACTGTATTCACAACCTGGTGCTGCGAAGCCTGTACACCAGCTGAAATGATACTCGTAGCCAACGCCGCACCAAAGATCGACATCCAGTGATTATTAACATCACCCGTCATCCCTGCCGCACCTGACTGATCTGCGGCAGGCATTCCCATCAGCATCATGGTAGAGCCATTCGGGAAAATCAGCTTATTCCAAACCACCAACAATCGTTTTTGTCCAAATGCAACCTGACTATCATATGTGCCAACTGTCTGCGTTCCTTTCGGTATGAGCAAGTGCCGAACACTTCGGCTGTCATGCACATCTTCCGTCACGATCCCACGCACCATCCCAGGCAAATCTGAATTAACCGCTGCCTGCAGCACACAAGGAATAATGGCACCGGCCTTCAACTCATATTTGGAAATTTGTTCTTTCTGCAAGGAATTCAGGTATCCATCATCCCTGGCCGTAGCCGCTGCCTCCAAGAATCGTTCCTTCCGCGCCTGTTTGTTTGGATCATCCTGCCCATTATTTGCAGCAGCTAACATCTGGCCAGAAGTAGGTTGCGTTGATGTCGCAGGTTGCGCCATTGTGCGCCCATTATCACCAAGCGACGATTGAACTCCTTCATCTGTGAAACCCTTTACAGCGCCACCCGAATCAACAGCTTGCTCACGAATGCTATAGCGCTTCTGTACAGCCGCTTCCTTCAAATGATCTTCCTGGGTAGGAATCTTTGTTCCGTCACTATTTGAATTCCTTACTGATCCGTCATTATTCAGCCGAGGCACAATCACTGTCGTTCCATTTTTCTGAACCACAACGTCCTTGCCATTATCGCCCGGCAACGCGGGAACATTTGATTTACCAATAACCGGATTGCCGTTGCTTGTCGTTAACTGCGAAGGGCCGCTACCCACTTTTTCAGGAAAACTTGGCATAGCAGACATACCCAGCACACCATCTGGACGCTCACTGACCGCTTTAGGAACAACCGCAGCCGCAACCGCACCACTTTGTGTTTCCTCCTTTTTTTTCTTGCTCGATGCCGATGCGCCTTTATCGTCCATCCCATCCAGTGCAAACATAAGCAAGCCAAACAATAGACCACCTACGACAAACAAGCCGAGAACAAGCTTTGAACTCAACCGCGTAATGCCAGGAATCTTATTGATAAGCTTCAACGGTTCCTTTTTTGGAGTTACCTTATCGCCTATCGCGAAAACATCATCCTCAGCCATATAAATATCTCTCAGTTAAAAATATCATCAACACAGGACTGACAGGCCGTGTGGCTCATCAACGCTTAATTCCACCAACCGGTTTTTTTCTTCTGAATATCCACACGGCTATCCTTACCGTTTTCTCCCAGCAACAACGCCACATGAGTTACCACTTTATCCACGATATACCACTGTCCCTTGACTCGATAATTCGTCAGCATCTTTTCGTCGCCCTTGCCGATCAACACCAACGCACCGGCTTCCCAACCACTGGAATTTTTTGGCATTTGAATAAACGTGCGCACACCATCATTGAATGCACGCACTGGACGAGTCTCAGCCGTACCACCCTTTATCTCGTAATCAGCATCAACCTTGCTCAAATCAACGGACAATTCGGCAACGTCCTCGCCCTCTTTCTTTTTTGTTGCCGCAACAACCTGCTCTTCACTCTCCACCCATCCACCAACCACCTCAGACGGATAATAGAACCCGATCTGACTCATGTACTCACCTTCATTGCGTGAAACCAGATTGATGTGATAAACACGCTTGTCTGTCCTCACAACCAGATTCGTTTCCAGATCCAGATCCTTCGGTTTTACGACAACATGTATTTCCTTTTTATCCCCAACGCCTGAAACCGCCTTGGATATATCCCAACGCACAGAGTCACCCGCCGATGGATCACTGACTACTTTTTCGCCCGGCTGTAATGCAATATCGCAAACATGCAATGGCGAACACACTACCTTTGGTTGATACTGTCCGAACGGATACAACACAACGCCGTCATCGCTCACAATCGGTTTTGCATTGCCCGTTTGTTGCCATCGTTTCACAGCTGATAGCGTCGCTTCATCGACCGTTAAAAACTTACGTACCGTAGTTGGCTGTGGCTGTGCCATAGAAAAATTTGCAACCAACAAACCAAACATCGCCATAATAAATTTCCTTTTCATGACACTAACCCCGTCCTGTTATTTTCCAACCTAAGAAATTCGCGAAGTTCTTCATTCGCAGCCTGCAATGCCGAAGACACAATAAAATCCTGAAAAGCGACACCACGGTGTTTTGCTGCCAGTACGATCAACTCAAAAGACTCTGCACCAACATCAAAACGCACCGACGCTTTATTTTCACCGACACTCATTTACAACGAGCCTTCAAGTGACCAGGACAACTGATTCGCATAAAATCCTATCGGATTTTTGGAAGCTTCAGCTTTATCAGTTGGTGGAGACAAAACATATGTCATCACCCCTTTCAAACGAGTTACCTTTTGCACTTCACCGGTCAAACTGCGCTCTGTCTCAGTCCATTCAACTTGCCAAGACTGCTCACTCAATGGCAATGCAGCCGTAATTTGAACCGAAACCGTTCCAGTTTCTGATGCCTTAAATGGATCACGCTGCGCATACCATTCACTCACAAACTTTGCCGCTCCACTTCCGCCAGCTATCCTTGAATAAACCTGTGTCACTACATCTTTTTGCGCATGACTGTCCGCAATTACTTTTCTCAAATTATCGAATAATGTGCGCACTTCATTTTCAACAATCCCTTTCATCATCTGATCGTTCAACTTCAACTTCTCTGCTGGCCCAACGACATGCACCTGATATGTCGTTTTATCCACAATAGCCAGATAAGGTTCAATTTTGCTTTGACCTCCTACCCATGCGAGGCCACCCGCCAAGATAACCACCGCACCGACCAAGCAAAACGAAAACACCTTCCATGCGTGAGAAGTTTTGGCAACTGACATCATCCGGTCATCCCACTCTTCACGCCCAGCCACATAAGGATTTACATCGTTTTTATTCACTATCCACCCCTCTTAAACCGCGTCCTGTAGGACGCGCAACCATCACCACGCTAAAGAATATCAATCTCTAGTATGTCCCATAGAAATTCCACTCGTTTGCACCGTAGCACCATCATTCGGTACAAAATCTCTCAAAGAAGAAATTTTCTGATGTAGCTTTCTAGCCTGCTCTGGCCCATTTGCCATCGCCTCCAGATTCGCATTCATGGATTCCAACAATTTCGTATGCGGATCACTTGAACCAACCGATGCACCAGAGGCATCACCCTGACCGCTACCTGCATTGCCGGTAGAAGAAGTAGAAGATCCAGCATCACTGCCAGACGACGTTTGTCCGCCATTACCTGATCCACCCCCAGAAGCAGTAGAACTACCACTGGAAGACGCCGCTCTCGAACCTAATGCACTTTGCAAATTGGAACTGGTATCAATCAACCCAGATGACGCACCACCACTTCCTACATCAGAATTTGCCGCACCACCAGATGCATTCTCACTAGCAGCCAGATCCCCAGCAAGCCCTCCTGGATAACCTCCTCCACTAGCCGGATCTGTACTATTAGCACCTGAATTATCAGCCGCAGAACCAGAACCTTTGTCACCGCCAGATATATTCGACGCGACCTTCCCGCCTGCTGAATTGTTTATTGCATCACCAGCTTTACCAAGCATCCCTTTACCGCCTTCAGCCAAGCTCTTGCCAGCCTCCACAGCCTTAGCCCCAACCATACTGGCTGCACTTTTTATACCCGGCACCGGAGCTTTCATTGCTGACTCACCAAACCCCATGCCCGTACTTCTGTTTTGGTCGAACCCAGCCTTTAATGCCTTACCTGCGCCACCGGCTTCTGCTGCCGCACTACCCAGCATACTGCCAGCTTTACCTCCCATAGAACCGGCAACAGCTCCGGCACCAGCCAAACCCGCCCCAGCTGTAATTGCTGCACCGGCCATGCCTCCCAATGACATGTTTGGAGATCCAGACAACATCCCTGAAGCAAGTCCGGGAATGTTGAAAACCACATAAACATAGATAAGCACAAGCGCTACAACATGGAATGTATAAAACAAATATGCTGCGGGATCATTCAGCATATCGCCTGGGATTGCATTTACAAATAAGTTAAAACCCAAGCCTATTACCATATAACACAACATCAATTTGACACCTGTACCCACTGCAAATTTCAAATAGGCGGTTGCCATTTCGCTTGTCCAACGTGAACCACCAAATCCAAGCATGATGATTCCAGCATAGATAGCAATGTAACTTTCAATAAGTGTAACTAATAATTGACCCGCAATGAGTGCAAAACCAATAGACGCGCATATGCAAGCAAAAGCAGTTGGAATTATCAGATAAATTCTTTCAAAAATATCTTTGTCTGCGAGTTTTAGTAGCATTTCGTTGGCTAAATCTAATCCAGTAAAAAAAACTGAATCTAAGGTTCCAACATCAGCACCTGCAGCCGTAGCGGCTGCTTTACCGAGATCACTAAAAGAGTTAATTATTGCAGGAATCCAGTCACTGGCTGAAAGTAATAATGAGAAGAAAAATCCTATTGTTAAAATTTTTCCAATTATACCGGTAAGAATTTCTCCAAATTCTTTTCTGTCCTTAACCCATACAATTGTTGTCCATGTAAAATCAAGCAACACCAACTTCCAAAATAATGATTGTGCATAACTTGAAACAATTGATTGCCAATTCCCCGCACCAGATTTAAAACTACTGTTTATTGGGTCAAGAAAAACTTTAGCATTAGAAATGTCGGGCCATAAAAAAAATATTATCAACAAAAAGAAAAAAAGATTTTTCTTATGTTTACAAAACACAGTGATTTTATGGCTATTCATTTCTGCACTTTCTTTTAATGTGTTTTGTGCCATTCGGCCCATTGTTGTTTTGTACATCCCCCTTCAACTTTACGCGTCCCGTCCTTGTTGAATTGCGCGCAGTCGGGGCCATAATGAAGCATTGCCTGACTTTGTTTTGAGTCTTCTTTCGCCGCTTCGACCAAAGCTTTTTCTTTGTTTGATTCGTCACAAGCTGTTAAAAACAGAGAAAAAATAGCTAAGACAATAATTTTTTTACCGATTTTCATTTTGAAAACTCCTTTTAATGTGCATTATGCCAATCTGTCCATTGTTGCCTAGTACATCCACCTGCTACCTTACGTGTGCCATCGGCATTAAATTGCGCGCAGTCTGGCCCATATTTCAACATATCATTATTACTCTGAGCATCCGCAGTTTTTTTGTCAGATTCAGAATTCTGTTTCGCCATAAATGAGGTCTGTGCCGCAGACTGTACCGCCTGCATCTGCCTCATCTGTTGCAGTTCCTGGTAAGTCCCCAGTGCCACTTCGTTACCAGCGTTAATCACCGCCACCTGGCTCTCTGCCGTATTCGCAGATTTAACCTTGTCTTGCAAAGTTTGGTTAGTAGTCGCGTCGTTAGCAAAGTTGCTCACATGAAGGTTTGCAGTCCCCATCGAAGCTTTAAGCATACCATTAAGGTCTTTGCTCCAATTACCATACTGCGAAAAAAAGTTTGTTCCCGTTTTTTGGTTAAAATCAGGATACAGCGAGCTAAACCGTCCAGCCATCACCTGAGAATCATAACCTATCCCCTGCGCCTGCTTGACCGTACTAACCACATTGCCGAACAACTGCTTTGTGGACGCAAAGTCTTGAATCGGGCCACCGGCCATAACCTGTTTCTTCAGGTTCGCCAACTGGTTCATTTGTGTCTGCAATTGCGACATGCTTTGGTTGGTCTGATTATATAGTTCGCTGTAATTCAGATACTGGGTCGTTTCTAATGAACCCCCAGTACCAGCAACCGATCCAGCTTGAGCCAACCCGGACACCACCATTAAAACTACGCTTAACAAAATTCTCATCACAGCCTCCATGTATTTATTATTGCACACTTGCTAGTTTATAGCAAACTATTTAATTGTTATTGTTGTTCTGACAACTCCAGTCAGACCCGACAGAATACACGCCCCGGTATTTCTTTCCTCTTATCCCGTCGTTCTGAACAAACGTCAATGCCATCTGCTCAGGATCGAGCTTCCCTCTCCCCATTGATGCACGCCCCGACAAGTTCGCTACATCCTGCGGAGAGACACTCTCAGTAACAATGCCCGTATTGGGATCAACTCTTCCCATGCGACCTTCCTTCGCCATCTGCACCATCATTGACCGCTGGCGATCCAGCACACCAACGCCAACAAAGAACTGCATCCTTACATTGCTACACCAATCCTGCCCCATCCCTGCATCCAATGTCACCACCGAAGGCACACCGCCATCGTATCTTGCAAATGGCTCGATATGCTGTTGATTTCCATCGTAGGAAACATACCCTTTTCGAGAAGTGCTGTAATAAAAATACTGATAATTCCCACCAGTCAAGGAAGGCAGTCGAGCGCCAAGAAAAACAGCCCCCTGAAGCCCCACATCAGCCGCATTCGGGAATATGGTGACATTCACATGCAGACCACTTGTACTTCCAGATCCAACCGCACTTGCATTTAAAACGCCATCGTCATCAGACATCCCATAACCGAATGCCGTTGAAGACAAAACTGCCATCAGAAAACCACTCAACATACGTGAACTCATAGCATCTTCCTTTTCATTATTAAGCGACTTCAACCGCACCAAACTCTAGCTCATACACGTCAGGGTATGATTCCATCAAAACCTCAATTACACATTTAATAACTGTCACATTATAAATGACACCAAGCACATGTGAATATTGAAGTAGGAAAAAATGCCCCCTCTGTGTTTTGCATAAATGCTCAACAATTGACTTGTTAATAGTCTTGTCATGACTCTGAACCCGACAAACAAATTCTCGCCGCGCCAAACTTACCGATTCATCGCCCAAGTAGCGCAACCCATCAACAACAACATCCAACTGTTTAAATACGCGCCTATCTGCAAGCGCTCTCAGCTTAATTTCCGCCCAAAAAACACCAGCACTCGCTGTTATAAGAAAAGGAATAGCCCAATACCATCCAATCCCGAATTCACTTTCAAATACAGTCAATACCACCGCAATCAGTACAAGAGCAAGACCTCGCCCGCCAAGAAAGCTGCCTGCAACCTGAAATTCTCGTTTCGTTTTTTTGAACATTATTTATCCCGACGTTAAGTGAATTTCCTACATAAGAATTACATCAAACTTTACCTTTGCGTTCCGGTAGCGGTCACTACCCGATATACCTTCTGAGCATACCGAGTACCAATCGCCTTATTTCCTGAATTATAGGTTCCAATGGCCTGCCAGGTATTGCCGTGCTTCCTTATCCCCTTGGACAGTATCCATGCACCAATATAAATGCTGGTACAGGGATCACGCAGCGAAGTGGAAGTTACACCATACTTTGCAAGTTCGCTCAACCAGGATGAATTGATCTGCATCACACCAATATCATAACTACCATTTTTATTCCTGTTTATTGCTCCTGGATTGAATCCAGACTCAACCTTCGCAATAGATTTTAGAACAACCGGATTAACCGAATGGTATTGTGCAGCACCATTAAAACAAGCATTCATTTCTGAAGTAATCTCCCCCGCTTGAGAAAATGAAGCAGAACCAGCAAGTAATATAAACAATGCGCGCAAGACCATTTGCTATTCCATCCATTCCCCGAACTGCACTTTCCCAACATATCCACTCAGTCTTTGGCGACGCAACCACTCGCCAACCCAGCGTTTTTCACCACGAGTTGAAATCAACTCCTTGACCAGCTTAATGTCATCTTTCCCGCTTTTACCGACAAAAGCCAACGCGACCTCGCCCAGATCCAAAGAAAACATTCGTCGGCCAGATGGCGACATATAGTAATAATCTCGTTTAGGCGTTCCCATTGCGATCAAGTCAACCTGACGTTCATTCAGCCCGATCATCCGGTATGCCGCTGCGGATAATTCATTACGAGCTTCAGGATTCGGCAACAGAATTTTCGTTGGGCAGGATTGAAAAATCACAGGTGCAATAGGCGACCTCGTAATATCTTCCAAACTCTGCGTTGCAAAGATCACAGCGGTATTTGCCTTACGCAAAACCTTTAGCCACTCGCGGATCTTCTCCATGAACAGCGGATGCGACAACATCAACCAGGCTTCATCCAGCACCAATAGCACCGGCGATCCATCCAGCCGCTGCTCAATCCGATGAAATAAATACAAAAGAACAGGAATCAGATTCTTCTCGCCCATGTTCATCAGGTTTTCCATCTCAAACACCTGAAAATCACCTAAGCCTAAATTGTCATGTTCTGCATCCAGCAAACTCGCAGCAGCCCCATTACCGCAATAAGAATCCAAACCATTGCGCAACTCATGATCTTGTAAAGATGCCTGAAAGTGCGTCATAGTTCGTAAATCAGGCGAACTATTACCCAAGGAAATTAGTGCTTGCTGGATAATTCCTCGATGACGCGGTGTAACGACAACACCATTCAACGTCAGTAAAATATCAATCCAGCCCTCAGCCCAATCACGTTCTGAATGCTTGTCTACGTTCTACAACGGGCAAAAAGCCAGCGCACTTCCCTCACCGCCAACATCATAGAAATCGCCACCCATTGCCTTTGCGGAAACAAACGACGACGCACCTTTATCAAATGCAAATACCTTCGCCTTTTTATACCGACGATGCTGCACCATAATAAGGTTCAACAACGTGGACTTACCTGCGCCCGTCGGCCCCAGTATCAACGTATGCCCAACGTCACCAACATGAATCGACAACCTGAATGGTGTCGCACCAGCCCCGCGCCCATACAACAGCGGCGCATTATCATCACCATAGAACGGACATGAAATCTGTTCCGGCCCAGCCCACAACGCTGTAGTAGGCAGAAGGTTTGCCAGATTAAGCGAATGTAAAATAGGACGGCGCACGTTAGGAACACCATGCCCAGGCAACGACCCCAGATATGCCTCTACAGCGTTAACTGACTCGATCCGCGCCGTAAACCCCATATCGCGGATAGCCTTCACCACCGAATCCACATTGTTTTTCAACAACGTTGCGTCTTCCGACATCAACACGACCACCGCCGTATAGTGACCGAATCGTACCTGTCCAGATCCTGCATCTGCCATCGCACCTTCGGCATCATTCATCATGTTCAACGCGTCCAAATCAATCGCACCATTGGCCGTATTAAAAACCTGATCCGACATCGAGCGTGTTTTCTGCCGCCATTTTTTCCGCAACTTATCCAGCAGCTTTTTGGCC
>JBAYGN010000014.1:0-12153 GCA_041666645.1 Minisyncoccota bacterium
CCGGACCCACCATAGCAGACGAGAGAAATGGCTTCCTCGCATGGTTCATACCCATGAAACACCGGCGTTCGAATCCCGGGTCTGCTACAAAGAAGAATACTGAGTAAGGATTCTCACGGGTTTTCATTCACAAAACGTGCCAACAGGAAGAAGTCATGATCTTCCCTCAATGTGATGCTTAGATTCTTCTCTAGGGATTGTCGGTTAAAGCACGCCGAATCAATCCCAACTTACGGTTCGTTAGTTCAGCGGCCAGAACGTCTCTCTTACACAGAGAATGTCGGGGGTTCGAGTCCCTCACGAACCACTTACGCACTTTTTGGCCTATCGTTCAACGGCAGGACAGCTGACTTTGAATCAGCTTATCTAGGTTCGAATCCTAGTAGGCCAACTACATAATCAACAGATCTAGACAAGCACAGGATCGATACGAGGTTAACTTCGTCTGTGCACCGGTGACGTCCGGCTTGCAAGCCAACGGACGTTACGGTAAACGAGATACAATGGGGCGCTAGCTCAATTGGGAGAGCGTCTGCCTTGCACGCAGAAGGTTGCGGGTTCGATCCCCGCGCGCTCCACTCACAGATACTTTCAAGCATTGAACCAAAACTAAACACAGGAAAGAACATGAACGAAGGCAAGTGTGTTGTCTATCTCGTGAAGAATGGCGTCGAAGAAAAATGGTCGTCGTTTGACAATCGAGAGGCTGCACAAGCATGGATCGACAACTACAACGTCAACTCCCAGAGACCGAAAACGTTTGTGATCAAATCTGAATGAAAGATGACGCATGCATATGATACGTTATATGCAGAAGGTGATGAGTAACGCTGCATGCCGAAGCACGTGAAAGAACACGATTCTAATGGTCCGGACGTCGGCATGCGCGTCTGTGACTTTGGGGCTATCGTCCAACAGGAAGACGCTACGTTCGCATCGTAGAAATCAGGATGCAATTTCCTGTGGCTCCACCACGAGTAGCGTAGGGTACATTTTATTAAAAAGCGTCCAAAAAGACGGCCATACGTAACACGGCACGAGTAACCTCATTATTTGGGATATATCCTGACTATTTATATTAGTCGAAGGTGAAAGATGCGAGTGTCTTAAATTCCTCTCAGATGCGACGGGTGTCGCAGCTCGATTGTCGATCGAGTGAGACTGGGTTCGAGTCCCGTTGGGAGGGCAGACAGGAAGAAGGGGAGTTGACGCCTGCCTTCCGGACAGAAATGTCGTGTTCGTCAACAATACTTCTGTCGTTCAGCGGCAAGGACACTCCCCCGTCTAGGGAGATACGCGGGTTCGAGTCCCGTCAGAAGTGCTTAATATTTTGCATGCATTCAAGGTTCGTCTAACGGCAAGACTCTTCGCTCTGAACGAGGATAATGCAGGTTCGAATCCTGTGCCTTGATCCATCACGCTATCACTAGAATATTCATAAGAATACGAACAGGTTTTCATACCACCTTATACGGGTGTTGATATGATAATTTACGTGGGAAGCCTTACTTATTTTAAGTGAAGTTATTTGCGTTCATATTGGCACTAGCGTGCGGGTGTTCATCGCCCGTTGAAGGAAATCTTACGCACGAAGACGCTTCTGTTGAAGACGGTCGTGATCACATCCTGAGTACCACAGACGGCGGGCCGGTCTTGCCGTGTGTTTCTGGTGTCTTGACCGTTATCGATGATGACGGTGGTGTGCATAACGTGACGTTCCCGTGTCTGTCGGGTGGTTCGACATCACGTGGGACGTCGGATCCGGCAGGATGGGGTAATGACGGGTATGAACCCAATGAACAACCCGGCACTGATTTTGTATTTCCACCCCGAACTCCGCCAGGTGACCCCTCACCATTCTAACGTGATTTTACGTGTGTAAGTCAGTTATCCAACATGATAGGATGTATACATGGTCATCCTCCGTGCTAGATTGACGACACAAACATACTTGCACATCGATGATGAACCTCGACATCGACACGAGATGATTCTTGGCATGAACTTGTGTAAAGGAACGACGATCGTTCCAGATCGTGTGTTTCGTCGAGGACGACATATCTACGTCGTTTTCACCGTTGATGGTAATCGATATGAGGCATTTGGTCCTCATTTGGAACATGCACGATGATTATCTCTGACGAAGAAAAAGTTTTGGTCAATGTATTTGTTGATCGAATCGTTGCAGCATTCAACAATGATGATCACATCATGATGGTTGATATCATCGATGATTATAACGTTGCATCAGACGCAGTTGTGCTCGCAACGTGGAGATCTCTCGATCGTACGATCGCGAAGTGGGCGCATAATGATATCATATCACGCATGCTTCGATCATTTAACGTTGAGGTTGGTCAAAACGATGGCGGAAAATCTGCAATCGTTCCATCGTGCCTTTCTGACGAATTACCTTCTGACATCTTTTCAAGAGAATTCGACCAGCACAGTCGTCGTTAGAAACGTGAAACGTACATCGAAGGCAAGAAGTGAAAAAGCAGACAATTGAATGGGAAAATCCCACGATCAAATTCAAGGTTCATGACCTTGTTCGAGGCGATATGTTTTCCTACGACGGCGGCGCATCGTGGCACATTTTTGACAGATTCGGTAAATCGATTATTCCCGGTCATATTATCATCGTAACGGTCGAAGGAATGACGTGTTTGGTCAAATTGCTTGACCAAGTCATCATCAAGTAAGGAAAAATGCCGACAGCATCGGGTACGTACAAGACATTGCGGCCTACGATCGCGTTCGTGTGGGATGCTTCGTGGGAGAAAACATACGCGCAGGAATATAAAAATGCCCTCGAGAAGCGGGGGTCACCAGTTCCTACACGCATGCCGATCGTTGTTAACCTTAAGGAAGGCCAAGAGGTGACTGTTCTTATTGGTGATCGTAGGTCGATGGTCACCGACATCGAAAGGATCGTTCCTGACGAAGGGATGAACCAAGACGAAAAAGATAGTCCTCGACAAATTTGTGCTGTCGATGTGATGATCACCGTCGGATCAAAATCGCACGCTGGAATCGTACTCGCATACGATGACAAACCGGTTTGCATCATCGACGCGAATGACATCAGACCGGTAAAAAAGCGTCAGAAGTGATTTCATGATATGTACAAAGGTCAATTGAGTGATTAAAGTTTTACTAGACGGTTCACAAGAAACGTCAGTGATGAAGTAAATTGTTGGTGCTAAGCACCAACACTTGTTTGTGGAGAAAAACGTGGCGAAAAAGAACAAGCAGCGTCAGATTGCACCGGTCTCTTACTTCAACGATCCGGAGCCTGATACCACGCAACGGTATCCGGTTGCGATTCCCGAGAGGTCCAACATGGATGATCTCGCTGGAATGTCGGACGAGGAACTTAATGCGTTGTCGTACGCATTGCATGCCGACAGGAATAAGGTCCTTGACCGTGGGTTTGATGCGAAACCGTGGGATGAGGAACTGTTGTATGTACACAGGGAGTTTCAACTCCGACGTATTCGCAGGGAAACTCACGATAAGTTTGTGAGGGATCAGGCACGTCAGTTTGCGGAGGAAGAGGCTCGTCTGCCGAGCGCAGAATTTGACAACCTCCGTTACGTCATGGTGAGCTGAATGAAAGACACTGATAAGAACGTCGTAGGCTCGTACTTCGACGCTCTACATATGTTTCCACAACTCAAACACCCCGAAGTCGTTGAGTTGTTCAAGACTTACGAGTCAGGGGGATCGGCCGCCGACAAGGCACGAAAGAAACTCATCGAATGTAACCTTCGTCTGGTCGTCTCGATTGCCAAGCAATATCGAGGACACAATCTTCCTATCGAAGACCTCATCCAAGAAGGAAACATCGGTCTGATGAAGGCCGTCGAACGTTTCAAGTGGGAAAAAGGTTTCAAGTTCTCTACGTACGCAACGTGGTGGATCAAACAGGCAATTGGCCAACACGTTCTCAAGCGAAAGCGAATCATCAGGCTTCCGGCACACGCGGCGGCGGTCCAACGTAAGATGTTGCAGGCGGCAGATGAGTTTCGTGAGTCGATGGGATGTGAGCCTACGCAAGAAGAATTGCAGGCCCTTGTCGGGGCCAGCGAGACAGTTGTCAAGGCGACGATGTACTCCGGAAGGAGCGTCATCTCGTTGCAGCAACCTATCTCAACGTCAGGTGAACAAGGTGATACGATTGAGGACAAGGTTGAAGACGAACGACCTGGGTCTGATCCGTTCGACAATGTTGCACAGAAAGAACTTCTCGAGATTACGAGGCAGGTACTTACTACCTTGTCAACGAAAGAAGCCGCGATCCTTAGACTTAGGTTCGGTCTGTGTGATGATGACACTGATTCGTATCCCATCACCGAAGATGAGGTCGAGGACGTGATGTCAGGAAAGAGCCTAAGGTAATGTATCAGTTCGCATTCCTGTTGCTCTGTGTCGGTATCAGTGTCAGTCTTGTGATCGTAGCGTTGGCCTACGCTTATAGGCTGATCATGGATGCCAAGAAGGGACGTAATGTCGTTCCGGTCGAAGTAGAAGAACATCGTCCACTTGAGCGAAGGTTGCTAGAAATGAACGAGCGATTCGCAAAACCCCTGGTTAGTCAAGAGAGACCGTGGCCGATGCATGAAAACCGCCGACAACAGGATCGGCCAGTTGGCTTTGGACAAAAACGCGAGCCTTGAACAATGGAAAATAACGAACCAATTTACGTATACGATAGTCGTATGCAATTTACCCGACCGATGTTCGTGGTATACGATTTCGATGATGTTGACATTTTCTTGAAAGCTAAGGACAACACCTACGATCCAACGTGGAAACGTCCTGACTGGGTGTACGTCAGCAAACAGTCCATGCATCCTTACGTTCGAGATACGTATAAGGTATCAAATTCGCGGATGACAAGTACGTCGACGGCTCGATCAAATAGTAGATCTGATCATTCGCGTTTGATCAATCAAAATATTGTCTACAAGAAAAAACTTCATGAACTAGAAATGAAGCTCGAAGAAGAAGTTCGTAAGAATACGTGTATGTGTTCGGGCGGAATCTAGAATTTTACTCAAAGGATTGAGATGAAGAAGAAGAACAAGCGCGGACATGCAACTGTCACCGAAGATGAAGGTGTCAACTATCGTGAAATCGCAGAGACGATGACCGAACTTGGATTCTCGATGAATCATTCGTCAGCGCGAAATCACGTTTTGCGTGTCATGCGAAAATTCGTTGCGACATTTACATCTGAAATGGGTGAGGCAATGGACGAAAGAAAGATCGATATGATCGCAAAATCACCTGAATTTCAAGTAGCGATTGCCGGATTGCTACATATTGTTGAAGCACAACGCCGTGATGATTCCTCGAGTCAACACTACGATTGATCTTGTATAATTACATACGAGCATCATCGACAACAATGTGTCGAGGCGAGGAAATATGAGCAACATCAAAGTGAGAAACGCTCCACGTCTGAAATTGAGTGACCTATTACGTAGGCGCAAGATGACGTTGAAATTATTCATGGATGAATTTGGGATTACTACGTATGAAGCGTTGGCGATTAGGTGTAAGAGATTGGGAGTTCAGCCTCCTGACGAGTCTGCGTTCGTGGCATTAAATATGCCTTTGGTGTCTTCACCCACAGAGGGTGTTATCGTTCTGGCAATCGAGCCAGAACAAGATGACGTACCCAGGATTCGTAATGGACTCGTACAACAACTTGTTGTCGAAGAACAAGACAATCTTGAGGTCACAGAAGGCACACAGAAAAAACAAAGGAAAAAGAAGGAAAGCCTACCAACAGATGAATGACCCATTAAACGACGGACGAACAAAAATCATCGACATTCCGTCATCAAGGTCAAACGTAAAGCGGCGAAGGCGGCCTCGAGGCGACGACAGAAAACACGCTCAGTCGAACATGAAAACGTCCGACGCAAAGCAATTTCCGATCGAAATGACACCGGTCATCGAGGCCGTCAGAGAATATGCCAGGCGTACACATTCGCTTGGTGCATTGCAAGGCGCGCATGCGCTTCAGAATCTTGCGTCAGAGATCAGGAAAGTGATGCCTTCAAACGACACAATGTTGTCATTGGCAGACATGGCTGATGCTGAGGCTAAGATTCTTAAAGAGTTCATAGCGCGAGTTTACGAAGACTCTTGAAGTTGTCTGATCCTACTTAGGAGTAGGATGTTGACAATAAAATGCCTTGATGATTGGTTTGCTTTTCGCATTGAATCTGTCGAACTTTCAACTGAAGCGAAGGCATACATCGTAGGTGTGTTGTCTAAGAAAACAGAAGTGATTGAGAAATCACTCGTTCTTGAGTATGCTTGTGCACGATCGACTTCTGACTTTGTCAGGCTTCAAAAAATCGGCGATAGCGTTTTGTTTGTATCGATCATACATCCGGAATTTATCAAACAAGAATTAGACCTCACGTACACGATTGCAAAATTGTCGTACTATGGATGTCATAGGATTCTCGATCGTAAATGGCCCGTATATGAAGAACTGGCTGACGGCTTGCCAACCATCATTGACGATGTTAGAAATTCGTTGTTCTCAACATGTGTGTTGTGAATATTCATATGTGAACGTGTTATGATGTTATTGTAACAATCATAACTTTTGAAAAAGAATTACATGTACACACGAAATGACGCAGCCAATATCAATGGAACATCGTTCTACAATGTTGTCATCGTGTCTTCACTAGAGAAAATGATCGATCGTTTTGGACCGCCCATGTCAGGTGACGGGTATAAGACGAAACATGAGTGGGTATTTGAAGGCCCGTCGCGTAATGATAACGTTGCAGTGTATGATTATCATTATGATGGCGCTGAAATGGGTGAATGGAACGTTGGCGCGCAGACATATGAAAGTGCAATCGCTTTTGTAAAGTGGTACATGGGAATGTGACATGGCATTCCATGACGACACTGGAGGATACACTCCGTTGATTATTGGCGCATTGTACAAGCGCACGCTGGCGTTTTACGACGGAGGTACGTGGAGACTTAAACGTCACAACAATATCTCTGGTATTTGCACCTTGGCACGTGAAGGTGTTTATCCCATTACGATTTTCGTCAGCGAAAATCAACTGAAATCGTGGCACATTGTCAGGCGATGAGTGCAACTTACGCAATCTACATGATAAAGTAGACTCATGTTCAACTACGACAGACTCCGACACGAGTCTTCGGGTCGCACCGAGACTGCAATTCGGGCAACGCGCTTTGCGCTCGGACTCGGTATTGAAGATGGTGAGCTCGTCGAGGCACTCGTCACGAAAGGCTTCACTTCGGAAGAGACGTATTTCATCATCGTCGCTGCAAAAATGCTCTTCACCGTGAAGGATTGAACATGGGAGACGTTATTTATCTTTCCTCTCGACATGGTACGTGGGACGAGGTGTACTCTGCGGTGGACGCAAACGGCGTTACGTTGCAGGTATTTCGTCATTCAACGACGAACAACATTACGATCGCGATCGTTAATGCTGAAGGCGAAGCAATCGAAGCACCTTTGTCGCTGCATGACTTTGTTGACATGGCAAAGGCGATCTTCAAGAAGTGAGATACGTAACATGGCCAAGCGAAAACGAAAGCGAAAACCTAAGAAGCCGCGCGATTTGAATGCCATGATGATGATTCTGGCATGTAAAGGCGGGCCCATGAAGCATCGGTGCGAACGCCGCGGCGGTGCTAGAAATGTCAAGCGAGAGATTCTCGCCGACGATTGAAGGAGATGCTCATGGCAGCGTCGATCGATATCCCACAAGTGACTGAAAATGGGATGGAAAAATGGCGTGTGTTCTTGACGGCAGACGCCGAAAAGAATGGCGGAACTGCGCAAACGCTGCTCAGGTTGGGACCCGAAGGAAGACCGGTGAAGTTGTTGTGTTGCTCGCAGGTGAGCATCGTGATTTTCCTCACTGATCTTGAATTTGAAATTGAAAAGGCAACGTTCTTTTCTGTGTAGTGCAAAAACGTTTGTGGACATGTTAGGATTCGAAAATGACTGTGATCGATATTCTTGAAGAGCTCGAGGCAACTCCCGGTCGAAACGACAAGGAAGCGATTCTTGAGACACACTCTGACGATGAGCTTCTGAAACGAGTCTTCGTCGCAGCGCAAAATCCGTACGTTGTCTTTTACGTTAACAAGTTCAAGATGCCGGCTGTGAATCAGTCGCCTGCATCGTGTGATCTTGGCGATGATGCCATCGTGTCAGATTTCATCGACATGCTCGAGACAGAGTTGGCGACACGAAATGTAACGGGTAACGCTGCGAAGGACCTCGTCACCTCGAGATTCGCGCAAATGGATACGTCGTTGCTTCAGAAATGGTGTCAGCGAATTCTCTTGAAAAACCTCCGTTGTGGCGTTCAGGCGTCGACCGTCAACAAGGTATGGTCTGGCGCGATTGGACGTTTTGATGTTCAACTCGCCTGTACGTTGAAGACGTCGTACGACAAAGAGAAAGGAATTCAAATCGACGATGTCGTTGATTATCCTGTTCGTGTCGAACCCAAGCTTGACGGTCTCCGTTGCATTGCTGTGAAGCACAATGGTATCGTCTCCATGTTCACCCGTAATGGCAGTGTGTTGGAGACGATGCCAAAGGTGAAGGCTGCACTCGAGAAGGCAGACTATGACGACTTTGTCCTCGACGGCGAGGCGATGGGTGCCGATTGGAATGAGTCTGCGAGTGTTCTGATGTCGCACAAGACACAGAAGGACGATTCCAACATCGTATACAACGTGTTCGACGCGATGCCATACACTGACTGGGTCGACCAGGCGTCGGGTGATCCACTCGAAGAACGCATCACGTTGGTCGAGGCGTTGTTGTCGTTGCTCGATGAGAGCGCTCCCGTAAAGCAAGTGAAGGGAAACACCGTTAAGACAGAGAAGGAACTATTCGAGTTCTACGCTGGGACGATGAACCACGGGTACGAAGGTATCATGCTGAAGGATCTGTCGAAGCCGTACGTTTTCAAGCGGTCCGAAGCGATCCTGAAAATGAAGCCCGTCGTAACGTACGAAGGCGTCGTGGTCGGTCATTATGAAGGACGACGTGGAACTAAGCGTGAGGGAATGTGGGGAGGATTTGACGTGATCCTTCCGAATGGAGTCATCACCCGACTTGGGGGAGGCTTCAACGATAAATTCCGAACAGAAGTTATGCTCGAGGGACCCGATGCGTTTATCGGAAGGATTGTCGAGATGGAGGGTCAGCCCGATCCTCTCACGAAGGATGGACTTACGTATGATGGAAAGGTAAGATTTCCTGTCTACATGCGAATCCGTGACAAGTCAGACGTTGATCCCAAAGTCATCCAGGCATATGAAGAGTTCATGATCGTTTCTGCTCAAAACAAAGAGTATCATCGATGAAATCACGTATCGCACATTCATTTCTTACCATTGGCCTGTTACAGGTCTCGGGTGCAATTCGAGCATATGCAGTCACGTTGATGTGGTTATGGTTCCTTGTTCCGTCGCTCCATGTAGCCGTGCTTCCTTTTTGGGCTGCGTGGGGTATCGGTGAGATCTTTGACCTGTATCACACGTATCATACGTCGACCCACGACATTTTTGGAAAGGTCGACGTTGATCACGACAACGCAGCATACGTTGGAATGTCGAAAGACAAACTCAACGTACACAAACACTTGTTGTTTATCTTTTTCTTGTATCCGGTGTCAATCGTGTTCGGGTGGGTTGTGAAACACATTTTCATGTGATTCATTTGTACGGTGATCATCTCGACCGACTGAGAGCCGTATACATATCGACATGAAGAAGGTAACAACCGTAGCGCAACTGCGTGCAATCATCCGTGAAGAAGTCAAAAGAACTTTGAACGAACACGAATTGATCGTAATTCGTCGTGGAAACAATTTGTATCTAAATGACGATGAAGGAAATTCTGATTTGTTGGGATCGGTTGATTCATTTCCTCAGTACGACCATCTCGAGGACGGTCAAACCAGCGAATATTATGGCAAGTCAGGTTCAGGCGGCGCAGCAAATTCGTACGGCTATTATGGAAGTCCAGGTCGTAGTCGAGGTTCAAGAAGTCGTTGGTGATCAAACACTTCTTCGTGTGATACCGTGAGATATGACAAAGATGATCATGAGGATGTGCGTTATGTTGTAGTGTTCGCAAGGAGGACACTCATATGATCTCATCACATCCAGCAGTGCAATTTAATTCTCGTTACGCAAAGCATGGCAACGTTAGTTTTCGTCATGAAAAACGATTGGCAAATCGAAAACACAGGCATTACCTGACTGCCTCAACACGCAGATTCATCAATGACCTCGAGTCATATTACACCGAAGGATTTGATGCACCTACGCTTAGCAATTACGAGCTTGATTGACGTCATTAATGAAAGTGACTTTCACTTTCAACACACGAGACATCTTACATTGACAGAGGTAGGAATCCTCACATAACTGTCGCGAACATCACCGAGGGTCACCGAGGGTCATCGTGAGGTCTTCTCGGGCAATACTAGATGACCTTCAAACGTCATCTTGAAAGTCACTTTCAATATCGCCGTGATTATGTCACGGCGATTGTCATTTCATAACTGTGAATGTTTGACAAGTGACATGGTAAAGTAATTCATGGCGCAAAGGCGTCGATAATTTCTCCGCGATGATGATTTCATTGTTGATCATGACGCGGATAAGTGCAAAATCCACCACCAACGAGATAAAGTAGAACCATGCAACCCTGGCGCCGCTGTGAGACGGATTTCAACTTTGACCGACACCTCATCGTCTTCATGACGCAGAATGCGTTCTGGGCGGAACTGTCGCGTCACATCACCAAGGTTCCCACGATGGACATCCCCACCGCGGCAATCGCATACGATCCCAAGATGGACACTCTCGTGCTCTGGTACAATCCCGAATTCCTTCGCAAGGAATCCAACCTCGCGATCAACGGCGTCATCGTGCATGAGTTCAGCCACATCACCTACGGTCACCTCGTTGGCCGCGTGAAGACGCCGCCGAAGCTGTGGAACATTGGCACTGACTGTGCGATCAACTCGATCATCGAGCAGACCGCTGGCAGTCCTAAGGAAGATGACATTCCCGGGGCGCGGTGCTTGCCGCGAATCGCATTGATGCCGGGCACTCGACCTTACCTCGATCCCGAGGTGATGGAGAAGATGAAGCCCGAGGATGTGGCGGCGACGACTGCTCTCGCTGACGTCATCGAGAATCTTCCGAAGATGAAGTCTTCGGAGTTCTACTTCAACAAGATCATGGAAGACATGAAGAAGAAGGGCCATGACATCAGCAAGGAAATGAAGGGCCTCAAGATCAAGATCAAGATGCCTGGTCAACCCGGCGATGGTTCCGATGATGGCGAGGAAGGTGAAGGGTTCGCGATCGGCGAGATGGACGATCACGATATGTGGGACGAGTTGCCCGCTGAGATGCGCGAATACGTCGAAAGCAAGGTCAAGTCGATTGTCGAGAAAGCAGTCAATGAGGCCGATAAGCAATCGGGTGGATGGGGCAACATTCCCCACGAGATCGCCTCGGAAATTCGTAAGTCGGTGTCGACCATCGTCAACTGGCGAGCTGTGCTCAAGCAGTTCGTCGGAGCTCTGGTCCGCGGCGAGCGTACTTCCACCATCAAGCGCATCAACCGTCGGTATCCGTACATCCACCCGGGTGTCAAGCGTGGCTACACTGCGCGCTTGCTGGTCGCCATCGATCAGTCCGGATCTGTCAGCGACAAGATGCTCGAATCGTTCGTCGCTGAACTCTCGACACTCACCAAGCGTGTCAGCGTTGACATTCTTCCCTTCGATTGCTCTGCAGATTCGAAGGAGATCTTCGAGTGGCGTAAGGGTACGCAGCCCAAGGTGAAGCGCACCCGCATGGGAGGCACAAACTTTGACGCTCCCACCAACATCGTCAATGATCCGAAGAACCGAGGTCGTTGGGATGGACTCCTCATCTGCACGGACGGCGAGGCACCGGCACCTGGTCCTTCCCGAGTCCGACGTGGTTGGGTCCTCGGTGAGGGACAGAAGCTCTACTTCCCGAGCGATGAACTGCAGGTCTTCGTCGACGATGCGAAGCCTCTGCAGGGAGCATGGCGATGATCGC
>JBAYGN010000015.1:0-11715 GCA_041666645.1 Minisyncoccota bacterium
ACGCGCCAACAAATAATGGTATCAATGCGGCCATTTTATCTCAAATGAACGCTGATTGCTCGATCAATCTCCATCTATTTTGGGGTATCATGCGCCTTGGTGGCATTCGCGGCAGCTGTTCAGAAGTTTCTTAGATTGGACGACGGCAATGCAGTGGTAGCGCCCAGTTAAACTCGGCTTTAAGTTGATAAAAGCCAACTGTGGGTGGGCCAACAGATGACTTGGCCTGGTGCCGATCTGAAGCCGAATTGGTCATGCATTTGTATGTCATTAGAGTGACGGCTTCAAGATGTGGCGTGATACGCCAAGCGCTAGAGGGAAAGTAATTTGAAACAGCTACGTAGCCTGCTCGTCGCCAATCGCAGCGAGATAGCCATTCGCGTGATGCGTGCCGGAAGTGAGATGGGTATCCGTACCGTTGGTATATATGCCAACGAAGATCGCTTCGCACTGCACCGCTTCAAGGCCGACGAGAGCTATCTGGTGGGCGAGGGCAAGAAGCCCTTGGCTGCCTATCTCGATGGCGAGGACATCCTGCGCATTGCGAAGGAAGCCGGTGTCGATGCGATTCATCCAGGATACGGTTTTCTGTCCGAAAACCCCGACTTTGCGGAAGCCTGCGAGAAGGCCGGCATAATCTTTATCGGCCCGAAACCGCAGGTGATGCGGACCCTCGGCAACAAGGTGGCCGCGCGCCAGGCGGCCGTCGCGGCTGGCGTGCCGGTGATGCCGGCGACCGGTGCGTTGTCCGATGACATTGTCGAAGTGCGGCGCCAGGCGGCCAAAATCGGCTATCCGCTGATGCTCAAGGCCAGTTGGGGCGGCGGTGGTCGCGGCATGCGCGTGATCGAAGCCGTAGCGGACCTTGATGTCAATGTCGATGCCGCGAAGCGCGAAGCGCTGGCGGCGTTCGGCAATGACGAGGTGTATCTGGAGAAGCTGGTGCGCCACGCGCGCCACCTCGAAGTGCAGATCCTCGGCGATACTCACGGCAACGTGGTGCACCTGTTCGAGCGCGACTGCTCGGTGCAGCGGCGCAACCAGAAAGTCGTGGAGCGTGCGCCGTCGCCTTACCTTGAGGAGACGCGTCGCAGCGAACTGTGCGAGGCGGCGCTCAAGCTCTGTCGCGCCGTCGGCTACAGCCATGCGGGAACGGTCGAGTTCCTCATGGACGCGGAGACCGGAAACTTCTACTTCATCGAAGTCAATCCGCGCATCCAGGTCGAGCACACCGTCACCGAAGAAGTCACCGGCATCGATCTCATTAAGGCGCAGATCCGCATCAGCCAGGGTGCCCGCATCGGCACCGAGGAGAGTGGAATTCCCGCTCAGGAGGACATCAAGCTCCATGGCCACGCGCTGCAATGCCGCGTGACCACTGAAGATCCGGAGAAGAACTTCTTGCCGGACTACGGACGCATCACCGCTTATCGTAGCGCCGCCGGCTTCGGCATTCGGCTCGATGCCGGTACGGCTTACACCGGCGCGATCATCACGCCATTCTTCGATTCCCTGCTGGTGAAGGTGACCGCGTGGGGCCACGATCCCCTCGAAGCCATCGGTCGCATGGACCGTGCGTTGCGCGAGTTCCGCATTCGCGGGGTTTCCAGCAATCTCCAGTTCATGGAAAACGTGATTCGCCATCCGCTGTTCCAGGCGGGAACCTGCACCACGCGCTTCATCGACGAGACGCCCGAACTGTTCCATTTTCCTGTGCGCCGCGACCGGGCGACGCGCCTGCTGCGCTTCATAGGCGACGTGGTGGTGAATGGCAACCCGGAAATGAAGGGGCGCAAACGCATCGAGGGCGTACTACCGCCTGCCCCCAGGCCGCGTGCGAGCGAGCAGGGCGCCATTCCCGTTGGTACACGCGATTGCCTGAAAAAGCTGGGCCCAGCCGGTTTCGGCCGCTGGCTGCGCGACAATCAGCAAGTCATGCTGACTGACACCAGCATGCGCGATGCCCATCAATCGCTGTTCGCCACCCGCATGCGCAGCCGCGACCTGATCGACATCGCTCCGACCTATGCCCGCGTGCTACCCAACCTGTTGTCGCTCGAGTGCTGGGGCGGCGCCACCTTCGACGTCGCAATGCGCTTCCTCAAGGAAGACCCGTGGGAGAGGCTTGTCGACCTGCGCGAACGGGTTCCGAACATTCCCTTCCAGATGCTGCTGCGCTCCGCCAATGCGGTCGGCTATACCAACTATCCCGACAACGTGGTGCGCTTCTTCATCAAGCAGGCAGCCGCAGCGGGCATCGATATCTTCCGCGTCTTCGACTCGCTCAACTGGGTGGACAACATGCGCGTCGCAATGGACGCGGTGATCGACTCCGGCGGAGTGTGTGAAGCGGCAATCTGCTACACGGGCGACCTGTTTGATCCGACTCGTTCGAAGTTCAATCTCAAATACTACGTCAGCATGGCGAAGGAACTCGAGAAGGCCGGCGCGCATGTGCTGGGCCTGAAGGACATGGCCGGCGTCTGCCGGCCGCGTGCCGCCGCCGCGCTGGTGAAGGCCTTGCGAGAGGAAGTTGGACTGCCAGTGCATTTCCACACCCACGATACCAGCGGCATCGCGTCGGCGTCACTGCTGGCCGCGATCGAGGCAGGTGTTGACGCGGTCGATGGCGCACTGGACTCCCTGTCGGGACTGACCTCCCAGCCCAACCTTACAGCCATCGCCGATGCGCTCGCCGGCACGGCGCGGCAGCCTGATGTGGATACTGATTCCATGCGCCGGCTCTCCGATTACTGGGAGGGCGTGCGCCGTTTCTATGCGCCGTTCGAGACGGATATCCGCTCCGGCACGTCCGATGTTTATCGCCACGAAATGCCGGGCGGGCAATACACCAACCTGCGCGAACAGGCGCGTTCGATGGGGCTTGAACATCGCTGGTCGGAGATATCGCGCGCTTATGCCGATGTCAATAAGTTGTTCGGCGACATCGTTAAGGTCACGCCGACCTCCAAGGTGGTGGGCGACATGGCCTTGTTCATGGTGGCCAACGACCTGTCGCCGGCCGATGTGGAAAATCCGGAACGCGACGTCGCGTTCCCGGAATCCGTCGTGTCCTTGTTCCGCGGCGAGCTCGGTCGTCCGTCGGAAGGCTTTCCCGCCGCCCTGACCGACAAGATATTGAAGGGCCAGAAACCGCTCGGCGAGCGGCCGGGCAAGAACCTGGCGCCGACCGACCTGGATACAGCGCGTGCCGAGGCCGAGAAGGCCGTTGGCAGGCACTTGTCCGACAACGAACTGGCGTCGTACCTGATGTATCCCGAAGTGTTCACGAAGTTCGCCGCGCATCATCGCACCTACGGCGATGTCAGCGTGTTGCCGACACCCGTGTTCTTCCACGGCATGCGCAAGGGCGACGAAGTGGCCATCGATATCGACACCGGCAAGACGTTGGCGATTCGATTGTTAGGCGATGGCGAACACGATGACGAAGATGGCGAAGGCGTGAAACTGTTCTTCGAACTCAATGGCCAGCCGCGTCTGGTGCGCGTTCACAAAGCCGGCGCAGTCAAAGGGCATGGCGCGCGCGGCAAGATCGAAGAGGGCAATCCGGATCATGTGGGCGCGCCCATGCCGGGTTCCGTCGTCACTGTTTCTGTAAAGGTGGGCCAGAAGGTCCAACGCGGCGACCCGCTGGTGTCGATCGAGGCCATGAAAATGGAAACCGTGGTGCGGGCGGAGCGCGATGGCGAAGTGGCGCAAGTGCTTGTTTCGCCGGGTACCGTCGTGAGTCCAAAGGACTTGCTCGTCAGGTTCGTGGCTGTTGGATGAGTGGTGAAGGCGATTGCCAGATAGGCATCTAACCAAAGAGTGCTGTTTTCATTCTATGCTCGGCGCGTAATGAATTCCAAAATTGTATCGACAAACGCATCATTGCGATCACCCGCGACCATGTGCCTAGCGCCGAGTACATCAACATATTCCGCATCTGGGATCAGTGAACGGAAGTGATGGACACTTTCCATGTCGACTAGCTCACTTTGAGAACCTCGCACCAAGAGCACCTCGCAGCGTAAGGTTCGTGCAGCAACTGCATACCGTTCCTCCTCACCGACTTCGAAGGTTTCAAGAAATCGTGGGTCCCAATGCCAGTAGTAACGGCCGTCTTGCCGCAGCCGAAGGTTGCGTCGCAAACCCGCCAAACTCCTGGGCCGTGGGCGGTGAGGTAGGTACGCGGCGATAGCTTCCGCGGCCTCCTGAGTATTTGCAAAGCCCTCAGGATTCGCGCGCATGAAGCCGAGAATGCGCTGTGCCCCTTCCTGGTTCACCTTCGGTGTAACATCAACAAATATCGCCGCTCTAGCGATGGGGGATTGGCTCTCTCCCATCGCCGTCAACGATATCAAGCCACCGACTGAGGCCCCTACTAAAACGGGCGGAGATGGTAATGTACGCACTAGCGCATATACGTCTTCGATTTGTGCATCGAGGCAGTAGTCTCCGTCAGGTGACCAGTCGCTATCGCCATGTCCGCGCAAATCTACAGCTAATACATGGTAACCCGCGGCCACAAGTTCTCGTGCAGCCTTCCCCCACGAATGCCGCGTCTGTCCACCGCCGTGCAGCAACACGACTGGCGTCGATTCAGGCTCTCCGCCGACATCTGCGGTCAGCATAACGCCACGGGCTCCTCGAAATCGCTTGGTGTGCATTCGCGTTCCTTAACTTCTGTTCTATCTGACAACGGGGACCAAATGGAAAAACTCCATTTCCCACTCCTCATAGCCCATATTTCATGCAGGTATTTATATAGGGTTCGCCCTCTGGGTTATGGGGAGGCTCTAGTCACGACAGTCAACTAATAAGCCAGTTGCTTCGTCGTTGACTAGAGCCTCCCATTCAACCGTCGCAGTCTTATTGAGCGAACTTATAGTTGAGGCCGACCATAAGGCCCGACGGGGAATATCCCGGAGTTGCAACGGTGCCCAAAATATCACTTGCGGAAATAAGCGGGTAGGCCGAATTAGCCTCGTTTTTTACCTTCCCCCAGCTTACATACGCGTTCGCACCGGTGGCGATTTCATAGCTATACGAAACGCCAAAGATACTGGCATCCTTGTTCAAGAGCGACTTATCGTTTAGGCGCCCATACCCCATGTAGATCTTGTGCTTCCCGAACGGTACGGATGCACTAATTCCAGAACCGGAAGAACTGGATAGAGTCTTCGTCACATTTTCATAGTTGCCGCCACTAATTTTTCCATCAAAATGCATGCCGTATAGCTTTATGAAACCAAAATCGTAGCTAATGTCTTCTTGAACGCCCGTTTTCTTGGCTAGGCCATTTTCCCCGACAGTGGCGTAGCTAGCGTTGTTCACATTCCAAGTTGTAACTACGGCTTTGAGCGGACCCTTGGTATAGAACAGAGCCAAATCATAACCGGCTCCCGCCTTAGAGTTGGTCGTGGTCGCCCCTACCACCGTATCGTTGGCTGTGTTGTTTTCGCTCCCGGTCGAATAGATGAGATGGCCAAGGAAACCGTTTATGACGGGAGTCTTGTAGACCAGGGAGTTATTTAGCCGTGTTGGCATACCGCCGACCGAACTTATTAGTGTAGTCGGATTTCCGAAGAAGCCCGCTACGAACGCCGAGCCAACACCAGCGACTGCAAGGTAGGATGGGGCGTACTGTCTGCCAAAAGTTAGAGTTCCTTTGTCACTCGCAATGCCGACAAAGGCCTGTCGCGAAAATAGTTGGGATCCAGTGCCCAGTAGTCCGCCCGACGATGGACTTCCTACATTGGTCCCGAGTGCGGCGGCGGCATTACCAGCGCCAGCTGTATCAATACCAATGCCGGCCTCCAGCGTCCCAACTGCCGTGAGCCCAGTATCCCCCAGTGCTTTTCTCGCAGACACACCCAAATATGATGCTTCCATACCTCCGCTACCAAAGGTGGTTTTTGACCCAAAGCCACTGTTGGTATTTGCCACATTTACGTCAAGCACTCCGTAGGCCGTAAAAGCCACCCGTGACGGATCTGTAGCATTCGACGCCGGAGTGGTTGTGCTCTTTACAGAGTCGATCTCTTGTTTCTGTGATTGCTGCGTAGTCAAAAGGCGCTGTATTAGGCGACCTTGCTCTGCCACTTGTTGCTTCAATGCCTCAATTTCAGAATCGGCAAATGCCGGCGCTGCGGCCAATAGCCCCATGGCAGCAACAGAACAGGCAACTGCACTCTTGCGTGCAGGCAAATTGATATTTCTCTTCATGTTGTATCTCCTCTAATAAATTGACCATCGGTCAGACCTGGCCTCCGGCATCAGGCCCTTGGTACCACATTGCAAAGCCCCTGTAGCCCGTAGCTGCTCTGGGGTAATTCGTCACAAATTTCGTCATGCCATTTTGCTCGTGCCTTCATAGCAAACACGGCCGCACAGCAACGCTGCTCCTAGTAGTGCCGAACCTTGTCAAGGCAGTGGGTGCATTGGTCATATGCCAAATGCACCACCACCTGATGTCGGGTCCTTTAAATCCAAGGATTGGCAATCCACTTGTTCCTTTAATTACCCCCTAACGAGCGAGGGCGCTTCGTTGTAAAGAAGCACCAGTTGTAGAAGCACCAGTCGTATGAGTTCCTCTGGGTAATGCCTGTAACAGATCAATCAAGTCGCGACGCTCCGGGACCGGCTTGCCGATTTCGAATCGGCGGGATTACCTTCCTAGCCATAATGGAGTACAATGGTGATTGATAGATCAGCCCACTTACTGATCAGTTTATCAGGCAGTGATTGACATAGTCAACAGGCGGCATTAGCCGTGTTCTAACTAACTCTATGAACATGATCGACATTGACCGCTTGCGCACTTGGATCGGCAAAGAGCGGCGTATCCTTGATGACTTGAGTCTCGGCCATGCGCGCGCTATGGCGGCGCTGCTCAATTGCTCGGTACTTCCGGGTGCCGAAGATCCTTTGCCTCCATCTTGGCACTGGCTCTATTTCCTCGACACGCCGACGACGAGCAGCACCGGCTCCGATGGACATCCGCTGAAAGGAGGATTCCTGCCGCCGGTGCCACTGCCGCGTCGCATGTGGGCTGCGGGTACGTTGCAAGTCAATGAGCCACTGCGTCTGGGGCGCCAGGCGGAAAAGAAATCCACCATACGTTCGGTAGAACTTAAAGAGGGCAAGACGGGACCGCTCGTCTTCGTCAGTATCGAGCATGCGCTAACCCAGGGCGATCAGTTGTGCATCGTAGAGAAACAGAACCTCGTCTATCGCGATATGCCCGCCGGCCCGGCGCCCTTGCCGACAGGGGAGATCGCGCCAAAAGATGCGGACTGGACCAAGACCATCGTTCCCGATCCAGTTCTGCTCTTCCGCTACTCGGCACTCACCTATAACGCCCACCGCATTCACTATGACCGCAACTATGCGACACAAGAGGAGTTCTATCCTGCGCTGGTCGTCCATGGCCCGTTGCTGGCGACGCTGCTACTCGACCTCATCGCCACACAAGTGAACGCTGCCGAGGTCAAGCAATTTAGCTTCCGGGCAACGCGACCGCTTTTTGACCATGCGCCTTTCGATGTGTGTGGGAAACGCAGCAACAATCAAGTGAACCTATGGACCGTGGACCGGGACGGGTATGTGGGTGTCGTGGCGGATGCTGAACTCGCCTAGCGCCTGCCGTGCCTTCTTTTGTATTTGGGTACTTCTGATATGACAAAATTATTGGCTTCTTATGCGGAAACTGCGACATCGGTGGTGGCAAAATTGCGCCTTCTCTTTGACCACGCGGGTACTGCGCTGGCCAAACGATGTGCCGCCGGCACTTCTCTAGATGGAAAATTGCTTGACGCGAACCAAGTGGCTTGTTATGACCTCGCATTAGCTAGCGCGGAATTGCTCGCTGCCGAAGTAGCAATACGCACAGCCGCGCCTACGAGCCTCGAAGAGCGCCTCGCGCTCACTTTTGTTGCCGATGCAATCGTGGGTGTAGGCGCAAGACTCGATTCTCTCTTTCTCGAATTAGAGCTCGACGCAACCGAGCTCTCGAACGTACAAAGAAGTACCGGAGTCCGGGTATTGCGCCAGGCCATGCTTGGTAGCGCCGGCTTGATCGAGACAGCAGGGTTGTTGAGCCAAAGCCAGGCCGATATCGGGCACGTTGACTTAAGCGAAGAACTCGTCTTGGTGCAGAGCGAGTTCAAGCGTTTCGCCGACGAAGTGGTCGCGCCCCAAGCCGAATCAATACATCGACACGACTTGACGGTACCCGAGAGTCTGCTTCAACCGCTGCGCGAAATGGGGGTCTTTGGCCTGTCAATCCCCGAGAGATTTGGTGGTAGTGCCGAAGACGACAAGGACGACAACCTAACCATGATGGTCGTCACCGAAGTTCTGTCGGCTGCATCCCTCGCTGCGGCAGGCAGCCTAATTACACGGCCGGAAATATTAAGCCGGGCGCTTTTGACCGGCGGCACGGAAGAGCAGAAAGCCCATTGGCTCGGCAAAATAGCCAAAGGCGATCCCTTGTGCGCAATTGGCATTACCGAACCGGATTTTGGCTCGGACGTCGCTGCCCTATCTCTAAAAGCGACGCGGGCGCAAGGTGGCTGGCTGCTCAATGGGGCCAAGACCTGGTGCACGTTTGCCGGCAAGGCAGGGCTGATTCTGGTGGTCGCACGGACCGATCCCGACAAGTCCCTGGGTCACCGCGGCTTAAGCGTACTACTCGTCGAGAAGCCATCTTACGATGGCCATGAGTTCGTCTATGCACAGGATGGCGGTGGCCGTTTGACCGGCAAAGCCATTCCGACGATCGGCTATCGCGGGATGCATTCCTTCGATTTGAGTTTCGAAGACTTCTTCGTTCCCGCTGAAAACGTGATCGGCGGCGAAAATGGCTTGGGCAAAGGCTTTTACTTTACGATGGCCGGAATGGTCGGCGGGCGCATGCAAACTGCGGCGCGCGCCCTCGGTATTATGGGAGCGGCCTTGCGCGATGCCCTCCTGTACGCCGCCGACCGCAAAGTGTTTGGTGCCGCCTTGCTCACCTATCCGCTTACACAAGCCAAGCTCGTCAAATTGGCTGCACGTTTTGCCGCTTGCCGCAGACTCGCCTATAGCATTGCCCGAAAGCTCGATGGCGGCGGCCGTATGGAAGCAAGCTTGGTTAAGCTTTTCGCATGCCGCTCGGCCGAATGGATTACGCGCGATGCAATGCAGATTTTCGGCGCTATGGGCTATGCGGAAGAAACTGCGGTCAGCCGCTATTTCGTCGATGCGCGGGTGCTTTCAATATTTGAAGGGGCTGAAGAGACGCTAGCGTTGAAAGTCATCGCTCGCGACATCCTCGAAAAGGCGCTGGCGCAATCATGAACGGTATTCTTTCTGGCATGCGCGTCATCGAAGCTTCCGCCTTTGTCGCCGCGCCTTTGGGCGGCATGACCCTAGCGCAGCTCGGCGCTGACGTAATTCGCATCGACCATCTGAAAGGTGGTCTTGATTATCGACGCTGGCCCGTCACGGATGACAACGTGAGCTTGTTTTGGTGCGGACTGAACAAGGCGAAACGCTCCGTCGCACTAGACATCAGTCAAGAAGAGGGCAAAGAACTGGCGATGGCGATCATTTGCGCCGAAGGGCAAGATGCCGGCTTGCTACTCACCAATTTCCCGCCACGCGGCTGGCTGTCTTACGAAAAGCTGAGCGCCAAACGAAGCGACATCATTCAGCTCACGATACAAGGAGATCACAACGGCGGTTCGGCGGTCGACTATACGGTCAATCCGTCGATCGGCCTGCCTTTGATCACCGGTGCTGAAGCCGGCGCCGATGTCGTCAACCATGTGCTGCCGGCCTGGGATCTCATCACCGGCCAAATGGCCGCCGTGGGACTGCTGGCGGCAGAACGTCGTCGCCGCGCGACGGGCAACGGTCAGCACGTCAAGTTAGCACTGGAAGACGTTGCATTGGCGGTTATGAGCCATTTGGGCTTCCTCGCCGAGGCGCAGCTTGGACACAGCCGCGAGCGCGTCGGCAACTATTTGTTCGGTGCATTCGGACGAGACTTCGTCTGCGCCGACGGTGAACGCGTCATGGTCGTCGGGCTCACATTGAAGCAATGGCTTTCTTTGTGTGCCGCTACTGGACTCACTGGGGACATGGACGCCCTAGCGCAGCGCCTGAACAGGAACTTCGCCGCCGAAGGCGATCGCTATCGGACGCGACGGGAAATCGCCACCCTAATCGAGCCGTGGATTGCGGCGCGGATGCTAAAGGAGGTCGCGGCAATTTTCGATGAACACGATGTCTGCTGGAGTCGCTACCAAACAGTGAGACAAGCCCTCAACATGCCTTCGTGTTCGCTGGCCAACCCGATGTTCAAGACTGTGCACCAGCCAGGTGTCGGGGATATCCTCGTGCCGGGGACGCCCTTGGATTTTTCCGCGGCTCCGCGTCTTGGGGCCGTCGAGGCGCCAAGACTTGGCGAACATACTGAGGCAATTCTCAGCGAGTTACTCGGTTTGAGTAGCAGTCAGTTCGGTGGTCTATGTGACCGTGGCATCGTTTTGAGGCCGTCAGACGTCATCGCGCCTGGCTCATAAGCTTAGGTACATCGACGATGAGAGCGCACGAAAATATGTCGGTGGAAGGGGACTTCCTAGTGGAAGCCCATGGTGAAATATCCATCATCCTGATGAATCGGCCAGAAAAGTTGAATGCGATGCGTCGCAGTTTTTACAGAGATTTATGCAAAGTGATCTCGACGCTGGAACACGACGGCCGCACGCGTGCAATAGTGCTGACGGGCTCCGGTGACAAGGCGTTTTCGGCCGGTGCTGACATCTCGAGTTTTGGAGACCTCAAGACGCTAGATGATAAACTTGCTTACATGACTGATGCGATGGCGGGTTTCTCCGCCATCGAATGCTCAACGTTGCCGATCATTGCCGCCGTTAACGGCTTGGCGCTCGGAGGGGGCTGCGAAATAACGCTGGCCTGCGATATCGTGATTGCGTCCGACAAAGCTGTGTTCGGTATGCCAGAAGTAACACTAGGTTTGGTGCCCGGATACGGCGTGCTACGCGCACCGCAAGTGATTGGCCGCCAGATGACCAAACTAATGGTGATGGCGGCAGAGCGCCTTAGCGCTGAGGAAGCACTGGATGTTGGACTCGTGCAGCGCGTGGTGCCACATGCCAACCTGATGACTACGACGCTGGCGTTGGCCAAAAAGGTGGCTTCGTACTCGTCACTTGCTCATACCATAGGCAAGAAGATTATCAACAGAAGTGTAGATCGCAGTGCGGCGGACTTCGCAACGATAGCGCTAGCCATGCTTAGTGGTTCAGAAGAGGCGGCTAAGCGGCTGAGGGAATCGAGACATCTTGTACCGATAGCGGTCGATTGACCGGATTGCTTTGGGGATGAGTTCTTGCGAGCTTTGATCTAAGCATTCCTAGAGGCTCAATTTGATTCAAGGAAATAGCCGGCTTGTGAACGAAAAAGGAGAAAGAACATGACTGTACTTGTAGCCTATGTGCCGCGCCCGGAAGGGCAGGCCGCTCTTGATATGGGTTTAGCAATTGCAAAGGACCGTCAGGAACGTCTTGTGGTGGTCAATGCCGGGCCCGGTGGTCCGCATCCAGATCAATCTATGGCCGAAGCTTTTGACGTTGAGCGCGTGGAGAGCTTACTGGCTGGCTCCGGAATCGACGCTCAATTCAAGCAGTTTGTTCGTGGCAGGAG
>JBAYGN010000016.1:0-11056 GCA_041666645.1 Minisyncoccota bacterium
ATGCAGTTAAGTTTTGCCGGAGAAAATTGGAAGCGGTATTCACCGGTGCCAATGGTGTAGCAATCAATTATCTGACGGAAATGAACAGCAAAGCCGCTGCATATGATCGTAAGGTGGCTGAAGCAGTACGGCGTGGGCATGATCTCGATGAGAAGGAAAAGGAGAAGCTGGAAGATCAGTTGAATGCTGCTCGCGATAAAGCAGCCGATGCATACAAGCAGTATTTGGACGCGATTCGTCATGGGCGGGAAATGTCGGAAGTGATTCGTTATGATTCTGCCGACGTGCTGAAATCGGTATATGAGCGGTTGGACAACTTGCGTGCCATTGGTATTTTTCGAGCAGCTGTTCCGCCGTTCGATAGGAATACTCAAGTGTGGCGTTATGACATCAAGTACCTATCCCCTGATGAACAATTATTATTTGTTAATTTCAAATTAGAGGAAATGTTCAGTGCGGCCATTCAGCGAGGGGTTGCTCCCGATGATGAAAAAATACGTGAAGTGATCGTACTGGATGAATCTCATCGTTTCTTCTCTGACGAGGATGATAATATTTTGAATCGAATTGCCAAGGAAATGCGAAAGTTCGGTTTGGCAATGATTTGTGCATCCCAGTCACCTACACATTTTTCAAATGACTTTTTGACGAACGTGGCCCTAAAGATTCTTTTGCCGCTTGATGCTTCGTATTGGGATGGCACGGCCCGTAAGTTGTCTATTGATAAGGATCAATTAAGGTTCCTGGTTCCTCACAAAACGGCGTTGATACATATTAAGGAAAAGGCGCGAGTGGGTAGCGCATTCAGGACGGTTGCGTTGTAGTCGGTTTATGGAAATGGCAAAAGACCTTACGGATTATAGAACGGTTGATTTCATACCGCCTGTGCTAAATGTGGTCTGCGGTCAGGTGTTGAGACATCGGCAGCGTCACATGGCAATTGTGGTAAAGAAGGGGCGCACATGCGCTTATCTGGTGCAGGTTAAATCCGGTATGCTGAAATTGACGAAGTTTTCAGCGAAAGAGGTTGTTGAAAATTGGATGGATGCGGAATATCCATTTGAAGAGGCAATGGCAAAGTTGACGGCAATAGGACGCAAAAACGGAATCACTGATGCGGCCAGGGCGGCGATGGAGGATCTACTGAAGGTTGGTAAGGAGCCGGGGCAGGTGAAGCTTTTTGAGTGAGGGAATGAAGGGGAATCCTTATGTTTAAACAGTTGGTAATTGGGATGGCGATTCTTGCCATCCTTTCTTTTTTTGGTGTGGCGTATATGGCTGTAGCGGATGCGATCACGTTGTATGCAGCGCGATCTGAAGAGGTTGTGGTGAAGGAAGTTCAAAAACCAGTGAAGAAAAAGAGGAAGGGAAGACATCATCATGAAACGGTCTCATAAATTTACGCCCTGGCATGTTGATTATTGGTGGGGAATTGCCTGCTTGGTGTTAGCCATGTTTTCAGGCTGGGGGATGGTGTATTGGGGGCATTCGTTTATGGGGGTGGCGCTGTCGGCATGGTTGACGGCGAAAGGCCTGCGCAGGGTTTCTTGTGGGTTGGCACGTGAGCGTGGGATAGAGGTTGAACAGCGTGCCGTACAGCGGTTACGGGATTCGGTCGTGGCCGGTGGGTATGACATTCAGGCTGATGTTTTAATGACTTATGGCGGCTTGTCTTACGGCAACATTGATCTGGTCGTTAGCCCAGTCTGGACACAAGCGCGGTATGTGGTTGAGATCAAATCGTTCTCTGGCATTGTTCATCGTTGGGGTAGTCTATTTCGGGAAGGAAAATTTTATCGGCTTTGGTCTCCGCAAAAACAAGTACGTGGCCAGTGCCGGTACTTGGGGCAGCGATGGCATTTTCCTGTGTTGTGGTTGCCAGAATCGAAACTGGGTACATGGATTATTTTCAAGGGCAACTTGTTGGTGGTCAATGGTGGTGTGGAAGTGTTGTTGTACGGTCTGGAGCAGTTTGATGCGGTGATTAAGCTGCCGGTAATTGTTCGTTTTCCTTCTGATCCGGGGGAGGGCTTCACGAGGAACTTGTTGAAGAGGGGGTTCAAATATGACAGCAGGAATTGGTGTTGGCATGGGTCTATAAGCAAATCATGCGCGAGCGAGTTATCTGGATTCATCCAAGTAGCCGGTGGAAGAATTGAGTGGCTTCAGCCTTGATGCGCTACATGAAAATTTGGCTTTGCACAACTAGCACTTGTGGTAGCTATCTTCCATTATAAAATCGTGCTAAGTAACTAATCTAGTCAAGTTTGTTTGTAAAGATAAGTAATTAGAAAATTCAGACAATTAAATGAAATTGAGGTAGCATTGTGCGATTGTTTTTTGCATTTGATTTTTGATGGCAGTTAACTGTTATCAAACTGTTAACAAACAGATAACAAAGTGTTGACAACGTGTTTGTTGATGATTAAAATAAATTCAAATGGTGCTACGTTAATTAGCAATAGATATGAAAGAAGCCGAATTTCGAGAGGTGGTTGCAAAAACGCGATTAGGCGATAAGAGCCGTGAAGCTGCACGTCGGGTTCTGGTTGATGGTGAGCGGCAGGCTGATGTTTGTCGGGATATGGGTGTTGTTCCAGCTCAATTATCAAGATCGCTCAGTGTTTTAGAGCGTGAGGCTGAAAAGCTCAATGAACAAGCAAATAAGGTTCATGGTTTAAGTTTTGCGCGTTTAGATTTAAGTAGAGCGGAAGCTGTTAAAGAAATTCGTGACATTCTTGGTGATGAGGTTCTGGTTAGGAATCCGCCTGAAAATGGTTTATGTGCAGGAAAGATTTTAGTTAAAACCGAGTTTCATCTTGTTCAGGATTTGCTTAAAGGCCAGGTAATGGTGCATGAGTTAGCAAAGCTGGATATGGTTCCAAAGCTGGGCGAGTCGTGCCAACTTAAATATGAGGATGGTTTTGCCCGGCTGATCGTTGCGAAAGAAAAATCTCAGGACATTGAGAATATCAGGTAATTCGCAGATAGTTTTTTTGTACAACACTTTAATAAATATTAGGGAGTCTGATATGCAATTAGCTAAGAATGGTTCAGTGCAACAAAAAATTAACATGTTGCCTGTTTTCAAGGTGGTTAGAGGCGATGATGCTATCAAAGGGATTCTTGAAGATGTTAAAGCGAAGTACGGGGAATTTGTGCCTGTGGGATTAGTTGGTAAGTTATTTGGCAATGGGCATGGATTGCCGGTTGTAAATGATGGTGTGGCAGCTGTTGATGTGGCGGTAGAAATAAGCAAGGCAAGAACCTCTGCTTTGCGGGCAGGTTGATTGCAGGGCATCCGAAACAGGGGTGTCTTTTTTTTGATGTTTTATTTTTATAGGTGAATATCATGACGGACGTTCAAAAAGAGTTGTTGGGCAGTAACAGTGGTGTGGCCGTTGTTCAAGACGGCGATAAGTTTCAAGTTGCATTCGCTATTGACCGTGAAATGGTGCGGCGTATCAAGGAAGTGGAGGGCGCTGAGTTTGATAAGGAACAGGGCGTTTGGACAGTTCCGGTCAGTGAGCAGGAAGCGCTGACTAAAGCGGTTGAAGGTATGCGTTTTGAGTCTGCCGCGATTGATCGTGATCGTGCAGACATCGAGACGCTGGCTCATGGTAGTGCCGCTGTGCTGATGAAGGCGCATGGTGCCGAAAAGGGTGTTGAAGCGAAGATCGCACCGGTCTTTACCAAAGAGCCGACTGTCGGTGAGATAATCAATGCTAATGGTCGTTTTGCTGCGCAACTGACGGGATTCGGTAAGGAAAATGGCGCGGCATTCGTTTCGATCCATCGTGTTGCTGACTTGAAAGAGCCAGTGATGAAAGGCGATAAGGTGCGGATTGTATATGGCGAGCATGGACTGGCAGAAGTGACTGATCGTTCGCATGTGAAGACAATGGATGAACAGCGCAAGGATTTTGAGAATACCTTGGGCAAGGGATTTCAGGGTGTTACTGTCACGTATGGCGAAAACTTCCTGGTGGCATTTGACTACAACCCTGAAATGAAGGAGCGTCTGCAAAAGATCGCAGATGTGACGTTTGACAAAGATGCCAATGCTTTTGTGGTGCCGAGTCATTTGCGCGACAACCTGGTGCGTGCGGTGTCGGATATGCGCCGTGATTTTGTTGCCGACAATCAGGAACGCGCCCAGTTGATTTCGCTGGCTGAAACCAAAATGGACGGTGCGCGGGTAGGCAATGCGTTCACGAAAGATGGTCTCGCGCATTACGGTAAGGTTGTTGACGTTTCTGACCGATATGTATTGCAGCATGGCGGCAAGAATGAATTCAAACTGCATCGGCGCGATGCACTCGATCACAAGGATGTGCAAAAGGATCAGAGTTTGAAAATTACCTATGAAAAGGGTCGTGGCAAAGTTGAAGATCGCAATAAAGAACGGGACAAAGACGGTTTGGCGCGATAAGTTTGACTGGAAGGGGGCGATAGCCCCCTTTCTTCGTTGGAAAATTCTTATGTAGGAAATTAGTAAGAAATACGTAAGAGTTTTTTGGTTGGTGGTTGGTAATTGTTTTTGCAATCTTTAAAGGAATATGTGATGTCTAAAATGCCGTGGGAAATGTCGTTTGATGAATTTTACGCAAATGCGAAGCCGAGTGGTGCGGTAAATCGTTTGCCGGGGATTGGCCGTGGTGGTGAGCCGGTTTATTCGTATGTTGTGAATATGAATGGTTCGGTTGAACAAGATTTGCCGGAGAATTCTCGTGAATTCGATTTCAAGGATGTGATGGTAACTGCACTGACGGAACGTTTGGGGCTTGATCCAAAAAACTTCCGTGACAATCTGAAGGTTGCAGAGTTGGCGGCAGCACGTAGTGCCTGGATGGACAGTGTGTCGCAGGAAAATGCACGTTCACATATGTGGAACGGGAATTCGAAAATATGGGATGAAAGAAATGAAGTGCCTTTGTCTGAGGCCATTGCCACCGATTACGAATTGTTGACCAAAGGGATGATTCATCCTTGTATCCAGAACGAACTGGACAAGCAACATGCTTTGACAAAAGGCTTGAAGCCGGTTCTGGATAAAGCGAGTGAGGCCGTTGGTGTGCAAGTCGCTGATTTGTCGCCTACTGAGGTATCCATCGGTAAGGTGGTAGCTTCCAGTATGGACTTTACCGTTCAGCAAACAACAGCTGGTGAAATTGTTACGCATGAAAATCGCCGGTTGGAGTCTATTCCGAAAATCGGTGATGAAGTAACGGTTTCGTATTATCGCGGCACCGGCCAGGTGGTCGATTCGTTGGAAAACGTAAAGGTATCTGTTCCGTTCGTCGATAAGAAAAGCGGTGATCTGGCAATCTGTCTGACAGACGGCCAAGGTGTCGATCAGGTGGTGTTATTCAATTCATTGTCCGGTTTCGATAAGTTCGTCAAAGCGCATGGACTGGATGACAAACTGGTTGAGCAGGCGATTGATGCGCGGATCGCTAATCCAAAAGAAAAAGCGTCAACGCCAGAAATTCAGGTTACATCCGACGTTTATCTTGATGAACCTTCTGGCATGTTGTCGTTTGATTACAGTGAGAATGGTGTTGCCAGGGTGATGATGTTCGGTTCTGCTTGGTCGTTGGAAAAGGCATCGCAAGAGTTTGGTATTTCTCAGGATGAAATCGTGAAAGCCAGACAAATGGAAGTCGATCAAAAGCAGACTTCCGATCCTGAGTGGCACGCATCTTTCGTGGATGCAAAGAACAAGGCAATGGCGGCCAGTATGCGCGATGTCACTGACTCCGGTAAAAATGACAAGAGTTACAGTGGAATGATTATTGCCGATAGCAAATTACATGTGGCTCAACATTTGGGTAAAGCAGATGCTGTTATCCACTGCAAACACGATCTCGACAAGGTGCCACTCGTTGGTAATCGTGTTGTCATTGATTACAAGGAAGGGCAAGGGCAAGTGAAGGATTCCAGAGAGCAAGGTCGTTCGCTGGAAAAAGGACAAGGCCGAGGTTAACGGCTTGTTTGGTCACGACTAGCACGGCATAAGCCGTGCAGTTTCAGAGGGGGCAGAACTGATCCCCAAAGCAGGCTTCTTAATAGGGAAGGTAGGCAGATTGAATGAAAAATAAAAATACGTTTCAGTTAGATTTGTTTGGTATGTTAGACGATCAGGCGGCTTCAGAAGCTGTCGATCAACAAGTATTGGCAGCAATTTATGCAAAAAATCCGGCATTAAACATTGCACATCAAACTAGCAAATCTGGTACAATTAATTCTAATGAATCTCAAGGGGAAAACCATGCAAGAATTACTCAGACCGATGGACTATCCGGAGGAAGTGCGCAATTTGATAACGCAAACTCGGATGGGTATCGAGTTGGCGAATCGCTGGATGTTGGGCTGGCCGGACAGGGTGAAAGCGTTGATCGAGGCGCAGGAGTATCAAGCGGCATTCGAGATGCAGTTGGAGCAGGAGATCGAAGCGGAAGCGAACTCGGCACAGTACAGTCATCTGTCGAGCTGGGAGAAGCAGGAATTGCAGGGGTTGAAGAAATCGCCGCCGACGCTGGATTAGATCACGTTATTGAGGTCGCCGATGAGATCGGTAAGGGTGGCCTCGCCAAAAAATTCCGCGACAATGTTGCGGCAATTCAGATTATCAAATCGCTGGAAAGCGAGAGGCGTATTGCAACTGCTGATGAGCGCCGGGCGCTGGCCCGGTATGTCGGTTTCGGTGCGCTCAAAGGGGTGTTTGATCCTCAAAACAAGCAGTGGGCCAAGCAGCACGAAGAGTTGAAATCTTTGCTGACATCAGAAGAATTTGATTCGGCGCGTGCGTCGGTGCTGAATGCGCATTTCACCAGTCAGACAATCGTAGGTGCGATGTATCAGGCCGTTGAGAAGATGGGCTTTGCCGGTGGTCGTGTGTTGGAGCCTGCAATGGGATCTGGCAATTTCTTCGGCATGATGCCAACCGATATGCGCAATGCTTCGGATCTGCGTGGTGTCGAACTCGATTTGCTTACCGGCAGGCTGGCAAAAGCACTATATCCTAATGCTGTCATATCAGTTGCAACCGGATTTCAGGACTATGCCGTGCCAAGTGGTTATTTCGATATGGCTATCGGTAATCCGCCGTTTGGCAGTGAAGCGATTGTTGATCGCGAACGCAATCCTTATTCCGGACTGAGCATCCATAACTACTTTATTTCCCGGATGATCGACAAGGTACGCGACGGCGGTATTGTGCCGGTGGTGGTATCTCACAGTTTCATGGATGCGAACAATGCAAAAGCAAGGGAATGGATTGCGCAACGTGCGAATTTGATTTCGGCAGTGCGTTTGCCGGATACGGCGTTTGGCGAAAACGCCGGTACCGAAGTCGTCACCGATATTCTGTTTTTCCAGAAAACGGATACACCTGAATTGAATCCTGTTTGGGTCAACTCGTCAGATATGACGGTGGTTAATCCAAAAACGGAAAATGAAGCCGTTGTGAGTGTGAATGATTATTTTCAGGCGAACAAGCAAAACGTGTTGGGCCGTGAGAGCGCTGCAGGCACGATGTACCGTGGTGATAATTATACGGTCGAGGCTACCGGTGATCTGGGTGAGCAGCTTGCGGCATTTGTCGCCCAGATACCTTCAGGGATTTATCAATCAATTACGCGGACTGTAGAGCAGCTTGATAGCGCAGATAGTTCGGTACCGGACGGGATTAAGCCGGGTTCGTTTTATGTGAGTGACACGGGCGGCATTCGTCAGCGTGGTAATGATATTGCCGGTGAGCGCACCTCGATTGAGTGGATGCCAAAAACTGAAAGCGCCAGGGAGCGCATGGTTGGCATGATCGCATTGCGTGACAAGTTGCGTGGGCAAATGCGGCTTGAGCGCGATTCAATGGCTGACCAGCGGGATATTGATGGGAATCGCCAGTTGTTGAATGCGGCTTATGATAGTTTCGTTAAAAAGTTCGGATTCGTTAACAGTTCAACGAACCGTCGTATCTTTCTGGATGATACCGAGGCGGCATTGTTGCAATCACTGGAATTCGATTATGACTCCGGTATTGGCCGTGTGAAGGCAGAGCGGGAAGGGATGGAGGAACGTAAGCCTTCCGCAACTAAGGCTGATATTTTGACGCGTCGGGTGCTTTTCCCGCCAAGTAACATGATTAAAGTGGAGAGTGCGAAAGACGCGTTGTTGGCTTCGCTGAATGCAAAGGGGCGGGTGGATCTGAACTACATGGCTGAAGCTTACGGCAAGGAGGTTGATGTCATTTTGCAAGAGCTAGGTGATTTGATTTATCTCGATCCCGAAACCGAATTGGTAGTCACTGCGGATGAGTACCTGTCTGGTGATGTAAAAACAAAGCTGGCCATCGCTCAATCTTTCACAAATAAACCGGAATATCAGCGCAACATAACGGCGCTTGAAGGTGTTATTCCTGCTGACAGGTTGCCCAGTGAGATATTTGCTTCTATTGGTGCTGGCTGGATTCCAGCGAAGGTGTTTGAAGCGTATGTGAAGGAAATTGCGGGAGGGGATGCAAAATTCGTTTATGTCGGTGCGACTGCGCAATGGCTGGGAGATATGACCGGCGGTGATGTCGGCAAGATGACGAATGATTACGGCACCGACAAAATGAATTCGTTCGATCTGTTCAAGCTGATGTTGAACGGTCGTGCGCCGGAAATTAAGAAACCGGTTACACGGGATGGCAAGGACGTGTATGTGACCGACGAAGAGGCGACGGAGGCGGCTCGGCAGCGTGTGGACAAGATCAGGACGCATTGGGATTCGTGGGTATGGTCTGATGGTGAGCGGGCTACTTTGCTGGCTGGGATCTTCAATGAAAAGCACAACCGCACGGTTGAGCGGAAATTTGACGGCTCACATATTACGTTGCCAGGTGCTACGCCTACAATTGGTTTGCGTAAGCATCAGAAAAGCGTCATTTGGCGTGCTGTGCAGGATCGTAATGTGTTGATGGATCATGCGGTCGGGGCAGGTAAGACGTTTGCCATGACTGCGGTCGCAATGGAAATGAAGCGGTTGGGTATTTCTCGCAAGCCGCTCTTTGTCGTGCCAAATCATTTAACAATGCAATGGCGCACGGAGTTTGCCCGGTTGTATCCGGCAGCGAATGTGTTGGCCGCAACACCAGAGGATTTCAGCAAGGACAACCGTGAACGTTTGTTTTCAAAGATCGCTACGGGTGACTATGATGCGGTGATTATTGGTCATTCGTCACTGGTCAAAATCGGCCTAGATCCAGTGATTGAAAAACGCATGTATGACGGTCAAATTAGCGAAATCGCCGATGCCATTGAGGATATGAAGCGTGAGCGCGGTGATCGCGGCATTGTGCGCGATATGGAGAAGATTAAGGCGAATCTGGAAGCTAAGGTGCTTGACCTGGTAAACAAGGCTGGCACCAAAGACAAGGTGGTGACGTTTGACGAACTGGGCATTGACGGGCTGTTTGTTGATGAAATGCACGAGTTCAAAAATCTGTTTTTCCATACACAGAAACAGCGGGTTTCCGGTCTGGGTAATCCAAAGGGATCTGGTAAAGCGTTCGATCTGTTTATGAAGGTACGTTGGATGCAGGAAACCTACGGTGAGGATGTACCGTTTATTTCAGCAACCGGCACGCCGGTGTCGAATTCGCTGGCTGAAATGTTCACGATGCAGCGATTCATGAAATACGATGAACTGCGACGTGACGGCTTGCACCTGTTTGATGCTTGGGCGCGTATGTACGGTGAAGATGAGTACGTGTATGAAGTAGCGCCGTCGGGTGTTGGATACCGGATCAGTCAGCGGTTTTCCAAGTTCAAGAATCTGCCGTCCTTGATGGGGCATTACAAGTCATTTGCCGATACGATCACGCTGGACGATCTGAAGGAACATGCCATTGAGCGCGGTGAACGCTTTCCGGTACCGAAGTTGGTAGGTGGCAAACCTCAGAATATCGTAGCGCAACGGTCTGAAGCGCAGCGTGAGTATTTTGGCACGCCAAAGGTGCGCCGTGCCGATGAGGGTTTCGGTATCGACGGGTTGAACAGTATCGTTTATTCATTGGATATTGATACGGCCAAGATCGAGCAGAACGAAGATGGCCGGTGGGTGTTGTCTGATAAGAGCAGCTCAAGCTACTTCGAGAAAAAGGAAGATGCCGAACTTGCGTTGGTTGAAAAATCGCTTTCACCGGTACTGGATCTTGATCCAGAATCGTTGTTGGGTAAGTTCTCGAACCTGAAGGAACTGACACGAGCCAGTAAGGGAAAAATCAATGCACTGTCATTGACCGGGCTGGCCAGTAAAGCAGGCTTGGATCTGCGCATTATCAATCCTCATGCTGCGGATCATTCGGGTAGTAAGATCAATCTTGCAATCGGTAATATGCTGCGTTTGCATAAGGAATGGGAAGCCGATAAAGGCGCGCAGTTGGTTTTCTGTGATCTGTCTGTACCGGCATCGGCACGGAAGGCGGCAGCATCCAAAGAAAAGCGTTTGTATGTGATGGATGAAAGCGGGATGTTGACTCACAAGCGTGGGACGCTGCATACGGTCGAAGGCCGTGAGGGTTTTCCGTTCTACCTGGTGCGCGATGGTAAGGGTGCTGAAGCACCCTATATCATTTACGAGCCGGTAAGTGGTGCAAAGCTTCGATCTGGACTAGCTGATAAGACCGCTGCTAAAGAGTATGTGGAAACGCTTTTAGCGAAAGAAGAGAGTCGCGACAAATGGTTTGATGTCCGGGGGAAATATGAGCCTATTACGGCGGAACGTATTGCTGAGTACCGTGATGCCCATGATATTGAGGTAGAAGAGGACGGAAATAACGAGATTAGCACAAACGATCTGGAGGCCATTTCAGGTGCTTCGGCCTTCTCGGTCTATGACGACATCAAAGCGAAGTTGATTGCCAACGGTGTTAAGGAAAGCGAGATAGCTTTTATTCATGATTTCGATACACCGTCAAAGAAGTCCGATTTGTTTAAGCGCACTAATCGCGGTGATGTTCGTTTTCTGTTGGGATCTACACCGAAACTTGGCGCGGGTACAAATGTCCAGG
>JBAYGN010000017.1:0-9943 GCA_041666645.1 Minisyncoccota bacterium
GGATTGAATGGACTGCAATGTTTGAAGTTGATTCTCTTGCCAAGTTTTCATGAGATTTTTCGCCGGTTTTTCTAGTGGCTATATTATGATGCCTGAATCTGAAAGATGCTTGATTAAAAGCGGCAGAACCTGTCAATACTGACAGTTGCTGCTGATAACAAATTCCAGTGTAATTAGCCGAGGATAGGTAAGACGGTTAGCTATGAACCATTGCATCGTCTGTCTGAGGTAATAAAAACAACCGCATGATAAATTAAGGAGACCGCATGTCGGGTGAAACGAAAGGCGCAGTGCGCGTCGTGCTTCGGCTTGAAGGATTAGCTATACTTATTGCCGCTTCCGTCGCCTATTCTAAATTCGGCCTAGGCTGGGGAACGTTTGCACTGTTCTTTCTTGCTCCGGATCTTTCTTTGCTAGGCTATCTCGCAGGGTCGAAGATTGGTGCCATTAGCTACAATCTGGCGCATTCTTATAGTGGGGCGGTTGCTTGCTTTGCAGCGAGTCTTATTCTTTCTGCGCCGATTATCCTTGGTGTCGGTCTCATCTGGTGCGCTCATATCGGTTTTGACCGCGCGCTCGGTTACGGGCTTAAGTATTCGGACGGCTTTACCTTTACTCATCTTGGCCGTATTGGGAGATTTGCTTCGGTTACGTCCGGTCAGGTTGTTGATTCGGATGTTAGGCCATAAAAAAAGGGGAAGATAGATGGTAAACGAGTTTCTTGTGGTAACGGGCAGTCTTTGTCTGATTGCGGCTCTATTCGAAGCTTGGCTTCTGGTAATAGTCATTTCCAATCCCGATGTAAGACTTGCCAAATGGATACCTGGCTTTCAGGATGTTATCAAGTCGCACCTGGATTACTTGATGATGTCGCTGTTCCTTTTTATTTTCTATGTGCTGTTCAATCAGTTCCAGATCAAGCCAGCCGCATTTATTATTGCTTGTATGTGCCTTGGTTCGTTTGGCAATGCGTTTCTTTTTCTAGTCCGGGCCATGAAGCCAAGCTTAAAAGAAGAAATAACGGTATCGTTTCGTCTTGGAATGTTAATTAGCTGCTTACTGACAACGATAGGTTATTTTAGCGGAGCTTGGCTTGTTGCAAGATCGGCCTTTGCCCTTATCTAGGCTGCATAGTTGATGACCAAATTTAAACCAACGCTTAACCGGAGTGCGGGCATTTTGCATTCGCTGCCCGACAGAGAAACGGAGCCTAGCGAAGTGATGTCGGGTAGTCCCCGGTAGCGATAGTGCATGTGTTTTCACGAAGCGCTTTTTGCGGAGTGAAAATGCAGGCTTTCCGAAATCGCGTTCAGTCATTGCGATAGCGATGCGACATACCCCTTGTCGGGTATGTCGCCAGTGAAGCAGGACGTCCGGGGCTTGCGTAGCAATTTAACCGTCGCGTAATTTTTACGCTTGCTTGGGCTCGGAAGCCCAAAACAAGCTTTCGTAAAAATAGCGGCTCGCTTATTATTTTAAAGCTTTCGCGGGTCTTATCCGGTTAGCTTGACGTTAGGCGTTCTGAAACAAAGGGTGAACTCTTGATTAAACTGGCACAAAACGATAACGAAATAGCTGACTGCTTCCAAGTCATGAAGCAGCTGCGCACGGAGCTTGCGGAGGAAGCCTCTTTTGTTCCGCTTGTTCGGGAGCTAATGACTGATGGCTACCAGCTCGCCTACCTCCGGGATGAAGCTCAGGTTGTGTCCGTTGCCGGGTTTAAGATTTCAAAAAATTTATTTTTGGGTAAGCACCTCTACGTCGAAGATTTGTCGACATTGGAGACTGAACGATCAAAAGACTATGGCAAACAAATGATGGTTTGGCTGCGTAATCTAGCGATAGCTGAAGGATGCAGCGCTTTCCACCTCGATTCTGGCGTTCAACGTCATCGGGCACACAAGTTTTACTTGAACCGGAATATGAACATTGCCAGTTATCACTTTGTAGAAAAATTGCCTAACCCGGCAATCAATTCGAGCGATGCGCGATAAAGCTGCGTAGTGCCGGTTCCTAGGTTAAAAAAGGATCATTCATGGGATTTACACTCGACAAAGTCGTACCTTGGGGACGATCATACGATGAATATGTCAGTATGTTTGACCTTACGGCAGCTGAGCTTGGACTGCGCATTCTTGGCTGCGCCGACGGGCCTGCGGAGTTCAATTCTGTACTAACCCAACGTGGCGGGAATATCATCTCGGTAGACCCTGCTTACGCTTTTGACGCTGAACAGATCAGAGTTCGTATTTCCGAAACGTATGAAACTGTGATGGCACAAACGAGCCAGAACCATAGCAACTTCATTTGGGGAGTCATTCCATCAGTCGAACAACTTGGGAGTCTTCGCATGTCTGCTATGGAAACTTTCCTTGCCGACTTTGAGGCGGGAAAGCTGGAAGGCCGGTACATTCATGGAGAATTGCCCTCGTTGCCTTTTGCAAGCGGACAATTCGATATTGCTCTGTCATCGCATTTCCTGTTTTTATACAGCGCCCACTTGTCAGCAGAATTCCATCTTCAGGCTATTCAGGAAATGTTGCGTGTGTCTCGCGAAGTGCGGATATTTCCACTACTTACGCTTGATGCTTCTTTGTCTCCCCACCTCCAATTCGTGAGAGAACATCTTGCGAATCATGGCTTTGACGTGGGGATCAAGCGGGTACCTTACGAGTTTCAGCGCGGCGGCAATCAAATGCTAGTCATCAAGCATGTTTAGCATTGCAGTCAAGCGGGGCATGCAAAAAGCTTTACGCCCCTTACCTTTAGTTCTGGGGGCCTCATGCAAGTAAGAAGCGCAGTGCAATCCGATAGCGCAGCCATAGCGGAGCTACTCGTTTCGCTAGGTTATCCAGGAACCGAATTGTTCATGAGCAAGAAAATCAAGCAACTGCTTTCGCACCCGGACGCAAGTCTTTTTGTTGCAGTAGAAGGCCCTGATGTTCTCGGGTTTGTCTCATTGCACTTTATTCCCCAGATAGCACTGGAAGGGGATTTTTGCAGAATTAGTTATTTTTGCGTGGCGGAGGCGGCAAGAAACAAAGGTATTGGCACAATGTTGGAGGCAGAGATTACATTTCAGGCTCAGCGACGCCAATGTGATCGAATTGAGGCTCATTGCCACAGCCGGAGAGAGGCGGCCCACAAGTTTTACTATCGCCAGGGTTATTCCGAATCTCCGAAATACCTCATGAAATCGCTTAAATGAACCAGCGGACTCCGCTACGCTAAAAGTGAACGTTATGCTAAGAAGAAGGAGTTTTACGTGAGTAAGAAATTCGGCGAGATGCGGCAGATTGCTTTTGTCGTTCGCGACATCGATAAAGCGATGAAATACTGGACGCAAACACTTGGTATCGGGCCATTCTTTATCAAACGAAATGTCGAATTTTCTAACTTTGTTTATCGTGGCTCTAGTGCAAAATCGCCTGTTGTCAGTATCGCGCTTGCCAATTCCGGGCAAATGCAAATTGAATTAATACAACAACACGACGAGACTCAGAGCATTTACAAAGAATTTCTGGATTCGGATAGCGAGGGTTTTCAACACGTATCATCATGGATGACTCAAGATGAGATGAAAAATCGCAAACAGGTGCTTATTGCTCAGGGGGTAAAGATTGCGCAAGAATGCACAATAGCTTCGAGTGGGGTTAATCTGCTGTACTTTGATACCGGCAACGGTAACGGCAGGTTCATTTATGAAATAGCAGACCTTTTGGAGCCCGTACACTATGAACGCATTCAGAATATTGCAAAAGCTGCCGAAGACTGGAATGGACAAGAGCCAATTAGAGAAATTAAGGCATAACTGATTGAGATGAAAGACGACAGGAATATATTATGACTGCAAAAGAACACTACGATCAGCATCTTGGCGATTTTTATTCATGGATGGTTGGCGACTTTGATGACAAGCAGGAAGAGCATCAATTGTTCCTGGAAGCTAACGGCTTATTTCCACACGCCAACGCAATCGCCTTGGATTTGGGTGCGGGGCATGGCATACAAAGCGTTTCTCTGGCCAAGTTGGGCTATACGGTAAAAGCTATTGATTTTAACAAACAACTTTTATCCGAATTAATACACAATGCGCAGCAACTCCCCATTACGGGTTTTGATGATGATATTCGCCAAGTAAAAAAATATGCCGATCCAAAACCCGAGCTGATCATGTGTTGGGGCGACACACTGACCCATCTTGGCAGTTTGGGTGAGATAAGGCAGCTTATTATTGATTGCTGTGAGTTATTAACCGAAGGGGGAAAACTGATTTTATCTTTCCGGGATTATTCAACCGCACTGTTGGGCGATCAGCGATTCATCCCGGTAAAAAGCGACGACACTAAAATACTGACGTGTTGTCTTGATTATGAAGCAGACAAAGTAAGTGTTACAGACCTGTTGCAGGTTAGGACGGAAAACGGCTGGCAGCAAAAAGTGAGTTCGTATTATAAAGTCCGCCTTCCACCAAAAGAAATCGAGGAAACCATTGTGGGCTGTGGTTTGGATATAACGTTTAATGAAGTCGTCAACCGAATGACGACCTTAATAGCAACTAAGACATAGCGAGGATAAATATCATGAGTGAATTTAAAGGCGGTTGCCTTTGTGGAGCTGTCCGTTATGAATGTTCAGCCGAACCTGTTTGGTCAGGCAACTGCCATTGCCGCGATTGTCAACGCCTCAGCGGCGGTGGCTATGTCTCAACTTTCTTTGTTCCGGAAGATTCGGTCACCATCACCGGCGAAGTGAAATATTTCGATAAAATCGGTGATAGCGGTCATCGGGTCAGACGCGGTTTTTGTCCAGCTTGCGGTTCTCAGATTTTTGGAAAACCGGAAATAGTGGCTGGTGTTTTGGGGATCAGGGCAGGGAGCCTCGATAATCCTGAGTTATATCATCCGACTATGGATATATACACTGCAAGTGCGCAGCCTTGGGATTTTATGAACCCTGATTTGCCTAAGTTTCCTCAATTGCCGCCTAAATAACATGAGTATCTGAGTGAAATTGGAATTTATACAAGCAACACCGGACAAAGCAGAAATTATAGGTTCACTGGTTGTCCAGCTTACACAGGAAATATGTCAACGTACTAATGCACACCATTTCAATATTGATTTGGAAGACACAGTTCAGCGGTGTAAAGAGTTGTTATCGGCAGGCCACTATGCGGCTATTATTGGCTGGTCAGATGTTACCCCCGTTGCTGTTTCGACAATCACTGAGACTTACGCTTTATATGCAGGTGGAAAGATAGGAGTCATTCAAGAGTTTTATGTTATCCCTGAGTTTCGCAGTGCAGGTGTCGGAGCAATGCTGATAGAGCAGGTAAGAAATTATGGACAAAAACGTAGTTGGTCGTGCATCGAGTTATGCACCCCGCCGCTTCCGGAATTTGAGCGTGCCTTAAGTTTTTATCAGGAGAATGGTCTCGTTCCTGTTGGCGGTCGTAAAATGAGGCAAAATTTAGCTACAAATGGTTAACCCTTTTGCCAAGACACTTGTCGTTAGTTAAGAAGATTCCCATGCTTTGGATAAAAACTTTTCATGTACTTGGCGTTATTGCCTGGCTTGTCGGCATTTTTTATTTACCGAGGATATTTGTTCATTATGCTGAAGGTCAAAGCAGGGAGGAAGATGTACGGCGGCTAATTATTATGGCAGGGCGTCTTTTTGTTTTCATGACGATTATGGCTGTCGCTGCCATTTTGTTTGGTAGTATTCTGTGGCTAGGTTACGGCATTAGCGGTTCTTGGTTGCATATTAAGTTGCTATTTGTGTTTGGTCTGCTGCTTTATCACGCGGCTTGCGGTTTGATTCTGAGACACATTAAGTCAGGACGAACACTCACTAAGGGCGTATGTTTTCGGGTGTTTAATGAAATCTCTTTGTTACTTGTCGTACCAATACTGGTGCTGGCAATAGTTAAGCCATGAATATACGTAATTCCGCCAAATGTTTAATTCAATCCATTCGTGAAGGAAACGTTACCGTAATCGATGAAGTACAGTCGTGCTTTGATCGTATTGATCGCCACAATCCTGCAATAAACGCCGTTGTTACCTTGAACAAAGAAGCCGCGCTGAATGCAGCGAAAGCGGCCGACATCCGTATCGGTCAAGGCGGGGCTTTGCCGCCACTTTTCGGAGTGCCCATATCCGTTAAAGATGCCTTCGAAACTCAAGGCCTCAGGACAACTGCCAGTCATCCGCCGCTCAAAGATTTTGTTCCCACAAAAGACGCAACGGCTGTTGCACGGTTGAAAGAGGTCGGGGCTATCGTAGTTGGGAAAACCAATTTGCCGCAACTCGCCGGAGATATTCAGTGCTGGAGTCCGCTGTTCGGTCGAACGAATAATCCGTGGAATCCGGCATTAACCAGTGGCGGAAGTTCCGGTGGAAGTGCGGCGGCGGTAGCCATGAATTTTTCGTTCCTGGATATTGGCAGCGACCTCGCGGGGTCAATACGCATTCCGGCGGCTTATTGCGGCGTGGCAGGGCTTAAAGCGACTGAAAACCGTGTGCCTCGCACAGGTCATATTCCACACCTTCCCGGCGCAGAACGTTCTGTGCGTCATTTGCTGTCAGTCGGCGTACTTGCTCGATGCGTCGATGATCTGTGCTTAGGGTTCGATTGCATGGCGGGGCCTGACGGCATTGATACCGAAGTCCTGCCTATTGTAGCCAAACCGGCGAGAACGCGGCCTTTGCGGGTAGCGTGGTGGGATGATTTCGGCGGTTTGCCGCTATGCAGCCGCACCAGAACCGGCTTGGATCGCACGGTTCAGCAACTGGGTCGGGCCGGTATGACGGTCGAACGCTGCTGCCCAGACGGTTTCGATTTCGAAGAGGCGTGGTATGCCTACGGCATTATCGCGGGAGCGGAAGTCGGTTTGGGCATGCCGGCTATGGAACGCCTACCTTTATCGATGATTGGATGGTTTTTGCCTAAATCCCAAGCGCTCATTCGCTCTTTCGCCGCAGGGCTGAGGTTCGATTTTCGTCAGTATAACGAAGCGCTCAATATCCGGGAGCGGCTCATTTCCCGGCTAGAGCGGTTTCTTGATTCGTGGGATGTCTGGTTGTGCCCAGTCACCCCGAGCGTTGCCTTTCCGCATCAACGACCAAGCAAGTTTGGCAAGCCGCCAACTATTATGATTGACGATCATCGACTGTCCTATTTGGAAGGGACGATTAGCATGGCCGTTCCGTTTTCATTGACGGGAAGCCCGGTCGTGACATTACCTGTTGGCGTGGTAAATGGCTTGCCGGTCGGCCTTCAGCTCGTGGGTCAACGTTGGTGTGATGAGGTATTGCTGGATAATTGTCTGGCAATTGAGGCCGTTGCGGGCGGGTTTCAACCGCCGCCAGGCTATTCCATAACATTATGAACCAAATAGGTGATTCACATGATTAAACAGGTTGGAAAGACGGCTATTAACCCGAAGCATCTGGCAACGTGCCACTGCGGAGCCGTTGTGTTGGAACTCGACTTGCCTGATGGCATCGTTGACCCTCGTAGATGCGATTGCTCGATCTGCCGAAGAAAAGGAGCGATAGTCGCCTCGGTTCCGCTATCAGGCATCAAGATCATCAAAGGCCAGGAGGCATTGAAGCTCTACCAGTTCAATACCCTGACTGCGAAGCATTATTTCTGCTCAATCTGCGGCATCTACACGCACCATCAGCGCCGCTCGCATCCAAGTCAGTACGGCTACAACGTCGGCTGCCTGGAAGGCGTCAATCCATTTGAAATCGGGAATGTTCCAACGAACGATGGCGTTAATCACCCGGCGGATCGCAATGCTTCATAACCATTCGGTCAACCGGATCGGCACTGTGGACGGGTTATTTTTAAATTACGTATCAACTGGAGCACCCATTGAAATTTAGTCAGTTCGGTTCCGATCATGGAAAAACAGTTATCTACTTTCATGGCGCACCCGGCGCGCCAGAAGAATGCGCCATTTTTGACCTTTATGCCAAAGAGCAGGGCTTGAAGTTTATTTGTTTCGACCGGTTTCATGGTGATTATTCGATAGCCGGTGATGCGTATTATCAGCTCTTGGCCCAGCAGATTTTAAAGCACGCCGCCGGAAAAAAAGTCGATGTCGTCGGCTTTTCAATCGGTGCGTTCATCGCTCTACAGACCTGCCGCTATCTGGGCAACGGAGTCCGGAATTTGCATTTAATCTCGGCTGCCGCACCGCTGGATGCGGGCGATTTTTTTGAAGCTATGGCTGGGAAGCAGGTTTTTCAGTTAGCAAAGACAGCACCGATCTTATTTGTTCTATTGTCTTACTGGCAAGGGGTACTCGCTTTGCTTTTTCCGAATGCGTTATTTCGTTTGTTGTTTGCTAGTGCCGTTGGTGGTGATAAAGCATTGTCGGTCGACCACGAGTTTCAATCCAGTATCACCAAAATATTGAGATCGTGCTTTATTGGCCGCATCCAAGGATACGTTAGAGACATCAAGACTTATGTCCAGCCCTGGAAAGACACGCTTTCAGGCATCGGCGTCAGTACACACATCTGGCACGGAGCAGAGGACAACTGGTCGCCGGTCTCTATGGCGGACTATTTGCAATCGGCGATTCCCGACTGCGTCTCAACCGAATTTAGTGGCCTGTCGCACTACTCATGCCTCTATCGGGCTGCGCCTGAAATATGTCGTCAGTTAGGTGTGGCTTCTGGCAATCAGCTCGTTGCATCACTTCAACTACATTAGGTTCTCTACGATGAAAATTATCCTCATGCGACACGGAGAGCCTGTTTTGACTCAAACGGGTCGGATTACGCCAACCGAAATGGAACGCTGGATTAATCTCTACAACCTCGCCGAGGTGAAAGCCGGCAGCGCACCAATCGCCAGTTTGCAGTGGGCCAATTCCACTACCTGTATCGTCGCAAGCACTGCACCTCGAGCGCTGTCATCTGTTCAGGCGCTGGGCCATAAAGCGTCCGTTGTCGACGCCGTGTTCTGCGAGGCTCAACTTCCGTTTGCTCTTTGGCGGTTTCCTCGTCTGCCGCCTTTTGTTTGGGTTGCATTCTTCCGATTGTTTTGGTTTTTTGGCTACTCACGAGGTTCCGAGTCAATTCGGTTCACGAAAATCCGCGCCAAGGCCGCTGCTCAGAAACTTATTTCTCTTGCTGAGAAAGGCCCTGTTTTGCTGGTAGGGCACGGCATCATGAATCGTCTCATTGCCAAAGAACTTATCGCCTTGGACTGGGCAGGTCCCGCCAAGCATCAGAGCAAATACTGGAGTGCTAGTGTTTACCGATTTCAAACTTAACATTGAGTTCTTCACCTGCATCATTATGCGCCTTCTCAAACAATTCGCCTTTTCGGTCATTTTTGTGGTTTTATTCGGCTGCACAACCATTCAGCGAACAGCCCACATGTACAGCAATGAGGCTTCATTGCCGCTTTCCTTCAAATATAAAGATGGCGGTTCAAGTGTTTACTATGCGTTTACCATTGGCGATGCACTCCAACCTGAAACGGTCATTTTCTTTTATGGCGGCACAGGTTGCCCCAGTTGGAAATCGGTAATGCCGGGATATGTGAGCGGTCTTACTGTCAGCGCTCGTGTTTTCGTGCTCAACAAACGCTTTGTGGCTGATCGATCAATCGGGATGTTCGGCTGTGGTGAAGAATTTCAACTTGCGAATAATCCTAGCCAATGGATTAGCGATTATTCCGAATTCATTACCGCACAAATGAACTCCTTCTCATCAAAACCAAGGAATGTCGTTTTGGTTGGCGTCTCAGAAGGTGCTATCGTCGCAACCAAAGTTGCCGCGGAGATCCTGGAAATCACTCACCTTGCAATCATTGGCAGCGGTGGCTACTCAATGCGCAAATCACTCGCCACGCTTGCGCAGAGGGAAGCCATATGGTTTGATGTTGAGGCGGGGTGGAACAAGATTCTTTCCGA
>JBAYGN010000018.1:0-8728 GCA_041666645.1 Minisyncoccota bacterium
TAAGACTTCCGAAGGTTGATAAGGCTAGACAGACGAAGCTTAAAGTTAAGTCAATTTAAAATAAACAAAATTAAAAACCAGTCATATGACTGGTTTTTAATTTTAAGTTTGTTGAATTAGATACAAATCTATATTTTTGTTACACTTTTATCATATGAATACTTTTATAATACTGACCACAAAATATATTTTCTACCCCATATTAATCGGTGTGGTTTCAACAGTTTGCTACGTACTACTATTTGATCAACTACTTAAGAATGTAATCCTACCTTGGTATTTTTCAAAAAAATATAAATCAACAAGAATAGCCGGCACATGGGAAGGGCAAGGAAATGCTGGTAGTTTTGTTTTTAAGGTTATATTAAAACAAACTGGGGATCGTGTAACTGGAGAAATATTCGCTAGTACAATAAACGTAGCAACAAAAGCTGTATTAAAAACAAACACATACTCATTTACAGGTGAAATACGCGATGGTTTTGTTAGAGTCAACCACAAAGAGAAAGATAGGGATAGTTTTGGTTTTGGGTGTTTTATATTTCAAATAGCAGGCGGTGGGAAAACTTTAAATGGAAGCTGTTTATACGTTAGTGAAGGAGATGATTTTTACAGAATAGCAACAGCTAACGATATAAAATTAAAAAGAAGTTCAAACTAATTAACAAGACACAATCAGGCTCAGTCATTACTTTGGTATTTATAATGGATTCTTGGACCCAGGCTCTCCGACAAATATTTGTTCGCCGTCGCTCACAAATTTCGCCGGCCGCTCCTCGCCGTTTTTCTTGCTAGAAAAACATGCTCCGGACTCTCTCACCTGTCGGAAGCCAAGCAGTTGGCTTCCTGTCCCAGCATAAAATATAAAAAGCGAAGTCTTAAGACTTCGCTTTTTATATTTTGTGCTGGGACCCAGGCTCGAACTGGGGACCCTTTGCTCTTCAGGCAAATGCTCTACCAACTGAGCTATCCCAGCATATTTTGTTTTACTAACTCCAATTTAATCTTTATGCCGTTTTAGCATTTGCCGGCAAATGTCAAATAATTCTTTGCCAACTGAGCTATCCCAGCATATTTTGCTTATGGAAATTAAGCATACACCAAACTAAACGGTCTACATATCCTATCATAAAAAGTTTCTTTCTGGAAGATAGAAATCTATTGCACCGTTGTGGTTGCTTTATTTGTGGAATTTTTAATCCCTTGGAGAAATTGATCTAAAAGTTTTGTCTCTGGAAGTTGAGAGCGTAATTCTTCATACTGTTTAAGGGTTGAATCAATACCTACCTTATTACCAAATATACTATCAACCACTGGCCTTACGTAGTAATATGCACCTCCTAGTGCGCCTAGTATGACCAACCAATATAGAAAACGAAAAGCATTCGCAATATGCTGCTGTCTTCTGATGCTTCTAAGAATTTCATTATTTTCAACCGTTAGTTCATAAACTTCCTCTAACTTTTCTTGATTATTTAAATCTGTTCCAGACATAAAAATAAGTATAACATCTTTTGTTATTTAGATAGAGGAATCGGTCACAAATCTGCCTCGCCTTGCTCGAAGCAGATTCGCGACCTCTATTCGATTCCCCATAAGTGACGCAGGTCACTTACTTTCCACTGACACTGTACATATTTAAATACCAACTGATTACAATTGGCATTAAAATATGTATGTGCCCCCGGCGGGAATCGAACCTACAATAACTCCTTAGGACGGAGCAGTTATATCCATTTAACTACAGGGGCTAGTAATAAATATACTAACATATACAAACAAACCGCACATGTTAGTGCGGTTTGTTTTTTAGTTTGCTATTTCTAACATCTTTGCTATCTGTTCTGGATTAAATCCAACCATAACATTATTTCCGATTTTTATAACTGGTACACCCATTTGTCCAGTTATTTCCACCATTTCCTTTCTCTTTTCCAAATCTGATCCAACATTATAATCAGTGAACGGAATATTTTTTTCTTTTAGCCAATCTTTTGCCATGTGACAAAAATGACATGTCTCTGTACTATAAATTTCTACTTTTTTTGTTTCCATATAGTCCATATTATAACAAAAAAATAATTCAATGTAAAAACTATGTTATCTTATATTTTTTAAAAATCTACCTTTTAAAGGTTCTATTTAAAAATACAATAATATTTTCCCAAATAGTCATATCTTCTCGTACGGCACTAACAGGGCTTTTTGTGTCGTCATAAACAACTATTACCCCCTCTCCTTCTTTTACAACAGGGTAAGTAGCTCGAATGTAACTTTCAAGTCCCCGAGGGGTGGCGATTTCATCATTTTTCTCTTTAGCTTTCTGTACTTTATCTTCCAAACCTTGCCGTTCTGCAAGAGAGTCGTTACGTAACTTAGAAACCTCTATACGCTTATCATTCAATTCCATTATTGAGCGAAGAAGAAGAATAGAAATTAAAAAAAGAATTACTATTGTTACTCTGGAATATAGTAAAGTGCGTATTATATATTTCTGTTGATATTCTTTCATGTCTCTGTTAGTATTATCTATATTCTACCATCTAATTTGGTACAAACACATATGATTTTTACTTCAAAAAATAAAAAACTAATACACCGCATCTGGGCAGTTGTTTCAATTGTCGCAATTGTTGGAATGGTTGGATTCTCAGTTGTAGCATTGTTCAGCTAATAAGCTAATTTCAAATACTAAACATAAAGAGCGGCGCCTACGGCGCCGCTCTTTATGTTTAGTATTTTAGATATCACTACTTCTCCCCTGGTTTCATCATTGAAAGGAAAGTGTCGTGAGATATGTGAACTTTTCCTTCTCTTTGCATTCTGTCTTTACCGCGTTTTTGTTTCTCGCGTAATTTCATCTTTCGTGTGATATCGCCTCCATACATATATCCTGTCACATCTTTTTTCATTGGAGCGATAGAGCGAGAAGCAACAATCTTACCGTGAACATAAGCTTGTATTTTTACACGAAACATTTCTGTTGGTAAAATCTTTTCTAGCTTTTCAACAACTTCCTCACTTTCTTCACGTGAACGATATTCTGGTATTACACGAGAAAAAGCAGCTACGCGTTCTTCAGCAACATACACATCAAGTCGTGTCACGTTTGCTGGTTTCATTTCACCTTTTTCATAAACAATTGATGCGTACCCACTTGATGCAGATTTTACTTCGTTGAAAAAATTACGCATAAGCTCACGTAGTGGCATGTTGAGTTGTATACGCACCCTATTGTGCCCCCAGTCACTCAAATCTATAACCTCAGCCTCATGTGGTGGGAATAGTTGCATAAGTGGACTCACGTAATCATGCGGTGTTATAAGTGTAAGGATAATCCACGGCTCACGCACAGAAGTATATTGTCCATGGTCTGGGAAATGTATTGGGGTATATACCATTTCTACTTCACCATTTTTAAGTGTTACTTCATACGTAATAGATGGTGTTGTAACAACTAGCTCTTGATCAAATTCACGACGAAGGCGTTCAGTAACAATTTCTAAGTGAAGCATTCCAAGAAAGCCACAACGGAATCCACGACCCAAAGCACCAGAAGACTCTTCTTCAAATGTTAGAGATGAGTCAGATAGTTTTAATTTTGAAAGACTAGAGCGAAGGTCATCAAACTCATCTTGAGATTCTGGATAAATAGAAGCAAAAACAATTGGTACTGGTTCTGCATAACCAGGAAATGCTGGAAGTGGCTTTGAAAATGTTGTTACGGTGTCTCCAACACGTGCAATACCTGGTTCTTTTATTCCTGTTACTATGTATCCAATTTCACCAGCCTTAACAACGTCCTTCTCACGTTTTTCTGGGGAAAAAGTTCCAACCTCACGAACTATAAATTTATGCTCCGACTGAGAAAATAAAAGAGTATCTCCTGATTTTACATTTCCATCTAAAACACGAACATACAAAATAACTCCCATGTGATTACTGTATTCAAAATCAAAAATAAGTGCGCGAGTTTGATTCCCTGTATCTGGAACATATTCACTTTTGGGAGCAGGAACTCTTGTAATTATTTCTTCAATTAACTCTTTTACACCCTCTCCTGTCTTTCCAGACACCGCGATAATTTCACTTTCACCACATCCAAGTAAACGAACAATTTCTTCTTTTACAGCAACAGGGTCAGCGATAGGACTATCTATCTTTGTTATAACTGGAATAATTGTTAGACCAGAATTCTTTGCCATTTCAAGTGTGGTTAATGTTTGAGCTTGTACACCTTGAGTAGAATCAACAAGAAGTAGAGTTCCTTCAACAGCTTGGAGAGCGCGAGATACTTCATACGAAAAATCTATATGCCCTGGAGTGTCTATTAGGTTAAGAACATACTGCTTTCCATTCTTATCTTTATAATCCATTCTTACTGGTGTCATTTTAATCGTGATACCACGCTCACGTTCAAGTTCCATAGAATCGAGAACTTGTTCTTTCATGTGACGCTTATCTACTGTAGAAGTAACTTCAAGAAGTCTATCCGCGAGAGTAGATTTACCATGGTCAATATGCGCGATAATAGAAAAGTTTCTTATTTCCATAAATTAAACAAATAAAGGGGGTTTTATGTAGTACATACTACACGAAAAACCATTAAATATAAAGCTTACTTTTTCTTAAATAGAGAGAAAATATGATCAAAAAATAAGTAACATTCATGGCAATAATTCCGTAAGCAAGAGCCGCGATACCTATTTCTTTCATGTATATACACACAACCACACTCACCGCTGTTGCTATAGTGTTTGACCACATGACAATGTTTGTTTTTTTCATTGAGTTAAATCCAGTTGCCAGATACCATGTCACAACTTGAAGTGGTAATACTATAGTAAACGCAAGCAAGAAGAATTTAATTGTTTCATGAGCTTGTGTTTTTCCATATAACAAAGATACTAAGAAATCTTGTAGCCCAAATATAATTAAAGCTATAAAAAGACCTGAAATAAAGAGCCCTACTGAATATTTAAAAATAATTCTTTTGTGGTGTGAATGATTCCCTTCTTCAAAATGCTGTGAGAGTGTTGGGAGTGATGCCGAAGAAACACTCTGAGCCAGCATTTGAGAAATTGCATCGGTTATTTTTTGTGCAAATAAAAACGATGACAATACTCCGACACCTAGAGTAGTAGCAAACGCTGTGTAAAAAATAATGCGGAGTTGCGAGACTATGTATGTTCCAGAACGCGGAATTGAAACTTTCATGTGGTCTTTCAAGTACTCCAAAGAAAAGGCGTACTTGAATGGATTAATTTTTGCTTTAAAAAGAGTGTATGATTGAAATCCAAGATGAAAACCAGCGCCGATAACCACACCAAAAACAAGACCTGTAATTCCAAATTGTGGGAACAAAAATATTGTCCCAAAAATAATACCGAGTGTGTAAAGAAGAGGAGCAACGCCATATATAACAAACTCATGACGCATTTGTGCTAGCGTAGAAATTAAAGATGATACCCCTATAAGTATTGGTTGCAACATTAAAATCCTTGTCGTCATAATAAACATAGTCATTTGTTCTGCATTAAACCCAGGAGCAATACTTTGCGCATACAAAGGAACTGTTATAACAACAAAAACCGAAACCAAAATCATTGCCCAAGAGAAAAAATAAAATAAAGTAGAAAACCTCTTCTCTAAAGAACCGTCATTTTTGGATTGTGTTAAAAATGGAACAACCGTACTTGCGGTTGCAAATGAAAGCATGAAACCAAGAGCTAAATCTGGAATTCTAAAAGATGCATTGTAGACATCAAGTACTGGACCAACACCAACATATTCGGAAAGTAATCTATCTCTAATGATTCCAAGAAGTACAGAAATACCACTTAGAAATGCCAACAATATTGAGCTACGAAAAATCATATACCAATACTATCAAAAAAAGTGAATAAAAGCACGAATAAAAAACACTAGAACTTGATTTTTATTATAATTTGTGGTATAATATATCTGTTCTATTGGGTAATCGCTCTTAACATTTTTATTAAAGTGTCGAGGGAGGAAAGTCCGAACACATATCTATCTATTAGATGGAAAGCGTAGCGGGTAATACCCGTCGTGAGCAATCACAGAGGTGCGAGCAGTGACGCCGATGTCGAAAGACTAGGGTTCCTTCGGGAATATGTTTGTCGAAAGGCAAAATTGAAACGGCTAAATCCTTACGTGTGTGCAAGACCGTGCCTTATAGCAATATAAGGAGTGTCGCTTGAGCGGAATGGCAACGTTTCGCCTAGATAAATGATTACACATTATGCGTAAGCATAAGGACAGAATTCGGCTTATAGGTAGAACAAATACGAAAGAGCGACACCGTAAGGTGTCGCTCTTTCTCTTTTATAAACTAAACAGCAATTAAACAGCAGTAACTAGTCTTCAAGTATAACTTTTGAACCTAGAAAGATTCCGTATTTCTCCGCACGTCCAGCATTTATTTCGAGAACATAGCTTGCTTCTGGAGAATTGATAAATGTTTTTGGATATGAATCTGGTTTTAAGTTTGACTCCACAGCAACCACTATACCGTTTTGATTTATCCAAAGAATATCAAGTGGGAAGTTCATATCTTTCATCCAAAACCCATATCGTCCAGGAGAATCAAAAATAAACAACATCCCCTCGTCATCACTTATAGAGTTTCTTCCAGATAAACCAAGCTCGCGAGAATTATTTGTATCTACAACCTCAGCTACAAGTGAACCGTTTGGCATGATTATGGTTACATCATGGCGAACAAATTTATTTATAACATTAACTCCACAAACCTTTTCAGAAAAACAATTATAACTGTATACAGAAAGCGTAATTAAAAAGAAAATTATTACAAAATATGCGACCTTTTTTTCTTTTTTAGATAGATTAGATAATTTAGCTAATGTTATTTTTTTCATATAGATAAACCGAGGGGTGGTTTATGACTTACGTCCAGATTTGGCACGGTCAGATTCAGTAAGCAACTGCTTTCGAAGTCTAACTGACTTTGGTGTTACTTCAAGATATTCGTCAGCGTTCATGATTTCAAGCCCACGTTCAATACTAATTTCCCATGCAGGAACAAGAGTGATAGCTTCATCGGCTCCAGATGAACGCATGTTTGAAAGTTGCTTACCCTTTGTTGGGTTTACCATCATTTCTTCACCCTTTGAAGTGTTTCCAATAACCATACCTTCGTACACTTCTGTGTTTGGAAGAATATAAATAACACCACGATCCTGTAGGTTCCAAAGTGAGAAAGCAAGAGCTTTTCCAGTTGCCATAGAAGTCATAGAACCAACTAAACGACGAGTGATTTCTCCAGCGTGTGGACCGAACTTTAAGAAGCGTGCGGATAATATTCCAAGACCTTTCGTATCAATCACGAATTCTCCACGATATCCAAGCAAACCACGAGTTGGGATTTCAGCCTTAATACGGTTCACTCCATGCTTTTCAGACATGTCAGTAATCATTGCCTTTCGGCGTCCAAGTTTTTCCATCACGACACCTGATGATTCAACAGGTACATCAATAACAAGTTCTTCGTACGGTTCTTCTTTTACACCGTTAACTTCGTGGAAAATAACTTGTGGTTGTGATACTTGAAGTTCGTACCCCTCGCGACGCATAGTCTCAAGTAAAACAGCGATGTGAAGTTCACCACGACCATACACTAGGTATTTGTCAGTCTCAAAATCCACTTTTAGTCCAACGTTTATTTCAAGTTCTTTTTCAAGACGATCACGAATCTGACGACCTGTTACGAATTTACCCTCTTTACCAGCAAATGGTGAATCGTTAACTAGGAAGTTAAGAGCAATAGTCGGTTCATCAATATGTATTGCTTCTAGAGGTTGTTGTTCTATATTTTTAACAAAAGTTTCACCAATATAAATATCAGGAAATCCAGCAATCATGGCGATGTCTCCAGCTTCAGCTGTTTGTACATCAACTCTTTCAATACCATTGAAAGTATATATTTTTGTAATCTTTCCTTTACGTGCCTCACCTGTAGCTTTTTTTACTGTAATTTCTTCACCAACTTTTGCCACACCGTCATAAATACGGCAAATAGCCATACGTCCAAGGAAGTTATCGTAAGCGAGGTTAAATACCTGTGCTTTGAATTGGTTGTTAATATCACCTGTTGCCTTTGGCACCTTTTCTAAAATTATATCCAAAAGTGGGGTAAGATCTTTTTTCTCGTCTTCCATGCTCTTCATAGCAACACCCTGTCGTCCAATAGCATATACAGTAGTGAAATCTAACTGTTCATCATTTGCACCAAGCTCCATAAAAAGTTCGAATACTTCATCGTGAACACGTTTAGCGTCTGCCGCTGGTTTATCAATCTTATTGATAACAACGATAGGCTTAAGTCCAAGTTCAAGAGACTTCTTCAAAACGAAACGAGTTTGAGGCATAGGACCTTCTTGAGCATCAACAACAAGAAGCACGGAGTCGATGGAACGAAGAACACGTTCCACTTCTGAACCGAAGTCTGCGTGACCTGGAGTATCTAGGATGTTTATCTTCACACCCTTGTAAGGCACTGAGGTATTTTTTGCAGTAATTGTAATACCGCGTTCTTTTTCCATTGGATTAGAGTCCATTGTTTGCCCAACAACACCAACACCACACTGTTGCATGAGTGCGTCTGTAAGAGTGGTCTTTCCGTGGTCCACATGGGCGATGATTGCGATGTTACGAATTTCTTGTTGCATAAAAAGTGATATAAAAA
>JBAYGN010000019.1:0-8672 GCA_041666645.1 Minisyncoccota bacterium
GATACAAAGCAAAATGTTTTTGTAGAACTTCTCAATAACGAATGTAAATTTGGCTATAGAGATTCTTTATTTAAAAAAGAAAAATATAGATACATCATTACATCGATTACAGTGAAACTTTATAACAAGGCAAGACCTGTGCTTACATACAAACCGTTAGATGTTTTATCTAATAAAGAAAACTTAAAACCTGATGATATTCGAAAACTCGTTATTCAAACTCGTGCCGAAAAATTACCAGATTATAAATTATATCCAAATGCTGGTTCTTTTTTTAAAAATCCAATAGTAGATAAAGAAAAATTTAGAGTTATTAAATCTAAATACCCAGAAGTACCAATAATAGAAGTAGATAATAAGTTTAAAATACCAGCAGCTTGGTTGATAGAATACGTAGCAGACATGAAGGGGGTAAGGGTTGGTGATATTGGCACATGGCCTAACCAACCCCTAGTTATAGTTAATTACGGTAAAGAAACAACTCTTGATGATTTAAATTTGTTTACAAATGAAATTAAAAAAAGGGTTTATGAAAATATTGGGATTAATCTTGAGCAAGAAATAAATGCTATATATTGATTTTATTTAAATATGTGTTATAATATAAAAGCGTCGCATACATTTTGATTGCGATTTTTCCTAAAATTATAAGGAGTTTGAAATGGGAAATGAAAGTTCTTTAGTTGTTGTGCCAAACCCGACGGGTATTACTCAGGTAAATATCCGTGAATTTGAAAGATACTCAATTGAGAGGTATCAAAAATGTCCGAAACATATCACAATCATCCGCCACGCAGACTTAGAAGATGATTCGGAGCTTCATTGTGTCCTTATGGACTACGTTGGACCGAAACAAAAACAAAACCTTCAAAAAGATTTCATTGTACCTGGACAAGAAGTCATTATGGTTTATGATCCAACCTTTGGACTGTTCTCCATAATTCGTGTTTCTGAGAAAGAAGGTGGACCTGAGTTTGCTCTGGTGACAAGTGTTCAGAGTTTTGGTGGGTTTCTTATTCCAATTGAAAAGTTGCCAATTAACTTGTTTCGTCTTGAGTTACAGGATGAACAATAGCAATTAGGTGCTTAAAAGCCATGAGTACAACTCGTGGCTTTTTTATTTGTCTAATTATTGCTAGGATAGGCTAATGCAAGGAACACTATACATAGTGCCAACACCAATCGGAAACTTAGAAGACATGACACTTCGCGCAATACGTATTTTGAAAGAAGTCGATTTAGTTTTGTGTGAAGACACTTCAGTTACTCAGCGACTTTTTAAAGAATATGAAATAAGTACACCAACAAGTGTTTTTTATGCAAACACTGGTATAAAAAATATTGAGAAAACTCTGTCGCTACTTTTAGAAGGAAAACAAATTGCTCTTGTTTCTGATGCTGGAACTCCAACTATTTCTGATCCAGGGGTACTGCTAGTAGACCGTGTGCGAAATGAATTACCAGATGTGAAAGTTGTCGCATTGCCTGGAGCATCTGCTCTCATCACAGCTTTATCTGTTTCGGGTATTTCTTCAGCCAACTTTACTTTTTATGGATTTTTACCACATAAAAAAGGCAGGGAAACATTATTTAAAACCATATCAGAAAGCAAGCTCACATCAGTGTTTTATGAATCTGTGCACAGGATAGAGAAAACATTAGAATCCCTCGCTTTAATTCTGGATGAAACACGTCAAATTGTAATAGCTCGAGAACTTACAAAAATGCACGAGGAGGTAATCAGAGGAACGGCGCAAGAGGTTAAGAAATATTTTGAAGATAACCAAGATCACATAAGAGGGGAGTTTGTCGTAATTATTGAACCAAAAAAGCATAAATAAATACAAAAACCAGAAATTTACGAAGTAAATTTCTGGCCTTCTTGCTTCTTCTTTCTTCTTTCTTTATACTGGGTCCACTATGTCACCACTCGGAATAAAACGCGCTGTCGCAATATTACTAATTCTTTCACCTTGGATTTTTATCCCAGGTATAGTTAAGGACGTTGTTTTTATTGTTGTCGGTATTCTTTTATTTATCAGCACTCTTGATTTACGCAAAAGGTCAACCAATAATCATTACGTAAACCACAAGGAAAACGAAAGCGAACCTAAAATAGAAACTGTTGGCGCATGAAAATTATAGTAGCATCCTTAACTGCAGGAATGTTTGTATTTTTTTGGGCGGTAGATAAAGGTTATAAATATATTCCTTTTTCAAAAAGTCTAGGAAGTGAGGTTTATGCAAAAGAAGATAATGCTACAACAACCACAAATATAGATATAACAAAAGTTATTACCAATATAACAAAATACACAAACCACGATGAATTATCTTCATCAACGCCACGCATAGTTACTCACATAAAAACCCCAGAACATGTTAGATCTATTTACATGTCTAGTTGGGTTGCAGGAACTCCATCTATTCGTGCACGTCTTGTAAACATTATAGATAGTACAGAATTAAACGCTGTAGTAATTGACGTAAAAGACAACACGGGTTTGATTTCGTGGGATGGGCGAGTGAGAGATATTGATACATTTTTAGATGAGCTTCACAGTAAAAATATTTATGTGATAGCTCGTATCGCAGCTTTTCAAGACCCTCTTTATGTAAAAGATCACCCAGAAGAAGCGGTTCACTCAAAGAAGACAGGAGGAATATGGAAAGACCACAAAGGTATACCTTGGGTAGATACTGGTTCAAAAAAAATGTGGGAGTACATAGAAAATGTTTCTAAAGATTCTTATGCAAGAGGATTTGATGAAGTGAATCTTGACTATATTCGGTTCCCAACAGATGGAGAACTTTCTGATATGGTTTTTCCAATAAGTGGTGAACGCGCAAAAATAGATAAGCCAGGAATTGTTTCAGATTTTTATCATTATATTACTGACGAGCTTCACAAAGAAAATATTCCCGTGTCTGGGGACTTGTTCGGCATAATCATGGTGACAAAAGTTGACATACCGGTTCTTGGACAAGACATGCATACCGCTCTTGAGACATTTGATTATGTGGCACCGATGGTTTATCCTTCACACTTTTATACCGGCACAGCCGGATATCAAAATCCAGCAGCTAACCCAGGACCTATAATTGCGTACTCAATGCAGAAGGGCATAGAAATAGCCGATGAGGTCGCCTCTAGCACAGGACAAGCAACTTCTACCATACGAGCAAAACTTCGTCCTTGGTATCAAGATTTTGACATGGGAGCGATATACACCAAAGAAATGGTGCGCGCGCAGATAAACGCGGGGGAGAAAATAGGAATTAATTCTTGGATGCTTTGGGACCCAGCGAACCAGTACACTCCATTGGCATTAAAAGCCCAATAAAAATATTTCACCTACTTTGTATCTGAGGCATTATTGAACTTCTAATTATTTCCCTAGTTTTATCTACTAGTCACTCCACACTGACCACTGTATACTAATTAACATGTCCGACCACGAACCTATAAAAGAAAAAGTTACATATATAGGAAAAGTTGATTACCGTAATAAGGCTATAACTTTTGGTATTAAAGAAAGAGATAGAACCCGCCATACGTATATTATTGGTAAAACAGGTATGGGAAAATCAACCCTGCTTGAAAATCTTGCCATCCAAGACATCAACAACGGAGAAGGGGTGTGTGTTATTGACCCACACGGTTCTCTTGCCGAGAAGTTGCTTGACCACATACCTGAGTCCCGAATCAAAGACGTGATTTATTTTGCGCCATTTGATACTGATTCCCCAATCGGATTAAATGTTCTTGAAAAAGTTGAGAAAGAAAAACGCCACTTAGTCGCAAACGGTATAATGGCAGCTTTCAAAAAGATTTGGGTTGATGCATGGTCTGCTCGTATGGAATATATTTTGACTAATATTATTTTGGCTCTTCTTGAAAATGATAATCAAAGTCTACTTGGAGTGAATCGTATGTTAACTGACAAAGACTACCGCAAGTTTATGGTTTCAAACGTAACTGACCCAACAGTAAAGGAGTTTTGGGAAAAAGAATATGCAAGCTACACAGAGCGATTTGCCCAAGAGGCTGCTCCCGCTATTCAAAACAAAGTAGGGCAGTTTGTTGGTAATCCTTTAATAAGAAATATTGTCGGGCAACAAAAAACCTCAATTGATTTGCGTGACGCAATGGATTCCAAAAAGATTCTTATTGTAAACCTGTCAAAAGGAAAAGTGGGAGAGGGAAACGCGAACTTGATTGGCTCACTTTTAATTACGAAAATATATCTTGCTGCAATGTCACGAGCTGACGTTGGTCCATATGAACTTGAAAAACTTCCACCGTTTTATGTTTATGTGGATGAATTTCAAAACTTTGCCAACGAGTCATTTGCAAATATTTTGTCTGAAGCAAGAAAGTACAACCTCGCACTAACCGTTGCGCATCAGTATATTGAACAGATGACAGATGAAGTGAAAGCTGCAGTTTTTGGAAACGTTGGGACAATGATTACATTTAGAGTTGGTGCAACTGATGCTGAAGTGTTTGAAAAAGAATTTGCTCCATACTTTACAATGGATGATCTTGTAAATCTTTCGGCGTATCAGATTTATTTGAGGTTAATGATTGATGGACAAGGTTCCAAGCCATTTTCAGCGAATACACTTGATCCAATTCAAAAACCAGCACACTCGTTTGCTGATGCTGTTATAGCTTATTCACGTAAAAAGTACGGCAAGCCAATGACTGAAGTAGAAAGAGAGATTTCAGAGTTTTATAAACCTATAGAAAAAGAGGTAAAACCAAAAGAGTTTTCATCTGAAAAACAAGTAAAGGTTCGTGAAATAAAAAATGACACTCCTTTACCTGGAGCACAGCGAGAGTATACAAAATACAAAAAACAAGAAGAGCCAAAGAGGTATAATAACCAAGATCCGAGAAGGGATTCTAGGCGAGATGTTGGCGGTGACTTTTTACCGAATAAAGAAGAAATCAAAGAACAAAGACCAACACAAACAGAACGACCTGCACACTTTGATGATAAGCCGGCTATGTCACTTAAAGAGGCTCTTGCTCTTGCGATGAGTGAACGTAAAACAAAAGAAGAAGAAACAACCCGCGTGCATGTTACAGAAGAAAAACAAAAAAAAGAAGAAGTCTCTGAAGAAGTTCTAAGAAAGTTAATCGAAGAAGAATCTTAGGATTCATGAAAAGGTTTTTAATCACCATACTTTTCATAGGCGGAATTATACAAACCCACGCACTAATCATTAGTGAAGTGATGTATGACCCTGAAGGTAGTGACACCTCTTGCGCTTGTGAGTGGGTAGAAGTTTTTAATGATAGTGAAAGCCCTGTTGATTTTTCTTCTTGGAAATTTTTTGAAAATGATACAAACCACGGACTGGTTTCAAATATTGGAGGTGCAATTATTCCACCAAATTCATACGCCGTTATCGCAGATAATCCGACTAAATTTTTAACAGCTAACCAAAATTTTTCAGGGATTCTTTTTGATAGTGTATTTTCGGGAATGCTTTCAAATAGTGGAGAGCATATTTCCATAAAAGAATCTTCGTCTGGGACAGAAATAAGTCCTGTGGATTATGATCCGTCTTTGGGTGGAGGTAATGACGGAAGCTCTTTGTCTAAAATCGGCGGGGTTTGGGTTCGTGGTAAGGCTACACCAGGGGCTGAGAACCAACCTGAGCTAGAAGAGGTCAAATCATTAGCCTCTTCTTTATCTGTCAAAACGAACAGTCAAACAACAATATCTCAAAAGTCACCACCAGCACCAGATATTGTTTTTTACATGCCGTTTGAAAAAGTTGTTGTGGCAGGCGCCGAGTCATATTTTTCCACTTACGGACTAACTCATTCTGGTAAAATAATTGACGATCTTGTATGTGATTGGGCTTTTGGCGACGGTGGACAAGCTACGGGGACATCAACCAAATATCGTTATGCATACCCAGGTAGATATATTGCGCAAGTTGAAGGAAATAATGGTTACGTTACATGGATAGGGCGAATGACTGTACATGTTGTGCCACCAGATATATCAATAACAAAAATAGAAAAAGGTAAATATGGTTGGTATGTTGATATTTTAAACCCAAACACGTATGAACTAGATTTGTCCCAATGGAAATTATCAATCAATGGTAGCATTTTTCCATTTCCCAAAAATACTTTAATAGCAAGCAAGGGAGTGACGCATTTTTCTGGTGCTTCTATGGGTTTTGCTAATATTACATTGTTACCAGATACTGTTGTGAAAATTATGTTTCCGAATCAAGAGGAGGTGACAAGATTTACTTTAAATAATAATGTAACCAATCAATCAGACAGTCAGGGTGTGGTTTTGGGAACTTCTACAACCAAGACGCCTTTAGTTTTATCGAATGACACAAAGCCAGTAGTAAAAAATATTCGCAAGATACCCACAGCAGAGAAAGTGTCTACTACAACTCAAACAGTAAACAAAACTAAAGATAGAAGAATTATAGTGTGGTTTAAATCGTTGTTTGGAAGGTAGGTATAAAAAGGTCTATAAATAGACCTTTTTATTTTTTCTAGCTTATAGATTAATAGATATCTCTAGCTACCTTTTTATTTTATTTTCCAACGTTACTTTCGTGACATTTTTATTGGCTGTAATTATTTTCTTCTTTGGAACATTTAAAGACGATTTTTTAATTATTATTTCTTTTGAAATATCTTTTCTCAATTTGGAAAAAGAAGTATTTACTATTACTGAGTGGTCTTTTTTGTGATAATCAACAGTAGATATATTCTTATCATAAGAACCTCCTTTTATTTCTGATAGCTTAGTATTAAACACTATGGTTTCCCCCAATTTTGGAGTAATTATAAAGTCTGTTGTACTATCACCGTTATAATCAATAAGGAGAGACGTAACGCTATCTAACACTCCTTCAGGAAGAGATATTGTTGCTACAGTACTTGTTCCAGAAGGTACAGCTTCAATAGTAGATGATGCAATTATATTGTTTAATCCATCTACTTCTTGTAAGTCCAAGGTAAAGTACCCTGAGGCATAGCCATTAAGATTTAATGTTACGGGTGTACCTTTTGGAAGAGTTATGACTTGTAATTCCCCATAGCGTTTAAATCTAGACCCTGGAATTGTTGAAGTAGATTCACTTATCGTGTTACCTAAATTATCAACCGCAGAAAGATTAAGGGGTGAATGAAGAACGAAACGAAGACGATTGTCGCTCGGGTTTGAAGCTGGTTGTGTTTTAGAAATATAAGGTAGGTCTTCGGTTTTTTTCGTAATGATGTTTTTAATTAGAGTGCGTAGTTGTGGTATCTCAAGAATATCTGCATGTTTGCGATTTATAAGATTGTTTAAAAAATTACTGTTATTGTAGCTTTTCAAATCTACTAAATATTTATTAGTAGATGAGGGATTAGATGACCATAAGGCACTTGATGCTATAACAGTACCGTCACCACTATTGGATTCACTAACGTCGTATTTAAGAGTTGAAGCTATTTTATAGCGACAAGGGAGAATTAGTGAAACAGAATGTATTATTTTATCGCAGATAGGCTTTGATCCTTTTTTGTAATCAATTGTCTTTAATGTATCCTCGCCCCACCCAGCAATTGTTGTGAGTTTGATATCTGCCGGGGGTGTCCATGTATCCAATGTTAAGTGTTTTACTTCTGCGTTTGTAAGAAGAGTATTATTTACAATTTCAGGAGTTTTCACGTCTTCATAATTTGGTTTTTGACGTGATGTATCAGTCAGAAATGAGTGCAAAACCTCAATTGAATTAATATTTCCTCCATAGCTAGATATCCAATCTGGAAGAGATTTGTCTATTGTAATAACGGAATTACTCGAACCTTCAAAGTATTCTTTTGATGGCAAAAGATTGTAAACACTGGGCATATTTTGTACAAGATTTCGCGCTGACTCAGTTGATAAAATTTTATCAAACCAATCATACGGTAAACCTTGATCAAACCCGTGCAACATTGCACCAACAGCTCCTGGTGTTCCAGTTTGAGGTACAGCTACAAAGATAATATTATCAATGAGTTGAGAAGCTTCAGTATTACCAAGCTTTTGCATAAGTTCCTTGGCTACAAGTCCTCCATTTGAATGAGCTACAATAGTTACTTTTCCTGTTTGAGATGATGCCGCAAGACGATGAAGTTCTTGAATAATGTACGGTGTCATTGTTACACCATTTGTACTAGTGTAGTAAATACTTCCATCAGAACGCTTATTACCATTACTTAAAATATTTTCAAGTGATAGACGCCAATCGTAAGGAGCAACTCCATAATCATTAATAATTTGTTTTATTTTTAAATCTGCAAGGTCACTTAAAAACGATTTGTAGACATTTTTTGTAAATCCTAATTTTTCATCAATGACATCTTTTGTGTAAATGTCTTCACGGATAGAATTACCAGAATCATCTAGTTCTAGATATTTCACGTCAATATCACTTGATGGTTCCCATAGTTTATTAGCCTCTCCATTATAATTAGTGTTATATAAACGCGAAGCTTCAAGACCTGGAATGAAGAGTATACTTGATGCAAGTTGTATATTTACATCTATATTTCCTATGGTGCCAAATTCAACCCATGTACTTGAGCGCCCCTCATCATCTATTGCACGAGCTCGCCAGTGGTAGGTATTTTGTGTAAGTGGTGAGCTTGTGGC
>JBAYGN010000020.1:0-7801 GCA_041666645.1 Minisyncoccota bacterium
ATAGAGTCATATTCGTTATGAATAGTATTGAATGGTCAATGAGCCATTATTAATGATAGTATAAGTTGTTGACGGCGTTACTGCAACCGCTAAAAACGTGTTGGTAGGCGCTGGACTGCCTATTCCTGACGCATACACCCCGCCTGCAAAACTTTTCCCGAATCCCGTTGTTGCTATCCCAGCATAACCAATCGCTCTTTTGATGCTGTGCGGACTCATGATTGACACGCTGGCCGTGTCCTGCCAGTGAAATACATCGTCACCGATATAGCCATCCAGTAAAACATACACCACATTCTCCGGGATACCTTCACCTATCCACGGATTCGTCCCGCTTAGATAGCTTTGCCCCCATATTGATACCGGCGCGCCTTCCGCCTCAATAACATCACCATGCCAGCCATCAGCGACCGAGTGCTCATTCATATGAAAGTAAACACTCCGGCTGGCGAGATATTTTGCCGTTGCCTGCGTTGATTCGGGGGCATTAAACGCGCTTAGATACGTTTCAACATAAGATATGACTGTTCTCCTGGCAATGGTTCTGCCATAGGTTTCGACTGGCACAGGCTCAAAAAAGTCAACCGATACCCTGGCGCATTCAGTCGCTCCGGCGTCATAGTCGTAGTCGGTCGCCGCATCAGAACCCTTTCCGACTGCCGATATCAGCGCCGTTGTGGTGGCCGGTGCCGTCCATTCGCTAACGCCAGGCGGGAAAACATAGGTGTTTTTAACCTGGCCCACGTTCTCCCGTCTTGCGTGCAAAAGATCGCGAACGCTCATTTAGGCCACCGCTGAGGCATAAACCGAAGCGTCCCAAGTGACGCCGCCGTCCACCGTGTAAAACGTCAAATCATCCCTGCCGCTCACGGTTAAGGTCGGCGGAGTACCAGAAGTCCACTTGATGCCGCTCCACAAGTTTAATGTGAACGCCCCGCCATTGGTTATCCGTAGCATAATAGTTTGGCCGATTCCAGCCGCCGGGACGTTGGAAACCGTCAGCGTGTCATTGCCGACAATGGTTTTGCTGTAGTAGTTACCCAGCGCCAAGTCGATGTTTGAGGCAGGGATAGCAATGTAATTTTCACGGACAGCGGCAAACTGGTTGGTGCCGGTGAATACGTTATCACCAGCCAAGGTTGCATAGCCGAGCAAGGTCGTTGCTAGACTGGCCGGGGTGATATAGCCTTGCTGCGGCTGATAGTCTAGTTCTTTCCAGTTACCAGATCCCAGACTGACGAACAGCGAATAATCACCGACCGCGTTAGTCCTGTCCACGCCGCCGACTAATTGCATCGAGGTAACATTGTAAGTCAATGGCACCGCACCGGAATACCAGACGTGACGGTGAGCGCCAGCCGCCAAGGTATCAAAGGCACTGACCGGCGTTGAACCGCTGATGATGATGTTATTTGATGCCGCTGCGCCGATGGCTACCGTAGCCGATGATGGCAGTGTGATAGGCGCTGCAAAGTTAATGGCTCCGCCTGTTACCGGCGCAACTGCCGCACCAGCCCACGGCAACCAAGACACGCCAATGCTGGAAGGCGTTACGTTGAAATCGGTGGTGTTGCCAGCCAGAATATTGATATAGGCATTCAGCCCGGCGTTATCCTGCAACACCATGCCTTTTGGATAGCCACCAAGAGCCGTTGAAATGGCCGCGTCAAATTTATACTGCCCTCCGGCGTTCATGTACTGCAAATGGCCGGTGATGATGTTCAGGACGCCGTTAAAGTCCTGACCGTTTGGCGGTATGCCGTCAATCAGCGGGTCCGACATATTAACCGGCGGGAAGCCGTCAGTAAACGAGGCAGCTCCCGGCGTGATGCTGATCTGTGACGCATCAGGCACAGAGGTGATATAGCTGGGTCCAGCGTTTGCCGCCCATGGAATTGTTATTGTTCGCGGGTCAATTAATGGTACGGTCATGCCATAGCCTTTAGGTTATCGGAAGAAAAGAAGCAGCCAAAGCTGGTTGGCTTATATTGATTGAGTTTTGACGGGTTGCTGTTCTTGAAGCCCAGGTAATTCTGCATAACACCGTGCTGGTAAAAACAGCGAACTCCGGACGTGTGCGGAATGGCGCCTGATTGCGTGATTATCGCCACTTCATAGGGTTTCAACAGGAACTCAAAGCGATACAGCATCATCATGTGGCCAAGGTCTAGCACATAAGCCCGGCCACGTCCGGCAAACAGGTTTGTCACGAGCTGGTTCAGTGCTGGCGGCGAAGTGCGGCTGATATTAGCCAGTGCCTTTGCCATAATCAGGGTTTTGAATTGCGTATCGGACAGCGAATAAACCTGAGTCGGCGCATTACCGACACCGACGTTATCAAAGGTTCCGTAGTTAAACGGTAACCAGGGCGCGGTTGTTGTTGCTTTGAAGCCAAAATAGTTGCGCGGAGAAGGAATGGTTAAGTTGCGCTGAACCCCGACAATCCGTCCCCATATATTCAGGCCTAGGCCCTCGGCAGAATCCACATTCCAGATCAGGTTGTGAAATGCGGTAAAATCAGCCGTCGGGTCGATATAGTCATTCATGTTAGCTATTAGCTGACGAATGATCGAACTGGCGTCGTACTGGCTGATAATGGTTTGTTCAAAGTTTCGCATTAAACCAGCGCCACATTGATGGTTGCTGCGCTAACGGCGGGAGCCTGATCAATGCCAAGCCTTAAAAAGTTTTGCGTCGCCATCGTGATGCCGATACCCAGCGATAGCACCTCGATATTTTCATCGACAGCCCGGACGGGAGAAATATAGCGCAATGCGTAAATGGTCGATCCAATCCTTGCCCTCTGGCCTCCGTCACCACCAGCGAAGGCATTGATGATAGCCGCCTTGACGAGCGCCACCACATTGGCCGGTAATGCCGGATTATTGGCAATGGACACCGAGAACAGAATAGGCGTTGTCGTCGGGATGTTTAGCCTGACTTCATAGGATGGGTAAGGCAACTCATAGCGGCTATTGTCTGCCACATTAACCAGCGTATTGCCGTTGTAGTTGCACCCCGTACCTTTTTTAACGTAAATAGCCTGTGCTATCTCGTCGGCATTGCCGCCCACCGCCGCCACATAAATAGAGTTCGGCAACAGACTGTAGTTGGTGGCCCCATAAAAAACGGGCAGGTGGCTGGTGTTTTCTACCACATACGCATCGACAATGCCGGGCACATTAAGCACAGCGGCATAGATGGATTCTGTTGAGCCTTGCGCGTTCAGTGCCACCGATAACGCCCGTCTTTCCTCAAAAGCAGCGCGACCCTCCACATCGTTACCCAGCACGCCGTCAGCCGTATTCGATACCGCGTCCCAGCCGGGAATCATCTTGTGGATACGGTTAATCGTTCCGGCGGGGCATGGCAAGGGGCCATAAACGTCATTTTGGAATTGCAGGGTGACATTGCCAGAGCCTGAAATGGTGCCGCCCTGGACGCATGAATAGACGCCGCCAGAACCATCTGACACCTGAGCGCCGACAGGGATAGGCGTACCGGCTACACCGATGCACAGACATTGAACCGATGTGGCTTTGGCGGGATCGCGCTCAATGTAATAAATGCGCCCGATAGCGTCCTGCATTATGCCTTCACTGGTCGCCGGGTCAATCTGGTTGACAAGATAAGCCCATTGCGAATAGCAGTCCGACACGACGGCGGAAAGACTTGACGCTAACTGGCCTTGTGGCGTTTCTAGTGCCGGATTGAGCGGGTAGCCAAAGGCGGCATTCTGGTCAGACCGGACGCCTGCCAATATAGCTGACTCTTGCGGCAATAACGGCCCCGCATCCTTATCCCAGACTATCGCAGGAACATTCGTGCTCATAATTTAACTCCGTGTGTCTGCCCGTTGGTGTCGGTGAATAATAGTTGGCCGATAACATGGCGCTGGGTGAACGTGCTGAATGTAACGGACGCCTTTACCACATCAGGAACAGTCATGGCGGCGGCTTCCAAATAACTTTTTAATAGTGCCAGTGGCAACGGTTTACCGGCTATTTTTTGGAAGAATGGTACGCCCTTTTTGGTGTCGTACCATAGTTCGCCCAGGCATAGCCTTAATGCGGTGCCTACGTCCTGTGCGGTGGCGTAGGGTTGAGATGCCACGGCGATATTGCCAAATGAATCAATCACCAGATCATGTGTTATCGTGTCCAGCAGCAGGGTGTAATGCGTCTGCACGGCTGGTGTTGTGACCGGCGCGTTGTCGCTAGACAGCACGGGGGATATGAAAAGCTCACCGATTGAGCTAATGCCAATTTCAAAGTTTCCTAGCGAACTGTCAGAGACTCGATTCATCAGTAGGTGATAACCACAATGCCATTGGATGACGTATCAGCGCCTCCACCAGCGCCGCCAGTGCTAGTATTGTTGCCTCCGTTGCCCCCGCTTGGGCCATAACTCCCCCATACTGGATAGACTGATCCGTACCCCCCTTGTCTGTAGTTGTTGCCAAACCCGCCACCACCGCCTGAGCCATTGGAGCCATCTGTGGCGTAACTGGCTATGGTTGCGCCAAAGCCGCCTGACGTTCCACTGGGGCCGCTTCCACCGATTCCGCCAGCCGTTCCTGATCCACTGGTCCCGTCTGTGCTGCTTGATCCACCAGCACCTCCGCCGCCGCCAGACCCTGAGCTTGCAATAGTCGAACCGTCACCTCCATTCTTGCCCGCACCAAAAGGTCCACCAGCACCGCCGCCGCCACCTGTCCCGCCAGCGTTGGGAGTCCCTCCACTGCCGCCAGAATAGGCTATATTTCCCACGCATAAACTCGCCTGACCGCCAGAGTTATCGCCTGATGGCGCTCCTTTAGCCAATGCACCAATAGAAGACGACGACGGAACGCTGTTAGCCGATACATTGACCCATGAATCTCTGTTTCCTGTATAACTTGATTGATAGTAATAAACCGTTTGCCCCGGTGTTACCGCTATTGAGTTTGACTTTGCATAAGCCCCTCCGCCAACGCCATATCCGTTTGATGCTGTACCTCCTGAGCCTATGGCCTCGACGGTAATGGAGCTACAACCTGCCGGCACAGCAAAAGAATGAGCGCCAGCAGTTCCGATAAATACGCCGTGTGTGCAACTCCCTTTTGATTGACGGAATTGTCCGTAACCCATTGCTGATGCCGCGCCGAGCGTCGAGGATAGCGCGGCAATCTGTAGCGGTTCATCAGCAAAGGCTGAGAGCGATAATAAAAATAGTAGAAGGTATTTTTTCATGGCCTATTTATATTGAGACTGCGAGCACAATACGTTATAGGTTGCCGAGGCGGTCTTGATGATCGTGCAGCTATACACGTCATTACCTGACGCATTACCCGCAACTGGAGCGGTGCCGCCCAACCATTTTGGGGTCACGGAAGAACCATCAATGGTAAACGCGTTAGGGTAATAAGCAGTCGCCCCCTGATTAGTAACTAACACAGACGTAACCGAGTCACCTACGCTCATAACGGCGTTCATAGTTGATCCGGTGGACCAAGCCCAATTCAGAGTGAAGTTGTTCGCTGCGGTGTTGGTGTAATACTGTACCGCGCCGTTGGACAGGTAAAAGTTTGTTGTTGCTGGCGGTGCCGATGCCACCACGTTGACGGGTTCGGCGGCGTTGGTGATCCTGATCGCCTGTGAACTGGACGAACCGATAAACGTATTAATGACGCGGCATAAAAAGCCCGTGCCTCCCGTCCACGCTAGTGCATTGTTAGGGTCTGAGCAAGCCGGGACTGAAAGCGCCGTCGGGCTTGCGCCTGCTCCGGTAGCGTTACCGATTATCGTATTTGCGCCTGCGGGGGCTAATGATGCAAGGGCAATATTAGATAATGTGTTGCTGGCCCCGCTGATGGTTTTATTGGTCAGAGTTTGCGCCGTAGCAATCAGGTCAACGGTGTCCGTGCTGGCGGGGAATGAATAGGTATAAGCCGCCGCTGGGAAATTAAGCGTCTGAGCACCGGTTCCGGTCGTAACCAGTGAAGCACCCAGGGTAAGTGTTTTTGCGCCGTTATTGACGCCGGTGCCGCCGTAGGTTGGCGATATAACCGAACCGTACCAGCCGCCGGACAATACGTTACCCAGTCCGGTGATATTGGCCTGTACTGCCGCCGGCAGGGTTGAACTGATCGATGGGACGCCTGCGCCACTGGTGATAAGGGTGCCGTTGTTGGCCGTGGTGATCGGTCCCACTGTGGTCGATGCCGCAGGATAATAAGCCAGCGCGTTGGCAGTTCCCACGCCTACCGTACCGCCACCCATGCCGGGAGCCGCAATGACGCCAGCCGCATCAACCGTGATACTCGATCCGTCCGGCTTGACTCCGCCTAACAGGACAGACGTTGCAATGGGAAGCGTATAGGTGCCTGAAAATGCACCAGAGGCCAGTGTGCCGCCAGTGCCGACGTTAAGCGTACTGCCGTCAGTTCCGGCCAAAGTCAAATTGGCATTAACCGCCAGCGTCTTGGCGTTGCTGATGCCGGTACCGCCCCGTGCCGCCGTTAATACGCCACTGGAAATATTGGCCGCATTGGTGGTGTTGGTGGTCGCGCTGGCTGCGAACGATACGCCGCCGGTTTTGGTGCAGGTGAACGCCATAGCCGCATTGGTGCAGTCGCCTGACACCACAGCGGAATCCAGTACGCCAACGCCGGAAAAATAAGGCACCTTATTGGCCGCTCCGGTAATTCCAGCCAGTGACAGCAAATTAGGTGACTGTGTGCTGGTGATGCCGAGATTAATCAGCGCTTGTTGTTTCGTCCTAGCGCCAGTCCCGCCCAAGGCGATAGGCAGGCCATTGGCGTTATAGTCCAGCTTTGAACTAAAGTAACTGTTCCACTGTTGCGCTGACGGCACTTGCTTGAATACTAGCCCAGGATCAGACTGTGGCCCTAATCCGGAACTTGCGCCGAAACTGAGTGAAGGAAGCAAGATTGATAGCAATAGTAGTTTTCTCATACTAGCTTTCCATTGAATCTTAATTCTATGCAATGCTTAAGCATCCACGCTCCAAGCTTCCCGGGAATATAGGCCGCTATGATTGCAAAATATTGGTGCTTAACTTTTACGGTTAATCCTAGAACGCTATAATTTGCCATTAGCCTGTGACCTGTCCTGATATGCCGCTGCCCGGATAAACATCTTCATGGGTGTGAGTTTCATCAATAACGACGCCGTTTGCCCTGACGACGCCGGTTAAGTCGATGGTGGATGAATTGAACGTAACTTTGTCTATGTTGGCGATCATCTCGGGTGAATTTAATTCAATCTTTTCGCTGATGTTGGCCGTGAGCGTTGGTGCGTTAATTGTAGCAGCAATGGGGCTTGTGACGGTGATACCATCGGTGTCGAAGCGGATAAATTGCGTCGGGGTTTTGTTGAGCAGCATCATGCCGCCAAAATATAAACCGTCGGCATAATCGTATTGCCGCCATGAACCCGGCTGGGAGGCTTTTTTGGTCTTTTTGACCACTGAAATATCCCGGTCACAGAATCCGCAAGCGCCTATGTCTCCCACCTGCGGGTTAATAATGACCGCGTTCTCGCCTGCCTGTAGCCTGAAATACGGGATATTGTAAATGGTCGCGTGCTCGATAGCCGTATCGTTGCCGGCCATCATGTGCACCATAGGCCTCACATTGACGGTGCCGGGTATCTGGTTATCAATAAATGGCATGACCTCAACCAGAGTGATGGTCTTGATCTTGCCAATCAGTTGCAAAATATGGAAATTGTGCGCGTTAAACTCGCTCGACGCATCGTCGAAGGTTTGTGCGGTGAAGGTACTAGCCGCCATAACTTGC
>JBAYGN010000021.1:0-7355 GCA_041666645.1 Minisyncoccota bacterium
CATTTATACCGAAAACAGGACGGGAGACAACTGCTTTTTCCCCATGACCAGCCTGTCAGTCGGACTGGTGAGCCCTGCTTCAACCTGCCTGTGCCAATCTCATGTCGATATAGCCGATTTAGCGTCTGAAGCCAAAAAGATGGCTAAAAAGATTGAAGGCAACAGCTTCTTTATTAACCAGCGAATGACAACAAAAGGTCAGGAAAACCTTCTGCCCTTTACGCATAGGCCAGTCTCAAAACTCCATGCCGTTAATTAATCTTTATAACTATGTCCTAAAAATCAAGGAATAGCGGGATAACCGACAGAACAGAGTACTCCCGACTCTATCCTGTTTAAAAAACGACTTATCGGGAATCATTATTAACTTGCATTTCTTAAATAAATCCAAATCCTAATATGACAATTAAACACATATCGAAGCTAGTCAGCTTGACGCTTGCCGTTATTATTATTGGTTTCGCGGTTGCGGTGAGTTGGTCGTTAAATCACCTAAATCAGGCTTTTGCGTCGGTCGAATTTTTCGGACAGCAAAAAGACAAAATCTTTACCCAGGTCAGCCAGCCGATGTTGAATTATTTGCTCACGGGTGAAGCCACCATAATCGGTGATGTTGAGCGAACACTCAATCAAATCAAAACTGAAGTTGAAGGGCGCGCCAACCTGTCAGCCTCGTTGCAAGCGCCGTTTACCGGGCTTATCGATGACTTACAGCAAAATACTATGCCTGAGCTTACGGCTGCCGGCAAGCTGGCTGACCCACAAGCGCTGCTGATAAATAATGAGAAGCAGCTGTCTCAGCACCTGCAAAAACTGTTGTCATACGTTAAAGAAGCACATAAAGCACCTCAAGCTAAGCAGCAGCTTTATTTGAAGCTGGTTGGCGATTCTCAGGCGGCGCTCATAAATCTTGCAAGAGCACGGCAAAGTTTTTTCACCTCGCGCAAGCAAATGTCGCCGGATAATATTAACCGGCCCTTACAAGAGCTGATTGTTTTGGCTGATGAATTTAAAAAACTGCCTTTGCTCGGTGTTATGAAACAGGAGTCAGCAGCCAGTGACGTTTTGAGTTTCGATGAAAAGACGGAAGCCAAACAGCCCGAAGACAAAGCGATTGAACCGATCAGTGAAATCCCGTCACTGTTGCAACACTATAGCAAGGATATGGAGTTAGCCCTGAGAATTACTCAGGATAAAATAACAGGCCAGGCAAAGGTCAAGCAGCAACTCGACAATCTCCAACAGCGATTGCTGACGCTGGAAGCTGAACTCACCGGTGAATACCAGCATTACGAACATTTAATGTTCATTATCATGGCCGCATGTTCGTTATTGATAATCTCAGCGGTATTGATCTGTATTTTCGGTGGAGCGCGTATTTTGCGCAGAGTCTCGGGTCTGGAATCGATCATGTCAAAAATTGCGCATACCAGCGATTTGTCTCTGCGAGCCGAAGCCTTGCACAATGATGAAATCGGCAGCATGGCGCGATCTTTCAATTCGATGGTTGAGCAGCTACAGGAGACATCCAAGCTGGTTAAACAAAAGATCAATGACATTCAAACGATGCTTCAATATATGCCGCAAGGTTTACTCAGTTTTGACGATCAAAACAAGATCAAACCCGAATATTCCGCCTATTTGGAAAGAATACTGGAGACCGACCAGATTGCCGGAAATGACTTGATCAAACTGGTTTTTGCAAACTCTAATTTAGGTTCGGACGCCATTTCACAAATTTCAGCCATCTCTGGCGCTTGTGTGGGAGAAGACGCCATGAATTTTGAATTTAACCAGCATTTGCTTGTCAATGAAATCGAAAAAGAAATGCAGGGCGGCTTGAAGAAAGTCCTCGATTTGAATTGGGCGCCGGTGGTTAACGAAAATGATGTGGTGGAGCAAATCCTTTTATGTGTGCGGGATGTGACTGAGCTGCGCAAATTGAGTGCTGAAGCAGAAGGGCAAAAACGTGAATTGGAAATCATTGGCGAAATTCTGGGAGTCAGTCAGGAAAAATTTCACGAATTCATCACTTCATCCGTCACCTATATCGATGAGATTGAAAATACAATCCGCGCAAATCCAGATGGCAGCGAAGATGCCATTAATGCCATGTTTAGAAACATGCACACCATCAAAGGAAATGCCAGGACTTATGGCCTGACGAATTTGACTAACCAGGTTCATGACACGGAGTCGATGTATGATGAATTGCGTCAGCCCAATTCCAAGATTGCATGGGATCAAACTCGACTACTGGATGATCTGGCTCAGGTGCGTCAATTGATTGAGCATTACGCCAAGACCAATGAAGTCAGTCTTGGCCGCAAAGGGCCAGGCCGTAGAGGCAGCGTCGAGAAATACCTCATGGTTGATAATAAGCAAATTCAGGAAACAATCAAACTACTGGAAAAGGTCAGTCATTCCAACATTCACGATTTGATCGAAGCAAAAAATATTGTGCATAGAACGCTAAGGCTGCTTGGAACGGAGACTCTTGATATATCGATCGCTTCAATGGTTGAATCGCTGCCGGAGTTGTCGCAAAGCTTGGGCAAGCCGGAACCCGAAGTTTCAATAAACAACGGAAAACTGCGGCTGAAAACCCAAAGCGTTGGCGTGATCAAAGACATTTTCACGCATCTATTCAGAAATTGCGTTGACCATGGACTGGAAACGCCAGCTGACCGCTTGGTTAGTGGCAAGCCGGCGCAAGGGCGCATTGATGTAGCTATTGAAATGGAAAACGACCAGCTCAAAATATCCATAAAAGACGACGGCCGTGGACTTGCCCTGAACAAAATTCGTCAAAAGGCGTTGGACAATGGACTGATACAGGGCAATGAAAACCTGAACGACGAGAAAATCGCCGCGCTTATTTTCCTTCCCGGATTCTCAACGGCTGACAAACTCACCGATATTTCAGGACGCGGTGTCGGCATGGATGCGGTTCTTGGCTTCGCCAGAAAAGAGGGCGGAAATGTCAAAATTAATTTCCTGGACAACAAGGAAGGCTCTGATCGTCGAGCATTTGAAACCGCTGTGTATCTTCCTGCAAATTACGCTGTGAGCACCGAAGAAGAATCATTAATGGTGACTGCATGAGCAATGGACGAATTTCGGATTTACTCGTCGTCAGGAGCTTCTTAGGTCATGGTATCGAGATGCCCGATGGAAGAAGTCGAGCGCACAAACGTGAGCAAGTTCTTCTACGTTTCAACTGTAAGAGCAAGTAGATCGCTATGGGAATTACAATTCTGACTTCTATCTTGGGATGTTTACTCGCATCTGGCCTGAGCATAGCCCTGCTGATGCGTATAAATAAGAAAATGCACAGGGAAACGGTGGTTACACACCAAGCTGCCGCTGCGGATTTGGCTGGGCAACTGGTTGCAACTGAAGAAAAAGCGAATCGATATGAGCAAGAGCTGCAATTGAAAGTTGCCGACGTGGATCGTCAATTGGAGCGGTCAAAGCGCCTGGAGCAAGAAAAATCTGAATTATTGGTTCAACTTAGCCAGCTTCAGCAAAAGCATGAGCTGGAGCTTCGCCTTTTGGAAGACGCGACCGGAAAAAAACTTAGTCTTCACGAGCAGGAGCTGGGGTTAAAAAATGAGGAATTGAGTCGCCAATTTGAGCAGTCGAACTTCCTGGCGCAAGAAAAAGCCGAGCTTCTTAATCAAATTGATCAGCTTCAGCAAAAACATGACATGGAGCTTAGTCTTCTGGAAGAGAAAGTAAGGGATGAGAAGCGAGATTTTCTCGAGAAGGCCGACTATCTGGCGAATGAAATAAGTCAGGTCAATAGATTTGCCGAAGTCTTTGAACGCTGGCATACCGACATGAGTTCTTTGATGACTCAGAATTTGGAAATGCGCCAGCAAAATGACAAGTTTTCCATGATCGTTCAAGCAATCGTCATCTTATCGTTGAACGCAGCGATCGAAGCGGCCAGAGCCGGTGAAAATGGTCGCGGATTTTCCGTAGTGGCAGCTGAAGTCCGTAAACTTGCCAATGATTCGGAAGAGCTTTCTAAGGATTATGGCAAGAATCTATACAAGAATGACTTGATAACTACAGCGACTTTCCAGGACATACAAGCAGGGGGAAAAATGATCACATCTGCTTTGGTTGGCATTGATGTAACCTGTAAGAATCTGATGAGCAGTCTAAATCGTATATGATCAGCGAACAGGCGCAAAGCGGTTTTGATCACATCTTTAAAAAAGCGGTGATGGCAAATATTGCAGCATCTCCTGACGATATCTGTGAAATAGAGTCAGTTAATGATCCGGAAGAAGTTTTCGAAGATGAATTTTCTGTTCTGACCATTACATCAACGTTTTTTCGATACTTGACGCTGTTTCATTTTAATAGCACTGACGCCGCCGGAAGCTACTTCGTAAAGAGCGCCAACCTTGGTGCTGAGACCGGAAACAGCAGCGCGTTTCGCGACGCCTTTCTGGAGTTTTGCAATATTTGTTGTGGCGTCATGAACAGGGAGTTGCATAAACATTACCATTTTTTGGGGATGTCAACGCCCTATGTGCTACAAAGGCAGTGCTCGAACTTCATCTCGGTTCTTGATCCCGGGTATGTCAAGCACTACAGGATCACTATCAATCACTCGTTAGTGCTACACGCTACTTTGTGCATCTGCGATTATGGCGTTGTGGATTTTAAAGTGGATCCAAGTGAAGACGAAGACAACACGGGTGAACTGGAGCTTTTTTAAAAGCTGATTATATGAGATTTAAACATGAGTGATGAAACACAACTGGTAAGCAAAGTCTTGGTTATGGATAACTCTTCCGAGTATTTTGACCAAATTAAACAATTTTGCGATCAAAACGGTCTTATTGGCTTGAAGGCCAATTCTGCCAATATCATGGCCATTTTGAGTTCCAATATCGACTTGGGAGCGATTTTGCTGGCAGATAACTATTGTGAATCGCTGGATGACACGATGGACTTAGCGCGCCAAATACATACTGCAAGACCCGAGTTGCCCATCGTGCTGCGCAGAACATCGGCCTCCGGTTTTGATGACCTGCCGGAAAAACAACGAAAACTGTTTTGCGCCACCTACACGATTGATGACATGTCGCCGCTCCGGAAAGTCATCGATGAATACATTTTTAGCCTCGTTTATCCCAATGCACTGGTCAGAGGAATTTCCGAGATTACAGTAAGCACTCTGGCGAGCCAGTTTAAGCACCTTAAAGTGAGCGCTGAAACGCCTTACATTGTCAGGGATCGTATAATTTTCGGCGAGGTATTCAGCCTGATTCCGCTGGAAAGCAGCTGGTGCCGGGGCTATATGATGCTGCAGACGGAAGAAGGCGCCATTCTCGATGTGCTTGGATCCGATGAATTAACCGGAAACGAAAGCCCGGCGACATTCAGAACAGTGAATAATATTTTGGGTGAAGTGACCAATCTTATTTGGGGCGCTTTCAAGAATCGTTTTATTGCAGATGATGATCCCGGCGGTCGTTCCACTACGCAGGTGCCTATCGTCATCAATCATCAACATAAATATATCTCGTTTGGGTCTGGGAACCCCCAACTCTGTTTCAAATACACACTATTAAATGAGGAAGGCGGCCATTTGATTTCGATTTATCAATGGTTCGTGTTCAATCTAAATTGGTCGCCAGAGGACTTTCAGGAGATTCAAGCATCAGTTGATGACCTGATTGACTCGGGTGAATTGGAATTGTTTTAAAAACTTAAGTATGGAGAATTAATTTATGGCAAAGATTTTAATCGTCGATGATTCAAGCACAGTCAGAGATGAAGTTGGCGGCTTCTTGAAAAAAAATGGCTTGGAGGTAGTTACTGCTGTTGATGGAGCGGATGGCCTTAGCAAACTTAAGGCTGAACCCAGTATCAAACTGGTGGTTAGCGATGTCAATATGCCGAATATGGATGGACTAACCATGGTTGAGAAAATTCGCGGTGAATTAGGAAACAACACGGTAAGTGTGATCATGCTGACCACAGAGAACAATCCGAGCATGAAAGAGCGAGGAAAGGCAGCTGGCGTCAAAGGCTGGATCGTAAAGCCTTTTAAGGGTGAGAGCGTCCTTGAGACATTTAAGAAGCTGTCAGCGTAAACCAACGAGATATTAAACTTAACAACCACTGGCCATTGCAGGTGGTTGTTAAAATATCAAATGAACTAAAAAACCAACTTGTGGGTATATTCTTCGTAGAAAATCGCCTAAATTCTTTGTATCTCTAAAAATCAGAAATTCTTACAAAACCATACAAGAATACTCGGCAAAGTTGCCGATTTACATAAAACATTATTTTAAATAAGGTTCTTAATATGTTTGGTTACATAAGTTTCAAAGTCCGCATACTGCTCGGTTTTCTTGCCATCATAAGTTTGATGATAGGCATTGTCGCCGTGGCTTTGTTTAGTTTTTCGCAGACTCAGCGTGACGTGGCAAAAGTAGATGATATATTTCTGCCCAATGCGCTGTTAGCTGAGCGGATGGCGATTTATACCGTACAAGTGCAGCAACTTTTCACCCAGGCTTCAATCAATCAGGATCCGGAGGCTTTTCAGGATGCACAGAGAGCCGCCGAAGACTTTAAACAAGGCATCACACAATTCCGTGAACGTATAACCGGAGGAAACTCCGCAAAGATAACATCGGAATTGGCGGCCACTAAAAATAGCCATGCCACAACACTGAATAATGTCAGTTCACCCGAAGCGAAAATAGCCGAATTGGCTGCTCTTGAGACCGCCTTCGACTGGTATTACAGTGAAGGCAAGCGCATGACTACGGTTTATGCTGCCGAAGGTGTCGGAGCCGGCAATCTCGTCCTGAACGATTTCAATACATTGGCACAAAACTTACGAACACAACTGAATAGAATTAAAAATCAGGGCGTGAACGACGCAAAAAATAACGCCCATGCCATCACCGAATCAACCAAGAAAGCATCTATGCTCATGCTCATCATATCGTTGACGGGCATCACCCTGGGGCTGGGCATTGCCGTCTACTTAACACACTATCTAGGCAAGCTATTGGGTATTGACCCTTATTTTGCAAAAGGGATTGCTATGGAAATTGCCGGTGGCAATTTAACCCGGGATATTCAGGTTAAGGAGAAAGACAAACGCAGTTTGTTATATGCCATGAAATACATGCAGCAACAGCTGCTGGAACGCATCACGGCGGACCGCAAAGCGACTGACGAAATCCTGCGCATCAAGATTGCGCTGGACAACGTCAGCACCGGCGTGATGATTGCCGATAACGACCGCAACATCATTTACGCCAATAACTCGGTGATCGATATACTTGACAAGGCCGGAGCGGAAACCAGCCAGC
>JBAYGN010000022.1:0-7290 GCA_041666645.1 Minisyncoccota bacterium
AAAATATTACACAGTAAATGTTGATGGTCAGTTAAATATATATTCAAATGAATTAAGATTTAATAAGAAACGTGATAATACGGCTGACATTACTAAAATAGTAGAGATTTTTCAAATGTATAAACCACATATCGTTCTCAGTTGTGAGAACAAAAAATGTATGAATTATGCTATACATTCTAATTTTCTTACATGCGAAGCATTTGATGAATCTTTGCATGATATTATTGGATACGTAAACATAAAACCATTTTTAATGTATTTTGAGTGTGTTGATATTGGAAAATATTGGGTTCAAAGCGATTATATTTACAATACAACTAGAATAATGTCCAGAAATAATTCCAATATGGCTCCAATAGAAACTCCATTTATAAATTTTGAGTTATTTGATAGCAATAAACTAAAAAATAGAATATTAACAATTGTAACATTTACATAAGGAAGATAAATGAATTTTGATAAATTTTTGAATTTTAACTCCAGATGTCCAATATGTGGAGAGCCACTTACGTTATATTTTCAGCTACTTGATTCCATATGTTTTAGAGGAATTCCTATTTTAGGGTCTTCTAATCGTTCATATAGATTTGAACAATTTAAATGTATAGAATCAGAATTCAATGGAGAATATATAGATATTGATTTTATGGAGTCAGGAACGACTGTCCGATTTAGTTCTGATAAAATGAAAGATAAATGTTTAGAACATCAGTCGTTTTTCTTTTTTCTGTGTAATGAAGACGGTTTTAAAGAAAAAAGCGGATATTCAAGTCAATATTATGAAATTTATTTATATTATGGTTGTTATCATCGAGCAAGCGTCGTATTGAACGTTTCAAAAACTGAATCTGGAGACTTTATTATAAAGCCAACTTTAAAAAAGTCAAGCAAACTAATAAATTCTGACGAATCATTTTGCTTAAAAAGAAAAATAGATGATTTAGAAAAAATCTATATACTAAGTATTAGTTATGAAGAAAAAAATACTATGCTATGGTATTATACCTGTAACGATGAACAGGCTAAAGATGAAAAATATACTCCAAATATATTCGAGAAAAAATTGCCTCTCTTAAAAAGAAGACCTAATTTTGATCTAGAAGATAGAGATAAGTTATTTTCTAGATTGGATAATTGGATTTTAATGAGTTAATTTGTTATAATGCGCTTTAAAACTATTCATGATTTTTTATCATTAGTGGACAAATGTCCATTTTGTAATAATGAATTAAGCGTCATGATAAATAAAAAGAATAATATTCCGAAATATAATGCAGCTCTAAATCAAGATCCTCATTCTATATTATATACTGTGGCGCATCCTGAAGAACCGTCGCAATATAATTTTTCAGATCAATTACATGTAGCCGCTTATTTTTCCGAGTTAAAAGAAAATCAATTATCATGTTTATCGTCTTATGATTCCAGTGAACGTGAAATTAAAGTATTTTCTATAAATACTCATAATAATCAATTAACATACGGATTAACTCAAAATGTTGCAAATATCTTAGTAGAACATGATATGTGTTTATTAAAACACTGTACTAGTAGGAGCTGTTATGTTAATGGCTTTAACTATAGGTACCAAAGCTCTCAATTAGTTTTAGGAACTTTAACAAGAACAATTTATCCACTGATTATGAGCACTGAATCTGTTGCTGCAATTATAGATGGTCAAAAATTTAATTTAATATCTTCTGCAAATTTGCCCAACACATATTTATTAGATAGTAAAGGTGTTGTTGCAACATTGCCTAAACTCAATCTATATAAAATGTTAGATAAAAACTATCTAATCAAAAAAATCAAAACATATATACTATTTTCATGATAAAAATTAACACATGTCCTGTTTGTGGTAACGAATTATTTGTAGAAATAACTAATAATCCAGTTGGTATTCTTAAAAGATCTATCAGTAACGGAACATCATTAATAAGTGCAACATGTTTTCATCCAAATTCAAAAGATCCGCTTCATTACTATGGGAATTTTTCTGACGCGAAATATCCTGATGTAGTATTATTTGATGAATTTTCAATTAATATCGGAAATAAATACGTTATGTTTTCTAACGTATACATGGAAAATCGTTCTTTAATATGGTCTAAAGAAGGCTCTGATTCTATAGGGCTACCATTCATAATAGAACCTGATTATCCTAATTTAACAAGTCTAAAGAAAAAAGTCAGATTATCAATTACCTTTGCGTGATTATTATGGAAACACAACAATTAATAGCCCTTTGTCGCGATAAAATAGATTCAATCAATAAGATGTTTGATTATAAGAAATATGTTATCAGAATAGATGAAATAGATCAACAAACATCTAATCCAAATCTTTGGAAAGATCCTAAAAAAGCAGGGGCTCTTATGAAAGAGCGACAGCAACTAACCAATTTCATAACTAACTTACAACTTCTGTCTGATGGTATCGATTTCTATTTAGATATGTCAGCGGAATTACCTGATGAATTGCCCGCTCAACATGATGATATTTTGAAAATTTATGGCGAGTTGTCTGCTATAGAATTTCGTCAAATGATGACAGATCCCATGGCGAACAGTCCCGCAATATTGACCATTAATGCTGGCGCAGGGGGGCTAGAAGCCGCTAACTGGGTAACAATGTTGTCTCGTATGTACCTACGCTGGGCAGATAATTATAAATTCAAGGTGGAACGTTTAGATAATAAGCCTAGTGATGAGCACAGTTCTATTTGCACAGATTCTGTATCTTATAGAATTGAAGGTCCCTATGCTTATGGCTTCCTTAAAAGTGAATCTGGTGTACATAGATTAATAAGAAATTCTCCATTTAATTCTGGAGATGCTAGACATACATCCTTTGCCGCCGTATCTGTTATGCCTGATGTAGAAGATACTATAGATATTAAGATTGAAGATAAGGATATAGAAATTACAGCACAAACTGCTGGTGGACCTGGCGGTCAAAATGTAAATAAAGTTGCAAGCGCTATTAGACTAAAACATATACCTACTGGCATTAATATTCTAGTTAGAACAGAAAGAGACCAATTATCAAATAAAAAAACAGCTCTAAAAATGTTAAAGTCTAAACTGTATGATATAGAACTTAAGAAAAAAATGTCAGAAAAAGAAAAACAATTATCATTACAACAAGAAATAGCTTTTGGATCTCAAATCAGAACGTATTACTTCAATCCATATCAATTAGTAAAAGATCATAGAACAGAATATGAAAATAGAAACACCGATATGGTTATGGATGGTGATTTGCAGCCATTTATAGAAGCCTATCTACACTTAATGAAATAATGAAGAAATTTACTTTAAAAGATTTCATACTTTATAATGGTCCATGCTTTTCGTGCGGCAATAAAGTTGCCATTAAAATGGTGTATGCTAATGATAACCAATTTGGTGGCATTTCGCAGTCTATAAAAAATGATAAGTTAATTGCCACTTTAAATATAAAATACTCTTTTGAATTAAATATAAGCATATCTATAAGCGATAATAAATTTCAAGTAACAGATATGGAAAAATTTCTTACATACCTCGGTAGCAGAGATTTACATATGGTCAGTAATTGCAAGAACTGCCAAGGGTTAATATATAGTAATCCTTTAGAATTTGATAGTCATATGTTTATAAAACCCTTTACCATTTTAAGAGAACTACTTTCAACTACCGAAAATGATATGTCTTATAGCCTTATGTCCGAATACTCTGAAAATGAAACTCAGATTAATATATTAAACAATAATACTAATAAAATGATGATAATGACTGTCCCATTATTACCATTGTATAAATTCAAGACTAAAGAAAAACTTGTCAAGAAACTACGAACATACGTAATTTTTTCATAAAAATGCTTTTAGCTTGGTTAATCTATTGCAGTATAAAATAGCATCAACCAAATCATTTATACGAATCCATCCGTCGCAATGTTGATTAAAAACCCATCTTTGGCTACAAAATAGCTTATTTTTATAGATGTTAATTCCACACATATCTTCTTCTTCTGTTTTATTAACCATAGAGATGTCTATGCAAATCTTCTTGTAATCGCTTAATTTTTTAATTGGTTTGCCCTCGCGAAGCAATTTTATAGGATCGATGTTTCCGTTCGCAGCGGATGGGAGGCGAAGGTGAATATTATACACGCCGACCTTGACTTCGTGCTCAAGGCGCGTTATATTGCCAGTGCGGGCATCGAAATCTATCGCGTCAAGAGAAATTGACTTTAATACTCTTCTGACATATCTTTTAGATAGTTTTTGATTTCCGAAATCTAATGATTGAATGAATTTATGTCTGATTCTACTTGCACTCATCTTGGTCTTCTATTATCTTAATTACAGTTTCGGATAAAACGTCGTCATTATAATAACCATAAACTGCACCACCCACACATAATGCCGTTTTATTATTTTGATTAACTGTAATGTGTATGTCTAATCCATTCTGAGAGTAGAATTCAAACTCAAATTTAGAATGTATGACAAAATATATCTCTTTATTTTGTTTATCTCGTAAAACTATTACTTTCATACGGAGTTATATATCATGGAAGCGCGGCTGTGTCCTTTCTGTAAAAGGAAATTAGAGGCAGAACGGACTGTACTTTATACTGATTACTTCTGCAATAGAGATGACCATTTCTTTTCAGAAAGATTATCTGACGTAAAAGATGATTACGGTAAGTTTATTATTGATGAAAATGGAAAATGTGTAAAAGAATTAACTAAAGTTAAGTTAAGCCTTCGAGACCATAGTGGAGAAAAAATGTACCTCAAAATTAATTATGATGAGGGAACTTCTCAAGTATGGACCAAAAATAGTAAAACACATCGTCATATCGTTAATAGTGCAATTATACCTAATTATGATGATAAAGAATCAATTATTCGCAAAATCAAAACATTAATTTTATTTTCATGATAGAACCAACAAAATGCCCCGTATGTGGAGATATTCTTGTTTACGAATTTGGTTTCGATAGAACAACAAAATCTTGCAAAAGAAGATTAAGTCATACATTTAGAGTTGTACTTAATGAACATAGCTCTTTAATCATTATGTCTTATAAAGATCTTAATACTAAATTAATTATATCTTGGAATTTTGTTGAAAGAAAAATATTCATTGGACCATATATCTCAATTAAAGGAAGATCAGTTGGAGCAACTACTATAGCTCCAGTTTGGGACCATAAAAGCACAACAGTTATTCCATGGTTCGAACCAGATATATACGATTTTCCTAAACTTCTTAAAAAGATAAAAACCTATATTTGTTTTAGCTGATGATTAAAACCCATATATTAACTTGTCCTATCTGCGATAAAACCTTAAGAAGAGAAGGCGGGTTTTATGAGATAAAGAAAACATGTTCAAATAAACATCACGTATTTGTTATGAATTTTAATGATTGGGACACTTTATTATCTGTTTCTTTAATGGCAAAAGCGCTTCGTGGTAATAAGTTTATTTGGGATTTTCAACAAAAAACATTGCGGGTAGAGAGAATAGATGGCAAATCATCCCATGAACTACCATGGTTTGAACCTGATTTTTATCTTTACGAAAAACTAATTCAAAAATTAAACGTATATGTCACATTCTCCTAACAACTTAATAATATCTAAAATGTGTCCAGTTTGTGGCGGATTTTTATGTATGCGAACTTGGTCTCTAGATCCTTCCGGATCTGACATAAAAGTTTATTCCTGTGAGAATTCTACATGTTGTGATTTGCCGCCATATACAAGGTATATGGCAACATACCAGGATGATACAGAATGTATCTCAGCTTCTATTATAATAAGAATGAATGACGCAGATTATCAATTAGCATTCAATGCCAAAAAAAATATAACAACATTACGTAAACTTGATTATTTTGTCGAACCACAAATAGAATATGTAGCTACAGAAATATGTACTATAAATTATGTCATAGAATGGAATGATATGCTATCCGCTTATCAGGTAATTTCTAGACTTTTGAAAATTAAAGCTTTTTCATAAGTCAAGTAAACTCTTTGCATTACGACGGGTTATATACTGGTGTATGCAGGAGACTTGGCATTGCCCTATTTGCGGTGATTTAATGACCGGAATTAGAAGATACGAAAAATTCCTTTTTTATACACGTAAAATTTCTAACTATAGCGAAAGAACGTGTAATGGTCTTAATCATACCTTACAAATATATGTTGATGAAAAAACAAATGAAGTAGATTTACTCAAAATATCTCTGCTACCAGATTATAGCCGATTTATATTTATTGACTTTTATAATAAACGATCCAAAATTGTTTGTTTAAAAAATAATAAAGAAGAGGTAATTGATATTCCAAGATTAATTGAACCAGATTTCCCAGATCTCAAAAAACTAAAAGAAAGAGTATCTCTATTTATAGTATTTAACTAAATGAAAGCATATGAAACTTGTCCTATTTGTAATAAAAGTTTGATACATAGCAGCAAAATAAATAAAAAATGCGACGTTCTCGAAAAGAATAATTTTTCATTTGTTGAATCATTATGTAATCATTCTAATTTTGTAGATATTGGTGATAAATTACCTACACACCTATATCTACAAGTCGTATCTTTATATGGTGACTTGCTATATGAAAAAATAAGCTTTCCAATAAAACGTTATGAAATATCAGTTAATTACGTCGCAAGAACAACTAAATTGATTTATTCAGAAAAAGTAATTAATCTTAAAAGAGTTATACAGTTAGATTATCCAGACTTAATAATCGCTAAACAAAAATTAAAAACTATGGCTTTATTCTTATGAAATTTCCAGACGAAACATACGACTATATGAGATGCCCAATATGTAATTCACATATGACCGAAAGGGCTACATCTGTCTGTAAACAATATTCATGCAATAAAGGACGATATACAGTTAATAGTGTGAACTACTCTCATTATGATTTTATAAGATACCAAAATGGAGAAGTCCTGTTTCATTATTTTATACCACCAATAATGGTCTGGTCAACAGAAGGCGAAACAGAAATCTATTTAAATGAAAAATATCAAGGCACTGTAAATTCTTATTATTCTAGACTAATAGCAAAAAATACCAACCCACTTTATCTAGTTGAAGATAATCTTGAAGATATAAAAAAGAAGATTAAAATATATTCATTATTTATTTGAGTTTTATTATGTACGAAAAATGTCCCAAATGTCAATCCAATGATTGGAGTAAATTCCAAACCGGCAATGAGAAAAACGAATTTTTCTTTTTTCATAAGTTCTGCAAC
>JBAYGN010000023.1:0-6598 GCA_041666645.1 Minisyncoccota bacterium
ACCCTGCGAACCCAATCCCGCTTTCGCGAAATTGACAGGAGTTGCCCCTTTGGTATTACAACAATTAAGTTATAATAAAAAATCGCGGAGCGTATGGATTGGGTTCGCTCCTATTATACCAAAAATTTGAAAAAAAAGAAAAAGAAAAAATTGATACCGCCCTCAAAACACAAAATAACCTATTCGCCCGAAAGCATTACAATTTCTTTTGTTTTAGGGGAAAACCTTTTTAATTCCCCCCAAACCGAAAACCCCGCCCCCGAAGTGCGGGGTGGGGTTTTAATCCTGCCTGAAAGTTTTTCCGCCTTCAGGCGGAAAACGGACAATGAGTTCGTTTCGTTATGCAATGCTCCCGGGGTCGGATTCGAACCGACGACCAACTCGTTAACAGCGAGCTGCGCTACCGCTGCGCTACCCGGGAATAATTAAAATATTTTAGCAGAAAACTAAAATTGCAAATTCACTAAAGAATCAACTTTCCGAACTTGTCCTCCGAAGCGTTAGCGAAGGGGGGCTACCCGGGAATAATGTTTTCAATAATTCTTTTTTTATCTAAAAAACCTTTTGGACTTTTTAAACAAAATTCTCTCGTGAAAGCTTCATGTTTATCTTCGTATTTTTCGAAATAAACCAGTCTGGAAGGCACTCAATAAAATATACATAATACGACATAATGTTTTGCTACCCCCAAGGGGCCCCCTTGGGGCCGGAAAAATGTATAGCATCAAACTAAAACTGCCTCAAAGGCAGTTATGTTGATATTATATAATATTTTCCCAATATGTCAAATTTACCCCATAATACAAGCCTAATTGACTTATAAAAATATTTTTGCTAATTTTAAGCTAGAAAAAATGTATAATCGCTATTTGACAACCTAGATAACCGGTTTCTTTTTTTGTTTCTAAACCTTTTAACTACGGAGGGAAAGATCATGAAAGAAAAAAAACTAAAAGTAAACCACCGAAAAACAAATCACTGGATTAACAATGTAAACGGACAGGAAATCTTCGATGCCGGACTTAAAGGAGAGCGAGCGGAAATCGCTTGCTTTTTCTGGCTCGAGAAAAAAACCGCTGCCGCCATTGCCGAAGATTTAAAGAAAAATCCCAACACCATCTACTATCATCTTAAGCAGGCACAGACAGCGATTGTGGCGCTAAGGGAAAACAGTCCGGTTAGCTCCGGAGAACAACCAACCATGAATCCAGCCACAGGCAAGAAAAAAAGGCTGAGACGGGCTGAAGCTGTTACGGCTGAAGAAATCAAAGCCGCTAATCTGCCGGAAAGACAGGAACAGACCGCCCTATTGTATTGGGTGGAAAACAAGAGCGCGGACGAGATCAGTAAACAGTTCAATAACAAATTGAGAACGACTCAAATACTTATCCAAAAAGCTTCAAGAACGATCATGGGCTTAAGGGGTAAGCAAGCCGCTCATCAGCAAACCGACCTCCAACCGCCCGACCATCGTCAACCCACCGACACCCTGCCGAAGAACAGACCGCGACGAAACGATTCGCTGATCTGGATGAAGTTCGTCGGCCGCGCCAGCGAAATTTTAGGAAAAGCGTTGTTAGGCATAGCGGCTGTTGCCGAAGAGATAATCGCCGCCGCGGAAACATCAGACGAAACCGCCGAACCGGCCTCCGAAGAGAAAGCCGCCGAAAGCGGCCAACCTATCGGAACAGATCTGTCTCCCCCACCAACGTTAAAATCTCTATCTGCTTCAATACCCGCGGAAGAAAAAACAGCGGCCGCCGAAAATCTTTCCGAAACCGAAGATGAAGAGACTTTACCGCCCGAAGAAGCTGAAGAAGACGTCGAACCGCCGGAACCTTCACTCGAAGATTTAGCCAAGGTCGAAGCTGAAATGCCGGTTCTGGAAAATCGGGAAGAATGGAAAAAAATCGTCAAGGATTTAAAAGTGCCGGAACTGGCCGCGTCCGAAGATGAACCGCCGACCGATGAAAATCTCGCGGAAATCGAATCTGCGGCTTTAAATTATGATGGTCCGGCGTTCGGATTAGCTTCAGTCTGGTCGGCGCATGGCAAAACAGAAGGCCAGGACACCGGCAAAAACTTAATAAAAGGCGGTAACGGCGACAATCGCACGCTATTGCAATTTCTTCTCAGCGATATTGGCAAACATGACCCTCTTACCAAAGAGCAAGAAGTCGATTTATTTAAAAGGATCGAAAGCGCCGCGCAAGCCGGAGGCAAAGACAAAACGGCAATCAACAAACTTATCAACCCTAACATGCGGCTGGTATTGCACATCGCCAGAAAATACCTGAATCAAGGGATAGATCTTATGGACCTCGTGCAGGAAGGCAGTATCGGGCTGGCTAAAGCCGTGGAAAAATTCGATTATCATAAAGGTTATAAATTTTCCACTTACGCCACCTGGTGGATACGCCAGGCCGTAACCCGCGCTTTAGCCGACCAGTCCCGCACAGTCCGCATTCCCGTGCACATGGTAGAACGGATTAACAAGCTCGGCCGGACGGAAAGATACCTATACCAGAATCTGAACCGTCAACCGAGCGACCAGGAAATCGCCGATCAGATGGAAATTACGATAGAAAAAGTCGCGAAGATAAAAGCCATCAAAAGCCGCGGCAACCCGGTATCTTTATCCGCGCCGGTCAATAACCACAGCCATAAAGACGAAGGCGGAGATCAACTCGAAGATTTCGTGGCTGGCGAGAAAAACGACTCGCCCGAGGAAAGTGCTATCGAAGAAGAACAACATAAAATCTGGCTTACGGTAAGCCGAGTGCTCGGTTGCGACGGTGGCGGCAGAATATTCAGGATCGTCTCTGAAAGAAAACAAGGCAGGATCTTAAAAGAAATTCTTGATGAGATGAACATAACCAACCTGACGAAACCGGAAAAATGTTTTTATGTCCTATTTAGGCGTGATGAAAATACCCTGGAAGCGATCAGCGAAGACTTCGGTCTAACCAGGGAACGTATCAGACAGATTGAAGCTATGGCCTTAAAAAAGCTGCAGCATAAAAAATGGAGAAAGGAGTTCAAGCAATTTACCTGAGCCCGCTCATCAATCAATGATGATAAGCGGGCTTTTTTTTAAAAATTATTGACAAAAACGCCGATTTATTATACTTTATAGCCAACAACATGACCTTTTAAAAAAATTACACTTTAATAGATTTATCCAACAGCCATCTAAAGAAGGAATGGTTATGGAAAATTTTATGCCTAGTGGTTTAAGCGAAGTTAAGCTTAACCGAAATTGGAGTGTAGCTAACATCACCGCCGTATATGATAATCAAAAAGTGCCTTTCATATTTATAGGTAATGAACTGCGAAAATTGCCCGCCGCCCATGTTATACCAAAAGAGCATTTTCAAAGAATAAACAAACAAGTGCGAGCGATTTACGACGATTATGAAAAAAAAACAAAACTGGCACGCGAATTAAAAAAACCCAATTGGACTTTTGACTTGGAAAAATACGGCATTATTATTGAAAAAGACGGTTGTCTAAGCATTTCGCGCTGGTACGCGAAAAAAAACCATAGCCGCGAACTCATTTGGCAAACGCTTCCGGAAATAAAAAGCGCCATCAGGCAGCAAGACCACATCATCAAAAAATATCTCGAAGAAAAAAACGGCTCGCAAAACAACCAAGAAGTTCCATCAAAATTTTCCAACCTATTTAAACAATTGCATGTCATTCTACCGCACATCGAAATACGGCGCCTGTTGTTAATTCGCGCGCAAGAAGAAATGGATATGGCGATTCAGCGAACCGTGAAAGGATTAGAGATACTTTTAAGCGCCGACGGAAATAGCCATGAAAAATGCCATGGTCTAGCCGAAAAACTTCAGCGGCTAGCCTTCTTTTTGAATAACGACTGGCCTAAACCCTATCGAGAAAAAATTGATCAAATTTTACCTTCAATAAAAGAAGCAAAAAAATCAGCGGCCAATTTAAACTGGGACCGAACCAAATTACTTCTTTTAAATGCCAAAAATATACTATCTCCGGTTATAAAAACCTCTATCAGACAAAGCCCGCTAATTAGCATATCAGCAATCGATCCGATTAAAATTTTGGCTGAAGTCGATAAATATAATTTGGCTGAGGAAGTTATGTCTCTGGCAAAAAAACATTTGCCTGATCAGTATCTGAAATACCGAGGATTTTTCCGACTCAGCGCTCTACTGGCTGTTGCTGAATTAGTAATCATCGGCAAGCCTGTCACCCAAGAAGAAATTTATAAATTATGCAGATAAAAATCTGCCCCAACAAAAACCGCCTCAACTAATCGAGGCGGATTTTTTTATTTAATAGAAATCCCCGCTCGGCAGTAACCGAGCCCCCCTGCTAAAGGAACTTATTTTAATAATCTCTTAATTTTTTAATCCCGGCATGCTTTTGAATACGTTCTAACGCTTTGGCTTCAATCTGCCTAATGCGTTCGCGAGTAACGTCAAACTCGCGGCCGACTTCTTCTAAAGTATGGGCGACGCCGTCAATCAAGCCGAAGCGCATTTCCAGTATTTTTTGCTCTCTTGGCGTTAATCCGGCAATAACTTCTTTTACATAATCTTTTAATAATTGCAAAGCGGCCGCACGATCCGGCGTAACATTTTTTACGTCTTCAATAAAATCCTCTAACGTTGAATCTTCATCATCCTCGCCGATGGAAGTTTCGAGCGAAATCGTATCTTGAGATATTTTTATAACATGTCTGACTTTATCGATATCTTCCCCCATCTCGGCCGCGATTTCTTCGGGTAACGGTTCACGCCCTAAATCTTGAATTAATTGGCGCTGAACCTGCTGAAATTTATTAATCGTTTCTACCATATGCACCGGAATACGAATCGTCCGCGATTGATCGGCCAGAGCGCGAGTAATCGCTTGACGAATCCACCAAGTAGCATAAGTGGAAAATTTATAACCTTTACGATATTCAAATTTTTCCACAGCGCGAAATAAACCAATATTCCCTTCCTGAATTAAATCCAACAAGCTTAAACCTTTAGAGCCGGTAAATTTTTTAGCGATAGAAACCACTAAGCGCAAATTAGCTTCAATAATTTTCTTTTCGGCTTCTTTATCGCCTTTTTCTTTGCGCTTTGCCAATTCAATTTCTTCTTCGCCGGATAAAAGCGGCACTTTGCCAATCTCGCGCAGATACATTTGAATGGAATCGGCGCTTAACTCGGAAATATCAAATTTTTTCTTTTCACTAAAACCGATGATTTGCCCGGTTTTATTTTTTATATCATCACCGGCGCCTAAAAATCCGCCCGTATCTTCAATTATCTGAATACCGTTTTTTTGCAAAGATTCTAAGGTCAGCTCATAATCATAAATATATTCTTCAACTTCAGGAAAAATATGCAGTAATTCGGTTTCCGTCAGAAAGCCACGCGATCGGCCTTTAATAATTAGATCTTTAATCATTTCCTCGGTCGGTTTTACTATAATATGATCTTCTTTTTCTTTTAATTTTCTAAGCTCAATTTTATCTCGCTTCAATTTTTTAAATTTCGGCGTCTTATAATTTTTTTTATAAATTATTTTTTTTGCTTTAACAACTCTAGTTTTAGGCTTTACTTTCGACTGTCGCGCTTTTTTTACCTTGACAACAACGCTTTTATTTTTTTTATTATGTTTCGCCATATTTAAATCTCTATTAAATTTATTTCCTCAGTTAACGATTTGAATTCTTCCATTAAATTTTTTAATTTTTCATTTTTTTCCCGGCTGCTAATATTTTCTTTTTCAAGCGCTCCAATCAATTTACCGATTTCATGACGCCGGTTATTTAAATAATTTACCCGCAAGGTCGCCATGATATTGATAATCTCGGCTTTAATCTTCTCTTCGCTATAATCGTAAAAATCTTTATCAGCTAAAAGGACCAGCCTGTCTAATAAGTTTAAACACTTATGGCTATCAGGCTGGCCGTCTATTTTGGCATCGCTATTTTTAGTAAAATTATCCGAATTACTTAACCATTCTTTTAAGCTGAGATAATTTATAGCCAATTCAAAATTTCCCCCTTCTCGAGTCCACAAATCTATGAGCTTATTATAATAAATAATCAAATTTTTGTAAAGGAGCTGATTAGACTCTCCGGTCAAGTCTTCCGGGCCAATATGATTAACTACATACTCTAAATGAGCGGGAAATCTTATGACAAAAGCCAAGAGCAGCTCTGAAAGCATCTGTTCTCTGGTAGGTTTAACTTGATTTAATTCTTGCGGCACCCCGGCTAATGGCTTAATCGAATAATTGGGTTGACTCTGTTTTTTAACTTCCGCCAATTTTTCTCTCAAAGAATTTTCATTAGCATTAACCTCTTGGCTTAATTTTTTTAGCCAAAAATCCTGCTCGGTTTTTGAACCGAATTTCGCGATAACCGGCAATAATATTTTTTCCGCTTGATTCTGCCCTTCATAGTCTTTCAAATTTAATTTAGCGAAAGTCTTGTCAAAATAATACTGCATCATCGGCTTGGCGTCTATGACGGCCTGCCGCCAATTATCCGGATTATTTTTAATACATTCATCCGGATCTTTAGCATCTTTAATTTCAATAACTTTTATATTCA
>JBAYGN010000024.1:0-6304 GCA_041666645.1 Minisyncoccota bacterium
ATGGTAAGTGGGTCATCGAGTTTCCTGTTGAGGCACCGATCGGAGCGACAGTCAGAGCAGATATCGGCGCAATCGAATTTCTTGACATGGTGAAGTCGACGCAACAGAATTGGGTCATCCCAGGAACCGTCGACGAATCCAGATCACCCGGACTACGACATAACGTCAGCAACACTGTGACAGTACGTCCAGAAGAGTGGGACAAGGTTTCAGACTATCTGTGGGAAAATCGTTCATTTTTTACAGGTGTGAGCCTGTTGGCGAGCACCGGTGACAAAGATTATGCATTCGCTCCCAACGAAGAAGTCTTGACTTCCGCTGATGAATCACGTTGGAATTCAATCTTAGAGAACTACCGGCCTGTAGACTACACACAACTTTTTGAAGAGTCTGACGAAACAGACCTTTCAGGCGAAGTAGCATGTGCAGGTGGCGTTTGTATGATCGTATGAACGACTGATGACAATAGATATGAATCATGCGAATTAGCAAGGGTGAACTACGCGAAATCATCCGTGAAGAATTTATGCGCGGCGTTCCCGAATTCATGCTCAGAAAAGCAACAGATGATTGTGTTACACAAGTTCGTGCACAAGTCATGAAATTCATTCAGGTTAGATCTGAAGATCCAACACACCGTCGCGAACTTACCAAATTAGCCGACGATGTCTTTGAAGAACTCGATGAAAAGCTATATCAAACTCTTGAAGATAGTCTATATCAGTTCTTGCAGAACACATGAATTGAACAATTTGGTATAGACGGTGTACGTTTCTGTCGATGGAACGACACTATTTTGAATGTCAATGTGATTGTACCGAACACATTTTTCGTTTATCCATAGATCCGGATGATGGTGAAGTGTGGTTTGAGATGCACCTTGCACAACGGACATTTTTTGATCGATTTGTAATCGCTTTGCGTTACTTGTCGGGAAAAAAGTCGAGGTTCGGCGCATTCGATTGTGTTCTGATTAAACCAGAAGACAGGCGTAAACTTCAAGACATGTTAGACTATTCACTTGCATGTAATCTTTGATTGTAGTACAAAGGACAACATTTGATGACAAGAATATTCGATAAAAAAGACGATTGTAACAATACAGTCGAATTATTAGGTTTTTACGGTGGTGATGAGTCTCATGCTTTATCTGCGTGGACAAGCACGTCAAGAGATCTGACAATCGAAAAGAAGGATAGAATCCCATCACTTTTGAAGATGTTGGCTGAGAATGGTCATGAAACTCCTTTTGAAAAATCATCGATTCATTTTCTTGTGACGACCGACGTCGCGACACATATCCACATCATTAAACACAGAATTGGTGTCTCTGTCAATGCTGAATCAGCACGGTACAAAGAACTGAAAGATGACAAGTATTACGTACCATTTGATTGGGACGATGATGAACGTCAACGGTACATCGATTTCATGGAAACAGCTCTCTTGAAATATCACGATACGCTTGCTCGCCTTATCGAGAAGGGCGTTTCTAGAAAACGTGCCAAAGAGACCGCGCGGTATTATCTACCATACGGTAACCAGTTGACTGCCGACGTCATGTTTAATTTTCGTAGTTTCGTACACTTTCTGAAACTTCGTTATTCTTCACATGCCCAAAAAGAAGTCTGTAACGTTGCAGAACAAATGTTACGAATGGTAAAGAACACTGGACTCTTTGATGAGAGCCTTAAGTCATTTGGTTATTGTGACGTTGAAGGAAGAATTCTTCCTCCCGTGTAGTGAAGTACGTTATTTGTGTTTATCTGCTATGATGTATAAAGGAATGACGGAATAACTCAATGGCTAAATTGATCGCGATTTGTGGGCCTGACAAAGTTGGAAAAGAAACTCAATCAAGGATGTTGGTTGCACATTTGAAATCCGAAGGGTACAGATCGATTCGATACGAGATTCCTTACAATGACAATTTTTCACACAAATTGATCTACTGGATGCTTAGAAACGGGTATGCTAAGACACACCCGGGATTATTTCAATGGATTCAATTTGTTAACAAGCGAATTTTTGAACGGTTCGAGCTCAAAAAAGCAATGTGTGAATACGATTACATCGTTCTTGATCGTTGGAGCCTTTCGGCGTTGATTTACGGAATGGCGACCGGAGTGGGTCGTGCAGATTGTGAAGATCAATTCGCCGCGTTGATACGTCCTGATGCGACGATCGTTCTTGTTGGAAAAGCGCTCTCTGACAAAAAAGACGATGTATATGAAGCTGACACGTACATCCAACGTCGCGTCAGAGAATTGTATACAGATTGGGCGATCAATAACACCCACAATGGAGGAAGGCTGATCCATGCCTCAGGAAACAGAGGTGAAGTACATCTAAATGTGTTAGATGCTTTGCGACATATCGGTGTACTGTGATTGACTTTTGTGTAGGATACATGACATGAGCAGCAAATACAAGTTATCTGACAACGTTATCGGTAGGATTGCACAGATCATCCAGGAATCGATGCTTCTTGGAATCGACGCTGTTGACCTCATGAGGCAGATTGAAATCGAACCGTCAGGAACTGACACGTTAGAATTGACATCTACATATGTGAAGTCCGTCAAAGATATGCATGTTAAGCTTCTTGAAGAAGCTGAAAGACTTGATCGTGAGCAACATGGAACATCGACATCCAAGATCATCTTCAACGGTTGAGTGAGTTGATAATGTCAGAAGATCGTCTGAACAACATGTTCGAACAGCAGAGAGCGTTCATGCGCCTTCTGCAAGAAAAACGTGGTTTTCCAGAGTTTCCCGTCGACATCAAGTCGAAGGAAGGTCAAAAGTTTTTGAAGAGCATCACTCATGATTGTATGGGTGAACTGTTCGAAGCAAATCAGCACCTAAAGAACTCGAAAGGCCATCGTGCGACTGAGGTGACCGACATTGATCGAGATGCATATGTCGAAGAACTCGTAGATTCTCTTCACTTTTTTTTCGAAATTGTCATTCTAAGTGGTGTCTCGCTCGATGAGATCTATGAGGCGTACCTTAACAAAGGCAGTATTAATGTTTCACGAATTAATGGAGGTTACTGATGGGTGAAGTCAAAAATGACAATCTTTTCAAAAAGTCTAACAAGTGGGTGATGATCATCCCATTCATCGATTCGTTACTCATTCGCGCCGTCGAATTGCCAAAAGCAAGGTACGTAGGAAATAGCAGCCCATGTGTTGCGTTTTCTGACCTTATCGTTGACGTATCTGAACCACAGGATAATTCTGTATACGGTTTGGCACTTCAACAACTCAAGGAAGGCACGTACGTTGACATCGAGTGCATTTTTATCGATGACGCCGGAATAAATGTTGAGTCTTGGAAGATGAAAGGTCGAGTGTCGTTCGTTGACTCGCATCGGGTCTCATATACCGGCGCAGATACGCTCGCAACGAGCGTATCATTTAACGTCCAGTCGGTCGAAATCGACAACCATCACAACAGAAAATAATCACTTACGATTACTTGAGTGAAAGTTTGAATCGTGACATGATAAATTGTCACTTGATGAGGTGACACATGAATTTTGACGTCAGTGCGAGAACAATCTTGTATGTACGACACGGTAGTCATGCGTACGGGACAAACATTGAAACGTCTGACGAAGACTTCAAGGGTGTCTGTGTCAAACCGAAGGCGGCATATCTCGGTTTTCTTGAGAATTTTGAACAGGCTGAACACATGGCTTCGAAACACGAAGGTGTCGACAGCGTGACATATTCCCTTGATAAATTTGCGCGTCTTGCCGCTGACTGCAACCCGAACATTATCGAGGTTTTGCATGTTTCTGATCGGCATGTGTTCAAAATCGACGAATTCGGTGAAGAATTACGTGGTGCTCGTGATCTGTTCCTTTCAAAAAAGGCAAGATACACGTTCTCAGGATATGCGCACGCTCAGCTCAAACGTATCAAGACACATAGGGCATGGCTTCTAGCGCCTCCTCCCGCAATTCCCACGAGAAAGGAATTCGGTCTCAGCGAAAATGCCAAGGTCACTCCGGCAGAATTCGGGGCGTTTGAGGCTTCCATCGCACAAGGTCTCGATCTCGATCTCGAGATGTCACAAGACGTTCTCACGTTGTTTTTACGTGAGAAACAATACCGTGCAGCAAAGACACAGTTCGATCAATATGTAAATTGGAAGAAGTCACGTAATCCCGCTCGAGCTGAACTCGAGGAAAAATTTGGATACGACGTCAAACACGGTGGTCACCTTCGACGTCTTCAAAAGATGGCGAAAGAGATTGCGACGGATCACAAAGTATATGTCGATCGCCTCGAACGAGGTGATCATGAAGAGTTGCTTGCGATTCGCCGCGGCGAAGTACCCTACGAAAAACTCGTAGAGGATTCTGAACGTGACGATTTTGAACTAGAGGAATTGTACAAGTCGTCGACTCTTCGCCGAGAACCTGATCGTAAGTTGCTCGACTCTATGATTGTGTCAATGACAGAGCGTTACCTGTCCAAACACGGTTGACATCGTGTGCCATAAGGGTGTCACGAGAATATTCTCGTGTTGTTCTATGTGGTTTCTTACAGATGATTTTGTGAATTGTCGGACACATTCACGTGAGTGTAATGTGCATCTTTGATGTGGTACTTTTGTTACGAAGGAAACTTAAATGCGTACTGTGATGATTTTGAAGGGACTTCCGGGTTGTGGGGTGTTACCTATCAACCATGAACCAATGTGAAAGTAAGTGGAAACGAGAATGCCCACGATGTCATCGTGAATTGACTTATAAAAACAAGTACGCGTGTAAACGCACACAAGACAAATTTTGTCGTCAATGTGTCATGACAGGTTCGAACAATCCTTTCTTTGGAAAACACCATAAACAAGAAACGATTGAAGTTCTGAAAAGACACGACAAGTCATACACTAAAACGCCTGAATTTGCACAAAAAGTAAAAGACGCGATGGTGGGTGTTGATACATCACGTGATGTGATACAAATTTGGATTGACAAATATGGCTTCGAAGAAGCTCAACGACTTGAAACCCAACGTCGTTCAAATTTGTCAAAAACGATGTCTGGAGAAGGCAATCCAATGTTTGGAAAACCAGCACCTCGAGCCTCAGGTGGGGGTATTAAGGGTTGGTATGGTTTGCACTTCTTTAGAAGTTTACGTGAATTAGCATATATGCTACAACTAGACGCAGAGGGCAAGCGCTGGAGAACCGGTGAAACATCAGAATTTGTCATCACGTATATCAATCCTTATACGAACACGTTAGGAACGTACAGACCTGACTTCATCGTAGAAGATGTGTTGATGGTCGAGTGTAAACCTGCAAATTTGCAAGGTACAATTATTGTTCGAACAAAGGCTCAAGCAGCGAGAGATTTTTGTGCTCATAAAAAAATGATTTATGAGTTCGTTGATCCTGAAAAGTTGTCTTGGGAAAAACTTTTTGAACTTGAACAGTCTGGCTTAGTGAAACTCACGGAAAGAACAAAGAGAAAACTCGATGCAAACAGTATTCATCCTACGCGGGTTACCGGGCTCAGGTAAGTCGACGTTCGCTCGCGAACTCATGAAGAAGGAACCCGACCGCTGGCGTCGTGTCAATCGTGATGACCTGCGTGGGATGTTCGGCACGACCTATAACAGGTCGAATGAGGATTTTGTCAGAAACGTCCAGGACTTGCTCATCAAGCAGGCCTTGAGCGAAGGTAAGGACGTCATCATCGACAATACGCATCTCATCCCGATGACTGTCAAGAAGTTGCACAAGCTTCTTGAGTCGGTTGGTGACGTGAAGGTGATCGAGAAGGGATTCAACATCCCTATCGCTGAGTGTCACAGGCGTAATCAACTGCGTGAAGGCACCGCGCGGGTGCCCGACAAGGTCATCGACGACATGTCGCGGGCGGCCGGTATCGATAAGGGTCGAAAGCTTTCCGACAAGGAGTCGTACTATGCTCCACGAGGGTTGTCTGGGAGCGTATATGCGAATGATCCTTCGCTACCTTCCGCGATCTTGTGTGATCTCGACGGAACTCTCGCTCTCATGGGTGACCGTTCTCCGTATGACGCCAGCGAATGTGACGTCAAGGACCTTCCCAACGTCCCTGTCATTGAGTGTGTCAAGGCCATGTACTTTCAAGGCGAGAAGATTGTCTTCATGTCCGGCCGTGATTCGAAGTACCGTGAGCAGACGATTCGTTTCATTGAGAAGTGGGTGAAGGTGCCTGCGTTCATCACTGATGGTCCGTCGAAGCCCATTCCATACGAGCTTCACATGCGTGAAGTGGGTGACATGAGGAAGGACAGCA
>JBAYGN010000025.1:0-6244 GCA_041666645.1 Minisyncoccota bacterium
AAGTAATGAGTCACTATAATTTCACCCTTCCAACAAAATGTCAGGGTAGCTCAGCTGGTTAGAGCACTGGTCTCATAAGCCGGGGGTCGGGGGTTCGAGTCCCCCCTCTGACACCACTTTACACACTGTAATCATCGAACTTTCTTTTACTTTTATCAAACACTAAAATCGCTTAAGAATTCACTGGGACATACCTCGGGACATACTTTCGTCAAATTTATTCACTTTCAATTACAATCAATCCTGCATAATCCATAATTACCATCCAATCAATATCTGTAATTTGTTCATAGATTTGTAGAGTGCAGTGGTTCCTATGAGTAGTAAGGTGGGTAGTCCTCACTCAGCACTCCATATAAGCCCTACAAGGGATTAATATGATTTAGACAGTGCCGAATGTGGTATTGATTTTTGGGAACTTTTAAAAGTTTTGGTTTAATACATCATCATGTAATTCAATTGCAATATAAAAAATGACGCAATGGCACGTCTATGAGAAGATTTTGAAATACGACGTTATTACACTGAGGGACTTATTTTGCTGGAGCACCTAATTCATTTACACCGAAGTGCAAATAAGAAGAGTATCTCTAAAACACACCTAATAATTGTACGTGTGTAAAATATTTACTTAGAAAGCTTTAATGTAGATATATCTAATAGACCAAGGCGAATATTTTCACGAATAGCACCCTCCATTGCGAGGCGAATTCGTACTTGAGCAGCAAAAGCATCCCCAAAAGTAGCAGTATGAGAGGACTTAATTGATTTTCTCATAATTATTTTATTAGCCTGATCTTTGAGAGACCAAGCAGCTTCCATGTTAACTGTAAAATCAAGTCCAAAGGAAGGCTTTTCCATACTAATCATGGCTACTTCAAGTAAATAGTCTGACCCACTTCCATTAATAACTTTTGTAAACAAAGAATTTTCAACTATAGATTGTTCTATGGCTTTCGTAAAATCTTCATCGGTGATATTTTCATTACCGCTATGAGCACTAACCGCAAGGCTGTTTTGATGAGTAGTGAGATTCGGAATATTATGTGCAATTGAACCTTCTTTTGATGCCATAGGCACACATCCAGAGAACAGAACGATGCTACCCATTAGCACCATTGTGAATATTTTATTTTTCAACATTAGCTGTACCTTTTTGATTAAATATATTGTTGATAACTTCATCTACCATTTCTACAGGCGATTTTCTTGTTAATGATGTATGCATAGAATTTCCAGTCGCCAATGGATAGTCTGTAATAGGCTCTCTTACTACAACTGTTAATTCTATCATATACATAGTTATATCCCACATCCATTTATCTACATAGGTGACAATAATATCAGCAGAAGGAGACTCTTCTATCCCTGTTTTGGATTCATATCCCATAGTTCTAAGTTTATTAGCAATCAACACATTCACACCGCCATCATCCGCAGCAAGTTTTTTTACATATATTGTTTTGATTTTGGCCGCATCAGCAGCAGGATAAGGAGTTGCAGTTGCTTTATTGACACAACCTGTGCTAAATAAGGCAACCCCAATCAAGAAACCTATTTTTAGTAAAAAACCTCGTATCATTTTTGTCCTTTTTACTTTTTAGGATAAGCTGTCGCTGTAATTGTTGTTGTGTACACAGTTCCAATAAAGGCATACGTCCAAGATTCTTCAATTTTTACATCAGTGATATAATCACCATTCGCTTGCGCCAACAATTGACCATAAGCGCTCTCATGACGAGTATTAACACTAATTGGAATCAATAAAAGAAATTGAAATCCACTTGCTGAAGCAGTGATTGTTCGACCTTTATCTTTCACATCGGCGTAACTTTTTGGGTCAACACTTTTAAATGTAATCGGCTTACCTGCACACCCAGTGAACCATATAGCAAATGTAGCTATGGCTACAACGCTCAGAAGTTGTTTAAAAAATTTCATTCTTTTATCTCCTTGATTGCATCACCTGTGATCGTAACGGTTCTACCTGTTCCAATAATCCACCAAAACCAGTCTTCTTGATATGTAACATTCATAAGTCCTGTAGCACCAGGAACGCTTTGTATGGCATTTTCATACGCTTTTTCGCTCCGTGAATTCAATCCCATCGGAATAAAATAATACCCAGTAGCAAGTAATCCGAGAGAGCCTGTTCCTTCACCTTTTGCTTGACCAAGTGTTTGATATTTTGCAGGTGGAGCTTGTTCGATTTTTACTTGATGAGAAGAACACCCAGCCAATAAAAACAGAGCTATTACAGGAGCAATTATCTGTGGTTTTAACATTTGTTTCATAATATGAAATCCTTTATCTCTAACAATTACAAATCCCATTACAGGGAGCGCATGTTTTAATTTATTTTACCTAGTTTAGTATATAGTATTTAAACTAAAATAGTTTATTTTTAAATAAAATATGTGTATGACACCTTACAATCAAAATACTCTATTTCTCCCTAAGATAGACAGTTCTAAGCCACTTTAAGACCTCAAAAAAATATAATTTGCAACCTATTGATACCCACGTAATATTTTTTGTAACCGCTTTGTTTTAATAAATCATCTTATATTTTTCAAATACTTCTAATATTTTTTAATTTTGGCTCGATAATAATTTTATTTTTATGGGTAGGTTACCGATACATATCCAGTTTCAGGGCGAATGGTGATGATTGCAGTGCCATCATTATGAGTCAATGTGATGTTTGTATCGGCTGTAACTATATCAGTGTAAACATCTGTCGTAAAGCCGTTATAGGGTCGTCCCATGTTGTCGAATGCAAACGTTGAGGCTGTGATCGCAGTAATCCCATAATCCGTTGCTAAGTTAATAGCAGAGATTGGAGTTTTAGTGAGGGGATCAATAGCGGCTTCACCTGCATCAACAGACCCATTTATTGTCACACTGTCTGAAAATACATCATAACTTGTACCAGTGATTTTGAATTGCCATTTTCTTTTCCACCAGTTCCCATCAGCAGGGTCAAATTTATCGTCTACCATGGCTAAATGCTGAGTGTAACGGATATGACTCGCTACTTGCTCTGCCGCTTCTTGTAAGGGATGACGATTAAAATTAGGCATAGCCAATACTGCTAATATCCCTATGACTATAATAACAAACACTAATTCTAGCATCGTAAAAGCAGATCGTTTCATGTGTAATTACCTTGGTATAAATTTCATTGGATACTTTGCATGCCCACTTAGAAAGTGAGAATGAGAGATAAAATGAATAAATTAAAAAAACTCTATCTCATCTACTTGGTCACAGTTTTGGGGAGAAAGCATAATTTGCAATTGAGTTATACTGCTCAAAAGTGTTTTATCCAAATAGTGAATATCTTCAGCGCTTTGATTGACAAAAACGCTTATACGCCAAGCGGATAAATCATTGATAATTGCTTTCGTATAGATAGCTAGACAAGTTGATTCATCTTGAAAGTTTACAAGATCTATACTTTTTAATATATCAATAAGAATCCATAGCGAGTAACTCAATTCTTGAAAATCCATTAGCCGATCAATCATTTTAGCATATTGGGTAAACAAATCGATTATCTCTCTGTTTATCGTATTAGAAATGCCTTCTGTTAAATCTAAAGATCTAAGTGTTTCTTCTTCTAATTCTGCAAGTTCGTGAAGCACATCTTGATCAATATCAATCTCTTGAATATACTGAAAAGCATTGATTAATCGCAAAGATACCATCGTTGGGGCAGGGTTTGGAGCAGTATGGGTGAATAGATTGCATGATTTATATTCTATTTCAGAGTTATAATGCAAATGAAGATATTCTTGAATCATACCAAAAAAATTATGGTCGATTAGTGTGCATATTTCAGAAAGCAATGCTTGGTTTAATAGTTTAGCTTCTAATGCATAGTCAATTATTGAATTTTTTAAATGAACACAGATAATAAAAATATCTTCTAATGGAATATTTTTTTTCTCAAAAAATATAAGCATGACACCAATTACAGGACAATTGCCTAATTTATTTTTTCCTTCCGCCACACCTAAAGCATAGTCTACTACTTTAGAACCAAAATATTTAGAAAAATATTCTGGTGTTATTCCATGGTGGAAAAGCGTATTTTGTACATCTTTTGAAGAAATCCATAGTTTCAATAACTTTGATTTTTCTTTCTTCAACGTGTCTAAATGCTTTGAAATAGTAGTGAACTCGAATTGCATTGTTCTATCACTTTTGAGTAATTTTATGTTGATTTGGAACCTTATAATATTGTACGACTTTACACTGAAATTATTTTACTAAAAATGAATTATAAAGATGGACTTCTTTAAATTTTATGTTTTTGAAATTCCATTCATACAAACTTTGTTTCGTCCGCTTTCTTTGGCTTGATAGAGCTCTACGTCTGCTTGTGTATAAAATATTTCTGCCGTACTTGAACCATCAAATATTGCAATACCGATGGAAGCTGTGATGTAATTAGAAATACGATTATGCCGATGTTCAATATGCAAGTCTTCAATAGCAATACGTAGTTGCTCAGCTTGCTGATAAATACCGTCCAATGACTCTACATTACAAATAATACCAAATTCTTCACCGCCTAAACGAAAGCAAAAATCACTTGCACGATTAAAATGTTTTTGAATGGTATTTGCTATGGTAATTAAAACATCATCCCCGCGTAAATGTCCATAAGTATCATTGTAAAGTTTGAAAAAATCAATATCCAACATGATGAAGGCAAGCAGAGTATTCGTACGTTTTGTACGGTTGATTTCCTTTGATAAAATTTTATTAAAATATCGCCGATTGAAGAGAGATGTCATGCTATCAGTGATTGCTAAATGTTCTAATTTACTTTTGTAATTTTCTGCATGAGTTATGTCTGTAAATGTAACAACAAATCTATTGTTGTCAAATGGAGATGCTCTAACTAAAAAAATATGATTTTCATTGGTAGTGGGATTTTTTATTTTTGCTTTTGCATCTACATTACGGGATTTTTGAGCTCTATATATCCATGAAGGTTGATTAGAAAGAAATCCGTTTTCTTCAATAAAAAGCTCACAAATGCATTTATGTTGGCGTATAAAAGTCACAAAATCTGAAAAACCAAAGAAATTGAGCATTTTTTTATTTGCCATAATAAGCTTGCTACCGTCTGTCAAAATAACAAAACTATCTTGCGTGTCTAAGAGCTTTTGGATATATCCTTCGTCTTCAATAACAGCAACAATATAAATCTCATTCTCATATTCAATATAGTTTGTATGTACTAGAACTGGGTAAAGGATACCATCTTTAGCTTTGTGAATAGTATGAAATTGGAGAGTTTTTTTATAAGTATATTCTTCCCAAAAAGCATTGTTGTGCAAAGAACTGTCAAAATGAATATCGATATCTCCTATTGCCATCTTCAAAAGTTCTTCTCTTGAATAATGGTATTTATGGACAACGGAATCATTGACATACACAAAACAATTATGTCGATCTGTTACAAAAATAAGGGTATTAATATGATTGATTATATAGTCAACAAATTGCACCTTTTCTGTTTGTAAGGTCGTATCAGTAAGGTCAGGAGAAAATTTTGATATTAATAATAAATCCAAAATATTTTTAAAATTCATTTATTTTCCCCCTGCTTATTTATAATTATAATCAGTATGCACGTAGCAACACTTAATTCAACATGATAGAAAATTTAGAATCATTCTAAAAATAGTTTATCTTATATTAATGATTTTTTTATGGATGTTTGCAGCTCTTAACTTTAGTAAGATTAAGAGTATACGAAGAGGAGAGAATCTCGGTTAAAACGAGATTCTCTCGAGAATCAAGGGTGAGGGGACTCAATACACTTTGTTTACACACATGTTTCTAAAAGCTCTGGGCTGACACCGTATGATTTTAGTAGTAAAGCAGCCGTGGACACTTCATTATTTTCAAGTTTTAATACCGCTATGTAGACTCTTCCCAGTAGACCTGAGTGGACGAGAAGGGCATCTTTGATTTCGTCGTTTGGGTTAAGAGAGCGGACGATTTGCTCTATGGGAAGATTCATGAGTTCTTGTAATAAAGAATATAAGGCAATCAGTCGTGCACTTTCGATTCGTTCTTCGGAAGGGTTTGGAGAAGCATAGTCGAGTAGTTTTAACATTAAATCAACCCGTTTTTGAGTAAAAATGGTGTAATTGTTGATTGTTCCTGCTGAGCTTGTTCCTGATTTGGAATAAATGATGAGTAAAAGCCATTGTGTCAGAGC
>JBAYGN010000026.1:0-5552 GCA_041666645.1 Minisyncoccota bacterium
ATTTTTTTGAACGTATCGACAGTATGTTCTCCTTTAGATTCCTGTAATAATTCAGCTGCACGATTTATTCTAGCAACAGACCTAATCATATCCTTTTTATTTTTATTTTCCACTCTATCTTTCAATTTGGACAGATAGTGGTTAGCATGAGCAAAGATACCGCTTTTTATAACAATAGGTGCCAAATATCTTGCAGACCCTTCTAATGAAACTAATTGTTTTGGTGTTGCTATAACATTGTTATAGCTGGAAGCTCTTTCTGGATGAGTGGCAATTTTTATTACATCATCGAATGTATGCGCTCTCATCATTTCTTGGAAAGTAACTAAACGAGGAATGCCTTCTTTAATGTCATTTTGAGATAAATGATTGCCAGTTATACTAATACCTTGGTTATTAAATCCAACTCCATAGCCAAATCCATTATAGGAAATTCCAACGGCAGTGACGCCATCTGGTGTAGTGCTTCTAATAATCATAGGTTTGGCATCATCTGGCATCTCATCATTATTATGTCCAATAAGAGTTTCATGATTTTTAGTAGCGCCAGGCATTGCAACAATATCTGTACAGCCATTACTAAAATCATCTATTTCTTCACAAAATTTAGTGAAAATCTTTATTGGAGTTGTCTTAGCCCCTTCACTTATACCCGTTACTTCTGCAATAAAATCCGGGAAGTGTTTCTTTGTAATTTGCCAAGAAGCAAGAACCCAACGTCTATTTTCAGAATTTAATTCATCATAAGCTTTTTCAGCTTTTTGCTTGATATATGTCTGGTGTATTGCACCTATTTTATAGCCAATCTGATAACGGGTACCATGTACATAGATATTGATTAATGTATTCTTCATTTTTTAATATGTCTTTTTATTCTACAGGAACAAAAAAATGCCAATTAAATTTTACAAAACAAAAGATCCTCATGGATACATGAGCAATTTTTATAGATCAAGAATTTTTCTTAATGGTAAATGGTGGAATACAGTAGAACATTATTATCAAGCAATGAAAACTGTATTTGTGGATGAGCAAGAAATGGTGCGTTTTGCAAAGACACCACGTATAGCAAGAGAACTTGGTCAAACAGTAACGTTTCGAGATCATTTTGATAAAGATAAGTATCATGTAATGAAGGATGCTGTTCTAGCAAAATTTGTACAACATCGTGAACTTAGAGAACAATTACTTGCAACAAATGATGAAGTTTTGATTGAGGACTCTCCAGTTGACTATTATTGGGGCTGTGGCGCTGACGGAACCGGTCAGAACATGCTTGGTAAAGTATTAATGGAAGTTAGAACGGAGTTGCGACGTGAGTAAAACCCCCAGAGCTTTTCAACAATATGAAGTTTCCTTTGATAAAGATGGAAATTTAACAAGACAATATCTAGAACCTCCGAATGCAAATAACACAAACTCTTGGAGAGTAAATCGTACTGGATTCAATGAACCAAATTGTATCTTTGCAGATAATCTGACGTTTGTACGATGTTACTCAACACAGAATTCGGCACATTTTGTTTTTCAATCTTTAAAGAATGGTCGTAAATATTCTATGTTTCTTTCTGATTTTGAAGACATTTTGAAAGCTAGAAAGCTGCTCGATGGACATAGAATTCAAGGTGAATTTGTTTTTTGTAAAAAAGGTAATTCTCAGGGCATTCGCTTGATTATAGAGTAAAATTAACAATTTAATTTTAAAAATTGATCGCGCCTTGCGTCTAATTTTTTACGATATACATTGTAGTTATGCGAGTGTTGAAGGAAGAGTTACAAAAAAGATTTAAATTAGGGCGACCTATTCGATGTCGTAGTGGTTGGCTGTGGCATCTAAAAAATAAACCAAACCGTATAATTAAAGTAACTCAAGATGATAGTGACGCTAAACTTGGAGACAAATTTGATAAATTACTTGGCTATTTAGTTGAGATAAACAGTTCATCTGTGGTTAAGGTTTATGAGTTTGGTTCAATAAAAATTGAGAATGAAGCGCCATATTATTATCATGTAATGGAAAGATTGTTTCCAATTCCCAAAAATAAGGATGAAATATGGATTCAAGATATACTGTTTGAATATTATTATCACAGAAAAAGTATTCCTGTTTTTTGTACAAAAAACATTCAAGAATTCTTAATTAAGATAAAACAGTTGAAATTTAAATACAACGATTTACATTCTAGAAATATTATGTTGGATCGTTGTGGTAAAATGAAGTTAATAGATCTGGAGTCATTTCTAAAATAGGAGACGTAAATATGAGTAATGTTAGTTTGCAGAGTTTAGTTGATACGGTTGTTAATGATTTTATTGATGTGGGTGAATTATTCACGGCGCTTGACGTTTCTAATAAGGTCAAGGAACAAATGCCTTCCGCACGTCACCGTGAGGTTCGTGATGTTGTTCGTGCCGCTTGGACAAGCTCCATTGAGCCTAAAGGCTATGGACGTTCACCTATCACAGTAAATCTTTCTGATGGTTCAACCGCACAAGCCTTACTATACCATCCTTTGGCTGATTCTTGGGACTTGGATTCTAAGTATGATGTTCAACAAAGAGCGAAAACATCTGCTCGTCCTCAAGTTGCTGCGCCAGTTGCAGTTACTGTTGGTGATAGTAGCGTAAGTGTTTCTGATAGCGGAACAATCGTTTCACAACCCGCTGTTGTTCCAACACCTGTTGTTACGCCAACGCCTGCGGCTACTACCGCATCTGAAGCTTGGAAGAATCTATTTAATACTCAACCTTCTTTGTTCCCGCTTAGATAAGTATGTTCTTGTCACATATTTTCTTCCATCCAGAAATTAAACATCATTAGCGATCTGATTCCCTTGGGATGTATTGGTCTCATGAATTTTCCGCCAGATAAACCTATATTTTGATGGCGTATTAGCATATCTGAATATGAATCACTATAAATAATTTTCAAATTATCCATTTGAGATGTTGCTTGTGTAGAATTAATAGGGTTATAAAGTTTTATTTCTGGTGATGAATTTAAAAAATCAATTAGCTGTATTTTAAATGTATATGGGGAATGCGATATCATTGGTAATAATTTATTAAATTTGCTTAAGACGAAATTAAAAGCTTGAAGTTCTTTGGGATGAGTATTCCAATATCCGGATAGTCTTAAGGCGTCAAAATCGTTAGCTAAATTAAGAGAAATACTTTTAGCATAACTATATAGGACCTGCGCGGTTTCTCTTTCTTCTGGTAATGCATTTTCTCCGGGAGATGATAGCATTTCTTCTTGAGGCGGTCTATTTTGAATCATTTCTAATAAATGTGGCGGTAGTTCTGGTAAGTCATCTGATGATTTCTCGCCACCATTAGAATTAGTTACACCGGGCTTAGTTGGATCGCCAGGTTTATCTGTCTCACCAAGATACGCCAATTTAATAAAAAATCTATTTGCTAATGAAATTACTTTTTTGTGAGACATGTTTTTCCCGGTATATAATATGTATATTACATATGAAATTATGGAGATAGTAAAATAGATTATGGTATCTTTTTTTGAAGCGAATCAAGCTCGTTTGAAATTAAAAATGAAACTTTCAAATTATGCTTGGTATCATGATTGTGGAGTTGTTTCTTATGATGATGGTTATATCATATTAGCAGGTATTACAAGATTAGATCCTAAAATTCGTAATATTATTCCTAAAAAAATTGGTAATGTGATAATTCATTTGAAAGTAGATAAATATGGCTATGCGAATAACAAGAGTATCTGATATTGTTGCGAGGAAATATAAATTGAGAATTTGTCATGTTTCAGATACTCATGGAGAATTTCCTCATTTGCATGGACGCTATGATGTGGTGGTTCATTCAGGAGATTTCTTTCCTAATTCCGCAGCAATGATGCATAAAAATCTAACACAAGAGATGGCTTTCCAATTAGATTGGTTAAGTCAGAATATAAGAAATATTAAGTTATGGCTGCAAGGAAGATCGTTTCTTTTTATTCTTGGTAACCATGATTTTTTACATCCGCAACTAATGGCTCAAACCCTTGCAACAGAAGGCATTGCAGCTATTAATCTTACTGAACAAGTAATTTCATACGAAAATGTTAATTTTTATGGTTTCCCGTATGTCCCGCCAATAAATGGTATGTTCAATTATGAGCGAGAAATTCCAGAAATGGAATTTGAAGCCGAAAAGATGGTTAAAGCATTAAATAATTCTTATGTAGACGTATTGGTTACGCATGCTCCCTTGTATCAAATTCTTGATTTAACTCATGGTAATGATACTATCGGAAGTACAGTCATAACGAACGTTTTAGATTATAAAATGAATAAAGAACACCTACCATCGTATTTGTTACATGGTCATTGTCATGAAGCTAATGGATTGGCTATTAGAGGTGAGATGTTAATTTCCAACGCGGCTTGTACTTATCATATAATAGAGGTTAAGTAAATGCATATTAAACCAAAAGATCTTAGAGTAAATCTTCCCATAGTATTAGGTTTCGATCCAATCGAAAATGATAACGCCGAATTATTTGCCGCTCATATTAACACTATCATTCATGGAAAAGTGAAATTAAAATATGAATATCTAGGAGAACTTTGCGGCAAATTTATGATAATTTTTTACCTACAAAGGAATGCGGAATATCAAGAACTTAGAGATGAATTCATGTCAATGATCGATAAAGAAATCATGGATAGAGTTCCTGATGTACAAAAAACTCAAGAAGATAGTTTCTAACAATTTACTGTTACAATCTATTAATATTGAATTATAGAGTTGTCATTTGATAGTAATAATGACATCTTAGAATGGAGAATAAATAATGAAAACAATAATTTACGCAAGCGCAATAGCTTTAATGGCAGTAATAATGTTAGCTAATTGCGCCAAATCAGATGTTGAAACTACAGATTCTGGAACAGACGCTGTAGTAATTTTAGATGCTTCTTCTGAAACTGAAGTGGTATCTGCGTCCCCTACCGATTCAGTCGCGCCAGTTGTATCAGCTGCAACTAGTGCTAAGTAATTTATGATTATAGCATTCGCTGGTCATCGCCCTAATAAATTAGGCGGATATAATCTGCCAAATCCAACCTATATTCACGTTTGTCAACAAATTGATAAACTATTAAGAGAGTTTAAACCAGAAAAGGTTATATCTGGTATGGCTCTGGGCGTTGACCAGTGGGCAGTAAATATTGCTATAAAACTAAAGATTCCCTTTATTGCAGCTATACCTTTTAAAGGTCAGGAAAAGAAATGGCCAGAATCTTCGCAAGCTATCTATCATAAATTATTATCTAAAGCATATGATGTTGTATTTGTTAGCAAGCCCGGTTTTTCTTCAGAGAAAATGCAAGCAAGAAACATATGGATGGTAGATCAATGTGATCTTTTAATTGGTATTTATGATGGATCTATTAGTGGCACAGGCAATTGTATCGACTATGCAAAGTCTGTTGGAAAAGAAATCGTAATAATTAATCCAAATAAATAGGCGCCAAATTAAAAAAATACGAGGACTTGACAGCCAAATTTAAAGATTTACATTGTGTTTA
>JBAYGN010000027.1:0-5071 GCA_041666645.1 Minisyncoccota bacterium
GCCCCAATGTTTTGGACTGGCGCCGCACCAACTGTTCCTGGAACATGGGAAAGGTTTTCTAAACCCCACAGATTTTTCTCTACAGAAAACTTAACTACGTCATCCCACAACTCGCCTGCCCCTGCCATTATAAATACATCATTTTCTATCTCTTTTACAGAAATATTTTTTATATCTATTTTTAGAATTAAAAAATTTTCTAAATTATTAGCAAATACTGTATTTGTACCTTCGCCTAATACATATAAATGATTATATTTTGACTTTGCATATGTAACAACATCAACAAGCTCATCCTCGTTTGTAACAACCACCATATCTGCATTACCCCCGATACGTAGTGATGTAAAATCTTTAAGTAAGACTTTTTTAATTTCCATCTGCTAATAATAGCAAAATTACTACTTAATCTAAATTAGTCCACTTTAGAAACCATCCATTCCGAAAGAAATATTTTGCAATTTCTACCAAAAAAACATTAATTACAAGCCATCCTGCAATAAACCATAACCAAACAAGTGGTATGTAAGTTAATGAAAAAATGTTCTGGAATACTGGAACCGTTACACTAACTATAATCAAGACTGTTGCGATTAGAACACTCACATTAAGTTTTGTGTTAGAAAATAATGGATAAGAAAAAATAGAACTGCGTAAACTTCTGAATGAATATGCAACCACCAAAATATATGAAGAAAAACAAACAAAGAATATGGATTTAGCGAGTTCTATTTCAATTCCAAATAAAACTAATCCATAATAAACAAAAAATAATAAAAGTGAACTTAATAAGCCTATGCCAAATGTCATAATCTTTACCTCATTGGTAAAAATAGATTTTGGTAAGCTTGGTCTTTTTGTTTTTCTTTTTTCTAAATCCTCATCAAAAGCAAAAGCAAGGGCTGGCAAACTTCCAGTGAAAAGGTTAACCCATATAATCTGGAGAGCTGACAATGGCATAGGCAACCCAATCAGTAGGCTTGCACCTATAACAAAAACTTCATCAAAGGAGTTAGACATTAAATATACAAAAGTTTTTCGTATATTGATTAATATTTTTCTTCCCTCAACAACAGCCCTACTAATTGTTTGGAAATTATCATTTAATAAAACCATATCTGCAGCACTTTTTGCTACATCGCTACCAGAGCCAAGAGAAATGCCAATATCCATCGCCTTAAGTGCTGGTGCGTCATTAACTCCGTCCCCAGTCATCGCAACTACTTCTCCGAGAGAACGATATAAATTACCTATGCGTAGCTTATCTTCTGAAGTAACACGTGCAAATATTTTTATATGAGGAATTATAGAAACAAGCTCTTCATCCGATAATTTATTGAGTTCGTTACCATTTAAAACATTTTTGTCTTTTATATCCCAACCAAGACTTCTAGCAACCGAGATGGCTGTACCCATTAAATCTCCAGTAACCATAACTATTTTGATTCCATAATCTTCGATAGATTCTACAGCCTCCTTAACCTCTTCTCGAATTGGGTCATGAAAGGCAAGTATGCCCATAAAATTAATATTGTTCACATCATCTATACCGAACTTAGCGCGTTTTTTATTTTTATCAAGATATGCAACACCAATTAATCTATTACCTTCTCCGCTGACTCGTTCTATCCATGCTTCTGTTGTTATATAATCATCCTTTGTCATATTAGACCGCTTAATTAACACATCGGGCGCCCCCATAACAATATAATGCGTTTCGGTTTCAGAAACTGAAAATTTATGCGTTGAATTAAATGGAATAAGTTCAAATTTTTCTCTTGATTTAGAAATAATATCTAAACCAACATTGTGCATAACCCCCGCTTTTGCAATGTTAACCTCAAAAGGTCTTCCACGGAATACCCAAGAATTGGGTTTATCCTCTTGATTTTCGACAATAACATCAACGTTGTAAATTGCAGAGTAAAGAAGCTTTTTTTGTTCTTCAGAAAAATGCTTTGATTCGCTGATGTCTTTTTTTGTAAGTATTGTATCTTGCGGGTAAATTCCGACTAATTGCATGTCAGCACGAGTAAGTGTGCCTGTTTTATCTGTCATTATAAGAGTTGTAGAACCTAGCGTTTCAGCTGCAGATAATTTTCTAACAATAGCTTTTTTAGAGGCAATACGTTCTGCTCCAATAGCAAGAATAACAGTAAGAGCTATTGGGAGGGCTTCAGGGACAGCTCCGACGGCAACAGCAACAGAAAGAATAAACATCTCCAAAATACCTTCCCCTCTTGATACACCAAGAATAAATATTCCCGTTACTATAATAATAGCTACGAAAAAAATTAACCACGCGAGTTTCCTTGTCCCTTTTTGTATTGGTGTCTCGGCGTGCCCTGTTTTTGAAACAATGTTAGCAATCTTTCCTATTTCTGTATTATCACCAGTTGCGTATACAACAGCCGTCGCATAACCTTCGACAACAAGAGTGCCGGCATGAGCTATATTTGATCTTTCTATAACTAAACTAGTGACGGAAACAGACTCAACTTTTTTTTCAACAGGAATTGATTCACCTGTAAGAATAGCTTCATCTATGCGTAAATTGTTGGTAAAAATAAAGCGAGCGTCTGCTGGAACACGTTTACCGTATGAAAGCTTTATTATATCTCCTGGAACGAGAAGTGTGGCATCAATTTCCATCTCTTTCCCATTACGAACAACTCTAACAATATCTTTAATATAAGTAGTTAGTTTTTCTAGTGTACTTTCAGCATGATACTCTCTATTAAACCCAAGACCTACATTTATAAATACCGCGAGTAAAATAACTATAGTATCAACATATTTGCCGAGCAAGAATGTTAAGAAAGATGCCCCCAAAAGTAGAAATATCAGAGGACTTTTAAATTGTTTTAAAAAAACAGCACCAACATTTAATGGCTCCTTACTTTTAAAAATATTCAATCCAAAGACTTGAAGTCTTTTTTGAGCCTCATCTTCTGTAATACCATCCACCGATGAAGATAGTTTTTCCTTTACTTCTTGGACAGTAATTGACCAAGGTTTAAATGTAGGGAGCAATGACACTAAATCATTATTCATATAAAAAGTGTAACACAATGTGGCGCTTATTTATGCTTAATGTGAATCAGGGTTCTATGACAAATATTTAAAAAAGATATGTAGGTGCGTTTCTGTTCGCGCACAAATATTTAAAAGCCGTATCCTAGGATACGGCTTTTAAATATTTGTGCGCGAACCAAGATTCGAACTTGGGACCGCTCGAGTATCAGTCGAGTGCTCTACCAGCTGAGCTATTCGCGCTTTTGCTTTTACAAGTAATGGTTATACTACCACAAAATTAAGCATAAGAAAAGTCGGCATAGCTTAAAGCATATGCCGACTTGTTGATACTTGGGTTAATAAACCCAAGTATTGGTGTAGCGTTCAATGGTGCCATTTTCCACTTGCTTGCAACCATTGTAGACACGTTTGCCTTCCTTTTCAACCCATTTACACTTGCCGGTGATGTGAGATTTCCCAACTTCATACTGTGGCATCACGGAAACAAAGGAAGTAGCTATAGCAGCCACCGCTATCGGAGTGATAACAATGACAGCAATTATTTTAGAGAACTTACTCATATTTAAACCCTTTCAAAGTTTATCTTAACATATCATAGCATATTTTTACATAAAAGTCAATACTAGCCAAAACCCCTTATTTTAATTGACAAAATTAGCTATTCAGGTAGTATTTGTATAGTTTTGTTCATAAGGAGAAGGAGATGTCTAAGAAAGCTAGAAATAAGTGGTTTGTATTTTGCAAAGATGAGGCAAGTAATGAAGCTTTATCCTTGGCGCTGAGCGCGGTCAAAGGATTCAATCCTGACTTCTCTCACCTGCTTTGTGCGGATGGTGAATATCGCCATCTATATGAAGTTCCAGAGCATTCATTTGCAAAACGTTTCGTTAAAGCAAAACATCAGGTGGAAATATTTTTCTCGCAAAATGATGGCAAACCTCAACGTTTCAATTTGCTAAATAAACAAAAAAGCACCCTCGAAAAACTCGCCAAAGCTAGTAAAAAAAATCAAAGCGATACAACGAAGTGCAATGAGTTGTAAATAAAAATGAGTGAGTAAGCATAAAAGCCGAATCGCGTAGCGATTCGGCTTTATTCATTTTATATTTAAATATGAAAAAAATACAAAACAAAAAAATCACCCAAATTGGGTGTTTTATTATTTATTACATAAACATTGTGTTGTTTTATATCTTTCTTTTGTCACACTCTAGCTCTTGCGAGGCTTTTGTTGCGTTACGTTGCAACACGAACTGATGTTAAAGGATCACCAGTTAAGTCCTTATCTAAAACTTAAATAATCGACAAGATTCGTACACCGTACTAAAACGTATGTAGAACAATTTCACATTGAATTAATCCACGACCAGCTTCCGCTAGCCGTGCCTTGTTACGACTTACTCCCTGTCACCGAATTCACCTTAGTCCTAGACAAGCTAAGCTTTTGGGTGCCCCCGGCTTCCTTGAGTTGACGGGCAGTGAGTACAAGACCTGAGAACGTATTCACCGCGGTTTCGCTGACCCGCGATTACTAGCAATTCCGGCTTCATGTGGTCGAGTTGCAGACCACAATCTGAACTGGCGCATAGTTTGAAGGATTGGCTCAGGGTTACCCCGTCGCGACCCGTTGTCTATGCGATTGTATTATGTGTGTAGCCCAGGATGTCAAAGGGACATGCTGACCTGGCGTCATCCTCTCCTTCCTCCCCGTAATTTACTCATAAAACTATTTTACTAAAGTATAGAATGTAGAATACAAATTAAATATATATTGCTATATAAAAAATCTATATTCTACATTCTATACTTTAATAAGTATACGAGAGTACAGAATGTAGATTATAGACGATATGTATATTGCTATACACGATATCTATAATCTACATTCTATACTCTAGAATGTATAATCTTATGCCCAAATTACGGGGCAGTCTCGTGTGACACTTGTAACACACGATAAGGGTTGCGTTCGTTACCCCACTGAAGGGAACAGTTCAAACCACGAACTGACGACGGCCATGCATCACCTGTCCAC
>JBAYGN010000028.1:0-4760 GCA_041666645.1 Minisyncoccota bacterium
CGAGTTATAGGAATGAAGTGGAATGCCCGTGTAAATTTGAAGATTAATGAGCCAATTGGAGGCAAGCGCGACATTCCTATCCAGGAGATTAAAACTGTCGACCAAGTGATTGATGAATTATAAAAGTGAAATTCCATCTCGTTACACTGTTTCAAGACGCATGCGACGCATATTTAAATGTGTCGATTGTTGGCCGTGCGCGGAAAGAGAAAAAGATTTTCGTGAAGTATCAGAACCCGCGCGATTTTGTGGAAAATAAATGGGGGAAGGTTGACGAACGTCCATACGGCGGAGGTCCGGGAATGGTGATGTCTGCGTTACCTGTAATTAAGGCTGTTCAGAAAGCGCTCCGTAAGGTGACTCCTCGTCGCGAGGTGTCTCCTTGCGGAGCGAAGGCGATCATCATCTGGTTCAGTCCGAGCGCCAAACAATTTACCAACAAAGATGCCGACGCACTTATAAAGAAATACACTGAAATCGTGCTAGTTTGTGGCAGGTACGAGGGCATTGATGAACGCGCGAAGAAGATTTTAAAAACTCTGGCGACAGTAAAAGAATTTGCCGTCGGCGAAGCGGTTTACACAGGCGGGGAAGTGCCGGCGCTTGCAATAGTTGATGCAATTACACGTCGCATACCCGGTGTGCTCGGTAAAGACGCGTCAGTTGAGGAGCGTCGCATCGCCTCATCGACCGTTTACACTCGCCCCGAAACGATTTTGTTTAAAGGTAAAAATTATAAAGTTCCAAAAGTTCTCCAAACCGGCCATCATGCCAACATTGACAAATGGCGATTAAAGAAGTAATTTTCGAATCAGAAAAGTTCCCTAAACCTAGGAGTAAGAAAGGAGATATAGACACGAGCAAACAGGTTCAAGATTTAATGTTGAAAGCAGAGGAAGCTTTGAAAAGTACCGGTAAGGAAATAGAAGCACTTCGAGGTATCGGTTTTGCCCTAATGGCAGTCGCGATTGCCATCAAAGACAATCACTACTTTCAGGAAGGAATAGATGAGTAAATCGCCTTTCAATGGAACTGTAAACAGAACCGTGAGAGGCGGTTCTGTTTTACAAATTACACCACACTAAATACCGCGAGGCGTCGCCTTGCGGTTTTTGCTGTCCACACCACCATCCCTTGCGCGAAAAGAGGGGGTCTGATACATTGAAACTCTAGATACGAATGAGTAACGGAGGGTGGCATAGAGATTCATACTAGGATTCTGAATAAACGCACAAGCGGAAAGCCGGTTTGTGTTCGTGCGTACGTGTTTTCATATTTTATAGGGAAAGTGCTTATTAACCTCACGTCACTCTTCATGCGAAAAAATATCGTCCAAAAGACTTTCGGTGCATATCAAGCGCCACGAGTGCCATTCCCGGATCTTGTCGGCCATCAACGGTCATCATTTGATTGGCTTTTGAAGGACGGTCTAACTGAGCTCTTTAAAGAATTTTCTCCAATTACCGATTATTCTGGCAAAAAATTTGAGCTCCAGTTTGAAAGTTTTGAAATAGGAGAACCGAAATATAATGAGGATTTTGCGCGCGAGAATATTCGAACTTACGAAGCACCGATAAAAGCGACGGTTAAGCTTGTAAACAAAACGCTCGGTTCTGAGAAGTCACAGGAAATGTTCCTTGCAGATATGCCAATCATGACTCCACATGGCTCATTTATCGTTTCCGGCGTCGAGCGCGTTATTGTGCCGCAACTCGCGCGTTCATTCGGTGCATTTTTCGTATCGGAATTACTACGAGGCAAGCCATTTTTCGGCGCGAAAATTATTCCACTCCGTGGTGTTTGGATAGAATTCGCTTCCGAAGCGGACGGCGCTATATTCGTTAAGATTGACCGAAAGCGCAAGTTTCCAGTTACGCAACTTCTAACAGTATTCGGTGGCGGCCTGGGCGAAGCCACCGCGAAGCATTTCGCAAACGACCCGTTAGCTCTGGCTGCGATTAAGGCGACTCTGGTTCACGATGAGGCGAAATCAATTGAAGAGGCATACATCGAAATTCATCGCCGAATGCGCGACGGAGATCTCGCGACGCCGGAAAACGCGAAGAACTTCGTGCAAGCACTTTTCTCTGCCGAACGCTATGACCTAGGGAAAGTCGGTCGCCACCGTCTGAATGCTCGTTTCGGGCTTTCTCTCACTGAAAAAGCATTGGAGAAGAGGATTCTTTCACTCGCTGATTTCGTTCATATTATTTCTGAAATCACGAAGCTGAATGCAGACCCTGCCGCGCGTCCGGATGACATCGACCACTTAGGATTCCGTCGCGTGCGTTTCGTCGGCGAACTTCTGCAGTCGCGCATGCGCGTCGGTATGAGCCGAATGAAGAGAAATATCCAAGACCGTATGAGTACGATGCCGACCGAGACCACTCTTCCGGCGGCTCTCATCAATCCTCGTCCATTTCATGCATCTGTGCACGAATTCTTTACTGCCAACCAACTCTCTCAATTCATGGACCAGCAGAATATTCTCGCTGAACTTGAAAACATGCGAACGGTTTCTGCTCTCGGTCCCGGCGGACTAACTCGTGAACGGGCTGGCTTTGAAGTGCGCGACGTGCACCCGTCGCATTATGGACGCCTTTGTCCGATTCACACACCTGAAGGTCAAAACATAGGTCTGATTCTTCGACTCGCGACACATGCTCGCACGAATGATTTCGGCGTTATTGAAACACCGTATGCACGCGTGAAGAATGGTGAAGTGACGAAAGAAATTGTTTATCTGAATGCTCTTGATGAAGAGTTAGAAATGATAGTGCACGGAGCGACAAAACTCGACGAAAACAATCGTATCGTTTCGGAACTCGTTGAAGCACGACATAAGGGCGAACCTATTATCGTGCAGAGAAATGTCGTCACTCTTATGGACGCTTCTCCATATCAGATGTTTTCTATCGCGACTTGTATGATTCCGTTTGTTAACCACGATGACGCGAACCGCGCATTGATGGGTTCTAACATGCAGAAACAGGCAACACCGATTCTTCTTCCCGAAGCACCGCTAGTCGCAACAGGAATAGAGGCACATGCCGCCCAAAGCACAGGACGTCTTGTATTGGCTGACGAAGCAGGTGACGTAACATATGTAGATGCACGAAAAATTATCGTGAAAAATAAAGAAGGGAAATCTAAAGAATACATTTTACAAGGACTTACACGAACCAACCAAAATTCAGCGTTTATGCAGCGCCCTTCTGTGCGACAGAGCGATATTGTTAAGAAGGGCGATGTACTCGCCGACAATTCTTCAACCGACCAAGGACAGCTCGCTCTTGGTCAAAATATGCGTGTTGCATTCATGAGCTGGAACGGCGCCAACTATGAGGACGCCATTATAATTTCCGAGCGCCTTGTTGAAACCGCTCGGTTTACGACAGTGCACATCGAAGATTTTGATTGTGTCGTGCGCGATACGAAACTTGGTCCCGAGACGACAACTCACGACATCCCAAATGTTGGTGAACTCAGATTGAAAAATCTTGATGAAGAGGGAGTTATACGCATCGGCGCAGAAGTGCGGTCGGGTGACATTCTTGTTGGTAAGGTGACGCCAAAAGGAGAGACACAACTTACTCCTGAAGAGCGACTCCTGCGGAGTATTTTCGGTGATAAAGCGAAGGATGTTAAAGATACTTCTCTGCGTATGGAAGGAGGGAAACAAGGACGAGTTATTGGCGTGCGCGTTTTTTCAAGAGAACACGGTGACCAGCTTGAAACTGGAATTATAAAGAAAATTGTCGTTACGGTTGCTCAGGTGAGAAATGTCAGTGTCGGTGACAAATTAGCGGGACGTCACGGCAACAAGGGCGTTATTAGCCGAATATTACCGGTCGAGGATATGCCGTATGACAAAGACGGCAATCCGGTTGACCTGATTCTAACTCCGCTTGGCGTTCCTTCGCGTATGAATCTCGGACAAATTCTCGAGATGCATCTCGGACTCGCAGCGCATACTCTCGGATATCAGGCCGTTGTTCCTCCATTCGCCGGAGCGTCCGCCGATGAAATTCGTGGCGAACTGGTTAAGGCCGGTTTTGATAAAAGTGGCAAGATGCAACTCTATGACGGACGCTCCGGCGAGGCGTTCGCACAGAAAATCTCGGTCGGATATATGTATATTCTCAAGCTTCACCACATGGTTGAGGACAAGATACACATGCGTTCCATTGGCCCATATTCGCTTATCACACAACAGCCGTTGGGCGGTAAGGCGCAGAATGGCGGACAACGATTCGGAGAAATGGAAGTCTGGGCACTTCTTGGCTATGGTGCCGCATATACGCTCCGCGAAATGCTCACAATTAAGTCAGACGATATTCAAGGTCGTTCCGCGGCCTTTGATGCCATCGTGAAGAATGAACCGATTAGTCATTCTGGAACACCGGCATCTTTCGGGGTTCTCACGAATCAAATCCGAGGACTGGCGCTTGATGTTGAACCATTGAATTTGCCTACTCAACCACAAGATATTTAAATATTTAACTATTTAAATCTTCTTTAAACTTTTAAACATTTAAATTTTCCCCTATGGCATTCATTCCTCGCAAGTTTCCTTCAAAAGACCTCTGGAACGGACTGCGTCTGACTCTCGCGTCACCGGAGCGCATACTCGAATGGAGTAGCGGAGAAGTCACAAAACCGGAGACTATTAATTATCGTACTCAACGTTCCGAGAAGCACGGGCTTTTTGACGAGAAAATCTTCGGTCCGGAAAAGGACTACGAATGCTACTGCGGTAA
>JBAYGN010000029.1:0-4620 GCA_041666645.1 Minisyncoccota bacterium
ACACCAACCAATACCATGCTCAGGAACTATCTGAAAATTGCCGTCAGGAATCTTTTAAAGAACAAAGGATTTTCTTTTATCAATATACTGGGACTTTCTGTGGGTATGGCCAGTGCCATACTGATTCTGTTGTGGATCAATCATGAAATGAGTTACGACCAGTTTCATGCAAAGAAAGACCGGATATATGAAGCCTGGAATAAAGACACATTCAGTGGCAAACTGCAGTGCTGGAATACCACACCCAAGATTTTTGCGCGTACAGCAGAGCGCGATTTTCCCGAAGTGGAAATGGCCACAAGGGTAAACTGGCAAAGCAGTTATTTATTTTCTATCGGCGATAAGAGAATGACCGTTACCGGCAATATTGTTGACTCCAATTTCCTGAATGTGTTCAGTTTTCCCCTGCTGAAAGGAGATCCGAATACGGTATTGAAAGACATGTATTCCATTGTTTTGACCGAGAAACTGGCCAAAAGTTTTTTCGGTAACGAGGAGCCCATGGGCAAAGTGGTGCGTATAGACAATAAAGACAATTTTACCGTTACCGGTATTATAAAAGACCTCCCCAATAATACCCGTTTCAAATTCGAATACCTCCTGCCCTGGGCTTACCTGAGAAAACTGGGCGAAGACGATGCCAACTGGGGCAACAATTCTACACGTAACTATGTGTTGCTGAAAGAGAATAGCACACTGGCTTCTATTGCGCCTAAACTGAAAACGCTTAAACGCCGATACGACAAGTCAGAACTTACCAATGAAATGTTCCTTTATCCCATCAGCCGCTGGCGGCTCTATTCCAGTTTCACCAATGGCAAGGAAGACGGAGGGTTGATTGATTTTGTAAAGATGTTTGGTGTGATCGCGGCATTTATCCTGCTGATCGCCTGTATCAATTTCATGAACCTGAGTACAGCCAGGAGCGAGAAAAGAGCCAAAGAAGTGGGAATCCGGAAAGTGGTAGGTGCCAACAAAGGTTCACTGATAGCCCAGTTTCTGGGAGAATCAATCCTGATCTCATTGATTGCGGGGCTGGTTGCCTTACTGATCGTGCAACTGTGTTTGCCGGCATTTGGACTGCTCACTGATAAAAAATTATCTATCAACTACGGCAATGTGAACCTCTGGTTGATCTTCCTGGGTTTTGTACTTTTTACCGGTATCATTGCCGGAAGTTATCCTGCCTTTTATTTATCCGCTTTTAAACCGGTAAAAGTTTTAAAAGGCACTTTCCTCAAGTCAGATAAAGTAGTAACACCCCGCAAAGTATTGGTGGTATTGCAATTTACGTTTGCCATTATACTCATCATTTGTACAGCTATTGTAAAAGAACAGATTCAACATGCCCGTAACAGGGATCTTGGTTATGATAAAAACAACCTGATCTTCCATTTTCTTACCGGCGACCTGGAAAAGAATTTTCCGTTGGTAAAAAATGAACTCATCAGTTCAGGTGCCGCCACTTCGGTTGCCAAAACCAGTGCCCCTATTACACAGGGATGGAGTGATACCTGGGGAATTGAATGGGCAGGTAAAGCACCGGATGACAAAACCGACTTTGACCGCTTTTCTGCAGAACAGGACCTGGGAGTTACCGTAGGCCTCCAGTTTGTAAAAGGGCGCGATTTTGACCTGAAGCAATACCTCACAGATTCTACCGCGATGATCTTAAATGAGTCTTCCGTAAAAGCAATGGGCTTCAAAGAACCCATTGGGCAGATTGTAAAAGACAATGGCCGCGAGTGGCATGTAGTGGGTGTGGTGAAAGATTTTATCCTGCAGTCGCCCTACCACCCTACCAAACCCATGATTATCGAAGGTGCAAAAGGATGGTTTAATGTGATGCATATTAAACTCAACAGCAAAAACAATACTGCAGATAACCTGAAAAAAGCAGAATCCATCTTCAAGAAATACAATCCGGAATATCCTTTTGAATACAAATTCATTGATGAAGATTATGCTGCCAAATTCAAAGCAGAGCAACGCACCGGTACCCTGGCCGGCCTGTTTGCGGGATTAACCATTTTTATTTCCTGCCTGGGTTTGTTTGGCCTTGCAGCTTATATGGCAGAGAGCAGGATCAAAGAGATAGGAGTAAGAAAAGTATTGGGTGCCTCTGTAACAGGAATTGCCGCGTTGTTATCAAAAGACTTTATCGGGCTGGTGATCATTTCCTTTGTACTTGCCTCACCGGTAGCGTGGTGGTTCATGCATAACTGGTTACAGAATTACCCTTACCGGGTAAACATTGAGTGGTGGATCTTCGCTTTTGCAGCGGGTATCAGTATCCTGATTGCATTGGTAACCGTAAGTTATCACGCCATCAGGGCAGCCAGTGCCAACCCTGTAAAAAGCCTGAGAACAGAATAAGCAGTAACAGTATAGTGAATGAATGTACACATGAAAAAATGAACGATGCTTTCACTCATTAAAACAAACAAATGCTAAAAAACCATTTGACCCTAGCATGGCGGAACCTGTTAAGGAACAGATCATTTTCGATTATTAACCTTTCCGGACTTGCCATTGGCACGGCAGCCACAATGTGTATCCTGTTATGGGTATACGCAGAAAAATCATGGGATAAACACAATGAACAATACAATACCACTTACCATGTAATGGCAAACAGGAATTTCAACGGCGAGATCAACACCGGTCCGGACATGATGTTCCCGCTTGCGGCGGCAGCCAAAGCTGTACTGACAAATCCTGTTAAAGCAGTAAGAAGCAAATAAAGAGAAAACGCAAGTCAACATTTCCTATACCCTAAACCAACAAGATGATACGTAATTATTTCAAGATCGGATGGCGCAACCTGAGAAGGAACAAGTCTTACGCTTTTATCAATATTCTCGGCCTCTCCCTGGGTATCGCCTGCAGTATCCTGATTTTCACCCTGGTTAGTTACCACCTGAGCTTTGATACATTTCACAAGAACAAGGAACGCATCTATCGCCTGGTAACAGAATGGCATGATGAGGAAAAAGGTTATTCCGAGGCCGTTCCAAGTCCATTGGCAAAAGCTTTCCGCACCGAATACACTTTTGCCGAAAAAACAGCCCGTGTAATCAGTTACAACGATGCTTTGATCGCGATGAAAGGCGGCTCTGATACTAAAAAATTCGAAGAAGAAGAAGGTATCGCATATGCAGAGCAGGAATTTTTTGACATTTTCGATTATCCGCTGGTAAAAGGCAACAGTCAGAATTTTCTTGCCAATCCCAATTCGGCCGCCATCACACAAAAACTGGCCCGGAAATATTTTGGAGATGATGATCCGATGGGCAAGACCATACGGGTGAACAACAAAACAGACTTCCTGATCACCGGTATTCTGAAAGATATTCCTGCCAATACAGACAACCAGCAGGAGATTTACCTCTCGTACCAGAACCTGCGCGACCAGAGCAAGTGGTTGGCTACCGACAGTAACTGGGGCGGTGTTTACAGCGGCGCACATGCCTATGTTTTACTAAAAACAAGTGCCACTGCTGCAAACGTGAATAATGCGTTGGCGCAATTGGTAAAGAAGAATTACGAGGGAAGGGATAAATCGGTATGGCATTTCCGTTTACAGGCTTTATCTGATATACATTTTAACCCCGACTTCAACGGGCGTGTAAATAAAAAATATTTATGGGCTTTTTCACTGATTGGAATGTTCCTGATCATCACGGCCTGTGTTAACTTTATTAACCTGGCTACAGCCCAGGCACTGAACCGGTCGAAAGAAGTGGGGATCCGCAAAGTGCTGGGCAGTACACCCGCACAGTTGTTCTGGCAATTCATTGCAGAAACGGCATTGATCACCGGTTTCGCATTGGTAATTGCATTGGGATTAGCCGCTCTTACCCTGCCCTTGGTAAACAGTTTGTTTGAGACAGAAATGAGTCTTCACCTGACCAGCAATATGGCTTTGTGGTTTTACCTGTTGGTAATGGGAGTTATTGTGATTTTTTTATCGGGTTCATATCCGGGCCTGGTACTGGCCAGGTTTCAGCCCGTGCTGGCACTGAAAAGCAAACTTTCACAAAAAAATATCGGTGATTTTTCTTTACGAAGGATCCTGGTGGTTACGCAGTTTGCCATTTCACAGATGCTGATTATTGGTACAATTGTAATTGCCAGCCAGGTTAATTACACAAAGAATACGGATATGGGTTTTAACAAGGATGCATTAATTATGTTACCAGTGCCCGTTAACGATGCTGTAAAAATACAGACCCTGCGTACACGTTTAGCGGGTGTTGCCGGAGTTGATAAAATATCTATGTGTTTCCAGGCACCGGCCTCCAATTCAAATAACAGTACCGGGATAAAGTTTGCCAACCGCCCGGAAGAGGAACACTGGAGTCTGAACATGAAAACCGCAGATGCTGAATACCTGAATACATTTGGTGTAAAACTGGTGGCCGGCAGGAACTTCTTTCCTTCCGACACTACCCGTGAAGTGCTGGTAAATGAAACTTTTGTCAAAAAATTAAATCTCAAATCTCCGGAAGAGGTAATCGGTAAAATGATCTCTGCCAATGGCGGTGGCGTGAACGCTCCCATTGTAGGAGTGGTAAAAGATTTCAATAATTATTCGTTCCATTCAGAAATTGCCCCGCT
>JBAYGN010000030.1:0-4351 GCA_041666645.1 Minisyncoccota bacterium
AGCTCGAAATGATTCCGTTGTTTATTATAATTTATTGTTACAAGCAAACGGCGGCAACGTCGGCATCGGGACGACGAATCCGACGGTTGGCAAATTGCAGGTGAACGGAGTTATTGCGGCTTATGGGTCTGAGAGTAATACAATTTATAGCGGGGCATTCATGCGGACGCCTAACTCGTACAATGCTTTTAGACAAGATACATCGCATAACTTGAATATAGATGTCTATGGTGGAGGGCCTCCTTATAAAACGGCGTTGACTATATTAAATACCACCGGCAACGTCGGCATCGGGACGACGGCGCCAACGGCACTAACGCATATTCTTCAAACTGGAGCTGGCGATGCTTTCCGAGTAGATGATGTTTTAGCGGATACAAGTCCCTTCGTAATTAAAGCAGACGGCAACGTCGGCATCGGGACGACGGCGCCTTTAGCCGCTTTGCAGGTAAACGGAGTCCTTAGAGCTGCGACTGCAAATGACTTAGGTACGATAAGTTTGGGTGAATATGCAGGTACGACTATAAATGTGGGGTTATGGCGCGGTGGAACAAATGTGTTAACAGGGGGTAATGTTCTAAATCTTGGAGGGTACGGCGGGATTCAATTTTCTGTTGGGGCTGCTGTCATCGGTTCTCAAACTAATGCGATGTTTATAAAAGATGACGGCAACGTCGGCATCGGGACGACGGATCCAGGAGCTTACAAGCTTAATGTCAACGGAACTATCAACGCAACAGCCGTGCTTGTAAACGGATCAGCGGTTGGCGGTGTGAGCTACCCTCTGACAGCTATTCAGGGCTTTGCCGGTTATGAAAGCTATACTAATTTTTCCGGCGGTATCAGCACCGGCGGTTCTGACTCAATCACTTCAGCTCTTAGAATCACCCATGATGGCAATCTGGTCAATATTGGCTCTATCCAAGCCGGCGAAATGAATCTGACCAAAGGCGGCACCTTTGCCGCCAAGGTTGACTACACCACCAGTGGTTATCCAAAATCCGTCGCTATCGGAGACTTCAACGGCGACGGTAAAGCTGACTTGGCCGTGGCGAATGCTAGCTCTAACTCCGTCTCGGTTCTCCTCAACAACGGCGACGGCACTTTTGCCGCCAAAGTTGACTACACCACCGGTACTAGTCCAAGATCCGTCGCTATCGGAGACCTCAACGGCGATGGTAAAGCCGACTTGGCCGTGGCGAATAGCTCTAACTCCGTCTCAGTTTTTTTTAATAACGGTGATGGAACATTTGCTGCTAAAGTTGATTATACAGCCGGTTCTTCTCCTTACGCGGTAGCTATGAGCGACTTGAACGGAGATGGTAAAAATGATCTTGCAGTAACAAATGAATACTCCAATAATTTTTCCATATTTATAAATAATGGTGACGGCACTTTTGCTGCAAAAGTTGATTATTCTGTTGGGTCAAATGCTTATGGCATAGCTATTGGTGATTTGGATGGTGACAATAAGGTGGATTTGGCAATTGCCAGAACTGGGTGGAATATGGTAACAACTTTCTTGAATAATGGTGACGGAACATTTGTTTCCGGATCTGATTTCTTAAATACTAATGGTGTTAATTCCGTAGTCTTAGGAGATTTAAATGGAGATGGCAAGACAGATCTTGCCACGGCGAATGGTAACTCTAACTCCGTCTCGGTTTTCCTCAACAACGGCGACGGCACTTTTGCCGCCAAGGTTGACTACACCACTGGCACCAATCCATTCTTCGTCACTAGCGGCGACCTTAACGGCGACGGTAAAGCCGACTTGGCCGTGGTGAATAATTATGACTTTGGCAAGCTCTCGGTTTTCCTCAATAACGCCACCTCCATGTTCTACGCCCAAGCCTCCACTGGCAATGTCGGTATCGGGACGACTTCTCCCGCCTACGCTTTAGACGTAGCAGCCGGTTATGTTAATTCAGTCAGCGGCTACAAAACAAACTATGCCGACTACGCCGAATATTTCTATACTGTTGATACTGATCTAGAGCCGGGTGAAGCCGTCTGTGTGGATATAATCAGAGAAAATGCGGTTAAACGATGCGCTCAAGCAAGCGACGGCAATTTAATGGGTATTGTTTCCACTAATCCGGCCATTGTCGGCAACAATGAATACGGCAGAGAAAATAATGATAATTATGTAGTTATCGGCATGCTCGGCCAGGTGCCGGCCAAAGTTTCCACTGAAAACGGCGCTATCCGGCCGGGCGATTCATTAACTTCGGCTTCCGGCACCCCCGGCTATATGATGCGCGCCAATGCCGGCGATCCGACAGTCGGCGTGGCTTTAGAGGGTTTGATTTCCGATGGAGAGGTTGTTACCGGCACGATCAAGGTTCTCATCTCCAGAAGAAACAAGAGCATCACCGTTGAAGAAGTTGAGGAAAAAGTAACTGACAGGATTGCCGCTATGGAGATAGAAGATGAAGTCAATATATTAATCGCCAACGCCGTTAATAGCTTGAATCTGGAAGATGAAATCAATAGCGCGGTTGATCCGAAGCTGCTGCTCCTAGCCACCAGATTAACCGTAGCCAGCGATGATTTGTCCGGCAAAATAATTAACAATGAAACAAACATTGCTAACGTGGCCGGCAATTTGGCGGAATTGGCCGGATCATTTGCTAATGCCCAAAATGACATATTAAATCTCAAATCTCAAATTTTAAAATATGAAAAATCAATAACTATTAATGAAGCCGGCGCCATTTCCATGGCTAATCTCTCTTCCGGCTCGGCCGCCACTGCCATTAATATAGATGCTAATAATGAAATATTCAGGGTTACTTCTTCCCGCCGCTACAAGCAAGACATTGCGGATTTAGAAATCAACTCTAATTTAATATATAATTTGCGTCCGGTATCATTCACCTGGACAGACGACACTATTTCCGCCGGCCAAAGAGATTTCGGTTTAATCGCCGAAGAAACCGCGGAAGTTCTGCCGCAGTTAGTTAATTACAACGCTCAAGGCCAGCCGGAATCGGTAAAATATTCCATGTTAAGTATTTTTCTGCTCAACGAAACGCAAAAAATAGCCAGAGAAATTAACCAATTAAAGTTAACCGTCGGCTTGGCAGGCGATAGCCTGCAGGTTGAAAATGGCTTAGATTTTAACCCAATGCAGAATTATACCCTGGATGAAGCTGGCTATTTAGTTATTAACAAAATTAAAGCTGACGAAATAAAGGCTAAAGTTATCATTGTAGATGATACTGATTCCGACGGTATTAATCTGATTGGTAATTCGGCTATAGAAGCTAACACCGATAAAGTTACGATTATGAACGAAAAAGTAGCTACCAGCAGTAAAATTTTTGTGACCTGGCAGAATAATATTGATAGCTCTGGTTGGTGGATTTGCGATAAAATTTCGGGAAAATCATTCTCAGTTTGTTTGGACCAACCGGTTGCGGCCAGCGCCTCGTTTGATTATTGGATAATTTTAGTTGAAGAAAACCAGCCGGTTGAAGCAGTTTCGGCCGAGGCGGTTTTAGCGGCGCCGAGCGAGGAATTAAGCGATTTACCGGCCGGCGAACCGGCGGTTGAAGTTGCGCCCGAGGAAGAAGCTTCGACATCTGACGCGCTGCCTGAATCTGAATCGGAAGCTCCAGTCGGCGAACCGGCGGTTGAAGTTGCGCCCGAGGAAGAAGCTTCGACATCTGACGCGCTGCCTGAATCTGAATCGGAAGCTCCAGTCGGCGAACCAACGGTTGAAATTATTGAACCTATAGAATAATTTAAATTTGATTAAAAAATAACTGTATGCCAAAAAATTTTTTGTTGGTTGCAATGCTTATCTTTTCTATGCCATTATTTGTTAGCGCAAGCAATACTAATGGCGTAATCGATAGCACCGGCAAATACGCTTGGGGCGAGAATATCGGCTGGATAAATTTTGGCGCGTCTGATAGCAATGTGCAAATTACCGATTCCGCCATAACCGGCTATGCTTGGAGCGCTAATTACGGCTGGATTAATTTAAACCCGTTGACCGGCGGAATTTTAAACGATGGCGCGGGTAATTTATCCGGTTACGCTTGGGGAGAAAACTTGGGTTGGATTGATTTTGCCGATGTTTCAATAAATTCGTCCGGCGAGTTTATGGGCTATGCGGTTATTGAAAATGATTCAAGCCGGATTAGCTTAAATTGCGCCAATACTTCTTGCGCATCATCTGATTTTAAGGTTAAAACCGATTGGCGCCCGCAAAGCGCCAGGCCGGCTTGCAATAATGCTCTAGATGATGATAGCGACGGTAAAATAGATTATCCGGCAGATCCGGGCTGCGGCAGTTTAACTGATGAAGACGAAACAGATGCAGCCGCCGGCGGTTCAGTCG
>JBAYGN010000031.1:0-4334 GCA_041666645.1 Minisyncoccota bacterium
ATTTCTTTTGTATTTTTTACATGAGGCCCTTCACAGAGGTCAAAGAAATCTTCACCAGTACGGTAGATTGTTATATCTTCACCTTTCTTTGCTATTTCTTCAATTATTTCTAATTTGAAAGGGTTAATTTCAAACAAGCTACGCGCTTGGTCTGCTGATAGGTTTTCAGTTTTGAAATCCAAGTGTCGTTTAATAATATCTCGCATTGTATCTTCAACTTTTTTCAAATCATCAACCCCGATTTTTACACCATCAACAAAATCTATATCGTAATAAAATCCAGTATCTGTAACAGGACCAATTGTTGGAAGAGCGTGAGGGAAGTGATGTTTGATAGACATCAATAGTATATGTGCCAATGAATGACGGATATTAAATAGTGGTGATGACTCTGGTTTGTGTGACATAGTCTGTTTATAATATCAGAAAAACGTAAAAGTTAGTAGTTTTGTTGAACACATTTTTACTACAAAAATGGACCAAAGTTTATGGTCATCATCTTGACTTTGTTGGGGGATTTTGTACTATGGAATGACTGGCCAAAGATAATTAAGGAATGTCACGAAATAGCAATTTTGGCAAGTATTATTTTTAAATTTATGTCACCACTTTACATTGGAATTGGAATTATTGCATTACTGGTTTTAGTTATTGTTGGTATTTATAATGGACTCATAACAGCGCGTATGCGTGTGAAGGAAGCATGGGCAGATATTGACGTTCAACTAAAGCGTCGATATGATCTTATTCCTAATCTCATAAACACAGTAAAAGGTTCTACAAACTTTGAAAGTTCTACTCTTGAAAAAGTTATAGCTGCACGTAGTAAAGGGATGGAAGCAAAAACACCTACACAAATAGGAGAGGCAGATATTGCTATGCGTGGAGCATTAACAGGATTTTTTGCTCTTGCAGAAAGTTATCCAGACCTAAAATCAAATCAAAACTTCATTGCACTTCAAAACGAGCTTTCAGATACTGAAAATAAAATTCAGTCTGCTCGCCGTTTCTACAACGGCAATGTTATGGATTACAATACAAAACTTCAAACATTCCCAACAAACGTATTTGCAAAGATGTTTTCATTCACTGCGTCAGAGTTCTTTGAACTACAAGCAGATGAACAAGCTGCAAAGAATCCAGTGGAAGTAAAGTTCTAGTTAGAGATTGGAAAGTTGAATGTAGAAAGTAGTTATTTTTCTCTCTATGCTCCACTATCAAATCTCCACCTACTACATATGGCAACACTCTATACTCATCAATCATCAAACATTAGAAAGACATGGTTTCTTATGACTGGGTTTTTGCTCGGTATTATTTTGCTTGGGTTTATTTTGTCTTATGTTTATGGAAATGCAAACCTACTTTATATCGCGGTTGGTATAAGTATTTTGCTAAATATTTCAGCATATTGGTTTTCTGATACGATTGTACTTTCTATGGCGCATGCCACAAAAATAGAGTCCCGCGATCAATACCCAGATTTTTGGAATACAATGGAAAATCTTTGTATCACAGCAGGACTTCCGATGCCAACGCTTTATATAATTGATGACCCAGCGCCTAATGCTTTTGCAACAGGGCGAGATAAGAAACATTCTGTTGTAGCTGTTACCACTGGAATACTTCCACTTCTAACAAAGTCTGAACTAGAAGGTGTGCTGGCACACGAACTTTCTCATATTGGAAATAGAGATATGCTTCTTCAAACAGTAGTTGTTGTATTTGCAGGACTTATTTCTATTGTTGCTGATTTCGCAATTCGCGCGTCTATGTTTGGTGATCGCAATGATGACAACAAGAATCCAATAATGCTCGTGATTGGAATTTTAGCCATTATTTTAGCTCCAATTGCTGCGACAATTATTAAGCTCGCTATTTCTCGTGAGCGTGAATTTCTCGCGGATTCAACAGGGGCACTTATTACACGTTATCCAGAGGGTCTTGCCTCAGCTCTTCAAAAGATTAGTAACTTCCATCAACCGATGCGTGTACAAAATAATGCTATTGCGCATTTATTTATTTCAGACCCGTCTGGTGTAAATGATGAATCTGAGTTACGTGCACATGAAAAGATTTCTTGGGTGTCAAAAATGTTTATGACACACCCTCCTGTATCTGAACGAGTAAAAAAGTTGATAGGCAATAAGATTCTTTAATTTTATGGGTTACACTGTGGGTATTAATATAGTCTAATTAAATTTTTATGATTACGCTTCAAGTTTTAGTTAGTTTGTTTATGATGACTGTCGTTGCGGCCGTGTATATATTTTCCATCGCCTTTATTGTGTGGATGGTAATTGATTCTGGTAAACAAGATAAGTTCTGGTGGCTTGTGTTTATAATTGGTATTCCATTTGTTGGGGCTGTTATCTATTTCTTTGTAGAAAAGAAAGGTGACTACGCAAAAATTTCTCCTGCTCACCGCGAGCATAAGAGTGAGTAATTATGTATAATAATCACGGACACCCAAAAGGGTGCCCGTGATTATTATTTGGAGGGTTCGCATAGTGGTCTAGTGCACTACCTTGGAAAGGTAGCAACGGGGTAACCTGTTCGAGGGTTCAAATCCCTCACCCTCCGCTCGTACAAAATAAGTCCGTCATTAGGCGGACAATTTTGTTGAGCGGAGGGTGAGCAAGTGACCTTCGTCACTTGCGTGGGGATTTGAATAGGGGTCGCGGAATCTACTGTTTTATGTAATCATAAAACGAGACGAGGTGACCAAATCCCTCACCCTCCGCAATGAACGAAGCGAATAAGGTTGTTAGAAAGCCACCTACCTACCTTTCGTAGGGATTTGAATGTGGGTCGAGGAGTCTCATGTTTTATGTACTCATAAAACATGAGACAATGTGACCAAATTCCTCACTTTTCGTATCAAAATAAAAAAAACGACCTAAATATAGGTCGGGTGTTGTAGACAACTGGTGCCACCGCTGGGGTTACGCTTAAACTTCGTACATTACCATTTTATGGTTAATGGGTTTATATTTTCATCAGTTGTCTAGAAATAGACACATATCAGAAGAATACAGTGACCTACATTGTTTTGAAATCTGCGCCCCCTTTATGGCACTAATTTGAAAGCGGCATTCAATTGTCTACAACGTCCGTACTCTACCACAAAAAGAAAACCGCGCAAAAGATACCTAAGATTTTAATTTGTTTTTTAATATCTCAATCACTTCCTCATCGTTTATTTGTGGGAAGTCTTCATAGAACGCGCCGATGGCGAAGAAGTCTGACGGTGTTTTTAGTACATGTAAATCCATTTTATCTTTTAGTTGGTTGACGACTTCAGGCGGGGCAACAGGTGAGGCGACGATTATCTTACTTGCTTTCAATTTCTTTGCATAATTTGCGGCGGCTCTTATGGTCATTCCAGTTGCTATACCGTCATCAACAATGATTGCAATCTTGTCGGTAAGTACAAGTGGTCCACGAGTCCCACGATAAAGCGCCCACCTCCGCTTAGCCTCTTTAAATTCTTTTTCTTTTTCCTCCTCAAGGCATTTAATATCTATTCCAGATAGCTCGTCTTCGTTCATGGTACAGTCGCCATCAACATCAATTGCGCCTATTGAATATTCTGCGTTTTTAGGTGCGCCAATTTTACGCGTCACGATGATATCAAGCGGAAGATTAAGCTCGTTTGCTACTTCTTTACCTGTAATTACTCCGCCACGCGGAAGAGCAAGTACGATGGAGTTGCTATCTTTAAATTCTTGTAAAAGTTCCGCTAGTTCACGACCTGCTTCTTTTCTGTCTTTAAAAATATCATTTGATGGCATATACTAAGGTATATCATATATGAAAGAATTGCTCATCACACTTAGGAACAGAAAATCAAAAACAGAAGACTTTAGAAAAGCAGCTGATAAAGTAGCAGTTTTGTTAGCTAAAGAAGTGGCGAAGTATTTAAATAAAGAAAAAGCTGATGTAACTAATATTGTTTTGGTTCCAGTACTTCGTTCTGGTATTGTATTACTTAATCCATTTTTACAAATGTTCAAGTCTGCAAAAGTTGGCTTCATTGGATTAAAAAGAAATGAAAAAACTTTAAAACCAAAAGCGTATTATCACAACCTTCCAAAAATTAAAAAACAAGACAAGGTCATTGTTATTGACCCAATGCTTGCAACTGGTGGTAGTGCTGTAGCTACGGTAAAAGAATTAATTGAATTAGGGGCAAAAGAAGAGAACATTGTTTTCGCGGGACTTATTTCTTCCCCAGAAGGAATTGCTAACCTACAAAAGAATTTTCCTCATCTTGAAATGTTTATTGCTACACAAGATAAAGGTCTTGATAAGAAAGGTTATATCGTTCCAGG
>JBAYGN010000032.1:0-4259 GCA_041666645.1 Minisyncoccota bacterium
AGTTGCTCCAGCCAAACCACCGTAGGTTTTGGTAGTAGCCCCTTTCATCTTGCCGTAGATCACGGTTTCACGAACCAAGCCCATACGTTCGCCGACCTGCTCTTTCATAGCTTCGGCAACGTCGTCTTCGTACAGGTCATAGTCTTTATCAGTCAGACTGTAGAGAGCGGCGTACTGATTCAGTCGGATCGTGACATCGCGCGGAACAATGGTATCTGCTCCAGGAGTCACGCCTTCTGATGTGATGTGGGATGCCGCATAAGTATCGGCAGCGTTGCCGCCAGTACCAGGGCTTTGTGTAGCAAAGAAATTGTTAGGGTCTGCCGCAGTAGCCCCGTAAGGAACCCAAGATCGAACAATCATGTTGTCCGATTTGTTTCTCGGCATTTCGATATTCTTAACTGCTATGTTAAGAACTTCTGAGGCCATTGCATGACCAATGATTTCACCGGCCATCGCCTCTAAGCGACCGGCTTCTGTGTTGTAATATTGCATAGCTGTTGTCCTATAAATACATTACCAGCGTAGTTAGCTCACCAACTACGACAATGTTGCAACAGCCGTTTCAATACGAACTGTTGTGTTATTTACTCTTACTGCCTAAAACTTTTTTCAATCCTTGATTAAATGCGCTTTCAGATGATGACGCTGATTGGCGGTTATTGCCACCGTCAACCGTAATTGCGTTTTCTAGCCTCTTGCGTTTTTCATTAATCACTTCTTCCTTTTTAACTCGCCAATCTTTAAATCTTGTTAAGGCTTTCGATAATTCAATCGGGTTGTTTGATTCAAATACAGCCTGCTTTCCGGCATCGCTTAGTGTGTCAGTCCACGCCATAAATTCATCGGTAAATACCCGTTTTTGATATTCATTGCCTTGATCGTCCTTTTCTACCTGCCATTCTTTAGTAATCAATGATTCCCAATCTGGATGAGCAATTGACAATAACTTGGCATCGGTTTCAGCTTCGATCTTTGCTCTCATAGATGATTCTAATTTTGCAAGATCATCATGACCTAATCCATTAAATTCTGAACTTCCATAATCGACACTGGAAAAATCCTGTGCTAACGCTTCGCTAATACCTTCATCCCCAAAATATTCAGCAAGGGCCTTAAAGGTCTCTTTTGAAATATTAGGTTTTACTGCGTTAGGTACGCGATTACTGAACTCATCAAAACTTTGCTTAAGCTGGCCAATTGTTCCGAATGCCTTATCATTCAGCTTTGTCAGTCGAGCTTCAATATCATCAACTTTTTTTGCTTTATCCACTACCGACTTAAATTCATCTTCGCTCATACCAAAGAATGATTTTTCCGGTTCTGGCTTATTCTCTTCTTCGTGTTGCTCACCTAGTACACGGGCAACACCACCTTCAAATGCCTTATTTAACTCTTCCTGTTCTAATTCTTCTTGTTTCTTCTGTTCTTCTTCTGGCGTGGTAACGTCATCAAGATTTTCATCAGTAACAATTGATTCAAACAAATCGTCTTTAGCACTTTCTATATCAGGCATATTATTTATCCTTGATAGCCTTGCGGTTATCGATAAGTGTCATCGGTCTGTTCTTGGCCGATTATGTTTTGGCGATCACCTAATTTAAGATGCTGCCTGGTTAATTCAATTTTCCCCCGTAAGGAAAATGTTTTTTCATTACTGATTGATTGTTTTTCCAAATCCCTTCTGAATCTCTCCAGAGACTCATTGAAATGGGCCTCCAGTTTTTTCCACAAAGGACTTTCGATGTCTTTTTCGGTCAGTTGCATTTAATTTAACATTGTTTAATTAGATACTAATATAACACAAATTAAACGTTGTTCAATATTTATTTTTGCTAAATCTTTTAAAAGGAGTAAAATATTGATGTGGCTAGGCTGATCCCCGAAAGTGCATTGAACAAGTATTGCCACATTCCTTCATGTTTATAACTCTACGTTCAGGAGTTCGTTATCAGTGTTTTTATACAAAATATCATTCCCAGGCAAGACTAATAAGGTTTACCAAAAAAGCGCGTAAAGCCCCTTCCTTTAGGTGGGGGAGGATGTCAACACATAGATACAATCAGAAACCACGATTCAATATCTAATCTTAGAGATGTAGACCACGAACAAAATGCTTTAAATAGAAACATGCCGTCAACAAATAGCAGTGGTTTTATGGGGGTGCACTACTGCAATGATGCGCATAAATTCCGAGCCTCTATCAGATCGAAAGGTATGCGCAAACATTTAGGGCTGCACCAAACTGCGATACAGGCTCATGAAGCATATAAAGCCGAGGCCGAAAGAATATATGGCGGATTAAAGCGCACATAATCTACTTATTTATAACTGATATGCCTCTCCATCAGGCGCGCGCCCAGGCACCTCTAGCTTGGGCGTAACAACTTGATCGGCCTTGCCATTGTGGTTAAGCGATGCGTAAGCAAGTTCTTTCTGCGTCGTTAATGACATAGTCTGCCCGGCAAGGCTGGCTTTTATAGAATCTAACGATATATTCTGTGCCTGAGATAACTCCATTAGTTTTATGTTGTATCGAAGTTGCTCTATTTCCATTTCATGCGCCATTTGCTCTTCGTTCATGTGCAATTTTAGCGCTAACTCTGACTTCATAGCTTCATTTTTAGCCTGTATCTCAGCCATGTCGGACTGTTGAACTAGCTGAGCTTTCTTCATGTCGCCTTCTACGCGAATCTTGGCTGCTTCTATTTGAGGCAATACTGGCTGGTTCTGTTGCATTTTTTGTTGCAACTCTTGCCATTCTTCATCGGTCATGCGTACTCTTTCAGGACTGATCTTGTTAGACTTCAACACCTCAGTCATTAATCTTTCTTTGCTGAGTCTAAATTCAGGATCATTCGCCATTGGCAGCATCTGCATAATCATCTGCGCCTGGGCGTCCCTTTCATAAAACGCAGTAGAGCCTAAGGCCTCAATGGAATAATCACCTTTCATTGAGTCGTCTTCGCCGTAAATCATTAGCCATTCATAGTAACGTATGACGTGAGGCTCAATAACGTCATCATCATCTATTTTGGCTACGCGCCTTAAAACAGTCGATGCATTTGCCTGTAGAATCTGCATCCCGCCAACTGTTTGCGTAGATGCTCCTTGCTGACCTTGCAATAATAACGGCATACTAGTAGCTCGTTCTGCAAACTCCAACGCCATTTTGATAATATTTTGCAGCTCAACCTGCATAGTTGGGATGATGATGCTGGTAATGGCGTCCTGTACCTTCTGAATATCAGCGTCCGCATCAACACGCCATATTTTCAACGGTGATAACGTCCAATCTCCATCGGCGGGATAAACAACGCCATCACGCATAATAATTTGAGGCCCGGCTGACACGCCAGCATTATCCATCAAATTACGGGCAGCGGCATTGACCATATTCTGCGCGGTTCTAACCTGTCGAGCTACGCCAGTTCCGGCCCATGAATCGGTACGATATTGCCAGCGCATCACATCGTAGGGAAATTCTCCAGAATCCAATATTGATACAGACGCCTTGATTACGCGATCATTGACTAAAACGACTGTTACCGGAATAGTATCGCCTTCTTCGCATTCGCAGCCAGTTGACAGCAAATCATCATAATCCGCCATGCCGGTGTAATACCAAATTTCAAACATTTCGTTGTCTTTAACAATGTCATGCTTGTTATTTTCTGCATTTCTGCGGTCAGGCCCTTCTTTGATAATTGCATCAATCTCGCTATCTATATAGCCGATTCCTTTTAAATCCCTTAATTGCCGAGCAGAAATGTCCCCACGCTCGAATATATAGCGCCCATTATGTATGTTATCGCCACTTGACGGGTCAGGGTAAAAGTTCCACACATCAATCATTTTTGACGCAGGCTTTAATTCTTCCTCGATAACCAGATCCATCATGCCGTCATCTGCTTTTTTCATTGTGCGCTTTTTGCGCTTAACTGGATATGGTCCTTTTAAAATGCTGGTACCTATACGCGCCGATTGCTCAATAACTTTGCGCATTTCGCCATGCCAGCGACTCTCAACCAGCCAATCCCATATCTGTGTTTCGGCTTTATCGGCCTTATCAGTCATTTCAGCGATGAACGCCTTTGCTGCGTCGCCAACTGTTGACTGTCCGTCCGCCAAAAGTTCTTGATTATCTGTATGCTTAGAAATTTCTGGAACTGGAGTAGGCTTTATGTGGAATGGCTTATCGTCTGTTGGTAGCAACAGATCGCTAACACGAGCCGATGCCATGTCTACATAGGGCTGAG
>JBAYGN010000033.1:0-3912 GCA_041666645.1 Minisyncoccota bacterium
AATTCCCCCTAAAGTGAATCTCGTACGTTATGCCGACGATTTTATTGTCACAGGCAGAAACAAAGAAATATTGGAACATGAAATCATGCCATTAGTCAAAGAGTTTCTTTCAGTAAGGGGACTTACCCTTTCAGAAGAAAAGACAAAGATTACTCACATCGACGAAGGCTTTGACTTCCTAGGTTTCAATGTAAGAAAGTACGATGGTAAATTACTCATCAAACCATCAAAGGAAAAAGTGAAGAAGTTTCTCGAAAAGATCAGGGAAACCATCGAAGCCAATAAATCTTGCAAACAGGATACATTGATTCGGTTTCTGAATCCCAAGATTACAGGATGGGCAAACTACTACAAGCACTGTGTTGCCTCTGACACATTCAGTAAAGCAGACCATCAAATCTTTTGTAAGTTATTGCAATGGTCTAAAAGGAGACATCCAAAGAAAAGCACAAATTGGGCTGCACAAAAGTATTTCCGAAAAATTGGAAATATGAAGTGGCGTTTTGCGGTTGACTATAATTATAAGGGTGGAAAAAGCACAATATCCCTTAAACGATTATCTGATACCAAAATCACCCGTTACGTGAAAACCCAATGCGATGCTAATCCTTACGATCCGGAATGGAAGGAATATTTTGAAAAAAGGGAAACCTACAAAATGCTCATTTCGCTTAAAGGTCGAGAATCATTAATAGGCTTATGGAAGAAACAAAAACGTGTATGCCCAATCTGCAAGGAGCCAATTGACAAGGGAAAAGACTGGTATTTGGCCAGTATTAATATGAACGGCAAGACAGTCAAATCCCTTGTTCATATCAGTTGCTGCAGGAGAATCTACTACCTGAACAAAAAAGAAGATTATGAGCCGGTTTCTTAACGGAAACTTTGAGTTGCTTGAGCCGTATGAGGGGAAACTCTCACGTACGGTTCTTAGAGGGGAAAGCGGCAGCAATGCCGCTGACCTACTCGACAATTTGAGTGTAACAAACACCTACCTATTAACCCGGAATAGAAAAAGGGTATTAAATTCAATAGCTAGGATGATGAGTTCTTTTTGCACAACCTAAATGGTGGAGATGATTGGAGTAAAGTTGATATTTCGGTGATGTTGTGCCACTTGTTTCGGTGATGTTGTGCCACAAAAAAAGGGATGATTTCCTTGCCAAATTTATTAATTAATCTGCGTTTTTTTCATCTTGTTTTTTCTCATTGACTCCCCTGTTAATTCTATTCGATGAGAAGAGTGCACCATCCGGTCTAAAATAGCATCGGCAATGGTTCCCTCTCCGATTGTTTCATGCCAGTTTTTTACCGGTATTTGTGCAGCAATGATAATGGAAGATTTGTCATATTTCATTTCAACGATATCCATCAGTGCATTTCTTGCATGGTCGTCAAAGGCTGTTAATCCAAAATCATCCAGTATAAGCAAATCGGCTTTCTCGATCTTATTCAGGAGCTTGATGTAGGTGCCTTCGAGCTTTGAGAGTTTAATCTGGTCGATCAGTCGTGCAAAGTTGTAGTAAATCGTTTTGTACTGCATCTGGCAGGCACTGTTCCCCAACGCCTGGGCCAGGTAGCTTTTTCCGGTGCCTGTCGCACCTGTCAAAATCACATTTTCCCCTCGTTTAATAAAATCAAGTAATGCCAAACGTTCAAAAGTGTTTTTATCCAGAGAACGGTTTGCCGTATAATTAACATCCTGAACTGAAGCCGGATATCTAAATCCTGCATTTGCAATCAGGTTTTGGATGCGCTTGTTGTAGCGGCTTTCCCATTCCTGATCGATCAGCAAAGCCAGATATTGATCAAGTGTGTAATCCCGGTGCATATTGTTTTGCGTACTGTTGTTGTAGGTTTCTGCCATCGCATAAAGCCTCATTTGTTTCATCTTTTCAATGGTACTTTGATTGTTGTTCATGTCTTTTATTTTATAGATTAATTATAGGCTGCTGCCCCTCGTATATTCATGTGTATCGGGATATAAAGCTTTTGTGTTTTGGTTTCTACAACTTTATCCATATTGTTTTCCAAAATGCGTTTGATGGTACGGTAACTGTATTTATCATGGGTTAAAGCAAGGGTACAGGCATTCTCTATCCGGTGTTTGTCGAAGGCTTTTTTCAGGCTCAGGATGCCCAGTGCCTGTTTATAACCTGTTTCAGGATAGTCTTGCTGGGCAATTAGCAGGGAGATGTATTCACCTGTTTTTGAGCCAATATTTAGTGCCAGTTTATTGAAGTATTCCGGACTCCAGTCGTTGTAAAATTGATGGGTACTGCTCATATGTTCTTTAATGGTAACATATTGACCCGGCCGGTATACCCGTTTATGACTTGCTATGCGATCCGACTGACAGTAAATCTCGATCGTATCCTGATCATATTGTAATTCAACCTGCTTGCCGATATAGCGGTATGGTACGCTGTAATAGTTCTTTGTGTCGGACAGGTAGATATACCCCATTTTCTGCACCTTGGCCCGCTTGTAATGCTTAATCTGATACAGGGTAGACGGTAAAGGTTGCAGGTATTGCTCTTCCAGCTCAACAAAGAGCTTTCTGCGGCTTGCCTGGTAAGTTTCCATCAGGTACTCATTGTACGTCACAAGTTCCTTCTTAAGCTGCTCATTGAGCTCGTCAAGACTAAAAAAGGTCATGTTCCTGATCGGGAAGAAAATGCGCTGATAAACCAGTCTTACAGCCCCTTCAACCATCGCCTTATCCTGAGGAGAATACGAACGGGTAGGATTGATCGCACAGCCATAATGAAGCGCCAGATACTTGAGCGTTTTGTTAAGGATCGGTTCGTACTTGCTGGCTTTGGAAACCGCTGACTTCAGATTATCAGGAACAATGGCCTTACTGCTGCCCCCTAAAAATTGAAAACAGTTGTTTATTGAACCAATAAAATCTTCACGTTGCTGGCTGCGGCTCGCTTCTACAAAGGTATAACCACTGCAGGGAAGGATACCAACGAACACTTCAACTTCAAGTACCTCGCCAGTCAGTTTATCAACCACCTGAAGCTTTTTGCCTGCATAATCGACCAGTAATTTATCGCCTGCTTTATGGGTAAGTTTCCCGCTTGCTTTGCTTTGACCCAGCCAATTGTTATAGTGCTCGTTAAACTGAGTATACCCATAGCCCTCAGGATGAGTGTGAAGGTATTCTTTCCACAACGCTTCGCGTGTGCCCCCGGGAAGAAGCAATTGCTGTTTAAAATACGAAAAACAGGATGCCAGCTCTTCGTAACGATCACTGTCAGACGCTGAACGACAAGGGAAAAGTTCTTTCAATTCCATATCGCTTAATTGGAGCAAATCGGGATAACCGCTACCTGTTGCTTTTAATTGCCGGACATAGTAATTTATCGTATTACGATGAATCGCTAAATTTGAGGAACAACTCCGGTTGCTCTCTCCTCTGATTTTTAACTGAATTAATTGTCGAACATCCATAATATCTATCTTTTTTGCGGCCATATCCCTGATTTAAGTTTTCAGGGATAAGATAGAAATCATTCCTTTAATTATGTCTCTGGCACAACTTCGACCGAAACACGTGGCACATCTTCGAGCGAAACAAAAACTTATTGGCCAGAATCAAGTGGCACAACTTCGACCGAAACGCCTGGCACAACTTGAAGCGATATACGTGGCACAACTTCGACCGTTTTATCTACGAAGCTAGGCAGAAAAAGATTTTTATTCTTTTCCAAATATCTTAGTGGAATTGACCGATAATTATTCGAATTTATCATACTCAATAATGTGTCGGTTTCTTTTAAATTTGTCCTTCTCTCAGATATAAAATTTTTGATATGCCGTGGGGAGTAGCTTGAATAATTGTCAAAGCCAAAAATACATACCATATTTTCCGATTTTAAATTAAAGCGCTTCACCCAATCTAAA
>JBAYGN010000034.1:0-3777 GCA_041666645.1 Minisyncoccota bacterium
CTTTGGGACCATGAACACCTGTTACCAGGGTTTTTTCAATATCCGCCGTTCGGCTGGGCCCGGTTGCAAGGGTTACCAGTGAGGGAAACTGTTGGCCATACCCTTCGCGGATCTGTTGCAGGCTTTCCCCGATATCGTACACCAGTTGTTTGGTATAGGCTATACAGATATGTACGGGTGCATATACACTTACCGTTCTACCGCTGGGTTGTACACTGCTCATCACAATACTTCCTGTGCGTGCTATCAGCGATTCGCAACCTGTAACAGCGGCATCACAATGATTCAGATCATCCGTATAAGGCATATCCCAACCGGCTTTGGCCAGGGTATCCTGTACCGCGGTTTCGCGTGAGTAGATCTTTGTCCACTTACGGCTGGCTGCCAGGGTCTGTAATTGTTTTACCAGTTCCTGTTCATCGGTACAAAATGAAAAACGGCCTTCCAGTTTGCTAAAGTTCTCTGCAAACTCAATCTCCAGTTCCTGTTTCTGCGGTAAAAAAACAGATCCGCCTGTTTCAGCGGCTGCAAAAGGAACAGGCACTGGTTTGCCCAGTGCCTGTTTTATTTTATTCAGAATATTTTCTCTAGCGTTTTTTGCCATTATCCAATGGTAGTATTTTCTGAATTGTCAATCTGCTCACCATCAAAGGTTTTTTCGCCAATGGGCTGGTTGTTATCCAACTCTTCTTCAATCTCTATCAGTTTCTTTTCTTCAAAAGGTCTTTTACCAATCAGTGTTTCCACATCACTCTTATGCAACACTTCTTTATCCAGAAGCTCTTTCGCCAGCACTTCTACTTCGTGTTTGCGGTCGGTTAACAGTTTCAGCGTGCGCTGGTAAGCATCATCAATGATTCCTCTTACTTCCTCATCAATGATTTTCCCGGTTTCTTCGCTGAAAGGTTTGGTAAAGGTATTCTCCTGCGAAGGATCATAAAAACTTACATTACCCACTTTTTTGTTCATACCATAGGCGGTAACCATACTGTAAGCAATACGGGTAATCTGCTGCAGATCGTTTGCTGCGCCGGTTGAAATTTTACCAAAGAAGATCTCTTCCGCGGCACGTCCGCCCAAAGTCATACAGATCTGATCCATCAGCTGGTCTGTGTTGTACAGGTATTGTTCGGTTGGTGTATACTGTGCGTAACCCAGTGCTGCGGTTCCCCTTGGTACAATGGTTACTTTTAACAGCGGATATGCATGCTCCAGGAACCAGCCGCAGACAGCGTGTCCGGCTTCGTGGTAAGCGATGATTGATTTTTCGTGCGGTGCAATGATCTTGTTCTTTTTCTCCAATCCGCCAATCACACGGTCAATGGCATCCTGGAAGTCGATCATTTCTACCGATACTTTTCCTTTCCGGGCTGCAATCAGTGCCGCTTCATTACATACGTTGGCGATATCGGCACCGGCAAAACCCGGTGTTTGTTCAGCCAGTTTATGCAGGTCAAGCGATTCTGATATTTTGATAGGAAGCAGGTGTACTTTAAAGATAGTCTCCCTTCCTTTTACATCGGGTTTGTCGATGGAAATCTGGCGGTCGAAACGTCCGGGACGCAGTAAGGCCGTATCCAGTACATCCGGGCGATTGGTAGCAGCCAGGATAATGATACCCGTATCTCCGCCAAAACCATCCATTTCTACCAGTAACTGGTTCAATGTATTCTCGCGCTCATCGTTGCTCATGATGGCATTACGGCCGCGGGCACGACCGATGGCATCGATCTCATCAATAAAAATGATACATGGTGCTTTTTCACGGGCCTGTTTAAACAGGTCGCGCACACGGCTGGCACCTACTCCTACAAACATCTCTACAAAATCACTTCCGCTTAAGCTGAAAAAAGGAACCTGTGCTTCACCTGCCATGGCTTTTGCCAGCAGGGTTTTACCCGTACCGGGAGGTCCGATCAGCAAAGCACCTTTCGGAATTTTACCACCGAGGGCTGTATATTTTTTGGGGTTCTTTAAGAAGTCTACGATCTCCATCACTTCCACTTTCGCCTCGTCAAGGCCGGCCACATCGGCAAATGTGATGTTTACTTTGGCACCTTTATCAAACAAAGTGGCTTTTGATTTACCAATGCTGAAGATCCCGCCCGGACCACCGGCTCCGCCCTGGCCTCCCATTTTACGCATGAGCAACACCCATACACCAATGATGAGCAACAGGGAAATCACCGTATTGGCTACCGGGCCAAACCAATCGCCTTCTGAAGTTACCCTGGCAGGTACTTCTTCCAATGCCGGGTTTGCCTTATAGGTCTCATTCAGCCTGTCCTGGAAACTTTTGATATCATTTACTTCGAACTCAAACAAAGGCACACCTTTCACTTTCTCTTTTGAAACGATGGCTTTGGGGAGTTTTTCGGAATAGAATTTTTTATAAATACTGTCCGGTTTGATATAAACCCGGACCCTGTCTTTGTTTTTGATCAGGTCAAGTTTCTCTACATCGCCCTGCAAAAGCATTTTCTGCTTAAACTCCTGTTCCCAGGTTTGGGTGGTTTCCGGTGCAAACTTCATGAACTGGGCAAAAAGCAATACCGCTGCAATAATTGCGTAGATCCAATATATATTGAATTTAGGCCCCTTTCGTGAGCCATCGCCTTTGTCTGGTCCGCTTACTCTTGAATTTTTGTTTTCCTGTGCCATATCATGATTCCTCTGTAATAACTACTGTTTCTATGGTAAACGAATAACTGTTTATTATATTTTAATTTTACTTATCATCGTGCATCTGCGATGCTGCATCGCTCCACATTTCTTCCAGTTTGTAGAATTTCCTGGCTTCGGGGTGCATTACGTGTACCACTACATTCACATAATCAATAAGCACCCATTGTAATGCCTGCCTGCCTTCGTGTTTATAAGGAGCTTCATCGCATTTTTCTTTCACTTCATGTTCGATAAAATCACAGATAGCTCTTACCTGTGTGGTACTGGATGCTTCGCATACGATAAAAAAATCTGCCGAAGCTTCCGGTATTTTCCGGAGGTCAAGACTGATGATATGCTCTCCCTTTTTATCCTGGATGGCTTTGATAATCGTTTTGAAGATCTTTGAATTGCGCGTAAGCCTGGTGATCGAACTTTTTTCACGGCTTTGTAAAACAGAAAGAGGTTCCAATAATCGGTCAGATTTAAGTTGTTTAATGTATTCATTCAGTCTGCCCGGTTTGTTTTTCACTCACCGAATGGCCCGCTGAACTAACTTCGTCAAAAATACTAATTCTTTGTTACCCTCAGATGCCAAAACTACCATTGGATCACCATTCATGGAATTAGCTGTGGTGGAAAGTACCAACATCTATGCCATGGACCTGTTACAGGCTAATTTGGCCGGTCATGGAGCCGCTTTCTTTGCCCACCAACAAACATCGGGAAAAGGCCAGCGTGGTAAGAGTTGGACGACCGAACCCGGACAGAACATAGCCCTTTCCGTGATCATAGACGTTTCCTTCCTTACTATAACCCGCCAGTTCCCATTAAGTTCAATGGTGGCGGCAGCATCTTATGATTTCTTCAGCAATTATGCGGGAGATGAAACTCGTATTAAATGGCCGAATGATATTTACTGGCGTGACAGAAAGGCAGGGGGTATTTTGATCGAAAACCTGGTGCGGGGCAATAATTGGCAGGGGGCTGTAGCGGGCATTGGTATTAACCTGAACCAGACCGGTTTTCAGGCTTCGGTACGTAATCCCGTTTCGTTGAAACAGATCACGGGTAAACAATATAACCCGGTGGAAATGGCCAGGGAACTTTGCA
>JBAYGN010000035.1:0-3739 GCA_041666645.1 Minisyncoccota bacterium
AGTCAACGTGGTCGTTCACATGCCCATGAAGCTAAAGCTCGTGATGACGACTTCCAATTATATTATGATAATGATAACGAATGGTATATTCTTGCTGTCGCAGATGGTGCAGGTTCGGCAAAATCATCACGTAAAGGTTCAGCAATAGCTACTCAGGTTGCCGTCGATGTTTGTAAAACTCAAATTAATCAACATAATGAAGAATTTTGCAAACTAATTAAAGGGTTTAGTGAGGATAAGTCTGATGAGAATCGTAAAAAATTTGGTGATTACTTATATACAATTGTAGGAAGCTCAATATTTAAAGCCTACAAAGCTATAGAAGAAGAAGCCAAAATAAAAGGAAATCCGATAAAGGATTATTCAACTACACTAATTTTCTCAATCTGTAAAAAATTCTCGTTTGGTTGGTTTGTGGGAGCATTTTGGGTTGGTGATGGAGGTATCGGTATATATAATAAAGAAACAAAATCTTTGAAAGTGTTAGGTGAGACAGACGGAGGTGAGTTTGCAGGTCAAACTAGATTTTTGACAATGTCCGAAATTACCACTCCAACTGAGCTTTACAGAAGACTTAGATTTGATATTGTTGATGATTTTACAGCGTTAATTCTAATGTCCGATGGTATTACCGACCCTAAATTCGAAACTGACGCAAACTTATTGAGAATAGAGAAATGGGATGAGCTATGGCAAGATTTATCTAAAGAAGTTGATTTCTCAGATGATAATGAAGCGTCATCTGATCAACTATTAAAATGGCTGGACTTTTGGTCACCAGGCAATCACGATGATAGAACAATTGCGATATTGTTTTAAAACATGGATGTCAACATATTCAAATATACAACTAAGAAAACCTTGATATTTGGGGTTGCTGGAGCTATTGGAGCATTACTTGGTGATGGTGGTACAGAAGTATTCCCATTATCTGAGTCTGTTAGCATGATTGGTACTGTTTTTCATGTTTCTATATGGACTGGAATAATAAGTTTGGGCATAGCTTTATGTTTATTGATAACCCAAAATTTTTACTTGAAAAAGAAAGTTTTTTCAAACTCATTTTTAAGTGCTGGTTTTCGGGGTATTTTGACGGGTGGTATTGCCGGAGGAATTGCTCAAATTGCATTTCATTTTACTTCAAGCATTTCTGAGACTGTTGAAATAATCAGTAGAATAATATGTTGGGGGATATTTGGACTTGGCACAGGCTGGGGAATTTCGAAGTTTGTACCTAATTACCCAAAAAGGACTGCTATGATTGCTGGGTTCATTGGAGGCTCAATTGGTGGTGCAGCATTTAGATTTTCAATCAGTTATTTGCCCGAAGTAGCTAGTAGATTACTTGGAGTTGCAATTGTTGGATTCTTTATTGGACTTATGATTTCTTATATTGAGGAATTACTTCGGGAAGCTTGGCTAACTGTTGTATGGGGTAAAGATGAAAAATCGTCAATTTCTTTAGGAGCAAAACCGGTAATACTTGGCTCATCTTCGGAAGCTGATATTTATCTACCTAAAGAAAAAGGATTTCCTCCAATTACTGCCGTTATCAAGCTAAACAATTCAAAAGTAGTTATTGACAATAAAATTAATAATCAATCAACTGAACTGAGAAATGGGAGTAAAATTATGCTAGGGTCAATTGAGATAATTATCAATACTAGGTAAAATCTGAAATAAAACTTAATTTATTAAGACTTAAAAGTTGAAAATATGGCAAATAAAATAAAACTTAAGGCAACCGATGGAACCGACGTCGAATTTATCGACGAAATGATTGGTGCAGGAGGTATGAAAGATGTTTATTTCAGCCCTGACAAAAGTTACGTTGTAGCTTTTTTCAGAGATAAGCAGGATGCCAATGCCATGGATAGATTACAAAAAATCACTGATCAATATAGCAAAAGTATTTTTAATCAGGAAGGTGGAAATTATTGGAAGGACTTATATTGTTGGCCAACAAAAATTGTTCAACATAATGGTAAATTAGGTTTAGTATGTCCTACTTACCAAAAGCAATTCTTTTTTAAAGTTGGATCAATCAATAATGATTTTCTTGGAATAAAAGGAAAAGAGAAGGAAGGTAAGTGGTATGCTTCAGCCAAAAATATGAATAAATTTTTGGCACCCGAAGAAAAAGGAGACTGGTTCAAATACATACAAATATGTTTGCGTATAAGTAGAGCGGTTAAACGGCTACATGCTGCCGGTTTAGCTCATTCGGATTTGTCATATAAAAATGTATTGATTGATCCAACTACTGGCTCAGCTGCTATTATTGATATTGATGGTCTTGTTGTTCCTGGAAGATATCCGCCGGATGTATTGGGCACTCCGGATTTTATCGCTCCTGAGGTGGTTGCAAGTAAGCATTTACCATTAACTGATTCAAATAGAAAGTTGCCAAGTATTCAAACAGATAGACATGCTTTAGCTGTTTTGATATATATGTACTTATTGTATCGCCACCCCCTTAGAGGTGGTAAAGTTTATGACTTAGATCCATTGAAAGATGAAGACCTTTCAATGGGAATAAAAGCACTTTTTATCGAACATGCAACTGATGCAACTAATAGGGTTAAGGTTAATCAGCTTCATCCTAGTTCATTGCCTCAGGGTGACCCTACTAAAATCCCATATACTGTCTGTGGACCATATTTAAAAACACTATTTGATAGAGCATTTATTGATGGTTTGAAAAATCCAAGTGTCCGTCCAACAGCCGGTGAATGGGAAGATGCATTATTGAAAACAGTTGATTTGTTACAACCTTGTCAGAATCCAAAGTGTTGGCATAAATGGTTTGTTTTTGACAATACTAAAACTCCCAAATGCCCATACTGTGGAACACCATACACTGGTCAGCTTCCAGTACTTAACCTTTATTATTCACCTAAAGTTGGAGTATTTAAACCTGAGAACTACAGGCTAATGGTTTATGATAAGCAACTATTATATCAATGGCATGTAAATCGTTTTGTCTATCCGAATGAAAAAACGACACCCGAACAAAAAGTCCCGGTTGGTGATTTCCATTTTCATAATGGGAAATGGATATTGATAAACCGAAAATTGTCTTCACTATACGATAAAGATATTGATAAAAAAATTGAAATCGGAGAAGCTGTTGAACTGACTGAAGGTAAAAAAATTTTATTGTCGAAAGAAGATGGTGGTAGACTAATTATTGTACAATTGGTAAATTGAATTATTATGGGTGATTGTATTTATTGTAATAAAGATGCAGGATTTTTACGGTCGAAGCATTCTGATTGTGAAACAAAGCACATTAACGGTTGCAATTCATTAAAATCATTATTAATGAATGCTTTTACCAATGGTACAGACTTTTATACTATTGATAATCAAATAAAAATAATATTATCAGATAGTTATATCAATTCAGAAAAACTGAAACAAATATATTTGAAGGCATTTGATGACGCAATTTCGAATTATTTGAATGATGGTGTAATATCAGACACAGAGAAAAAAACAGTTGCACGATTTCAACAATTCACAAATTTACCTCAACAAGTGCTAAATACAAATAAATCACTTGAAAAGGTCGTTCAGTCTGATATTTTACAATCTGTTCTTAACGGGATAATTCCAACACCAGCAATAACAATTCAGGGAGCACTTCCATTTATGATTGGAAAGGATGAAAAAATCCTCTGGGTATTTCGCGATGTTGAGTTAGTGGAACAGAAAATTAAGCGTGAATTTGTAGGAC
>JBAYGN010000036.1:0-3684 GCA_041666645.1 Minisyncoccota bacterium
CAGGTACTTCTTCTGTTGTAAATGTAACACGTTCTGATATAGCTTGTATGTCTCCCTTCGCTGCTTTTACCCGCGCATAATAATTGGTCGAAGTGGCCAGTATTCCTGTTGGGATAGCGGTTGACGAACTCTGCACTTCGGCTGTATATAAAATGGTTGAGAAGTCAGATTTGCCTGATATTTCGAGAGTATAGGTTGCTCCTGACCCGATGTTTGTCCATGTGAATTCAGGAGTCATGGAAACATTGGAAGTGCCATCAGCAGGCGATGTAATTTTAAATTTGGTACCTTCGAAACTACGTACTTCCGATACTGTTAATGGTGCGTTGGGACGAATGGTTTTAACACGCCAATAATAGGTTTTGTTCTCCTTAATATTGGTCTGCAAGCCAGAATAAAATGCTGCTGTTGGTACCTCACGTGTAACTACTGGTTTTGTGAAAGCTGCATCTTCAGATAACTCCCAGATATAATAAACCGCGTTTGATACAGGCTGCCATTTGAAATAAGCCGGCAACACTACATTTGTACTGTTTTGAGCAGGATAGGTCAGTTGAGCAATGTCAGCAGTCGCAGATGCTTCCCCGAGAATACGGGGGGGGAATTCATTACCATACCTGTCGTATACAGCCACAGCAATCAGATGTGAGGCAGAAGTGATGGTTGATGGTAATGTGTAACTTTTCTTGTAGGAAACGCCAATGAGATAGTTGGGACTGCTGAATATGTTTGCATCATTAACGTTAGCTTTTGGTATAGCATAAATACTGTAACGAACTTGATTGTCAGTATAATTCCATGTCAGATTCTGTCCTGACAGGAAAAGACTTTCCACTAATCCTTGTCCGGTTGGGATCTTCCATCCGTAGGCAGCAGTTAAAGCCCTGAACTGATAAGGATCCGCTTTGAAGGCAGTCATGTTGGCTTGAGGCAGGTTGTTTGTACGGAAGTAAACACTACCGGTGGTGCCATTCAAATCGGCATTCCGGTTGATATCTATTTCGTTGACTAATTCAGTTGCCGAAAATGAACTTGTGTTGCTGGAGTAATAATTTCTTCCGAAAAAATTCGAAACTTTTGCCCACCATGGACTGAGTTTTGAATAGTCATTAGCAGATCCGATGGTCCAGTAGTTTTGAGGTGAAATATAGTCTATGGAACCATTGTAAAGCCAGGCAAGCGGATCACTGTAAATACTGTTATATTGCCAATCGCTGCCTACAGGGCAGGGGTCAACGCCATATTTCTTTGCCACGTTGGGATCGGAGGCAGCTACGCCGGCCGGACTGATGCCAAAGCTTAGGTATGGTTTGATGCTGTTGATACGTGCCTGAACATCTTTGACCATCTGATTTACATTTTCACGGCGCCAGTCCCCGCGCAATAATCCATTAGGGTTGTACTGCTCAAATTGTTGTTGATCTATTGCGTCAGTAGTCCCTGAAACATAAAAATAATCATCGAAAACGATTCCATCTACATCATATTTTGTGATTATGTCTGCCACTACATCTGAAATACGCTGACGTACTTCTGGCATACCCGGGTTAAGGATCTTAGTATAATTACCATAATCAAGTAGCCAGTCAGGATGAGCAACTGCATAATCATTCGGAAGGTTTCCATGTGATTCGGAAGAAGTAGAATAGCGATACGGATTCAGCCATGCATGCACTTCAATGCCACGTGCATGAGCTTCGTCAATGATAAAACCCAGTGGATCCCATCCTGGGTCAGCACCACGTTCTGACGACAGATATTGACTCCATGGTTCATATTGAGAATTGTAAAAAGCATCACACATTCCTCTAACCTGAAAGTAAACAGTATTGAAATTAGCTGCCTGTAGTTTATCAAGAACTGAAATTAAGCCTGACTTTTGTGCATTACGCGCAGTTTCACGTGTGGATTCGTTGGTTCCAGTGGCGGCAGGGACTGTCGTTGATGGCCAGTCGAGTCGCCAGACTGTTGAGAGCCACACGGAGCGAATTTCGCGTTTGGGTTGTTGTGCGTAAAGATAAATTCCTGATAATATGAGCAATGCTGCTATGTGAAATATACGTTTCATTCAGATTATTATAATTTTAAAAGTAAAGAGTTGCAATAACCGTTTCTGCGATTATCGCGACTCAATTAAAACAATTTTGACTTAGTGTTGTTTACCACAACGCCGTAGACCTCAATGCCTTCAATTACCTGCTCAATTTTGTTAATCGCAGGATTATAACGCATTAAACCTGATTTTACCTCTGTAGGGTTGGCTGAACGTAAACCGAAGTATACACATCCCGTTGATTCATCCAAAGCAAGTTGAGAAATGCCAATGAATTCTCCTGTTGATCCTTCACCCTTGCCGGTTTCAGTGATAGGCGTTACGCTTTTGCTGTTGTTAGTAAGTAATTTGTAAGGAGCAAGGTTGCTTCGGGTACCGCCTATAGCACTCAGCTGATCAAGCGTGCAACGGTACAATCCTTCGTATCCTGTGTCGTAGATGGTGAAATAAATGACCTGATTTTTGCTGTCCCAAATTAATGACTTCGGATTCATGCCAGATAAAGCAACCCCGTCCGCCGGTGCAGGTTGTCCACCAGTGATAGGTGCAGGTAGAATATCACTGTCAGTGAATCGGAAAATACCGGTTCCATTATAAGTTTTACACCAGTGCCATGTTCCATTGATTTTAGTAAAGCAAGCATTCATTGAACCGTAACTCCATCCGTTGCTATAATAACCTAAAGTGGCATTTTGCACAAACCAGGGGAAATCAGCTATTGAATATACCTTGTTACGTTCGTTAAGACCAATTTTGCTGATCCCGGTGTTACGATTGGCAAAGTACAGATTCGACCCTTCAATATAGCCATAGAAAGGATCGTTGAATGCAGCACCACCAACGTTCGATAACATGGTTTCCACTTTTGATCCATCTTTTGACATTACCATAATACGACCATCACCCATTATCCCACTAGCATCATCTACATAGGTAAACTGCTGACCACAGTCTAAAACGTATAAAGAAGCATCTTTAAATAAGATGTTTAATGGGTGTTTACCCGAAGAAACTCCCATATCGAAAGGATAAAGGTTCATGCCGGCAGGTTTGTTGTTGTCCAGTTTAAGCGCCATGATATTACCATTTTTAAGGGCATAATACAGTGTAGGGACCTCTTTGTTGTACGCAACCTGCACATTCACTTTACCTTCTTCAAGAGGACGTTCGGCCAGTTTTACCTGTAAACGTACGGTTTGTGATCCTACATTGCTGAATTTAAGTTTTCCCGGATCCTGTGCAGTCGAAGTAGCAATTGCATTTCCATTCTCGTCGGTAGTTCCCTGTGGAAATATCCATAAATACTCTTCGGTCAGATTTTCAGGGTTTGGTAATTCAACTGAAATACCTACAGGAGTTGAGAGTACTTCGCAAATACCTCCCTCGATAGGATTCAGGGTCATGATGGGGACGATGTCCTTGATTAAAACCGGTTGCCTGTTGAATTTAAGTCCGCCGATAGTAAGTTTCACCTGGTAGGTTCCATCTTTAGCATATTTATGGGTAACCACTTTGCCTGTAACTGGATCGCTACCATCACCGAAATCCCACACACATTCGCCTTCCATTCCAGAAATGCTGGTGAATTGTATAGTTGAGCCGACATAATAATCCAATTGATAGGTGTCATC
>JBAYGN010000037.1:0-3657 GCA_041666645.1 Minisyncoccota bacterium
CAATAGCTGTCAAAAATGAACCCCGCTGCAGGCTTTGTGAAGTTATTTACGGTAACAGTTACCGCTACCGGGTCTGAAGTAAGGTTCAGTATATTGGTACCTGTAATATAATACGTACCACTTGCGGTAACGGCGGCAGGCGTTGCCAGCGCAATAGTTGCTGCCGCATTGGTATAATAGGAATAGGTTAATCCTGCATCGCTCCCATTTGTGATGGCGGGATCGGTAAGGTCAACCGCAACCGGTACACAAACAGCAGCCGGGTTATTAATTTTTACAATCGGTTTTCTGAGTATGGAATATACCTGTCCTGTGGTAAAACCGCCACTAAGATTCCCGGCAGCATCTGTTATGCCTGTGCCTGTTGTTGTAAGATCAAGACGGATGGTACCCGTTTCTGTTCCGGTGTTAACAGTAACTGTATAGGTGCTGCCACTGCCGGTTACAGAACTCACCTGAACACCCGTGATAGCCTGGGTTGTTGCCAAAATAAAATCTGATACATCCACCCCGGTTACAGGTTCAGAAAAGTTGACAGCAAACTGAACGGTTGCTGTATTTGTTGGTGAATTACCTGAACGATTAATGCTGTTCACAATTGGTGGTGTTCTGTCAAACACTACCGTACTGTTATCGGTGGTTGCCTGTGCAGCCGCTCCCGCATTGGTGGCAATATCACTGAAATTGATATTAAAGGGTACGTTTCCTTCCGGATCTGCAGCTGTCAAAACATAACTGGCCATCCATGTATTACCCGATGTATTGGATAGCGTTGCAGGATTACCGGCAATGGTTACAACTGGTGTTGCAATAGCTTCATTAGCTGTGAAACTCAGTTTAACAATATCACCCGTTTTGGCCTGTGAAACAGCAGGATTACCGGAAAAAATGGATATGGCGGTAAGTGAGGGTGCTACCCTGTCAATGGTAAAGGTTTCACCGGCAAACGGTAAGATATTACTGATGCCCGGACTGATACCATTGCTATTAGCCAGGTTTAATGTAACGGTACCATTACCTGTACCACTATAGGCAGTTACATTCCAGGTGGTACCGCTTCCGCTTACAGCAGTTACATATGGATTATTTACACCTGTTGAAGTGAGCGAAAAATTGGAGGTGGTTAGTCCTGTAATATTCTGTGCAAACTCCACAATAAAAGTAACCACGATGGAATTGGTAAGAACGGTACCCACTCTTTTAATGGAATTGAGTGTAGTTTGGGTTGTAAAAATTTGAACGGCACCATAATTTGTAGCAGTGCCGTTGGTAGCAAATGCTCTGGCAGAATAAGTTGTGGCCGGCGAAAGTGAAGAAACTGTTTGTGAGAATACACCAAGACCACTGCCTGCTGCAATTTTTATATCGCCTGTTGTAGGAATGCCTGTACCGGTTGTATAAACAATCCCTTTTTCTGTAACGGCCGAACTTCCGAGGCTTGTTACATTTCCGCCAAGTATGGCGGCGTTGGTAGTAACTCCTGTTACATTATCTGTAGATACGGTGGCTCCGGCAGGTGTGAAGCTGATAACACTGCCATAGGATGTTCCGGCTGAATTGATCGCGTAAGCACGCAGATAATATAGACTGCCCTGTGTTAATCCCGTGAGCGACTGCGAAAACAACCCTATCCCTGATCCGATTGCCAATTTTGCATCTGCCACTGTGGGAATCGTATTGGAAATTGAATACACCACCCCTCTTTCTGTAATTGCAGCCCCACCCGAAAAACTAATATTGCCGCCGACCGTGGCAGAGGTGTTGGCAATAGACGAAACTTCATTAGTGGTAACTATGGGTGGCGATGTATTGGTTGTAAAACTGACGACAGCACCATAAGAAGTGCCAATGATATTAATGGCATAGGCCCTCACATAGTAGGTAGTACCCCCCATCAATCCTGTGATCAACTGAGAATAGGGGCCGTTACCATTGCCAATAATCACTTTGGTATCACCAACTGTAGGAAGTGTATTCGTTGTAGAATACACAATTCCTCTTTCTGTAACCGCTGCCCCTCCATTCCCCGTTACATTACCTCCGAGTGTGGCCGTTGTAGCAGTAAATGAGCTGATTGTAGTACTTGTTACAAATGGCGCAAGGGTATCTGTTTCTACGGGGTCTGGCGGTTGAGCCTGGCTTACTGAAAAGATCAGAATACCTGCTACCATAGCAAGTAACGAAAAAAAGTATTGTCTCTTCAGGTGATTTTGTTTGTCTTGTTTCACCATTATATTTTTTGACATGCGCTTGTTAATCATATTTATTGCTTGATAACCTGTTTCGTGATCTGGTTTTTATCATTCGCTACTTCTACCACATATATACCGCTGGCAAGAGCATGGGTATCCAGTTTTATCAATGATGTGTTTGGCCCTGCTGTAACAGTTTTAATAACACGCCCCAAAAGATCTACCACCCTTACATGGGTATTGCCCGCAGCAGATACCATATTACTTCCCAGGCTGATTACCAATAAATCTTTAAATGGATTAGGCAGAACCTTAAATGCGTCTGAAGAAACATCAGGAGCAGGTATTGACTGTTGCGAAATTTTAACTGCTAATTCAAACCGGTTATCTCCTCTTGTTGCGGTATCTGTTGTAATAGAAAAAGCATACTCATCCCCCGTTCCGGATAGCAATTTTTCAGTTTTCAGCAGTTTGTCTCTCAGGTAAACACGCATGTTTACCGGCAGTTCGTATTGCGCTACTCTAATCCAGAAACTGTTACCGGTAACATTTGTGCTGATTCCGAGCGGAATAATTTCTTCCCTGTTGAAGGAATCACTTCTTGAATCAATACATAGTTTCCTGTTATCTGAAGAAAGACTGTAAAAATCAAATAATTCATTATTCAATTTTAATCCATCATAACTATCTGTACCGGCTGTATTGGCCTTGTTGTCCCATCTGAGTTTGAGATCATCCCAACTGCCTTTATTATTTACAATTTCCAAATTGAGTTTTGCAGTTGCTGGGCCATTCCCCATTACAGCTACAGGTATTCCTGATACGGTTTTTACCGTTTCATCAAACCTGATCACATTACCCAAAGCTTTTGCCTGAATGAAAAACGCGCCAAACGCAGGGATAATAATATCGGTATTACCATCATTGGTATATGCATCCAAACCTCCTCTTACTTCCTGTGAAGGGGTAGATGATACGCCGGCATTTTTGTAGGGATTGTACACATAAATCGTATTACCAACCCCGGTTGCATTATTATTGGCATATAACGGGTTCCCGCCATTACTTTTTAATAATTTAATATTAATAGGCGCGGCAAACGGGTTGCCAACCAGGTTAAAGGAGGTACCGTTTGTATTGGCTCCTAATATATAATCATTTAAAGTTCCCTGGTTCAGTGTACCGGTTGCATCTGCGGCAAATGCGGATGGCTGATTGGCCGAAGCATAAGTACCCCCCAAGCCTTCTGTACCCTGCCCTCTCACAAGGGCTAATATACCCCTATTCACAGACCATAATAGCGATGAGCTTTTGTTGGGTGCATTACTGAGTGCTTTCTTAAACAAAGCAGGATTGGTGGCTACAGAGTCGTAATACGTTACAGATGCTGTTGAATAACCAAGCCCGCTAACAAATCCCTCGCCATTGCCACTGATAGAAAAATTATCTGATAATTGACTCAATG
>JBAYGN010000038.1:0-3614 GCA_041666645.1 Minisyncoccota bacterium
AAAGGGGTGAATTCCTTTGGCATCTAATTATATTACAAGGTAAATTAATGCGCTATTTCCCCGCCGAATTTGAACTCCAAAGTTTTGTTCAACTCATTTTTCCTCATCCCCAAAGTGACTGGGCAGATTATCTTGAAGAAGCACGTCAATGCTTTGTTGCTATTGCCTCGTCCATTGCTAAATATCAACCGTGTCTTATCATCTGTGATGATATTGATATTGTCAAACGTTATTTTTCTTCTCACGATAATCTCGTTTTTGTTCACTACCAAAGTGACGACACATGGGCACGCGATTGCAGTGCTCTGAGTGTCATTGACGAAAATGAAGATGAAGCCTTGTTACTGGATTTTACCTTCACAGGCTGGGGTGGAAAGTTTGACGCAACACGTGATAATGCGATGAGTAAAAGTATCAAAAGCATCTATGGTGCACGTATGGAAAAAATAAACCTTATTTTAGAAGGGGGAGGTGTTGAATCCAACGGTGTCGGAAGTTTACTTACAACGTCCGAATGTCTTCTGAATCCAAATCGTAATTCTCATCTCACTAAAACCCAAACCGAAGCAATTTTGAAAAAAGAGTTCGGTGTCGAACAAATTTTGTGGCTAAATCACGGTTATTTAGCAGGAGATGACACCGATAGTCATATTGATACTCTTGCCCGTTTTATTGATACCGATACCATCATGTACGTGAAATGTGAAGACACAGAAGATGAGCATTACAGCGAATTAAAAAAAATGGAAGAAGAGCTCCAAGCCTTACGCGATTTAGACGGCGAACCTTTCCGCCTCATTGCATTACCGATGACACAGCCTCATTTTTATGAGGAAGAACGCCTTCCTGCTACCTATGCTAATTTTTTGATTATCAACGATGCCGTACTTTTACCCATCTACAATGATCCTCATGATGCTGAGGCAATCGCTATTTGCAAACGTGCATTTCACGGTCGTGAGATCATCCCTATCGACTGTTCTGTCCTCATCCGTCAACATGGATCACTCCATTGTGTTACGATGCAATTTCCAGAAGAAGTTGGTTTACGGATTCCTTCTTAACACTAATGTAACACTTTTTTCCTATGATAAGATGTCAATTAATCTTTAAGGAAAAAGAATGAAAAAACTCTCTCTACTCTCATTGGCGGCAATTGCTGCGCTTGCCTCTGAACCCGTTATGATTCAAAAAATTACCGTTGAGGCTGCTGCGCCCAAAGCGGATAGTAAAAGTGTAAACTCAGATGAAATGGTTAAATTCTCTCGCCAAAGCGATTTGGGGGAGATGCTCTCAAATACTCTTCCTGAAATCACCCTTGTTCGTAACAGCGGAGTAGGTAACGATATAATCCTTCGAGGATTTCGTAAAGATAATATTAATGTAACTATAGATGATGCTAAAGTATGCGGCGCCTGCCCTAACCGTATGGATCCCCCTTCAATGCACGTCTCATCAGCCCAAATTCAAACCGTTGAAGTTCAAGAAGGACCATTCGATGTAACCCAATTCGGAAGTCTCGGCGGAAAAATCAATATCGTCACAAAAGATCCTGAAAAAGGTGTTCACGGAGAAGTTTCTGCTACATTAGGAAGTTTTGATTACCGTAAACTCTCCACAACTCTCGAAGGAGGCAATGATAAAATTCAGGCTTTAGTAGGATTTAGCCGTGAAACATCAGGGCAATACAAAGATGGAGATGGGTTAACGCTTGCTGAACAAACCGATGCATTGACTGCGCCAGCTAGTATGCAAAGATATGCACCTGCTTATAAAGATATGGATGCCTATGAGCGTAATAACTACTGGGCAAAAATTGTTGGTAAAATTAGCGATAATCAAAAATTGACATTGAGTTATTTTGGCGACCGTGCTAGTAATGTTCTTTATCCGCGCTATCCAATGGATGCTAAAATTGACGATACCGATATGCTCAAAGCCAAATATCAACTATTCAATCTATCAGACTTCTCTGATGAGTTAAAAATTGAAGCATACCATTCAGAAGTTAAGCATGAAATGGGGACTTACTATAGAAAGTCAGCTTCAACAGCAACTATGATTGCACCTGTTGATGCAACCATAAAAGGAGCATCTATTGAAAATACCCTCAACGTATCAGGAGCAAAAGTATCACTTGGTTTAGATTCAAGTATCCGAAATTGGAATGGTACTAAATATTCAACCGCTACTCCTTCAACGATTACCATTCTACTTCCCGATGTAGACACAAAAAATATTTCCGTCTATGCAAAAGGTGCAAAAACCATTGGAAATTATGAAATCAATGGTGGAGTTCGTTATGACGACACTTCCATTAATGCTGATCAAACCAAAACTGGATATTCAACTGCAAAAGACAAAGATTACAACGATGTAAGTGCCAATATTATGGCTAAATACAATCTCTCTGCAACAACCAGTATTTTTACTGGAATGGGTCAATCTGTTCGTGTTCCAGATGCAAAAGAACTTTATTGGTTAAATAGTACACATAATAATCTAAATGAAACAAAAAACCGTGAAATCGATGTTGGGGCTGAACATACAGTGGGCAACTTTCACATCAAAGGTACGGCGTTTTACAGTGACTTGAAAGATTTTATCTACCAATATAAAAATACTTCTACAACAAGTACATGGACTAATATCGATGCTAAAATAGTTGGATTCGATCTTCAAGCTGATTATCTTCTGAGTAATGAATGGAGAGTTGAATCGGGTGCTGCATATCAAAAAGGGACAAAAAAGGATCCTTCTAAACTTATTGGGACAGCAACACAAACAGATAAAGATTTAGCCGAAATTCCACCACTTAAAGGACGAGTTGCACTTGTAATGGACAGTGGAAGCAATTATCTTATGACAGAATTAATTGCAGCAAAAGCTCAAACTATCGATTCCGATAATGGTGAAAAAGATATCTCAGGATACAGTATTATAAATCTAAAATACGGGCATGATTTCCAAAATGGCTTCTCGTTAAATACTGGGATCAATAATTTCTTTAATCGTACCTATGCAGTCAACAATGGTTATATTGGTAATGAGTTAATTACGGGTATTGTAGCCTCAACAGATCCGCTTGTTCTCAATGAACCGGGTCGTAGCTTTTACACAACACTCAGTTATAAATTCTAATCACTCGTCTTCCCCTTTCGGGGAATCCTAACGTTTCGTCAAAATTTCAGGATTCTCTCTCCCGAGTTTATCGAGAGTTCCTCTCTTAAAACGCTTTCACTTTAAACGTGTCTTTATCCACATAATACGTATCTTGGAAATCATATCCACGACTTTTGATTGGTTTGGTTCGAAGTTTTTCATTAAAAATACGATCCAGTTTGCTGCGAATCGAGACAAAGACTCGCTGTTCTTTACCGCTAAACCCTTCGGTTTTTTTCTTCATAACGCCCATAGGATTAATCGGTGTACTCCCATCGTACATTCCAAAATGCAAATGAGGACCCGATGAAAGTCCCGTTGAACCTACGAAGCCGATAAGTTCTCCTTGTTTGACATTTGATCCAATATGAATCCCAGGTTTAAATCCTCTTTGATGAGCGTACAGGCTCGTAAGTCCATTGGAATGACGAATTTTGATAGTCTTTCCATAT
>JBAYGN010000039.1:0-3584 GCA_041666645.1 Minisyncoccota bacterium
AGCAAAATAGAAAGTGCAAAAATTATAGGAATAACTCCTGCTTGATTGATACGAATTGGGAGGTATGTTTGAGTACCTCCTGAAACATGATCACCCCGAACTTGCTTGGCATACGTGACAGGGACTGGACGTTCTGCCTCTGTAACAACAACAACCCCAGCTACAATTAATAAACCCGTTGCTAAAAACAAAAGATAAAGTGGGAGATTTGCCATATTAAAAGTGAAAAAGAATTGAGCTGCTTCTTTTGGAATATTTGCCACAATACCTGCAAAGATAATAAGCGAAACTCCATTTCCGATACCAAACTCAGATACTAATTCACCGATCCACATTATGAGCATTGAGCCAGCTACAACAACAGAAAGGTTAGTAACCAAACCAAAAACCGACAGATCTGTCATAATCCCTTGTTTTCTGAGTAAAATAAGAAGAGCTAGCCCCTGTAACAAAGCCAATGGGATAGTTATCATTCTACTCAATTGTGTAAATTTCTTGCGGCCAATTTCTCCATCCTCTTGATACATTGCCTTCAAACGAGGAGACATAATAGTCAAAAGTTGCATTATGATAGAAGAAGTAATATATGGACCAACTCCAAGCATTATAATAGACAAAGTAGATAAACCGCCTCCAGAAAAAATATTCAAAACTCCAACAAATTGATTATTGCTTATAAAATTTTGAAGTTTGATTGTATCTACTCCAGGAATAGGAATAGCGGACAAAAGACGGAAAACAATAAGTGCTCCAAGTACAAACAACACCCTATTTCTTAGAGTTTTATCTGTAAATATTGCTTTTATTTTTTTCCAAACAATTTCCATATTTAATTTATTTTATATTTCCACCTGCTTTTTCTATTTTCTCCTTAGCTGTCTTGGAGGTTATACAACTTACAACTGAAACTTTTATAGAAATTTCTCCAGTTCCTAGGATTTTCACTGCTGGCAATTTTCCACCAACTCGGCGAACCAAATTTTTCTCAAATAATGTTGCAGGGCTAACAATAGCTCCGACTTCAAATACATTTAAAGATCCTACGTTCACAGGAAATGGTTTAATGTCACCTGAATTAAAACGATAACCTCTGAGTTTTGGAAGTTTCTTGATTATATCACGTATCTGTGGGCGACGTTTGTTACCAGCACGAGCTGTCTGACCTTTTCCTCCACGCCCAGAAGTTTTACCACGAGTTCCCCCGCGTCCAACTTGTTGGAATTTCTTATTTGGATGTTGTCTTTTTAGTGTGTTTAATTGCATATAATTATTCTTAATTTTTATTTAACTCCTGTCTGCGCAGATAAATCTTCTTTCTCTATTTCCGCAATTACGGGCTCTGCGATTATAAATGGCACAGCAACATGCGCACTTGTCTTTGATCGAAGCATGTAGAGAGCCTTATAAGCGACACGAGCATTATTCAATTTGTTTTTACTACCAGAGTGAAGTTTTGCGGTTACATTTTTTATTCCTGCAAGAACTAACATGTCGCGAACAGTACTTCCAGAAACCAACCCCTTACCATGATTTGGTCTGATTGTAAGCTGTGCACTTGAATACTTTGTAGTAACTTCATGAGGAATAGACATGTCTTTTGTAGTCTTTATTTTAAACATGTTCTTTTTTGCCTGACGAAGAGCTTTGGTAATCGCGATAGCTGTATCAACTCCTTTTCCAGTTCCAAGTCCTACTGAACCTTTCTTGTCTCCAATAGCGATAGCGACAGCAAATGTCATACGGCGACCGCCGGCAACGACACGAGTAACACGACGAATAGAAACCATTTTTTGATCAAATTCTGGCTTTGGTCTCTCAAAAGAAGGGCGTGAACGACGAGTATCTCCTCCTTCACGTTTTGCTCCTCCCCCGTAAGTAGGCTTGTTAAATTTGCGAGTGTCGTTTGTATTTGTATTCTGTTTTGGTTTTACTGTTGTATCCATATATTTTTATATTAAAATTTGAGACCTGCTTCTCGGGCAGAATCTGCGAGCGCTTTTATGCGTCCGGTATATTTAAAACCATTACGATCAAAGACGCATGCCTTGATACCTTTTGCGATAGCAAGCTTTGCAACTTCGGCACCGACAGCTTTTGCACGTTCTGTTTTTGTACCTGTGGTTGCTTTCATGTCTGAAGATGAAACCATTGTAACAGAATTCATATCATCAATAATCTGAGCATACATATAATTATTTGAACGGAAAACAGAAAGACGAGGGATAACTGATGTTCCCAAGATCTTCGTTCGGATTTTTTTCTTTAATCTTATTCTTTTTTCTGCTTTTTTATTAATCATATATTTTAGTTATTAAGTTTTTAAAGTTGAAAGTAAATTCTTCTTTATAACTTTATGAACTTTTTACTTTATAACTCATTACGCTGCTTTCTTACCTTGCTTACGACGAATAACTTCATCTGAATAACGGAATCCCTTACCTTTATATGGTTCTGGTTTTTTGTTTGCACGTACTTGTGCAGTAAATGAGCCAACTAATTCCTTGTCTATTCCTGATACTGTAATGTTATTCTTTTCTGCTGTAACTGTAAGCCCTGCAGGTATTGCAATCTTCACTGGATGAGAAAATCCCAAAGCCAAGTTAAGCATTCCTCCAGCAACTTCTGATTTGAATCCAACTCCTTCTAGAATAAGTTTCTTTGCATAACCTTCATTTACTCCAATAACCATATTCTTTACATGTGAAGCATATGTACCCCAAAGAGCGTTTATTGTTCTATCGCCTTCTTTATTTGGAGTAAAAGTGATTTCATTACCAGTAATATGTAGAGTTACTTGTCCAGGGAAGTCACGAGTAAGTGAACCTTTTGGTCCTTTCACAGAAAAAGTAGTACCAGAGAGTTTAGCTTCTGTACCTGCGGGGATTATAACTGTTTGTTTTCCAATTCTACTCATATAATTCTTAATTACTTTAAATTACCATAATTTAAACAATACTTCTCCTCCGACCATTTCTTTTCTTGCTTGTTGATCAGTCAAAATACCTTTTGGTGTAGACATAACAGTAAGACCATAACTCCTTTTGATATCTTTAACTCCTTTGTATACACGGTTTGAAGACTTGGAAACACGGTCTACTCCAGAAACTTTTGGTGTTCCATCTTCAAGGTAAGCAACCGCTAATTCGATTACAGGAAAACCCTTTTTTGTTTTCTTTGTAACACCCTTAAGAAAGCCTTCTTTTACTAGACATTCTGCAATAGAGAATTTAATCTTTGAATGAGAAACAACAACAGTCTCGTGCCCTGCACGTCCTGCGTTCTTTATCATATTTATCATGTTTGCTATTTGATCCATATATATTAGTTAAAAGTTATAATGTTGAAAGTTTTTAAAGTTTACTGAATTTTATACTTTATACTTTATGAACTTTATAACTTGATTACTTATTCTTACCAACTTGATTTGCGAACTCCTGGAAGCATTCCTTCATTTGCGAGTTCACGAAAACAAATACGACACAACCCGAAATCTCTCATATAAGCATGTCCGCGGGAACAACGAAAACAACGATTTGTTTCTCGTGTACTAAATTTTGACTTCTTTAAATGTCTTGCTGTAACTG
>JBAYGN010000040.1:0-3429 GCA_041666645.1 Minisyncoccota bacterium
AGGCACATCGTCTTCGGCGTAAATCGCCCCCGCCGGACATTCCGGCACACACAGGGTGCAGTCGATGCACTCTTCGGGATCAATCACCAAAAAGTTTTCGCCCTCGCGAAAGCAGTCCACCGGACATACGTCCACGCAGTCGGTGTATTTGCAGCGGATACAGTTTTCAGCAACGACGTAGGTCATAATAATTCTTTCCGGAAAATGCGACTCAAACTGTCGCGTGGAGCTTCAAGCCCAGCGCTTTAACCACTTTCAGTACAGTGGCAAATTCGGGATTTCCTTCGCCGGAAAGCGCTTTATACAAACCTTCGCGGCTGATTCCCGCCTCACGGGCAACTTGGCTCATACCTTTGGCACGCGCAATGTCGCCCAAGGCGGCGGTGATAAGGGCGGGATCGTCTTCCTCAAGACAGGCCTCAAGGTATGCAGCCATATCGGCTTCTGTTTTCAGATGTTCGACTACATCCCATTTGCGTAATTTGACTGTACTCATGTCGCCTCCTTCAGCTTGCGCGCCAATTGCAGCGCGGCTTTTATGTCTTTTGCCTGAGTGGATTTATCGCCACCTGCAAGCAAAATGAATATTTTCTGTCCTCGTTGCACCCAATAGACACGGTATCCCGGCCCATGGTGAATGCGCATTTCCGACACGCCTTCGCCGACCGGTTCGCAATCGCCGAAGTTTCCCAACTCAGCGCGACGCAAACGGGCATTGATCCGCCCTTTCGCCTGCACATCGCGCAACGAAGAAAACCAATCGCTATAAACATCGGTTGCGATGAACTGATTCATGCCACATCGTAAACCATGGTTAACAAAACAACAAGGGGCGCAAACGCGCCCCCATCTAGCCAACCGATTCAGAGAGTGTCAGCTCGTAATGCCGTGCAACCAGTGCCGATAGAGTTGCGCGGCCACGCGATGCAGCTCGGGCAGTTTATCGTGCATCTGCGCTTGCATCAGTTCGGCGGACTGAACCGCCGGACTGCCGACATTTGCAGCAAGCTCTTCAGCACCGACTGCGCACCATTCGCGGATCATAGGCTCGGTCATTTCGACATGGCATTGCAGCGCCAGATGTTTGCCGATGGCGAAGGCTTGGTTCGCGCAATGCGCGCTGGACAGCAGAGGTACCGCGCCCGGCGGCAGGGTGAAGGTTTCGCCGTGCCAGTGGAAGCTGTCGAACGATTTGATGTCACCGAACCACTCGCGCGCTGTGGCGTTGTCGGCAACTTCGACTTTGCCCCAGCCGAGTTCTTTTACCGGATTTTTGCTCACCACGCCGCCCAATGCTTTTGATATCAGTTGCCCGCCGAGGCAGTGCCCGAGCATCGGCACGTCGTGCGCAAACGCGTCGCGAATCAGCGGCAGCACGAACAATATCCACGTCAGGTCGTCGTTCACGCTCATGGTTCCGCCCATGAACACGAGGCCGGAAAAATCGCGCGCATTGCGTGGCACTGCATCATCTGCGTCGATGCGGATCAGTTCCCACGGGATGTTGTGCTGGTTAAGAAATTCGGCGAGGTAGCCCGCGCCTTCGCTGGGGGAGTGACGGAAGATGGCGATTGGTTTCATATTTTGCGAGACGGGTTATAGAGTCGGCCATTAAATAGATTAAAAATCCGCCAGCCTACCCCGTCACCCTTTACTCTTGCGACTTATCTCTTTCGATCAGCGCGTAAGCAGAGTGGTTGTGAATGGACTCGAAGTTTTCCGACTCCACAACGTAAGCCTCGATGCGGTCATCGGCATTCAGCGCCGCCGCCACGTCGCGCACCATGTCTTCGACGAATTTCGGATTGTCGTAGGCGCGCTCGGTGACGAATTTTTCGTCGGGTCGTTTCAGCAATCCAAACAATTCGCTCGATGCCTGCTCTTCGGCGAAGCGCACCACATCTTCGATCCACACCGAGCCCTTGGTGCGCACGGTGAGCGTGACATGCGAACGCTGATTGTGCGCGCCGCGCTCGGAAATCTCTTTGGAACAGGGACACAGACTGGTCACAGGAACCAGCACTTTCATGGTGAAGTGATATTCGCCTTCGACGATCTCCCCGACAAAGGTGACATCGTAATCGAGCAAGCTTTGCACGCCCGATACCGGCGCAGTCTTGTTGACGAAATAAGGGAAGGACATTTCGATGTAGCCGGATTCCGCTTCAAGTTTGTCCACCATCTCGCGTAGGATACCCTCGAACGACTCGACCGAAATCTCGCGTCCGTGCTGGTTCAAAATCTGCACGAAGCGCGACATGTGCGTGCCTTTGAAGTTGTGCGGCAAGTGCACGTACATATTGAAGGTGGCTATGGTGTGCTGCACGCCCACGCTTTTGTCCTTGACGACAACCGGGTGGCGGATGCTTTTAATGCCCACCTTGTTGATCGCCAGATGGCGCGTGTCGGCACTGCTTTGCACGTCTGGAATAGGTTCTGTCGAGTTCATCATGAGCTTTCGGAAGAGGATTTGCCGTAATTATAACTTTGTCCGACTAAATCAGTCAGCCGTTATTCTAGGCATAGAACAACTGCACGTTGTCGCGCCCGCAGTCTTTGGCTTGATACATGGTAAATCGGTGTTTGGATAATTCCACACCGGCGTTGCCGGGCATGAAAAGGCTATGTCGCCTGAGCCAAGCCTATTCCCAACATACCGTTAACCGCTGCAAATTGCTCGGCGTGGCTAACAAAAAAGTTTTTGCAGTCATCCGGGGAACATCCCAGTCTCTCGGCAGCAAAGGCGTTTTTCCATTCGATGCCCTTTGTCGCTCCTTGCATTTGCAGATTAGCCATCGTTACTACATCCACATAGTCCGCTATGCCAGCTTGATCCATAGGCCGTAGACCCATTTGGTCGGCAACGACATCGATCAACTCATCCGGAAAGTTCCAGCTTTGCAGCAACCGGAGACCAACAGGTGCGGAAAAAGTGCTGATTAGGATTTCCAGCGATTCCGGCTCGATTCCCGGATAGTAGCGGTCTGCATAAAGGTATAGCGGTAGCGCGCCAATTTCTTGCACCAATCCTGCAAGCATCGCATCTTCCGGTTTGAGATGTATGGTCTTCTGTGCCAACACATAACTGTTAGCCGCCACTCTACGGCTACGTTCCCATAATTCTTTTAATTTTTGGTTGATGAGCGAACTGCGGGCTTGAAACAATTTCGTCAACGTGATGTTCATTACCATGCTGTATAGCATCCGGTAACCCAAGCGGGAAATCGCATCATGCACATTGCCCACCGGATGACCGGTCGAAAATGCCGCGCTGTTGGCCGCCTTGATGAAATATAGGGAGATCGCCAGATCAGTAGAAAGTAGCCGGACAAACTGACTTGTAGAGCTATCGGGATCATCAAGCAAATTCCGAACTTTAATGGCTATATCCGGCAAAACCGGCAAATCCAGTTGGTCGGCTTCCAGCGC
>JBAYGN010000041.1:0-3334 GCA_041666645.1 Minisyncoccota bacterium
ATATAAATAAAAGCTTAATTATAACCTCAAGATGAATGGCATGATGGATAGCAACGATTTGCTTGGCGCATTGGTTAAACTAAATGATACGAACATTCAACTTCAACTAACTGTTGGAAGATTGATTGAACAGACGAATAGAGACCACACAGAAATCAAAGAGAAAGATAAGAAGATTCAAGAGCTTCAAATGAACGTTGTTGAACTTACAAAGAAGAAGAAAGGATATGAATCTAAAAATGACAAACTTAGAGATGAAATTGAAACGATAAAGAAAGAAAAAAGTAAAAATGAATTTGAGTGTGATAGTATGCGTTGCGTGATATGTTGCAGTCATCTCGATCTATGGACTATGCAATCTGGGTATTATTTGTGTAGTCAATGTTGGAAAGAACTCCCTATGTGCCATGTATGTAATGTTCGTAAATGCTTTGTTGATTTGCGAGGCTATCAAAAAACGACATGTAAGGCATGTTTTCAAAAAAGAAAACAAGACGAATTAGATGAACTTGAATTAGGTGAGATTGTAATCAATCACAAACGTAGCAGAGTGGAAGAAGAACAACATGATAAAAATTGAACTAAAGAATTTAGTTTATATAGTGCCATGGAGCCTCAAGCTTATATTGTTCCGGTAGCCATTTTTAATGAAATTTATGGTCTAAGACAAGTGAATTTTGCGTTATGTGAGTTAGTTAATAAGCTTGATGCTCAAATTGCCGAGATGGCTACGGATATCCAAAGATTGGGTGATTCTGGTAGATGTATCATGTGCCATCAATTGTTAAATAAGCTATGTAATCAATGTCATAAACAAGTGCCTAGATGTAATGGGTGCGGAATAAGAAAATGTAGTGTATCCAAGGATGGTCATATAGGGAATGAGTGCTTCTTTTGCTATGCGAAACGTTTTAATTCAAGCCCAACCGATTCAAGTCCAACCGATTCAAATGGTAGTTGAAATCTAATAAATTTGAGTGGAACCAATTCAAAGAATTGAATGTTTAGTTTTTTATTTATATAAACGATGAAGTTCTGCCCACAATGCCAGAGATGTATGGCTCTTTCGTTAGACAGCGGAGAAGTTAAATTTAAATGCGCATGTGGAGTCGTTCTAAATGGAGACCCATCTGATGTGGAGATTGACAATGAAGTTTTTACAGACAACAAGCAATATGGATGGAATAACATAATCCGTTTAGCTCCATTTGATATTACACAGAAGGTAAATAAAAAATGTGAAGGATGCGGACTAAATTATATGAGTCGCGTCATCATTGGAAGTGAGCAAGACATCATTTATGTTTGTAAGTGTGGCCATAGAGAGATTATGGGAGTTGGATCATAAATATCACGTAGTTTAAAAACACGAATAATCGATTTGGACTCTAGCTTCTTAGTTTAAATTCATAAGAACGGTCGGTTCGTTGTGTTTAAAGCAGTTATACCCAATGATGCTAAGAATGATAACCAAAACGATGAAGATAACTAGAAAGATAATTAAATCAGGAGAAGCAAATCTATCCCATGAAAGCGGTATAAGGTTTCTGATTTTAGATGAGAAAACTCCATTTAAAAATTCAACATCAAGAAACGGCACCGGCGCGTTATACAATTCAAGCTTTTCTAAGTCATGTCTTGTTATATCCGTTCCATTTTTCCATTTACATTTTAAAAAGTCATCCCATGTAAAATCAGTTGGAGCATCTGAACCATATTCTTGTTGTACAAGTTCCTTTGCCTTTTCTAGTTCCTGATTTAGCTCAGTTCGCATTTTTAATTTCAATTCATCTGGAAGAGATTTCTGAGCATCAACTAAACCAATAGTTTGATAGAGCATTGGAATTGATAGCACACTAAATTTCTCTGGCTTATATTCATGTGTATTAACATACTTTTCTAGAACATCAGAGATAATCTCACACTTAGTCGTCATCTTATATCTATGGTTTTTTTATCTTTCCATCCATTTGATAGATTTCATTTGTATATTTAATCAGCGGTCTAGACATCCCTTTCCATGGGAAGTAGCTTTCAGGTAGAGCTGTTATGTCAAAGAAAGGTGTATCTCCAAAATCAGTTGATTGAAGTTGAGATATAACGATAGCTTCCTGCTCTTCGCCACTGATAACTCCGATTGTATGCTCAACTGGTAAAACGAGAGTTGGTATAAAGGATGGGTCATTAACCGCTATCTTTTGAAACTCATTTAAAATCTCTAGCATCTCAAGATAGTAGCTGTTTGAAATTCCATAGAAGAAATGATACATAAGCAACGTGCTCATTAAAATTTGATGAGATATAACTTTAATTCCATCATAGATAACTATGCTGTTCTTTCTAAGGTAAGACGAATAGAGCCGAACCACATCTCCATCTGGGAACTCTAACAAGAAGTAATCAGCATCAATGTTTAAAATCTTTGTGTAGTGGGTAATTTTAACGTCGCTCGGGAGTTTAGAGATGACCTCTTTTGGATTAGAAACAATCAAGCTTAGTGGAAACTCTTTTGGTGATTGAAATGTAAATTCAGCTTTCATCTTCTTCTCTTTACCTTTGAACTGCTTAGCTAACTGTCTATAAAACTCTAAAGCTGAGAACCCATAGAGAACGCAATCGCCAGAGAGAAGTTTAGCTTTCAATTTGACGAGAGAATCTGAACCTTCAGCTTGAGTTGGGTAGTGCTTATTTAGAAGGTTAAATCTCTTTATATCTTTAGCCCATCTGTTGTCTATACTTACATCTAGACTAACTGGTGCCATGTGAAATGGAGTTCCTAATGAAATGTGGATGTCAATCTTTTGGAAATCTGGATGAACGATTCTAATTCCTTCAAATTCTAAAGTTGGAGTCTTATCAAAAAGCTCTTGAGGCATGAAACTGATGTCTGCTACGTATGTGGTTATGTCAATTCTAACTCTCATAGTCGTCGGATGATAACCTCTAATCGTTTCAGCTTGATGAAATCCACGTTTAAAAAGAAGCTCAGCTAAATCATAAGCGTGTTTGATGTTATTTGGACTATAAAAATCAAAGTCTGGGATTTGTTCATCGTCGTAGATTTTATCACCTTTAAGACGAAGCGCATAATCCATCGCTTGACCTCCATAGATGATTAACTTGTTATCTCTGATAAAATCCTTTGTTATTGACATAGCATTTAAAATGTCATTGTAGAGATATCCCCGCTTCTGTGGTATAACTGTAAATTCATGTTCATGACTTTTAATGTAATCATCCATCTATATATTAGATTTTCCGAACGGTTCTTTAACTAAATTCTGAATGCCATTGGATTGGACACGTGTTATGGTATCAGCTTAGCATTTATAAA
>JBAYGN010000042.1:0-3325 GCA_041666645.1 Minisyncoccota bacterium
ATGGCCACTATTTATCCCACTACGCTGGAAGAAATGGAGAAATGCCAGGGCGTGAGTAAAGGTAAGTCCATTAAATACGGAAAACCGTTTGTAGAACTGATTGCGAAATATGTAGAGGAGAATGATATTGAGAAACCCGATGATTTTGTAATGAAGAGCGTGGCCAACAAGGCCAATAACAAGATCTACATCATCCAGAACGTAGATAAAAAGATCCCGCTGGAAACCATTGCCAAAAACAAGAACCTGAAACTGGATGAGCTACTGGAAGAAATGGAAACCATTGCTGCCAGTGGTACCAAACTGAACCTGGATTACGCTATTGATGAATGGCTGGATACATACGACCAGGAAGAGATCATTGATTATTTTAAAAGCTGTGAAACCTCTTCGCTGCAGGTTGCACAGGAAGAATTGAGCGAGAATAACTATAACTGGGAACAGCTGAAGATTATGCGGATCAAGTTTTTGAGTGTGTATGGGAATTAATTGCGGATTACGCAGATTTTTTTATGATTTTTAGGAAGCCCGTTCAAAGAGAGCGGGCTTCCTGTTTTATGGAAACTGCTGCTCGCGGCATCTTATAAGAAACGGAATGTATGGCCGAAATAAATGCTTCCGTCCACAATAATAAACGTGGCGGTATACGAAGTAAAAAATTATCTACTCGGGTAGATCTTACTCCAATGGTTGATTTGGGATTCCTGCTGATCACGTTTTTTATTTTCACTACTACTATGCAGGATTCACATGCAATGAAATTAAATGTGCCCAATGACAGAGATGTAAAAGAACCCTCTACAACAGCAGAAAGTAAAACGATCTCATTTATTCTGGGTGCTGATAATGTTATCTATTATTATAACGGCCTGAACAAACAAGGGGTCCGGCAAACTGATTATTCACCGTCGGGTCTACGGATAATCATTCAGCAAAAAATGGAAGCTGTCAAAAAGCAGTTCGGGCATTCGGGAGAAATCGTTGTTTTGATCAAACCTACTGACGCATCTAATTACCAAAATCTGGTTAATGTACTGGATGAAATGATGATTAATAATGTGCGAAAATATATGATGATAGACCCAGAGAAAGATGAGCTACGGGTATTGCAATTGTAGCAATAAATGTTTCCACCTGGCATAGTCTTAGCTCTATTAAACGGAGGCTTTACACTTTTAAGAAAAAATGTCTAATTTCTTTACGGAGGTAGGGAAGGTGATATTAATCGCGGATTATTTATATGATTTTCAAGAGACCCGCTCTTTAAGAGTGGGCTTTTTATGTGTGGCAATAAAGGTTTTAGCCTGATCCTGCTTAAAGCCGTGTAAAAAAATAAAAGATCAGGTATAAATACGATACGGAAAATAAACCCTCTTTATTTCCTTTGAATGATCATTTCGTACAGGTAGCCGCTTCTCCATTATATGGGTCTACTAAAGAATGCAAATACATATTGGATTAACTGCAAACGATGAAGCCAATGCCGAAAGAAAAAAATACTACCGGGTTTCTGATAAACGAAATAAAGCTGCTGATAGAAGAAAGCAGACAACAGGTAGCCGCAACAGTGAATGCCACTTTGACCATGCTTTATTGGAATGTTGGCAAAAAAATAAAGGAAGAAATACTCGGAGATAAACGGGCAGAATATGGCAAACAGGTTGTGCAATCACTGGCACAGCAATTACAAATGGAATATGGCAATGGATGGAATGAAAAACAATTAAGACATTGTCTCCGCTTTGCAGAGACTATTCAAGACAACTCAATTGTCTCCGCACTGCGGAGACAATTGAGTTGGACACATATAAAAACAATAATTTATATTGATGATGAACTGAAAAGAGCGTTTTATATTGAAATGTGTAAAATTGAAAAATGGAGCACACGAACATTGCAGGAACGAATCAATTCCCTGCTGTACGAAAGAACCGCTATTAGCAAAAAGCCGCAAGAAATCATCAAGCAGGACTTAGCAATGCTTGCGCAAACACATCAAATTACACCTGACCTGGTTTTTAGGGATCCTTATTTTTTGGATTTCCTGGGGCTAAAAGACACCTACTCCGAAAAAGATCTGGAGTCAGCCATCGTGGCTGAATTGCAGCGATTTATTACAGAACTGGGTAGCGACTTTTCTTTTCTGGCCCGGCAGAAAAGAATAATGGTAGACAACAAAGACTATTATATTGACCTGCTTTTTTACCACAGACGCTTAAGATGCTTAATTGTGATCGATTTAAAAATAGGGGAATTTGATGCGGCCCACAAAGGGGAGATGGAACTTTATTTGGGTTATTTAGAAAAACACGAAATGGTAGAGGGCGAAAATTCGCCTATTGGTTTGCTGCTTTGTACCGGTAAAAGTCCTGAGCATGTTGAACTGTTGCAATTACAGAAAGCGAATATAAAAATAGCCGATTACTTTACCATTTTGCCATCAAAGGCAATATTACTTGATAAACTGCATAAAGCCATTTACATAGCCAAAAACCAATTAGCGCAAAGAGAAAATGAATAACAAGGGGAAACAAGGGTTTGGAGCAAATACGGGAAATTTCCCGTATTTGCTCCAAACCCTTGTTTTTTGGCACCATCCTTGTAATATTTGAGCAGCGATATATCAGTTACAGGTGTCATTTAATAACACCCTCTCTTCCATTTTTCAGAAACAGTAAAGCAAGTGTTATGTATATCCAGAACTTACAACCGGGCCTGGTAGAGGAACTCAGCTACGTAACCGTAATGGCTGATAAGAATGGTAAGCTGGTACTGAAAGTACTGGATATAGAAGGGCGTATTGCTAAAACAGTGGTAGCACAGATTAACGAGGGAAAACAGCAATTGGAGCTGAACATGGGCGACCTGCACAGTGGCCGTTATGTAATCAATGCTTTCAGCGGAGATGTTTTTATCAAATCCATCCGATTCGAAAAGCAATAATCAAGGGTTTAATTGGGGGTATCTATAAGGTCCTGCTAATGGTGGGACCTATTTTTTTGTGCAAATGCAGCCACCCGCAGTTTGGCATTTTCGCGGATACTCAGGTAAAACAGGTTAATATCCGCCACATGATAGTTTTTGCTGCTGAGCAAAATATTACCTGTAAAATGCGGTTTCTCCGTCCATAATACCCCCGCTTCTGCTTTGGCATTAACCACATGTTTCATTACTTTATTGAACTTTAATAATATGCCGCCTTTGTTTGCATAGCGGTCTGCATAAGGAATACCGGCATCCCAGGTTAAGGGGTTTACCGATACCGCTTCAAAATCTTCGAGTTTTATATAATCCGGTTTATAACCATCGTGCAGGGTTCGCCAGC
>JBAYGN010000043.1:0-3317 GCA_041666645.1 Minisyncoccota bacterium
CTGCCGGGGACCGGGGTCAACGCCGGGTCGACGCTGACCCGCACGACGGCGAGGTCGCCGGCCTCGATGGTCTCGCCACGCTTGATGTCGTTGCTGACGACCAGGACCTCTTGGGTGTCGTTAACCGAGGTGAACGCGAACGCGGTCCCAAGGCCGCCGGCAGCGACAAGAGCCGCGCAGAGTGCCAGGACCCAACGCCTGCGGCGGCGCCTCAGTAGTGGGAAATGGTTGTGGTCGGGAGGTGCCTTGATACTGGCGCCAACCTCGTCCCGTGCTTGTTGAGCAGTGTTCATCGACATGGATCCCCGAGTCCTCTCTTGTCTCGATCACCTACGTGTCAAGACGTGCCGGGAGCGGTCATCGCGAGCCCGACTCGATAGAAACACACTAGTGCATTTCTATCGAGCGAATCGTTATCCACAGCTGACCGATTCCGAGATGTCATCGCCCGAGTCCTGACCGGAAGTGGTTGCGTGGCCCAATCCCCCCGATGGGACAGAGCGCTCGCACGCACCGAACATCCAGGTCAATGGGACCACAAATCATGCGGACTTTTCGGGAGGAATATCTCCCTGTGGATTACGGTCAACTCGGCGCCAGGCCCGCCCGTCTACGGCGCTAGACCTACCCGCGCCGCAAACGCTGCTGCCGGGCTTCCTGGAAGGCCGCGGCGACGACGTCGACTGTGTCCCCCAACCCACGCGCGAGACTCTCAAGCTGCCTGGCTGCTGGGAGTCGGGTCCAACGGCCTTGCTCCCAGGCGTAGTAGGTCGGCACAGCCACGTTGACGGCCGCAGCCAACTCGGGCACCGTCAGCCCCGCCTTCAAACGCAGTGCTCTGAGATCAGGAACCTCACCCTCCATGTGAATTAGACGAAGGGTCGGGATGTCGAGCGCTCTAGCAAGCTTGACCAAGAAGTCCGGCCGAGGAACCGACGCGCCCAGCTCCCAACGAGATATGCGCTCCCCACCGGCGGCACCAACTAGACGCGCCAACTCATGCTGGGTCAGGCCCGCCTTCTCGCGAGCGGCGCGCAGCACTGAGGGGTCGATTCCGGAATCCATCGCTGACAGACACTAGTCGGAGCAAGCGGGAGCCCCCGCCGCGAATCTCCCCACAAGTTGAGCGACCTAAATGACACCCGCGCTGGGCAGAGGGCGCTGGCACACGCCGCCTACTGAAGGTGGAGCGTGACAACGACGATGCCTACCGGTCCTCTCGAAAGGCGTGGGCCTCATCAAATCCGGACGCCCGCAGGTAGCACCGCCTCTGAACCGCGCCTGCCTCGTACTGTCGGTGGCGACTCGTACCCTCAAAGAGCCGAGGCTCTCCAGATTCCTCGGCAGAAGCGAGGTGACCGGGTGGGAAGCGGTAAGCAGGTCAGCCGCAGCGCGCACATCGGCGATGCTGGTATTGCCCTTATCCACCAGCGGGTCAGCGCCATGGATCACGTCTGGCACGAGCGCACAGTCGACGCCGGGATCGATGGCACGATCGAGCTGCGCGACCCTGCGACGGGCGAAGTCAGCAACTGCCACCTCCAGGTGCAAAGCAAGGCCAGCGACAACGACTTCCCCGGTGAAACCGCCGACCGGTTCCACTACGACTGCGACGAGCGCGACCTGGACTACTGGATGAAGTCTTCAATGCCCGTCCTGCTGGTCTGCTCACACCCCAAGCGGGGCGAAGCCTGGTGGGCGCACATCCAGTCCTACTTCGCGGATCCCGCCCGTCGCGCCAGCGGACGTGTGGACTTCAACAAGATCACCATGTCCCTTGAAGGGGACGTCTCCGACCGGCTGTTCGCGGTTGCGGATCCTCACGGCCGCGCGCACACGCCCGTCGCTGATCTGCGTGATGAAACCCTGGAGTCGAACCTGCTGCCTGTGACGATGCCCGACGTGTTCTGGGCATACGACGCCGCGATCACACTCCCCCGGAAGGTCTACGACCTACAGCGCGAGAGCAGCCTCGACATCCGAGACGACTTCACCCTCTTCGGCGGCCGGCTGCTGACGTGGAGCCCCGTCGAGGACACCGCGCTGGCGGGCGCGGTGAACGGTGACCCGACGATCGAGGCCACCGGCGAACTGCTCGACGGCAGCCCGGACAGCGAGCGAATACTGGTGCGCTTGCTCAACAACGCCTTCCGGCAAGACCTCCGCGATGACTGCGCCTTCCACGGCAAGCGCCACATGCTCTACTTCCGCGCCACCGACGACCTGTCGCCACGGAGCTGGAACACCAGCGGCACCCATTGGCGCTCCGTCTTCAAGCCGCACGCCAAAAAGACCAACCCATCGCAGGTCAGCTACTACAAGCACGCCGGCCTCAAGTGGCAGTTCCTCAACCTCGACGACGAGTGGTTCTGCGCCCTGACGCCCGACTACTACTACTCGATCGACGGCTACCGCGAGTCACGGTTCACAGCCCAGTACCTGAGCGGCATCAAGCGGCTCGAACGTAACCCCGCTGTGCTCGGCGAGACCCGCATGTGGGCCGCCATCCTCGCCGGTCGCGAGGGCGGCCATGACAGCTTGTTCAGCCAGAACGAGCGCATCCTCGACTTCGGCAAACTCGTCACCTTCGACACCGACCGCGGCATCGACGAGGCGAAGTGGAAGCGAGCGGCAGAGGCGTCGGACCCGACCGATCCTCTGGCTGACGGGGAGCTGGCGGAGACGGCATGAAACTCACGTTCATCGAAGAACCGGACCTGGAATTCGGCAACGGCAGCCGCCACATCGACCCACGTAGCGGCATCAACAACTACGGTCCGGCCGACCTGAGCCATACGGGAGTCCGGACGATCCAGATCGGCATCGTCGGCACCAAGGAGGCCATCGATGGGGTCAAGGCATGGCTCGACCGCTGCCGCGAACCAATTGCACCCAAAGAAAGCCCGCTATCGCACCTCTACTTGCCGTTTCCTGGGTTCCATACCAGCGTCGGCTTCCGCTCGACGATCATCTGGAACGGGCGGCTGGAGCGCACACTCGACAAACGAGCCCTGGAGAACATCGCAACGCTGAGTCCGCTGCAGGCTGTGCAGAAGGGCGTCGAACTGTACGAGGCCGAGCTGAGAACGCTCGATGAGGAACCCAATTGCGACGTGATTATCGTCTGCCGTCCCGACGATCTGCCGGAACGCGAGGAGCCGAAGACCAACCCTGACCGACCGTGGGAGCAACCAAAAGCTGCGTCTATCGGCTTCGACTTCCACGAACTGCTGAAGGCACGCTCGCTGAGCGGTAGTCGTCCCATCCAAATTATCCGACGCGAGACCTGGGACCCGACCTACAAGCCAAAGGGCCGC
>JBAYGN010000044.1:0-3311 GCA_041666645.1 Minisyncoccota bacterium
ATGAAAATCGCAGTACTAGATAATCTCCGTTCGGTCTACAATGTTGGCTCTATTTTTCGTACAGCTAACGCTGTTGGAATAGAGAAGATTTATTTGTGTGGGACCACTCCTACACCATTAGATAAAAAGGGAATACGAAGAAGTGATTTCGCAAAAGTGGCGCTTGGCGCGGAAGATACAGTTGCTTGGGAATACTTTGAAAATACATTTGAATGTGTAAAGAAATTAAAAAAAGAAGGATATTACACATTAGCAATTGAACAAGCAGATAATTCTGTCGATTATAAAGATGTAGATATAAAAGGAAAAGAAAATGTTGCCTTTATAATCGGGAACGAGGTGGATGGAATTACTAAAGACGTTCTTGAAATATCTAATGTAACCGTAGAAATACCAATGATTGGAACAAAAGAATCTTTAAATGTAACTATTGCTTTTGGGGTGGCAGTTTACCGAATATTAGGTGTGTAATTTTTGTGTTAAAATGTATCAACTATGATTACAAAAACACTACCTCTTACACAGAAAGATTTTGCTTGGGTGAAGATGACACCAAAAGTAATGAATGCAACAGCTGAAAAGTATATTGAACACAAGAAGAAAGTGTATGCTGAAATAAAAAAGATTCTTCCCGAGAATCGTACATTTTTAAACACACTTTATGCACTGGAAAGATGTGATGACTCATTCGATAATTTTTTCAGTAAAATGGGGCTACTCTCTGAAGTTTCTCCAAAGAAAGAAATACGCGATGCTGCTCATCAGGTTGCAATGGAAACATCCGAGAAATTGGTGGATATTGAATATGACAGAGATTTGTTTATTTCAGTACTTGAATACCACGAAGGGAATTTTCTTGATGAAAAGAAAACGCTACGTAAAGAAGATATCAAATTGCTAGAAGAAACACTTCGTGAATATCGTCGCATGGGGTTTGACTTGCCAAGTGATAAGCAAAAGAAGTTAAAGACACTTATGAAGAAGACTTCTAAGTTGTCTATAAAGTTCCGTCAGAATATAAATGATTATCAAGATTACATCCTTTGTACAAAGGAAGAGCTCACCGGACTATCTGAAAGATTTATTTCTACTCTTCCACAAGATGATAAGGGTAGATATATTGTTTCTCTTCAATATCCTCATATTATGCCTTTTATGGCAGAAGCCGATAACAGAAAGAAACGTGAAGAACTTGCCCTTAAAAACTTAAAGAAAGGAGGTGCAAAGAATCTAAAAATTATTGAAGAGCTTGTAAAGTTGCGTCATGAAATAGCTACAATACTTGGATATAAAAACCATGCAGATTTTCGCACAGAAACTCGTATGGCGAAAAATGCAAAAACAGCGGAGGATTTTCAGAATTCACTTTTAAAAACTCTTGCTCCGCTTGCAAAGGAAGATGTTAAGCAGTTACAAAATCACGCAAAGTCGCTAGGTATCAAAAAGCTTGAGCATTATGACATTGGTTATGTTGCTACAAATCTCAAGAAGAAAATGTTTGATCTTGATCCAGAAACAGTGCGGGCATATTTTCCACTTGAACACGTGAAGACAGAATTGTTTACTATGTGTGAGAATTTATTTGGAATTGTTATTGCCGAATATCCTACACCACTTTGGCACAAAGATGTGAAGATGTATCAAATAAATAATACAGATGGTTCCATTGTTGGGTATTTTGCAATGGACCTATTCCCACGTGAAGGAAAGTTCGGACACGCTGCCATGTTTGATGTTGTTGTATCACATGAAGATGGATATAAGACCGAAGAATATGTTGCACCATTTTCAACAATGGTATGTAATTTCCCAACACCAACAAAAAAAACACCATCGCTTTTATCTGTCGGTGAGGTGGAAACACTGTTCCATGAATTTGGACATCTCTTACACATGACCCTTTCTCGCGCAAGGCTTGAATCACAAGCAGGGGCAAATGTTGCGTGGGATTTTGTAGAGACACCTTCACAGATTATGGAAAACTGGGTGTGGGATGCGGAAGTTATGAAGAAAATGTCACAACATTATGTAACAGGGGAACATATGCCAGAGGATATGATTAAACGTGTAATAAAAGGAAAGGTGTTCCAAAATGCCTACTCCTACACAAGACAACTCATTCAAGGAAAGTTAGATCTTGACTTACATACAGGAAAAGTTACCGACGCTAGCGCAGCTTATAGAAAAATGAACAAGATGTATTTCAACATCGATCTTCCAGAAAAGGAGACGCTATTCCCAGCAGGCTTTGGGCACTTAGTAGGATACGATGCTGGGTATTACTCATACCTGTGGGCATTAGTATATGCGTGTGACGCTTTCCAATCTTTCAAAACCAAAGGAAATAAAAATGTAATGACAAATACTGAAGTTGGAATGAGATGGCGTAAAGAAATACTTGAAATGGGTTCATCAGATGATGAAATGAAATTGGTAAAGAATTTCTTAAAGCGAGAGCCGAATCAAAAGGCATTCTTGAAAGAGGTGATAGGTAAATAGATAAAAAGCGCGACCGAAGGTCGCGCTTTTTTGGTGCTAGAAAATAAAAAGCCCACCAAAGCGAGCTTTCTCATTGGTGGACGATGTTAAAACTAATTAGTTTTTTCTTTTTTTACGTTGAACTCTTCCTCTGGTTTTTCTTTAATTCCTCGAAGTGTTTCCTCAAAGAATCCGTTAGCCCAAGGTGCCAACTTGTTCATTTTTTCGGTGATTTTAGCGGTTTCTTGAAAAAATATTTCATACCCCCAAACAGTATCGACCCACCCCAACAAAACATATTTTTCAACGTGTCGCCGGAATAGTGGTTTTGTTGTAGTGATTATCCACACCGACAGATTGCCTGGGGTGCGCAATACAATTCGGTCTTTTATTTTTTTTCGAGTCTCAGGTATGTATTGCACATTAACTTTAACCCCCATTGTCTTTTCCCTAAAGAAATTTTTCATATAAGACTCCATAATGTACTTAACTCCACATAGTATACACTAATTTATTGTTTTGTCAATAGATAGAAGTTATCGGGAGGTATTAGTCAAAGATTTTTGATTGAAAATGTAAAAAAAGTTTCAAAATTACATTGATAGTTCACATAAATATCACAAGGTACTAGCAATTATACTAATTTTGTGGTATAATATGTTTATCAATTTATTTAGGTTTATTGGGGAATTATATCGGCCTGTGTGCCGTTTTTATATCACTTTTTATGCAACAAGAAATTCGTAACATCGCAATCATCGCCCATGTGGACCACGGAAAGACCACTCTTACAGACGCACTCATGCAACAGTGTGGTGTTGGTGTTGTTGGGC
>JBAYGN010000045.1:0-3305 GCA_041666645.1 Minisyncoccota bacterium
CTCGATGTGTGCTCCCGGTAAAAGCGTTACCGTGAAAGTATTCGGGTTCAGCGGCGCTGTTTGTATCCAACCGACCTGGTTGACTTCGGCGATTGTGTATTGTCCGGCTGGCAGGTTATTGAAACAGAAGTTACCGTTGGCATCTGTCGTGGTGGTCATGTTTGCTGCACCGGTCAGTTTGATGGTCCAGTTTGGCAGTCCCGGTTCACCATCTCCCCGTGCATCCCTGATGCCATTCCCGTTCAGATCGTTAAACTTGGTTCCGCATACCGTTCCAAGCTGTATGGCAGGCTTGCATTTTCCGGCGCTTCCTGCATTATAAATTCCGACTAATTCTGCATCAGAAAGTGCACCATAGATAAATTCAACTTCATCAATCATGCCCTGGAAGTTATGATAGTGGCCTGCCGGTGAGTTATTTGAATAGGTGCTAAAGTATGCCTCCCCAATGCGAAGATCAGCATTGTTGCTATAGGACAGGATTGGATAACCCCACGTGTTTCCGGCACCAACCACTCCGTCAATGGCTACGGTAACTGCATGATTGGTTCCCTGCTCTACTTTTGCCGCAACGAAATGCCATTGTCCGTCGGCAATCATGGTGGTGTTATCGCCAAATAAGGCAGCAACAAATCCGTTCCCTGCAGAATCTGACAGACGAAATTGCAGATGCCCGTCGACGACATAAAGTCCATATCCTGAATAATTCTGGTTGGCATCCAAAGCCCGTTTGTCAAGGATCGCGAAGGTTCCCACTGCTTCAGAGGTTTGAATCCAGCAATCGATCGTAAAATCACCAGACGCCGGATTTAACTGCGGACGGTCAGGTATGTTTACATAGTCGGTTGACCCCATCAAACTGAAGGCTGAACCAACAATGCCTGGTCCAAAAGTTGCCCCGTTGACAAGCGTACCAAAGTCGCCATTTAAAGTCATGTCGTTGGCATTGTCGTCACCCGGCCACCAGCCTAACATTCCGATTGGAGGCGTTACACATTCCAGATCGTGTTGGTTTCCAAAATTCTGATTGAAAAGGTTCTCATCCGCTGCCAGCGTAATTGTATATGTTCCAGTTGGATGCGGCGTAGTTTGATGCCAGAGTGCCTGGTTCACTTCTGAAACCGTATAAGTACCAGGTTTCAACCCGGTAAAACAATAGTTGCCTTTTCCATCAGTAACTGCTGTAATCGTCGCTGATCCGGTCAGATTAATCGTCCAGTTAGGTAATCCGGGTTCATTCAAATCCTGATGGCCATCACCATTCAGGTCATTGAATTTTATTCCGCAGATAGAGGCTGGCCTGGAGTCCAACATGTGTCCGAAGTCCTGACCAATCAGATTTTGTCCGGCTGCGAGTGTTACATTGTATGAACCGGCAGGTTTCATTTGCAACCAGCCAACCCGGTTTTCTTCACCAAGCTTGTATTCGCCTGGGTTCAGGTTTTCAAAACAAAAGTCCCCGTTTTTATCGGTTGTTACTTTTATTTCAGTGACACCACCACCCAGAAGAATTGTCCAATCTCCAATTCCCGGTTCGCCCTCATCTCTTCTGCCGTTTCCGTTCAAATCGTTAAACTTCGATCCGCAGATTGAACCGGTTTGAGGTATTAACCTGTTCCCGAAGTCGAGTCCGGTTAGGTTTTGTCCTGCCGGGAGAATTAAAGTATAGGTTCCCGGAGTGGCCGGAACCATTTGTTGCCATCCGGCCCTTATTCCTTCGCCAATTTTGTATTCTCCGGGTTCCAGGTTGTAGAAGCAATAGTTGCCATCTTTGTCTGTTATGGTGGTCAAATCTGCTGTACCACCGATCATTATTTTCCACTCCGGAATTCCCGGTTCGTCCTTATCTCTCCGGCCGTTGCCGTTCAGGTCGTTGAATTTCGTTCCGCAGATCGAGCCAAGCTTGCACTTTCCGGCACTTCCGGCGTTATAGATGGAAGCAATTTCGGTACCGGTGATCGCGCGGTTAAAGAGTTCAACTTCATCCAGATAAAAAGTATAACTGGTTGCAGTCAGATTCGCTATATTGTTCTGAGCCACAATCAGCGGGATCGTGTTTGAAATCGAGTTTGGCTTGCTCGTCGGATCGAAAGTTAAAGCAAGCGAACCGTCGATATACAGTTTACCGCCATCGGTTAGTTTCCGGTCAACGGTGGCCGCGACAAAATGCCAGATCCCGTCGGCAAGTTGAACATTTAACACCACCTGGTTCAAAGAAGCCGAACCGTCGCCCATCTGAAAGTATAATTTTCCCTGGGTGATAAACAGACCGTAGCCGAACATGTTGCTTCCAACCGGTACACGTTTATCTGCTATAGCTATGGTATGTATATTGTCGGTAGTTTTAATCCACGCATCAGCAGAGAAATTACCTGTGCCGAAGTTCAGTGACGAATTATCGGCAACCGTAATCTGGTCCATATAATTGCCAACCTTGAATGCAGCGGCAACTTTTCCGGTTGAATAGGCCGTTCCGCCAGCAAGCGTTCCATGATTAGTTAAGCCTGAAATATCGTTGGCGTTTCCATCTCCGGGCAACCATAAAACCATTCCCGCTGGAGGCGTAACACAATCAGAAGCCACAGCACAGTCGAGCCTGATGGTCTTTTGACAGGTTTCTCCGCTAGCAAAAACAATGTCATAAGTGATTGTCACCATGCCTGATTTGATGGCATTCACACAGGTCGTCATTACCGGAGGGCAGCTTCCCGGTGCAAAAGTATAGGCAGTCTGGCCAACATATCCGGTTGGAATAGTAGCCGGACAATTCCAGCTTGCTGAGCTAATCGTACCGTTGGAAACAATCACTGAAATTGATTTGACTTCACAGGTCGTGGTGATTTTGGCACAGCAACTGGCCTTCCCGGTCGCATCAACAACCGGCTCAACCTTTACCTTGTCGCAACAAACGACTGTTGGCACACTGCAATCCAGATCTACCTTCTTCTGGCATTTTTCTCCGTTTGCGAAGGTAATGTCATAAGTAATCGTTACAGTTCCTGAAGCGATGGCATCCACGCTGGTCGTCATTTCAGGGATGCAGCTTCCCGGTGCAAAAGTGTAAGCTGATAAGCCAATATATCCAGTCGGGATAGCAGTCGTACAGTTCCAGTTCACCGAACTAAGCGTTCCGTTAGTGACTGTTACCGCAATCGCTTTGACTTCGCAGTTGGTAGTGATTTTGGCACTGCAATTCGCTTTACCCATTGCATCAACAACAGGTTCAACTTTTACCTGGTCGCAACAGGTCGGTGGAGGCACTCCACATCTTAGCTCTATCTTCTTCTGGCATTTTTCTCCGGAAG
>JBAYGN010000046.1:0-3256 GCA_041666645.1 Minisyncoccota bacterium
ACCTCACCCCCCCCCCCCCCCCCCCCGCAGAACCCCATTCTGCACCCTCCCTCCCCCCACCTCCCGCATCTGCCTAGTCCGCTAGGCAGTGCAGCCCACTTCAGTAATACCAATCCCACTCATACACCCTCGTACCCATCCCATATGTATTCCACACACCATCTGCACAACTACTACCCGTACCATCTGCATCCCCAATGGGAATCCTCCCATCTGCACAACTCTTACCCACTATTCTAGACTAATTCAAGGGTAACGTAACCGTTACTGCACTATTACGTACTTTTATCCGCTAATTGAATACTATTCTAAGCAGTGCTAGGCTAGCTCGTTGCTAGATTCTGTGCAACCGTGTGCGCTTAGAGTCTGGCATTGCTGCCGGCGGGAGGGAGAAAGTATTTGGTAGGTTGGCTGGATGGGAATGGGTTACTGCAGACGCGTGTTTCTTATACGAGGATGTCAGATGATCAGGAAGTACCTTTACCTCGTACACTATTGGCCCGCTCTATGCTATGGGAGTAGGGTCGCCATCCTTGGCACGGTTCCTGCTAGCTAGCTAGTATTTCTTGGTTTTGATTTTGGCTGTATCTGGGTAGTCAACTGGGTAAGCTTGGCACTCAGTCATAAAAGCCAATTCGCGCTTGCTTTGTTCCAGCAATATGCGGTCACGTTCGGCAGCAAGTTCAACCATTGCCCCGTCTATTTCAGCTAATGCTAGCGAGTCCCGTTGTGCGCTGGTTAATTGCGCAGGCTCAGTTTTTGGAAACAAGATGCTTGTTACTCTGTTATATTCGGCAATAGTCATTCCAACAGATTTGTTTATCACTTTCTTAGCTTTCATTGTCGTGTCTCAGGTTGTGCGCGTCCGTGCGCATTGATTGGGATGGGATTGATTAGAGTAAATCAGCCAGGCTTTCGCTTTCAATCTCTGCAGGTTCCACGTATCCGGCGGCGAGGATAGGTGCGGTTAGCCAATATTCCGGGCCATGTTCACGCATCAGCTTAAGCACGGCAGCTTCCAGCAAGCGACTAGTAGGATAGCGTTTTTTAGTTGCCGCCCAAGTATCCAGCTTGGCATTAAGTGTGCCGCCAGCTTTGGTCTGTTCATCTACCCAGGCGACGAATTTTGCAAAGATGAATGTTGCTTTCTTTTCTTGACCAAATGTACTAGGGGATAGGTCCAGTGCTTGCATAGCATTGGCTATACGTTCCAGGCCGGCCTCGGTCCTGTTGCCATACTGGGTCACGCCAGCGTCGCTTTTGCCGGTTTGTTTGGCATAGAAGTTTGTGTTACCGCGTTCCATTGAACCGTTCAAGGCATTGGCTAACAGGTATCCCACGGTGACGGTTGCTTTTTTTGTTGCTGTGAATGTTTCCGCAGCATTGTCTGGTTTTTCGAATGAATCACTAATCGAAACAACCAAAGTTTGGCGGACAATGGCAAGCCACTCCTCCGCATACGGGATTGTCATGGTTGGGCGAAAGCCTTTATCCTCCGTGATGCTCAAGCTGTTTGCCCCAAACAGAATCATGCACTTGCCGGATGACTCAGGAAAGAAGGGCCGGAAGTCTGCCGCAGCAAGTGTGCGTGGTGTGTGGGTTTCTTGGTTTTCCAGCTCAGGAGCAGATTGAGCGGGGGCGGTTTGGTTTGTTGTTGTGTTCTTAGCCATGATTGTATCTCACTATAAAATGTTATGGGAAAATCCCCTTGATGCAAATTGCATCCCATTGTGCACTCAGAGAATGCACAAGGAGATTAGTCTGGGTGCTATGCCTCGGTCACTGGATACTCAGGCATGAGTAAATCTTTGATTTCCAGCATTGCCCGGCGAACTGTGCGTCCGTACTTGGCAATCAGTTTGCTTTCGATTACTGGTAATGAGTCGGACTCTAATTGTTCCAAGGTATCGTATCCGGCAATACGTAGCATATTGATGGTACGGGTCGTTAAGTCTAAGTCGTATATTAGTTTCATGATTGCACCTATGAGTTTATTTTCAATTCAACTTGGTTTTGCATACTTGCTAGCTTGGTTACTGTGCAATCAATACCCAGCTGTTTAAGTTGGTATTTCAAGGTATTCATTCTAGCAGATTCACTTTCCTTTTCTGTCTTAGTTCTAGCTGCTTTCATCATTAATCCATTGTCATATATTCCAGCAACAATGAATTTTTGTGTATTGGCTATTAAGCTAAGCAGGTATGCTTGGTTTACTAATATTTGTTCCATAATTGCACCTATTCGATTAAAAGTTATGGCAGGCTTGCCGGTGGTGGCTGCCAATTCCGTTTGGCTTGGTAACTATTATCCAGCATTTGCGCAAAAAGTCTAATTATTTTTCATCCGTGCAGCTTCGCAAGAGTTAAGTTACTGTTTCTATGGAAAATAAAGTTTCAAAGTTACGGCAATCGTTGCGGTTGTTTCTATAACTTTTCAGCTAGCGAGCATCTATACACGGATGAGTTTAGCACAGATGCAACAATTCATATTAAGAATCCATAGAAAATCACGTTTAAGGCTCGATTACTGTTTACCCAAGCATTGGCATAGGTTCTATGCTTTCGCGCCTGTGCGTGCATCCTAGTCAGTGGACTAGCCTTAATCATTGGTTAGCTTGGGAATGATTCACCCGGTTTGATTGCCTGGAATAGTCCGGTATCCGGTCAGGTCCCAACTGGGCACAGACTAGCCTAGGCTGGATTCTATTCGATTCTAGCCACGTTCACCCGCAAGCAATAGCTTTGCATAGGTCACCGGCAAACAGGGCTCAGAATGTAAATTCTTATTGTCAATGCACTTTGTGCAAACTGGCATGGTAGCTGCCTATGCACACTTCGTGCCAACTGCCCTTCCCTTCCTTCGCGGCAGGTGTTGTGCTTTTACAACAGAATGGTTGCCAGCCAGCCGGAGCAGGAACTGCCCGTTGCCCGCTATTAATAATCTTGAACCGCTGGAACTTGCTCCAGCTTTTGCAGATGCTTGTAAATATGGAACCGCTGGAAGAATAATTAGAGAATTGGGAGCTTCGTGTGTATAGACTTGGAACCGCTGCAGGCAAGTCTAGATGAGTTCATGCGGTGCAATGCTTAGATGAGTTCAGGAATACTTGGGGGGAACGTACGGGCGTGTATGTATCGGGTTGGTGGGAAAGGATTACTATCCATGAGAATCTCGTTAACAAGCTCCCTATAGGTCAAAGTTGTATAAGAAGGTTTAAGCAGTATTACAGCTAATTGAATTGTATAATTGTATAATA
>JBAYGN010000047.1:0-3179 GCA_041666645.1 Minisyncoccota bacterium
CGATTCCAAAACAATGGAAGTGTCTGGGGCTTTTCCGAGCACTTATGACTTTGCGATATTTTTTCAGAACAGTTCTAAAGTAGTGTTGAAATCCGGTCTTCAATTTACCGGAGCAGAATCATTTTCATTTACTTCATCTGATGCTGTTTACCCTGTGAATTTTAATGGAGTTGACCAAAATGGAGTTCCGTTTACATCTCTGAAAACGCAGCGAATGTTGAAGGTCAGCCTTCCTGTAGGATGGCTCTTTGCACCATTGCTTAGCGGAGTGAAAACAGTGTTGATCTCGCCCGCTTCCACAAAATTTTCATTTTTAGGGTTTGAAGCATTGATTGACCTGAGTGGAGAAAAGCGAGTTATTCTTCCTCAATATTCGCGTTTCAATGGAATTTCGGGAGAGGTGAATTTAACAAATACGCCGGATGCGTATTACAAACAAACACTTCAATTTAGAGTTCCGGAAAATGTTACTTCAACACGAATATTTTCCGAAGTGTTTGCAACACAATCGGTGGTGGCAGGAGATACTTATGGCAATACAATCATTGTCGGTGCAGATACAGTGAATGTTTCGAACAAGGTTGCAACATTCGATCTGTATATGATGAAACACCTTGATACTACTTTTGGCTCTTCGATAGCATTCCACACCAATAGCTCGTACGCTACGGATGGTCCATTGGATATGTCTACTCGGTATGTTACTGTTTTTAATGACAGCATTATGCTTGGATTTCCTCCGCAAGCTGATTGGTTGACAACACTTAAATTTGCAAGTGGGGATACGATGCGGTTTGGAGAATCGCCAATCTTTTTAACAAATGTTTCGTACAATAATTCTTTTGGAACGTCAATCCATTTCAGGCCATTGTTCTTTGGAAGTCTGTTTGAGATGCGTTTCAATGATTTTAATTCAGGGAGATACACGATTTATAATGCCGCCGGTGAGAAACTTAAAGAGGATAGGCTGGATGTTGATCGGAGACCGTTTAACGTAACGGCGGGAAAGTATCGTCTTGAAATTGAATCGCAAGGATATTCTGTAAGCAATGTGAAAGGGAAACTTACGTTGATCAATGCTGTTGATTTGACGAAATCAATCCCTGATGCACCGATGATCACTTCATTTACAATTTTGAATGTGAAGAAGAAACCAGTGAATAATTTTGCAAAGAATGAACAAGGTCAATTGAGATTTTCTTCGAAAACTCTTGCTGGTCCGTCGCAGCTGCCAATTACTGATTCGACAAAAGTGTATTATCGGAAATATAAAACTTCATCGTGGATATCTTTGCCTGTTTCAGTTATCAGCAGTAACGTTGATAGAGAAGGAACAATATTTTCGACATCGCTGACGCCGGCAACCGCCTTTGATACAGCTGCGATTGATTTGAAAATCAAAATTGCAGATGCAATGGGAAATTCAACTGAGCAGATACTTTCTCCGGCATTTTCTGTCGGGAATTGGATTGATGACGGCTCGACACCGGTAGAAGAAAAACCAATATTGCCGAGCGTGTTTGCATTATATCAAAATTATCCAAATCCGTTCAATCCATCAACAACCATTCAATTTGATGTTCCGCAGCCCGATGCCGTAAAACTTGTGGTGTATGATGTCCTTGGAAGGGAAGTAAGAACTCTTGTTAATGAAAACAGACCTGTCGGTAGATATGCAACGCAGTTTAATAGTGAAGATCTTGCAAGTGGCGTATATGTTTTTCGATTAAGTGTGGGTAATAATACAGCGATAAAAAAGATGATGCTGTTGAAGTAAATAGAAAAGGGCTGATGATTAACCTTTTCTATAAGTTTTTATTATTGATATCGGATAAAAATATCTTAAAACTTTATTGAGAGTAAAAAGCCGTCAAGATTTTGCGTTGCTGTTGTGTTAACCATTACCTACCTTTATTCAACGATATGAACGAACCAGGGGGTACGGTTTGCGAAATATATGTTTAACCTCTGGATCGTTAACACGTGAAAGAGGTTTTTTGTTTTAAAAGGCAATTAATATGATATTTTTAATTCCGTTTATAGCTACTAAATGGAGGACACCATGAAAAAGATTTTCAGTCATCTTTGGAAATTTGCACTGATTACTTTTACCGGAACATTAGGAAGCGTTACATTCGGATTGATGCTTCACGGAAGCGAAGTGTTCAATTACACCGGAGTGTATTTTGGATTTGTGGCATTCGGGATTAGTGGAGCATTTATCTTTTCGTTTTATCATGTGTATGGGTTTTCAATTTCAACGGCTGCTGCTCTTGCAACAAGCGCACTCCAATTTATTGTTGCTTCAAGTTGGATGCCGATGTTGAATGCTGGGTTCTGGTCGTTCGGAGTGAACCTTCCGGTGATCTGGTTGGCATTTTTGTTTGAGCGGAAACTTGCCGCGTTTCATTGGGCAAAATTCATGGTTGTTGGGATCGTCTATGGAGCCGTTTTTGTGTTATTGACATTGATCGTTGGAGTGATTCAAGTATCAACCCAAATTCCTTCGGCGGTGTTTCGTGATAATTTTGTTGATGGTTTATTGATCGGCCTTGGGATGGGGCTTGGAGTACAAGCCGGAGAAGCGAATATTCATTCAATACAGGCTGGCGACAATTTAAAACAGAGCTAGCTAAAACTTAAACAGTGGTTGATGAAATAAAAAAGGGCTGATCATCAGCCCTTTTTTATTGATATGGTTATCATCAACAATTATTTCATCAAAACCATTTTCTTAATTTCACGATGTGCTCCTGCTTCAAGCGAGTAGAAATATGTTCCGCTTGATAATTGGTGAGCGTTGAATTGAACTTCGTGAAGTCCGGCTTCAAACTGACCTTCGGCAAGCCGTGCAATTTCTCTTCCCAAAAGATCAAATACTTTTAATCGTGCAAACTCAGATGAAGGAAGCGCAAAGCGAATTGATCTTAATATCATCTAAAATTAATTGAACCGAAGTTATAGTGTTACTTTGTCGAATATTAACAGCGTTGGTCAATTCACTTCTCTTTTTGGACTGAATTCTTTGACATTGGAGAATTGCTCAAACATTTTCAACTTGGCAATTGGTGTCATCATTCCAATTTCTTTTCGAGGCTGGTTGTTGTTGTAATCAAAAAGATGGTTAGTGATCATTCGCTCCGCATCGATCTGAGAATTGAATGAGAATGAAAGGAAAG
>JBAYGN010000048.1:0-3072 GCA_041666645.1 Minisyncoccota bacterium
CAGTACCACGACCAGCAATGTTGGTCGCCAGTGTAACGGCACCCTTCTGGCCGGCTTTGGCGATAATGGCTGCTTCACGTTCGTTGTTTTTAGCGTTAAGTACCTGGTGCTTGATCTTTGCTTTGGTCAAGAGTTCTGCTAGGACTTCGTTTTTCTCGATAGAGTTGGTACCAATAAGTACTGGTTGACCTTTGGCATTGAGGGCTTTGATATCTTTGATAATTTGTTTGAATTTGCCCATTTCAGTGCGGTAAATGCGGTCAGTACGGTCGTCACGCGCATTTGGTCGGTTAGGTGGAATCTGGATAACTTCCAGTTTGTAAATCTGGTGGAATTCCTCTGCCTCGGTTTCTGCGGTACCGGTCATACCAGACAGTTTTTCGTACAAACGGAAGTAGTTCTGGAATGAAATGGTGGCTAAGGTCATGGATTCTTCCTGAACCTCTACGCCTTCTTTTGCCTCAATTGCTTGGTGTAGTCCCTCGTTGTAACGGCGTCCGGGCAATAAACGTCCGGTGTGTTCGTCCACAATAACCACTTCACCATCCCTGGTGACTACGTAGTCTTTGTCACGTTTGAACATGGTTTCTGCCTTGAGCGCTTGCTCAAGGTGATAAATGGTACGAATGTTATCAGCAGCGTACAGATTATCGATTCCAAGAATTTTTTCTACATGAGTGATTCCGTCGTCTGTTAGTACGACAGATTTACGCTTTTCGTCCTTTTCATAATCGGCCTCTTTGAGCTGACGAGTTACCTTGGCAAACTGCGCGTACGCGTTACCGCTAGTAACTGATGGAGCTGAGATAATCAGTGGCGTGCGGGCTTCGTCAATCAGAATGGAGTCAACTTCGTCCACGATAGCGTAGTGGAGTTCACGCTGGCGGAGCTGTTCGGTCTCACGAACCATGTTATCTCGCAGGTAGTCGAAGCCAAATTCGTTGTTTGTACCATAGGTAATGTCTGCGTTGTACGCATCCTGACGAGTCGCCGGGCGAAGTTTACGCATACGGGGGTCTTCGTGGTCTTTGTTATCGTAGTTTGCATCGTATACGAATGACAAATCGGTCACAATTACTCCGACACTAAGGCCTAAGAAGTCATAGACTTGACCCATCCAGCCGGTGTCACGCTGAGCGAGGTATTCGTTAACAGTAACAACATGAACGCCCTTACCTGTCAGTGCATTGAGGTACGCAGGCAGAATAGCCACCTGGGTTTTACCTTCACCGGTCTTCATTTCTGCTACAGAACCTTCGTGCAAAGCCATACCACCGATCAGCTGTACGTCGTAGTGACGCTGACCAATAACACGACGAGTTGCTTCACGCGCAACTGCAAAAGCATCCGGCAAAATCTTGTCGAGTGATTCCTTTTCTAGACGCTTTTTAAGTACTTCTGTTTGCTCTTTTAGTTTGGCATCAGATAGTTTCTTGTACTTGTCCTCTAGGCCATTGATATTTTTAACACGTTTTTTTAGACGCTTGAGCGTCTTTACTTGTGGATCCCCGAGCACTCGCTTAATAACTTTCTTCATGCACTCCCCTCTCTGAATACTGAACTGTCAGTCAAAAGAATATAAAACAATACCTACTATTGTACCCCATATACGACAGATGTATGCAGTATTTTTCCCAACAGTTTTAGGCTTCAGAAAAGTTTAGGCTTCGCTGCGACGTAACTTCAGCAAAACGCGTCGGTGTATACGCAGACTAGAGTGTGTTTCCTTGTACTTTTTGAGCTGATTTTTGAGTTTGGCTTCAACGATATCAACAGCGGCGAACATGTTAATTGTCGCTTCTTTGGTCATTAAATTAGTGCCCGGTAGGTGTAGTACTACTTCGCAGACATTCTCTTTCTTGGCTTTGATTATAATTTCTTTCACGAACACTTCAGCGTGGGCTGATTCACGCGCGTGACGCGGCATATAACGGTCGAGTTTACCAATTTTCTTTGTGATGTACTTCTTAAGGTCGTCGGTTAATACTGTGTGGACTCCGTTGATCTCGAGTTTTTGGATCATGTGACACTCCTTTGTTTAGAAAGTACGACTGAGTCTTTTTGGCTCATGCCTCTATTATACTCCCCTTTATTTAAGTGAAGCTGTGAGGTGAATCACATTATATGGTGGTTTTGCCAGCCATGTATGGCAGCAATGCCTCAGGGATAGCGACATGACCATCCTCTGTTTGGTGGTGTTCGATGACCGCGATGAGTGAACGAGCCAATGATACGGCGGTTCCATTCAATGTATGCAGAACTTCAACATTTCCATCCTTGCGACGAACACGAATATTCAGGTTACGTGCCTGGAAATCAGTACAGTTAGAACAGCTGGTTAGTTCGCGATATTTGCCGTCAACTCGTGACCAATATTCGAGGTCATATTTCTTAGCAGCTGGTGCTCCAAGGTCGCCCGATGCAATATTAATGACATGGTACGGGATATTGAGTGATTGCCACAGCTCTTCCTCGATCGCCAAAATGCGTTCGTGCATTTCCTGACTCTGTTCTGGAGTTGCAAAGGCATACATTTCTAACTTATTGAACTGGTGCACACGGAACAGACCGCGCGTGTGTTTGCCGTATGTACCTGCTTCTTTTCTGTAGCAAGGGCTTAGACCTGCGTATAGTAGCGGCAGTTTGTCTTCATCAATAATTTCATCAGCGTGAAATCCAGTCAGAGGCATTTCGGCAGTAGCAATAAGTGAAAGGTCTTCTCCCTCCACAAAATATTCATCGCCTTGATCGCTGGTACGCGGTGCAAAGCCTGTACCAGTTGCCACGTGGCTATTCACCATATGCGGAACGGTCATATAGGTGAAACCCTTTTTGGTGACAAAATCGAGTGCGTACTGCGTAATTGCGTTTTCTAGCAATGCTAAATCACCCTTTAGAAAGTAGAATTTTGCCCCGGCAACCTTGGCGCCGCGTTCAAAATCTATCCAGTCGCGTTCAACAGCTAGATCCAAATGATCTTTTGCGCCTGTTGTTTGTTCGCCCCACTTTTTAATCTCTACGCTGTCTTCTTCACCGCCGACAGGAACATCATCCGCCGACAGATTAGGAACA
>JBAYGN010000049.1:0-3019 GCA_041666645.1 Minisyncoccota bacterium
ATTTATGGAAAATTAACCAGCACTGTCGGAGAAACACAGTATATAACCACGACAGTGAAAAAAGGCACCATCATCTCTTCTGTCACTGCAAGCGGACAAGTGGAAAGTTCTAGTCAAATTGACTTAAAATCAGATATCTCTGACACAATTGTATATGTTGGAGTAAAACCCGGTGATAAAGTGACACGAGGCAAAACACTTTTTTCTATTGATAACAAAGATGCTCAAAAAGCTATCCGTGACGCTGAAATAAGTTTGGAATCTGCAAAAATTTCTTTAGAAAAACTAAAAATTGAAAACTCAAACGAAAATATGGATGCAGATCTCGTAAAAGTGTACGATGATGGATTTAATGCGGTATTAAATACATTTTATGATTTAAACTCTACGATAACAGGACTTGATGATATGTTGGCGGAACAAGGCCTTTCTGATAATGATGCACGTTTAAGTGGAAAAAACGCGCAAAACTACAGAGATAAAGCAGTGACAACATATTATGCCGCGCAAAATGCTTTCACAAAAACAAATAAAAATTATAGAACCATAAGCAACACTTCAAAAAGAACAGATATAAATAATATTATTGAAGAAACCTACAACACCACAAAGCTACTGGCAGAAGCAATAAAAAATACCGCAAGCTTTGTTGATTATATAGCCCAAGATTCAAACACACCCTCAAATTTCACCTCTTATCAAAATACTTTATCCACTTATACCAACACAATAAGTGGACATCTTTCTGATCTTCTGTCTGCACAAAATAATATAAAAAGTAATGAGGATTCTTCTCAAAATGCTAATTTAGACATTCAAAGTGCTGAGCTATCAGTACGACAAAAAGAAAATGCACTACAAGACGCAAAAGATAAATTATCAGATTACTATGTGTCTGCACCCTTTGATGGAACTATCGCTAGCGTCACAGGAAAAGTTGGAGATACCGCATCCGGTACACTTGGATCAATAATTACTAATCAAAAAATAGCTACACTTTCTATGAACGAAGTAGATGTATCGAAAATACAACTCGGACAAAAAGCCACGATAACATTTGATGCAATTGAAGATTTGTCCATGGCTGGAACAGTGGCAGAAATAGATACCATGGGTACTGTGTCTCAGGGTGTCGTATCATATAGTGTAAAAATTGCTTTTGATACAGAAGATGCGCAAATAAAACCAGGGATGAGCGTGTCTGCCACAATCACCACAGATTCAAAAACAGATATCCTCATGGTACCTTCAAGCGCAATAAAAACTAACGGGGTTATAAAGTATGTACAAATGTTTACTATTCCGCTCGCTTCACCCACCGCAGGCTCACAAGGAACACCTTCCACTGCAACACCAATACAAATAAAAGTAGAAACAGGTATAACAGATGACACAAGCACAGAAATTATTTTCGGATTAAAAGAGGGTGAACAAATAGTTTCTCGTGTTATTACGAGCACAGCTTCAACCACAAAAAGCACTAGCATATTAGGAAATGGAAGGACACCGGGAATGTAATTCCTATGATAGAAGTAAAAAATATTACAAAAATATATAAAAGCGGAGAAGAGGGATTTAAAGCTCTTAGTGGTGTCAGCTTTACTATTAAAGATGGGGAATATGTGGCCATCATGGGTCCTTCTGGGTCCGGTAAATCTACACTCATGCATATCTTGGGAGCACTAGACAGCCCAAGTTCAGGAACATATTTCTTGGATGGAAAAGATGTCTCCACCTTATCTGATGACGAACTCGCAGATATTCGAAGAGATAAAATAGGTTTCGTTTTTCAAGCCTTCAATCTCCTTCCTCGTTCGACAGTATTACGAAATGTTTCTTTACCTCTTGTTTATGAAGGAATACATGGAGTAGAAAGAGACAGGCGTGCAAAAGCTGCACTAATAGATGCTGGACTAGAAGAAAGTCATTTCGGGCATCTTTCAAATCAACTCTCTGGCGGACAAATCCAACGCGTAGCTATAGCACGAGCACTCGTAAACAATCCCACACTTATTTTAGCAGATGAACCAACAGGAAACCTCGATTCAAAAACAGGAGAAATAGTTTTAGCAACATTTCAAAAATTAAATCGTGATCTAGGCCGTACAATTATTCTCATCACACACGAACAAGACGTAGCAGAACACACAGATAGAATTATTCATATTAAAGATGGAATGATATTAAGTGATAAAAAGATAACTCACTAAATTTTTATGAAAATACAAGATATTTTAGAAGAAACATATAGTGCACTTTCCTCAAACAAAATACGTTCGGGGCTTACGATGCTTGGTATTGTCATAGGCATCAGCTCTGTGATAGCCATGACTGCCATAGGTACAGGAGCACAGAGTTCCATCACAGATTCTATCCAATCCATAGGGTCCAACCTTATCACTGTTCGCCCTGGAGCAGCCCGTGGCACAGGAATACAAGTAAGCACTGGCCGTGGCTCTGCTAAATCTTTAACACTTGAAGATTCTAAATCAATTACAAAAGAAATATCATCTATAAAAAATGTCGCTGCAGAAGTTTCTGGAAGATACCAGGTAACAGCAAAAGGAACAAACACAAATACTACTATTGATGGTGTGACTCCGAGCTATTTAGAAGTCAGAAATATGGAAATCGCTGAGGGTTCATTTATAACAGATCAGAATGTAAACAGTGGCGCAAAAGTTGCAGTTATTGGACCAACTGTGCGTGACGATCTTTTTGGTACAGATGGAAACGCTCTCGGACAAATAATTCGTATAAAAAATACACAATTTAAAATTGTAGGAATAACAGTCGCAAAAGGTGGAACAGGTTTTAGTAGTTTAGATGACATCATTTATATTCCGATAACCACCGCTCAAAGATATTTTTCAGGAGATGAATATGTAACCTCTATTTCTGTCTCTGCCGAGAGTGCAGAAGTAACTTCACAAGTCCAAGCTGACATAACCACACTCCTTCTAGATAGACACCACATCACAGATGAGACTCTTGCTGACTTTTCTACTCTAAACCAAGC
>JBAYGN010000050.1:0-3016 GCA_041666645.1 Minisyncoccota bacterium
GCCTACGCGAATAAAGATGGTCTCGTGACCAGACACTATTCGCGTAGGTCTAGGCTAGAAATAGTCTAGTGACAGTTCCGAAAGGAATTGCCGTCTGTGTCGCGAGACCTTTTTTGTTCTCGCTATTATCAATTAAAACCTACGCGAAATATGAAAAACAAAATAGTTTTGGTGTTTCTGTTTTCTTTACTAATTCCTATACACTTTACTTTTGCTGACCTTAAAGCGGCTGGGATATACGGTACTGGAATTGGTACACAATCAAACCCAATACACGTACAAGTAGATCAAAACCCTACTCAGGCTTGGAGCGATGCCTGGACCAAATTAAGATCAATACAGTATGTTTCTGCTTGTGCGAGCATTTATAAAACCATCAATTCACAAAGTGCATTGAATGTTGACTTAAGTAACCCTGCTAGCGCTACAAGAGAAGCAAACTATTTAAATTATCTTTACTCAAGCTATCAATCCTGTGTCAGTCGTGCTGCTCAAATGCAAAGCCAAACTTGTCCTAATGGCACAGGTTTAAGAAATGGTGCGTGTGTGTCTCAAGACAGAGTATGCGAAATAGACCTCGGAGTAGGTTTTAAGTGGGATGGAACTTATGGCAGTAATGGAGGTGCTAATTGCTCTTGTAAAGATGGCTACTCCTTGCAGAATGGGAAATGTGTCGTTGTTCAACCAGTACAAACAAATAACTCTATACTTCCTTTGGGCTGTACTTCAACTCAAGGATTTAATGCTATTGATGGAACACCTTGTGGCAATACAAAACCGACAGAAACAAGCTATCAAGCTCCAAGCGGTGGTGGAAGTGGCACTGCACCTATTCCAAAGACGGGAGTAAAAGTAAAAACTCCCGTAACTAAAAAAATGGTAGAAGTGAAAGACAGTACTCCTGTTATTGCAAATCAAGATATTAAAGTTACTGCTAACACAGAAGAAAAACCTAAAAGCTTTTGGATCAGATTAAAAGGATGGCTAGGATTTTAATGTATGGAAGAATCAAATTTATTTCTTAGCACACATAGACCACTAGTTATAACCCTCGGAGGTTTAGTCCTTTTTATATTAATTGTAGTGCCAATAATAAAAGAATACTTTTCCCCCATAATGAGAAAAGAGCGTAAAATTGACAGGGAGAAAAAGGAACAAGAAAGACTTAAATTACTTGAAGAAATAAAACACCGAAGAAAGGTGGAGCAAGAAAAAACATTAGAGCAAAAAGAAAGCTTAAAAGAGGAAAAACTTGATACATACCAGAAGTTAAGAAAAGCTATCGAGTCAATGCCACAATACGAGCTTTGGAGACAGGCTGTTTTTAAAGAATTTGGAAGAAAATGCGCTATGTGCGGTTCGACAGAAAATTTGGAAGTAGATCATCGTTATAAATCTTTTTACGCAATCATTAAGGAATGCAGAATTACAAATACAACCCAAGCTTATGAATGTGCTGCTTTATGGAATGTAAATAATGGCGCGCCATTGTGCAAAACGCATCATGACAAAACAACAAGTAGCGTATACCGAAACTTAAAACAGAAATTAATATGAAGAAAAATATATTTTACATTGCTATAGTTAGCATATTCTTTCTCGCTTTAAATTTCTATCTAAAAATTCCCAAACCGAATACACACATTAAATGTCCTGAGGAATACACAGAGGATGATATCGGTACTGCGGAATACAAAGATGCTCTGAGTAATTGGACATCTGTGTTTTTAAAAACACACCCAGAAGCTACAATTTCGGAGTGGTCAGAGGCTAAATCTAAAATGTGGTCGGATAATAACTGCTTGGTTGCTATTGAGCGTTCCAAGATGTCTGGTAAGGTGGCAGATCTGAAACCATGGGAACGAGTAGATTATGCTATGCAAAATGCCATACAAAACACAATATATGAAAAATAGAAATCTTATATATTCATCAATATTCTTTGTGTTAGCAAACCTAACACTATTTTTAGATCCACTAGAAAAAGCACGAGACTTTATATTTTCTTTTCCCCCAAGTATCAAATCCAAATTACTTTTTTCAGATCTATTTCCAATCTTTGAGCAAATCACAGGCTCAATGATAATCTTCGTGCTTATATTCTCGATATGCTCTATCTATTTCAGTATTCAGTTTATGAGAAAAGATTTCAGCGACAAAAAACTATTTGGATTAGTTCCCAATAACTCTGTCGGCTTCTTTGCCCTTCTTTTTATTATCATTCCTGCGATTTATATAAAAATGATTCTTGTTGAGTTTATGATCTATCTCTAACTCAGTAGTTTTTGGGACTTTGATACAATGTAATATATGAATACATTGGTTGAAAATTGCTTTAGGTTAAGCACAAAACTACTTAGAAATGATCTCAGGAAAGCACGCAACAAGGAACCAGTAGAGGGAGAATACTTGAACTTTATACATAATGGACGATCATCAACCCTTTTTTACTCAATAGAGTATAGTTTTGATGGTAATACCTATTTGGTCGTTACTTTTAATACGGAACCACAAAAAATACTTCTATCTACTCATGAACTTACGTTTGGCACCAGAACATATTTATCATGTCCTTGTGGACACAGAACGAACGCCTTATACCTCAAAAATTCCTTTTTTGCTTGCTTTGAGTGCCAAAAACTTCGCTATGGTTCAACCTCAATCAACAGGAGAAGTGATCATGGACAATTTCTATATCAACAGAGTAAAAGGCTGAAACTCATGAATATGAGAGCTGATATCGCACGTATTTTTTACAAATCTAAGTATACAAAGCGTTTTTTACGCTGGAAGAAGCTGTGTGATCAAGCAGGGTTTGTTAGAGAGGTATCGGACGCAGAGGTACTTATGGATGCTATTAAAGAGTGGCAATCTCAACAAGTTTAGTCAAATGCAATAGTTTTATCATTTTTTCTGAACCCATCTGTAGGGATTTATACTACACAAGATAAAATGGTTAAAAATACCTTTATTTATAAGGGTATTTTCCATTTGTTGTCTTTCATGGTTTCTTGAC
>JBAYGN010000051.1:0-2940 GCA_041666645.1 Minisyncoccota bacterium
AGGTAACGGTAATTGTCGAAATAGGCTGTTTGTTCATTTAAAATTTGAACCGGGTTGTGGAATAAAAGTTCGTCGGTTCCTCCCAAATAATAGCTCCCGTCCGGTTTCAGTGGGCGGTCAAAAGGGCGTTGTTCAATAGCTCTTGCGATGATGGTTGAGCCTAAGTTTGCACCCGGCACCTGTGAGTTTTTAAGATAGTTGCCGCTCAGATTGGCGCCAACTTCGAGCCATGGTCTTACCTCATGACTGATTTTTGCTTTGAGATTGATTTTCTGCAGGGCATTGGTTTTAATAACACCTTCCTGATTGCTGATGTTACCTCCGATATAATAGTTTGTTTTATTAGCACCCCCGGAGAAGGAGATGTCGCCATTAAAAGAATGACCTGTCTGGGTAATGTAGGATAACCAGTCTGAGTCAGGTAATCCCTGAAAAGGGTTTGATATGTAAGTTTTGTAGTTGGCATCTTCAACCGTGAGATCGTATTGCCTGTTGTAATTGTCAACTCCTTCATTGTATTGCATAATGTACATGTCCGAGTCGGCAAATTTCAGTTTGTGCCTGTTGGCAAATTGAGAAAAACCCGTATTGATATTTACCTTGATATCAGAACGGCCTGCTTTCCCTGATTTTGTAGTGATGACCACAACACCATTGGTAGCCCTTGATCCGTAAATAGCTGCAGATGCAGCATCTTTTAAAACTTCAATAGATTCTATATCGGTTAAGTTAAGTGATGCGAGTGAACTCATCGACTCTCCGAAGTTATAAACGTTAGCATTGCTGTTAGTAATGGGTATACCATCTACAACATACAACGGTTCGTTGCTGGCACTCAGTGACGAAGCGCCGCGGATTGACATTCTTTCTCCGGTACCAAGATTTCCCGATGTGGTTGATACGGTCAGACCTGCTACCCGCCCTTCCAGTAACTGGCTCGGACTGGCAACGTTACGCATGTTACTTTCGTCAATCTTTACTTTTGAAATGGCATTGGCAACCATTGATCTACGTTGCGTTCCGTATCCGATAACCACCAGTTCGTCCAATGCTTTGACATCTTCACGTAAAGTGATTTGTAATGAAGATTTACCTTCAATACGAATCACCTCCGGATTGAAGCCGATATATGAAACGTTTAACACACCATTTTCGGGAGCTTCAATGCTGAATCTCCCTTCAAGGTCGGTGATAGTTCCTGTATTACTTCCCTGAAGCTTTACCGTGGCACCGACGATTTCCATTCCGGTATTATCGTAAACCTGTCCGGTGATTTTTTTCGGCTGATTTTTTTCGTTTTTCTTGTCGGCTTTTCTTAAAACAATTTGTTTTCCATCAATACTAAATGTAATGTCTGTTCCTTCAAAGATTTTTGTCAAAACTTGTTTTACCTCTACCCGGTTCATATTAACTGTGACTTTTCGGGTTACGTCAACAATTTGTTTGTTGTAGAGAAATCGAAATTCCGTTTTTGATTCGATCGTGTTCAACACTTCTTCTACTGTAGCATTTCTCATGTTGATGCTGGTTGTGGAGGACTGAGCAAACATTGTATTGCTGAAAAGTTGCGCAAAAACACAAAAAATATAGACGAATAGTATCTGATTGAAATTTACCCGGTTGCCGGGTTTCTTCATCGACCTGATTGTATGTCTGAAGATTAAATTCATATTTTTTTGAATTAATTAAAAATAAGGTTGATTGTACAAGTATTTTTATTGAAAAATGAAGTATCATCAAAATACTTCTTATAAGATAGCGCAAATTAATGGTGTTTCTTCATTGGCAATGTCGTTTTTTTATTTGTTAGATTTCTGTTTTGACTATTTTTCAGCGTAAAAGCATGCATCACATAGAAGCATGGACATGTTGATAAACAAGCGCTTCATAAGAAAGACGGTTGAGAAAAAAAAAACCACATAGGTAACAATGTTTTTTTTGTATACCTACGTGGATAAGGGGAAAGGTATGAGATAAGACTAGTATTTCAATACTTCAATTTTTTCTTTACTGAAATCTCCGTTGGCAGACCTTACCCTTGGTGTATGAACATACCTGATTGGAGCCGACAGTTTTAGTAATCTCAGAATTTCTTCCAGCGATTCTCCCTGAAAGGTGGCACGGTATAATTGGGAAGCAATTTCCTTGTTCATAACGGCAATATCTACATTATACATTAATCCGATTTTCTTGAATACATAATCCAATCTGTCGTCTCTGAATGCCAGCACCCCGTCTTTCCATGCACACCATTTGTAAGGATCGGTATCCGTTAATTCATATTGCTTCGAATTATTATTAAAATTAATACGTTGATTAGGTACCATGTCGATACTTTGTCGTCCGTCGATGTTAACATCGACTTTACCATGAACCAGTGTCACGGCGACAATTGTATCTGTGGCATAAGCTTCAACATTGAACGCTGTTCCCGTGGCTTCAATACTTATCTTCTCGGTATTTACAATAAATGGGTTTTTCTTGTCGGATTGCACTTCAAAGTAAGCTTCACCTGTCAGGGTAACATTACGCGAACCATCTTTGAAAATTACAGGATATTTCAGGTGACTTCCTGAATTGAGCCAAACCATCGAGCCGTCGGGAAGATTAATTTTTGAACGTACTCCGAAAGGTGAAAATACTTCCTGGTAAACATCTTTCGCAGTTAAGTCCGTTTCTTTATTCATTAAATATCCTGCCAGCACCATTAATGGGATAACTAATACGGCTGCAATTCTTTGCCACCATATCAATACAGGTATTTTTATCCTGCTTTGTTCTTTTATTTTCCCGGTTACTTTTTCTGTCGCTTTTTTCACATCAATACTTTCCGGATTAAATGCCGGATGCGACAGATGCCAAATGTTCTGCAACTTGTTGAAATAGTTTATGTTACCACTATCTGCTCTCAGCCATTCATCCAGTAGCAGTTTATCTGCG
>JBAYGN010000052.1:0-2813 GCA_041666645.1 Minisyncoccota bacterium
TCCGGCATTTTACTGATGGCATTGGTGGGCACCAGCATCTGGATCGCCTCCCTTATCGGGCGTAAATCCTATGCGTAAATTGAATGCTGCATTCACGGTATTGGTCTGGAGCATGGCAATTATCGTGCTTGCGGCATTCTTTTGGTTGCTTTGGGATGTGGTGAGTTTGGGCGCTGCGAAACTTGACTGGAATTTTTTAAGCAAAGCGCCCAAGCGCTCTGGTCGTGAAGGAGGCATTTTCCCCATGTTGGTGTCCACTGTTCTAATTTTGGCGGTGGCTATTACATTGGTATTGCCAATCGGTCTTGGATGCGCAATCTGGATGAGTGAATTTGCGCGGCGCGACCAGCGTTTTCAACGTTACTTTGGCACAGTATTGGATATTTTGGCGGGAGTGCCTTCGATCGTTTTTGGCTTATTTGGCTATGCGTTTTTTTGTGGCTTTCTTGACCTAGGTTTTTCAATTCTTTCAGGTGGCCTGACTTTAGCCTGCATGATGTTACCGATATTAATTCGCAGCGCAGAGATTGGCCTGGTGGCAGTACCAGATGATTGGCGGCGTGCTGGTGCAGCGTTGAGCCTGAGCCGCACGCGGTTGCTGATCAATGTGATTTTGCCGTATGCCGCCCCAGCAATTACCGCCGGGCTATTGCTGGCAGTTGGACGTGCTACAGCAGAAACTGCCGCGCTTATTTTTACGAGTGGTTATGTTGATCGCATGCCGAGTTCGTTACATGATTCAGGTCGTGCTCTTGCTGTACATATCTACGATTTAAGCATGAATGTTCTGGGGGGCGATAAAGCGGCATATGGCACGGCTTTGGTGCTGATTGCGCTAATTATGATTATCAACGTTGGCGCAAATCTGTTATCTGAGTTTTGGTTGGCAAAAAAAGTACATCGCTAACTTCTTCAACGCGTCGATTTATCCATAGAGATTTTCACTAATGAATATGTTACATGAGAGAGCGATGGAAACTGTTTTTACAGTCGGTGACGTAACGCAAAGTACGGTTTGCTGCGCACCGGAACCGCACATGATTATTCGAAATCTTTCTGTCGCCTACCATCATCACCGAGTGCTGGAAGATGTGACACTTGACATTCACAAAGGATGCATCACCGCATTAATAGGACCGTCTGGTTGTGGAAAATCTAGCTTTCTAGCTTGTTTGAATCGTTTAACTGACATGATTCCGGGGGCAAAGGTGCAAGGCGAAATCATGTTTGAAGGCGCTAGTATTTTGCATTCAAAAACGGATGTGAATGCCTTGCGCCTACAGGTTGGCATGATTTTCCAAAAGCCTAATCCATTTCCATTGACGATCCGAAAAAATCTGGAATTACCTATGTTGGAGCATGGCTTTACCCAGCGTTCGACGATTGATGCGCGGATTGAGCAAGTGCTCACCGATGTCGGTTTATGGGATGAAGTGAAAGACCGTCTCAACACCTCAGCTCTATCGCTGTCGGGAGGGCAACAACAACGGCTATGTATCGCGCGTGCTCTGACTTTGGAACCAAAAATCTTACTGATGGATGAGCCTTGCAGTGCGCTGGATCCGATTTCATCGGCGATCGTGGAAGAGATGATCAAGCGCCTGAGTAGTCGCTACACGATTGTCATCGTGACGCATAACCTGGCGCAAGCGCGTCGCATTGCCAACTACGCGGCATTTTTTTGGATGAAAGACAAGGTTGGCAAACTCATCGAATTTGGTCAATGTCAACCGTTGTTTGAGACGCCGCGTGACCGATTAACTGCGGCCTATGTATCAGGGCTCAGCGGATAAACATTTCATTGTTCATCACGTGGTGACGCAGCTTAGATTTAGCCACAAATATTTTTAAAAATCGGACAGGCGTATGAAGAAAATTAAAATTGGCATCAATGGATTTGGCCGGATAGGGCGCCTCGCCTTGCGCGCATCATGGAACTGGCCAGAATTCGAATTTCACCAGATCAACGATCCTGCACTGGATGCAGCAACCAGTGCTCACTTACTCAATTTTGACTCGGTGCAGGGACGCTGGGCGCAAGAAGCGCGGGCGGAAGGTGATCGGCTACTCTTAAATGGGAAAGCAATTGCAGTGACATCTAATAATGCAATTGCCGACACTGATTGGTCGCAATGCGATGTCGTGATTGAAGCCAGTGGAAAAATGAAAAGTGTGGCTTTGCTGAAGGCTTATTTAGATCAGGGTGTAAAGCGCGTTGTGGTGAGTGCTCCGGTAAAAGAGGTTGGTGCCTTGAACATCGTGATGGGCGTCAATCAACACCGCTTTAATGCCGATAAAGACAGAATTGTGACTGCGGCTTCATGCACTACCAATTGCATTGCGCCCGTAGTGAAGGTGATTCATGAAAAAATCGGTATTTTGCATGGATCGATTACCACGATTCACAATTTAACCAATACCCAAAGCATCCTCGATCAGGGGCATAAAGATCTACGGCGCGCCCGCTCTTCTGGGTCGAATTTAATTCCTACAACGACAGGCTCAGCCACCGCGATTGCGGAAATTTTTCCAGAACTGCGTGGCCGCTTGAACGGGCACGCAGTGCGCGTTCCGCTTGCCAATGCCTCGTTGACCGACTGCGTGTTTGAGGTCAAACGGCCAACGAGTGCGGATGAGGTCAATACTTTGTTGAAGGCGGCGAGTGAAGGGGAGTTAAAAAATATCCTGGGCTATGAAGAACGTCCTTTAGTCTCTACAGATTATTGCGGTGACCCGCGCTCATCGATTATTGATGCGCTATCCACGATGGTAATTAACTCTACTCAAGTCAAAATTTATGCGTGGTATGACAA
>JBAYGN010000053.1:0-2807 GCA_041666645.1 Minisyncoccota bacterium
ACGTATGAAGTTGACTTCGGAACGGTTGGTACCTACACAATCAGCGAGAAGTGGGAAGCATCGACTACAAAACTCGATCACGTTCTTACTCACTTGATGGATATGGCTGAAACCATTGAAACCAATGGGTTTGGAAGTAACATCGAGTTCTATGCCGGTAAAACTGCATTCTCTAAAGTTGCGGCGATGGTCATGGCTCTTGGGAACGATACTCGTATCGAAGCGAAAGTGGACGGAAACGTCATCAAGCTTGGCGGGTACCTTATCACACGTATGGCAGCGACCTATTACGATCCTAAAACAAAAACCATGAAAAAAGCGATCGACGATAAATTTGTCCAGGCAATCGGCAAAGATGCGGCGTTCGGGTTTAAATATTTGGCGATCGATGATTTGGATGCAGGTCTTCAAGCAATGCCGATCTTCATCAACCCTATGAAAGTATCCGATCCGTCAGGATGGAAGATCATGGGGCAATCCAAACCGCTTCCTATTCCTGTAGTCAAAGCGATGGTGAAAGCACAAGCAATCGCCTGATCTTTTCCCCTTTTGGGGATAAGCACATAAATAGCCCTAAAAACGTTTTAAGTCTTAATTCGCGTCATTTATCGCAGAAAAGGTTTAAATCGTTTCTAAGCGATTTTAAACACCTATTAAACACTAATATCGGAGAGTGCCATGATTACTATCGCAGACATAGAAAAAGAGATCAGCGATACCGAACTGACACAGCTTAGTGACCTAAACGCTACCGGATTGATCGATAGCACAGTTGTCGATGAAGCGATCAGTGACGCACTGGCTTTTATCTCCTCATTTATCTCCATCCCGTCCGACCCTACTCCGTATCTAAAAACCATTGCGGTAGATCTCGCCATCTATGAGCTAAGGAAGCTTCACGATCTCCATGACCCGAAAGAGCGCAAAGAACTCGAATCGGCACTAATCAAGATGGGCAAAGGGACGATTCCGGTCACCCTAAGCGAACCGCAAAAACCAAAAGGGAGTTCAAGCGCGTTCCGACATGGCGGAACAAGCATTGACTTCAGAGGATTCAACTGATGGCTACCAAAGAACAAAAGATCGAGATTGCCCGAGCTCTGTACGTATCGGGACGAAACGAAGACGATATCGCGTCTATTCTCGAATCCAGCAAACGAACAATTCAGAACTACAAATCTGAAGATTCATCTAAAGGCAACGACTGGGACGTACTCAGAGCGCAAAAGCATATCGATTCCGATACGCCTCGCCGTGGGTATCTCTATAGCGATTTCGTAGGCTATATGCATGAAACACTTAAAGAGGTGCGCGAATCCACCATCACCTCGTCAGAAAAAGCTGACATGATCGTTAGGCTCTCCGATGCTTTCTCGAAGATGAAGGGAATCATCAGACACGAAGATCCGATCGCGTTCAAGCACGGCATTATCAAACACGTCATCCAAGAGATCGGCGAAGGGATCAAGGCACGAGGAGACTCCGCAATGTTGGAACGTTTCATCGAGATCATCGATGACATAGGGGAACGTCTCGATGTCGCTATTTGATTCAAACTCTCTTCGATCACTCCTGCATGAGGCGAAATCCTCTTTTATGGCGGAGGGCAACGATAAGGATACCGCCGAGCGTCTGACACGAAAAGAGTACATCAAATGGCTCGATGGATATACCAGTGAGCTCAGAGAGACGATCCGCTCAAACGTTACGCTCCCGGCAGATCAGAGAGATGTTCGTATTTCACAGCAGGCATCTGATTTCCATTTTTTCCGAACAACCTATTTCCCGCACTACTACTATCTTCCGGGCAAATCGAAACTGCAAGAACATCTTCAAGGCGTCTATCATCGAATAGCCGACCGATGTTCCATCAGCTCCGCAGCAGCTCACGCGATGGGGGAAAAGTTCGCCATTGCTGCACCACGTGGTCATGGTAAATCAACCGACGTATCAGTCGTGTTCGTGATATGGTGTATCGTCAATGATCTCAAGCACTTCATCACTCTTTTCTCTGATGCGATCGAACTCACCGAAACGCTCATTGAATCGATTAAGGCCGAGCTCTCTGAGAACGATAACCTCAAAGCAGACTTTCCGCATGCAACCGGTATCGGTAAAGTATGGAAGATCGGGGACATCGTCACCCGCAACGGTATCCGTGTCAAAGGATTCGGTTCCGGCAAACGTGTCCGTGGTATCAAGCACGGAGTCCACTGTGTAGACTTAGCTCTTATCGACGATCTCGAAAATGACGAGAATGTACGAAGCCGTGATCAGCGCGATAAGCTTGAAGCCTGGCTGGATGAAGCGGTAGCCAACCTAGGAAGCGTTGATGGAAGTATGGACATCATCTACATCGGTACGATACTTCATCGTGATTCCGTCCTATCCCGTAAGCTCAAGCTCGAGTTCTGGAATCCAAAAACATTCCGCGCGATCATCACCTTTCCGGATCGTCTTGATCTATGGGATCGATATACTCATATCTATAAAACACGTGGTACCGAAGAGGCACATGATTTCTATTTGAGCATGCGTCATGAGATGGATGCAGGATCAAGAGTACTATGGGCGGAGGCAGTTCCGATCGAAACCCTCATGCGTAAACGTGCCGAGGCTCCGAGATCATTTGCTAAAGAGCTCCAAAATAACCCAAGCTCTGAGACGCAAAAATTCAAGCGTGAATCGATGCACTTTTGGCGCTCACATCCTCCTCTCAAGCAGCTCACTATTTATGGATGGTGTGACCCGGCGGGAAGCGGTAAAAAATCGGACTTCACGAATATGACTATTTTTGGAATCGATGA
>JBAYGN010000054.1:0-2787 GCA_041666645.1 Minisyncoccota bacterium
AGATCACCGAGGTTGTTCTGACTGGCTGGTATCCTGTGGAATACACCATTGTGATGGAGGATGGCAGGGTTAAGCGCGGAATCACCCCTATGATGTTTGACGAATCCCCAGGGCGTAGATTTATGACTGTTGTTGAATGGGAAGCAAAAAGACAAGAAGCAATGGAAAGATTGCGACAATATCTCAACAAGTAATTTGACCCCTTGACAAGTTATAGGGGTTATAAGTAGAATACATATAGTTAAAGATTAAAACAAAAAAAATGATGCAGACCACCCAAACAATCAAGCAAGAAGTTGAACAATTTTCAGGAATCAAGGTAAATGTTTGTTATATAAAAAAGGGTACACTGAAAGGTAATTTTCGCATCCAAGACAAAGCCAACAACGTGCAGTGGTGGGGAAATGACCAACTGATTCAACAATTCAATGACAACGGTTTCGTTGATTTTGATGAAAAGCCACTGACTAAATTTTCCGGCAACGGTGGTAGCTTCAGCATATTTGTTCACAAGAAGTATTGATGGCTGATGCTGTACTAACCACCCAAGACATCATGAAGCAGTATGGTGTCCACTTCCGCACCGTCTACAATTGGCGGCGCGGTTGGTATCAGCGGGGTGGTGAACAGTTATTCCTACTACCTGACCGATCACATCTTGATTTTGAATGGAATCCAGTATTGCGCCGGATCGAATACAATCCCATCAAAGTCGCAGTGTGGGTCAACAAGGTCAAAATCTGCGCCGACAATAGGCATACAAAAACATTATTATCAATTAAGAGGACAAAAAATGCTAAAAACAAAAATAGTGGCAGCTAAGAAAGTTGTGGTGTGTATCACCGCAAAAGAAACGGTTAGTAAGTCAGGGTTGATTCTCAACAACGCCGAGAACAAACCAGAAACCGGCGAAGTGGTTGTTATTGGTGATGGTAAACAGCCAGTCAGCTTCAAGGTGGGCGACATGATTGTGTTCCGCCGCTATACCGACAACCGCATCAACATTGGTGGGGTTGAATACAACTTCATTAAATTTTCCGATGTTTTGGGGGTAGTTAGTCAAAACAAATCAAAATGACAGCCGGAACAATATCACTAGAAGAAATTAGGAAAGCAGATCAAAAGGTTGAGCGAGCCAAGAAGACAGAGTTGGACAGGTGGGCAAAGAAGATCAAGTTGTTGCACCCTATGGCTGGCGATCTATTAGTCCTTCCGGCTGAAGCCTATTTTGATTTTTCCCTATTATCTGAAGCCCTAAAACAGACCCCCATTATATATGCTATTGTAGTTCCAGGGGGTAAGGCTTCACTGTTATCAAAGGCAGATGCCATCAAGTTGTTAAAGAAAATCATCAAAAAATGAGCGATGACCAAATATACAAAATAGGTGAAAAACCAATGGAAATGACCCACACCGGCGATACTTTGAAGTTCAAGGCAATGGTATTGGATAACATGGAAAAACCAACGGCGATGCCACAGTTGACTATTTGGACTGATTCTCAACGTGGATTGTGTGTGGCAGTAAGCCAAGAATTGATTGATAATCCCAACACCAGAAAACTGGTTGGGGCAAGGCTTCTTGAAGTAATTAAAAAATTAAATCTTTTTGAGATCATCAGCAATCGTGCTGACTAAGGATGGTGGCAAGACCTTGATGGTGTCGCTTTGTTTCTCCTGCTTTGAAACATCCGGCACGATCAACCAAGGTGCGACACCTTGACCATCCACAGCGTTTTTGCTATCGTCCTAGTACAACATTATTATTTGTAGAGTTCCATCAGAACCAAATATGACAGACACAAATCAAGTTCCCGTCACTTACATGAAGTTTTCCCAAGATGCACGGGAAAAGCTAGTTGAGGGTGTCACCCTCATGTATTCAGCAGTTTGTTCCACACTTTCACCAAAAGGGCGAAATGTCGCCATCAATCGTCAATTCGGCGCGCCTATCGTGGTTCATGATGGTGTCACAGTTGCCCGCGAAGTCAAGTCACCTGATGCTTTTGTACAGATGGGTATTGATCTTGTTCGGGAAGCTGCCCAAAAGACCAACGATGAAGCCGGTGATGGTACAACCACATCAACACTTATTGCCTACGAATTAGTCATCAGAGGACTTCAGCTGGTCAACAAAGGTGTCAACCCTATGATTTTGCGAAATCAGCTATATGCCGCACTTGAAGACATAAAACCATATCTGTCCGAACTCTCCAAGAAAGTTGACACACAACACGATCTTGAAAGGATCGCAACCATATCCAGCGCATATGATGTCATTGGTAAGATGGTGGGTGAAGCTGTGTTCAAAGTTGGTGGCGATGGTTTAGTGTCAGTGGAAGAATCGGGAAGTTATGAAACATATATCAACTACACCGAAGGAATGACTATTGATAAGGGGTATTTATCACCCTACTTTGTGACAAATCCACAAAGGATGGAAGCAGTAGTTGACAAGCCGGTTGTGGCAATTATTGACAAAGAGATCACCACCCAGCGTGAGATTGTGCCACTGGTAGAAACTATGCTGGCAGCAGGTAAAACCAAAAACTTCGTTATTATTGGCGATGTTAAGGGTGAAGCATTGGGCGTGTTAGTCACCAACAAAATGAAAGGAATCATCAATTGTTGTGTTATTGAAGCCCCTGGTTATGGTGACAACAAGCGTGACTATTTGGAAGACTTAGCTGTATTGACTGGTGCGACAGTGTTTTCCAAAGAATTGGGAATGGATGCTGAATCGTTTGCTAGGTCGTTTGATAAAGAATGGCTAGGTAAAGCAGAAAAG
>JBAYGN010000055.1:0-2752 GCA_041666645.1 Minisyncoccota bacterium
ATTCCTAGTGTTTAATACACCAGAAACACCTCAGACTGACAGAGAACTCACTGTGGTAGGCCCGACAATCACGCCGGGACCAAACGACCATGAGAAATCAAACGACAAGACGCGGTCATCAAGTCGGCTGGTGGTCAACACGTTCCGGTCGAGAGAAACATAGGCGAAGCTACCGTATTGGCTAAACAGAGATTGACACGCTCCCCTTACCGCCGATTCACCCGCTGAAGCCGCAATTGCTCTATTTGTTATGGCCGTCCCGTTAATGGAGAGGGACCCTCGCCGGGCGAAATTCAGGTTGGTGACAGAGTATTGGCCGAGACCATCGAGCTTTGGTTGGGCATCTACCTGCGCGAGGGCGGGTATGAAATCGAGGGTATATTCAAAACGGTCGAGAACTGAGCTTTGCTTGGTTTCGTTGGTGTAGGTGGCGTTCAGATCCACGGTGCCGTTTGACTGGTTGATTCCCTTCCCTTGGGTGGTGGCCACATAGTTGAGCGGTGCGCTGGATGAGGCATCAAACGGGTAGTAGAAGGGGAGGACTAGGTTGTAGAGATTGATGGTGTTGGCATAGGCTGTGGTTCGCGCCAGTTTGGAAGCCACATCCCCGCCGCGCGCTGACACGGTTCCTTGAATGGATGCGGTAATAAACCCGTTGGTCCCGACCGACAGGCTTACCGTATAGTCGAAGAGGACTTCGGGCTGGTTGTTATTGTCGAAGGTATACGAGAAGTCGATTCGCGTGGTGAAGGGATCTTCGGAGAAGGACTGGGCGAGCGGAATGGGGTTCAGATCCGTGCGGTCAAACACACTCTGGTAGGTATTCGTGGCGATGGCGGTCTTGTTGATGTTGTTGAAGGCCGCTCTTAGTCCAGTGATATTGCGTTGGCATCCTTCAGCAGACCCATTCAAATTGACCGTAATCGCATTGTTACCGGATTCAACGGTGGTGGCATAGCGGATGACTCCATAGCCCGACCTTGCGAGATCGTTGGTGTAGTTTTCCACTAGCGAATACGTCCCATTGAACCGGTCGATGTTCTCGACTTGAGTGAGCAGGCAGAAGTTTTCCGCTGAAACGCCGGATATCATGATGGGAGACACCATGGAAGTAGTGCCAGTGCGCCCAAACGCCCAATCTCTGGCGTTCGTCAGCGCGTTGGTGTCAGCCGACGAGGTGTTGAAGCCCCGACAAGAGATGGTGTGGGTGGCGTCGAGAGTAGCGTTCTGTTGTTCTGCGAATGACCACGTATCTTGCGGGTCGAGAACCCCGTATACTCCGCTGAACAGTCCTGAGGGATAACACGTCAGGTTGACCGTATAGGGGAGGACTCCAAACATTTTGGTCTCAGGAAACGAGACGCTCTGAACTTCGACAAAGGGTTTCTGGTAGATGAGGCCTGACACCAATCCAGTTTGCTGCCAGATTTCGAGAGTCTGAAACGACTTGTTGAAACGGGAGAGAAGGGTGGTTTGAGCGTCTACGATAGCGGCGAATGAGCAGCCGGTCAATTGACCCTGTAGAGTCACCGCATCGGCCACACCCCATCTTTCGCCCGCGTAAATGGTTTGATTGTCCACGCCGATGAAGGGAGTGGGTTGCGGGGAGAATGCGTCCGCGCCATTGTAGACGATTTTGACTAGATCGGGCATTAGAGGTTCGCAGTCTTCACGGCAGTCTTGTTAAACAGCCAAGTCAATCGAGTGGACATAGAGTTCTGATTTGGATTATACGAGTAGGAGCAGTCACCCACCCAGACTTCCAATCCCACGGGTTTGTTCGAGTTAATTTCAGTCACGGCGGCAGACCGGAAGGTCGTTAAAGAGGCGGTTTTATCCCCCTCCATGTCAACAATCACGGTTTGTGCGCCCAGCGTGGATTGCTTATCGTCCTGAATGATTTGTCGATAGTTGAATATGTCGATGTGGTTGTAGGAGTAGACGGGAGTGTCGTCGGTGACGGTCACGTTTTTGCGGCGGATTCCCACATTGGCGATAAGAGAGGGGTCATTCGAGTATTGGTAGGCATATCCCACGTTGGAGCGGATGGGGGCGAATGCCTCTTGCTTGGATTCGAGATAGTTGGTGGCCGAACCGAAGGTGGATGTAAACAGAGTGGAGGTTCTGGTGGCTATTCCGGCTTTCACGACCACAAACCCGGCCTGCGCGTTTTGAAAGGCGATAGTCACGTTTTGCCCCCTACCCTGAACGCTCCCCTGTTCGGTCACCGTTCCTACCCCGTTTTCCAGACTGGTTTGCTGTGTATAGTCCCAGAAATAGGTGCGGAGGTTGAGGGGGCTGTTGTCGAAAGAGACCGTATAACCGATATTGTTGTTGAAGATGTCAACCGTTCTGCCTTGGACGACGGGAGAAGTGACGAGGATAGCGCCGGATGGAAGATAGGTCTCCGCCGCGCCAGAACACCTGTAATAGCTCCCGGTCATTTCGGTGGCCAACGCGGTTAGAGCAATCTGGTAGTTGGGGTTCTGAATCCCTCGGATTACCCCCTGTTCGGTGGCGCGAGTGACTCCATCTTCACCCCGCTCGACACTCACGGTCTGAACCGCAGAATACGCGCCAAGGTCGTTATCGAAATCGAAGGTCTCTTGGAAAGCGCATGTCCCGTCGATCAAATCATATGACTCACTGACGTAACGCTTACCCTGCGTGTTGGTATAACCGGGGTAAAAAGCTAGCCCAAGGTTGGACCCCGTGAAGAGAGAGCGTGCCACATTTTGCGCGGCAGTGATGA
>JBAYGN010000056.1:0-2736 GCA_041666645.1 Minisyncoccota bacterium
AATCATTATTTATTGCCCCTGTTGTATCTAATAGGTACAAATCATCAATAGATAAGCCAGCTGTGTTCCCACGTACTCTCATATTATCTATATAGGCATTGGCTGAATTCATTATATCAATAGAGGTAGCATTTATTTCTGTATTACTATCTACTCTAACCTCTACTGAGCCGGTATTTCCTATGTTGGCTTTTATTTCTATATAATACCAAACTCCAACAGATAATGCCATTGTACTTGTTCCTACTATTGCCCCAGCAGCATTAGTAACTTCTATTTTTCTACTCGTATTTAATTGTACCTTAAAGTTAGCAATACCTCCCTCATAAAATTCTAGAAAAGTTTCCCCAGCAGGAGAAAATGGCATCTTAAGTGCTAAACCAACAACAAAAGAACCAATATTATTGATATACTTTTCCATGTAATCCGCATGAAATAAGTATAAACATTTATTTATACCAAGTCTTCCAGTCGGAAAAAATGCAAACCCAGAAACAGAACCGCTATCCCACTTGCCTGGTGTTAGTTCTGTTTCCGGGGAACTATACACGTCAAACCCCTCTATAAAAATTAATGCCATATAGCCCTCCTAGAACCTTAAGCCTGTTATATTTAGTGATATTCCAGCTAGCGTTGCATCTGGAATGGCTGGAGCTACCACTGTTAGTATATCCCCAGTATTAAAAGTTGTATCAGAAGCCATAGTAAACGTTGCAGATGTAGCGCCTATAGCAAAAGTAAATGTAGCAAATTCAGCACCATTTTTCCTAATAGAAAATACATTGCTAGATGTAGCTGCAATTAAAGACTTACAATAGCTTCCACCTAAGGTAGCAGTGTATAGCACAGTTCTCATCATCACCAACATACTCATAGTACTTGCGGCCCCTTGTATTCCTGGATAAAAGAAATGTAAATCATACGGAAACCCTATTGCAGATATAGTTGATATGGCTTCTATACTTGTTCCATTACTATATACCAACTCTATTGCACTAGGTATTACTGTTACTCCTGTACCAACTGGTGTCTTAAATACTATATTTTTTGTAGTGCTATTTTTTACTATATGTGCTTGCGTAGTATTTGGTAGAATTATATTTCTAGTAGCTGTTAATAGGTTTCCGGTGTCAGTTATTTCTATTATAAGATTATAGTTTTCATCAGTACCTGTATTTATAGTATAGTCTGCATCAGAAGACATATTATGAACAAGTCTTGCAGATAGGCTAGTATCGAGAGCATTTATAGCATTATTTATAGCCCCCTCTTTGTCTGATTGGGATACCTCTATTAGAGTTATTCCTAAGTTTGTTGATATTGCCATTTATTCCCCTATTATATTTAATACTATACCAACATCTGAAAGTGTGGCATCTTGAATCCCTTGTGTTTTTACAAATAGGTTATCTCCTATGTTAAGATATATAGTTCCAAATAGTGCTATAGTTCCAGTGGTGCTAGCCGATAAAAATTTAATATAACCAACCTTAACTGTATTAAGCCATATATCATAAGTAGTATTTGACGTACTAGCTATTGAAGACTTAGCTGAAACTCCTGTTAGTATTGACGATACCAATATTTTTTTACTAACTAAAATAGTATCTATTGCTGGCTTACCTGGTGTAAAAGAGTATATATCATATATAGAAATACTACCATTAGTAGTAGTTATTCCGTCATAAGTAACATAAGTTTTTCCTGGTAATAATGTTATACTTCCGTATACTAAGCTATTATTCGTACTATTAGTTATAAATCTTAGTTGTCTATCACTAGTTGATGTTATTGATAGATTTCTTGTAGTAGAAAGCAATAATGAAGGATCATTTATAATTATACAAATTGACTCAGTAGTAATGCTTATATTTGAGTCTGTTATTACCTGATATGTATATGCGCTAAGGATAGAGTCCAACAGTTCGTAGGAACTATTACATACTTGAAATACTGTAGTTGGGTCTGCCCCAATAGACGCAGACCCAATAGAAGAAACTTCAGCTTTTAATATATTAAGATTACTAGTATAAATCATTAACTTCTATTTCCGTTATCTGTACTTTTGTGGCATAACTATATGTTCCAAATCCAAAGTTGCCTGCTATATTAAGGGAAAACATTGGTTGACTAGCAATTACTTCCGGGAAATACGTATATAGCCATGTACTAGGTTCTATATACTTCCAAATTTTTATCCTTATTATCTCTTCGTAACTCTGTATTCTTACATTATAGTCCACATTCTTAATGAAATCATCATAGGTATATACCTCAGTATCAGTACTGGATACCCCATCTAGCATACCAATAGTGGAGAACGTCAACTCTCCAGAATCCTTAAATGATACATATTTATCTGTACCAGATAGATATATAAATAAAAACTCTCTTGGCCCAGCTAATTGCCCAGAGTACCCATAAAAGGTATCATACCTAAATTTAAGGCGTATATCAACATCTGATATCTTGCCAACATTGGTAATCTCTATATAACTTCTTACAACTACTGGTGGTTCTGGAATAGTCTCCAGCTGTAATACCTTATTTCCTATATAATTTAATTCAACTGTTGCAGCTACATTATTCCCGTCTATTATTGATAGATAACTAGGTTGCACCCCAACAGTATCTGAAGAAAAATTGTTATAGTATATTGACTGTACTAATTTAATATTCATAAAGGTTCCGTATCCTCTATCTACGCTAGTATGCTGATACACCAATATAGCTACG
>JBAYGN010000057.1:0-2707 GCA_041666645.1 Minisyncoccota bacterium
ACCCACGCGAAGTTGAGCGTAAGAAACCAGGTCAGCCAAAAGCAAGAAAGAGATTCCAGTTCAGCAAACGTTAATCGATTTTTAATAATAATTAATGGCAGGCAGTTTAGCATCTAAATTGCCCAGACTCCTGTAATCCGGGACTACTGAGCGATTGCCATAATTCTAAACTAAAAAACAAAAACATGTCAAGAACAAATTTTGCAGAGTTACTCGACGCAGGTGTTCATTTTGGCCACTTAAAGCGTAAATGGAACCCAAAAATGGCTCCATACATTTTCATGGAACGTAACGGTATCCACATCATCGACCTGCAGAAAACTGCTGTTAAGATTGATGAGGCTGCTGCAGCTCTAAAGCAAATTGCAAAATCAGGACGCAAGGTTCTATTCGTTGCGACCAAGAAACAAGCTAAAGAGATCGTTGCCGAGCGTGTAAAACAGGTAAACATGCCTTACGTTACTGAGCGCTGGCCAGGTGGTATGCTAACCAACTTCCCAACCATCCGTAAAGCGGTTAAAAAGATGTCGACCATTGACAAGATGGCTACAGATGGTACCTTTGAGAATATGTCGAAGCGTGAAAAACTTCAGATTACCCGTCAGCGCGCAAAACTTGAAAAGAACTTAGGTTCAATCGCAGACCTTAACAGGCTTCCTGCAGCACTTTTCATTGTTGACGTACAAAAAGAATATATCTCTGTTCGTGAAGCTAAAAGACTAAATATTCCTGTATTCGCAATGGTTGATACCTGCTGCGATCCAACTCTTATAGATTTTGTAATTCCTGCAAACGACGATGCCTCTAAATCAATTTCATTGATCATTGATATTATGGCAAAAGCTATTCAGGAAGGTCTTGAGGAGCGTAAAGCAGAGAAAGATAAAGAGCCTGAAGCAAGCGAAAAGAAAGATGAAACTACTCATCATACCCGTGCTCGAAAAATAAAAAGAGCTCCAGGATCTGAAGAGGAAAAAGAAGTGGTTGAAAAACCAGTTGTTGAGAATGAAGAAAAGTCAGTGGTTGAAGAGCCTATGACTGAAAAAGAGGAAAAAACTGAAGCAGAAAACTAGTCGAATTTAATAAACTTATTATACAATGTCCGAAGTAACAGCAGCTGATGTTGCAAAACTTAGAAAGGCTACCGGAGCAGGCATGATGGATTGCAAGAATGCCCTTGTAGAATCACATAATGATTTTGAAAAAGCTATTGAACTAATTCGCGAACGCGGTAAGGCAATCGCGAACAAACGTGCGGACCGCGAAGCTGGTGAAGGTGTTGTACTTGCAAAAGTTAACGCATCCGGCAATCACGGAGCCATGGTTGTTCTAAACTGCGAAACCGACTTTGTTGCTAAGAATGCGAATTTTATTGCTCTTACACAGAGTATTCTTGATGTAGCCATTGAAAAGAAACCCGCTAGCCTAGATGCTCTAAAGAATTTAGAGATCAATGGTAGTAAGATTGGCGATCTCGTAATGGTTCAATCAGGAGTTACTGGTGAAAAATTCCAACTTTCATATTTCGATAAAATTGATGCCGCTCAAGTTGTTGCCTATATTCACCCAGGTAGCAAACTTGCTACACTAGTGGGGTTAAACATAACTGGAGTAGATCCACAGGTTGGTAGAAATGTAGCAATGCAAGTTGCTGCGATGAGCCCAGTATCCGTTGACAAGAGTGATGTTTCGGAAGAAACTCGCAAGAAAGAATTTGAAATTGGCCGCGAACAAGCTCGCCTTGAAGGCAAGCCTGAGAATATGCTCGATAAGATTGCTGAAGGCAAACTTCAGAAATTCTACAAAGAGAGCACTCTTCTTAACCAAGATTTTGTGAAAGACAACAAGATGACTGTTGGTGCTTATCTAAAGTCGGTTAACAAAGATCTTACCGTAACAGGTTTCAAGAGAGTATCGTTAAACGCATAAAGAATTAAATAATTCATGAAAAGCCTCGGTTTCCCCGAGGCTTTTTTATTATATCTTTATACCCAAATAATAATACCATGTCGAAATACAAACGGGTACTCCTAAAACTAAGTGGCGAAGCCCTTATGGGTAACGATAGTTATGGGATAAATCCAGAAATTATTAGTTCCTACGCTAAACAGATAAAAGAGGCTTCTGAACTTGGCGTTGAGATAGGAATAGTAATCGGAGGCGGAAATATTTTCCGTGGGCTAAGCGGTGTTTCCAAGGGGGTAGATCGTGTAAAAGGCGATCAGATGGGTATGCTCGCAACGGTTATCAACAGCATTGCTTTACAAAGTGCAATCGAAGGTCAGGGAGGCAAGGCAAAAGTTTTCACTGCAACAAAAATGGAACCGGTTGGCGAACTATACTCGAAAGCAAAAGTACTAGAATCCTTTAAGCAAGGCACTGTAGCAATTATAGCCGGGGGTACTGGCAATCCATTCTTCACTACCGATACTGCTTCCGCATTACGGGGTGTAGAAATTGAGGCTGAAGCACTCTTAAAAGGAACCCGTGTTGATGGCGTTTATACCGCTGATCCTGAAAAGGATAAATCGGCAATACGATTCGAGACGATTACCTTTACGGAGGCCTATGAAAAGAGATTGAAAATTATGGATCTTACCGCTTTTACAATGTGTAGCGAGAATAATCTTCCTATTGTTGTTTTTGATATGAACACGCCGGGAAATCTTAAAAAACTTATTTTAGGTGAAAAAATTGGTACTTTAGT
>JBAYGN010000058.1:0-2641 GCA_041666645.1 Minisyncoccota bacterium
AGGTGAAGAACTACTGGTATTATTCTCATTGATTGAAGCGTTGGCTAATGTTGGCAATGAGCGCGCATTGGGTGTTATTGTTCCACTCATCAAAAAAACGACTGGAGCACTGCAGCATATTCTTCTCTATTCATTTGTACAGATTGCAACACGCAACAATATTCCATTAAGTTCATACATTGTTTTCAAGCCATATTTATTAAATGCTCTCTTGAGTACTGATGCTAAAATTGTTATTGCTGCCGTTCAATCGTTAGTGCAAATGTCGGATGAGGTAGTTGAAGAAAATTTACTTTCTATTCTTGGAAAGAACGATGAAGTTGATGCTCTTATTCTGGGCAATCTTCAGAATAACGGAAAAGCATTTGTATTGCTGGCAGAGCGATATGAAGCCTCCGCTTTTGAGCAAAAGAAGAACATTATGGGCTTCATCATGCCGCGCGTCCGCGAAATATCAGAGAGTACCGATAAAGAAATGATACGCGTGCGGGCTTCGTTGTTTGATGCGCTGGCAATTGATTGGAGTGAGTCCGATGAAGAGATGCGTTTAATGATGATTGATGCCCTTTTTTACTTGGATGAAGAACGTGCCTTTGCCTACTTCTCTCAATTAATCGAAAGTGCGGAATCATGGATGCGTGTAGCAACGTTGGAAACGATTGCCGGTGCAAGCCACGGCAGGACCAATGACCTGTTGATAAAATTTTCAAATGATGAAGATGAGCAGGTACGGGAATTTGCATACACCGTGTTGCAGTCGCGAGGACTTGTCATTGAAGATTCTGAAGCGTCGGGCACTATTTAATTTTGAGTGAATTTATGAATGTCGCTTCCACCACAGTTCCGTCAATCATTTCTAAAGTACCGGTAATGCCCGAAGCTACGTTTAAGGCATTGCGGGAATACATTTATACATTGACTGGAATATATTTTCAGGACAATAAAAAATACCTGCTGGAAAGTAGAATTTCGAAACGATTGCAAGCACTACGTCTTGCGCAGTATGATGATTACCTTCAATACATCAAGTTCGGCGCCCGAAAAGATGATGAAAAAAAATTTCTGTACGATGCTATAACAATTAACGAGACATATTTTTTTCGAAATGAACCGCAGTTTGAAATTTTTGAGAAGACACTTGTTCCTGAATTGGTAAAAGCAAAAAGTGCCGGCACACGGTCGAAGATTCGCGTGTGGAGTTCTGCAAGTTCGTCCGGTGAAGAAGCTCATACGCTGGCAATGATCTACCTGGAAAAAATAAAACCAAAATATCCATCACTGGAGTTTGAAGTTGTCGGCACGGATATCAGTCCGTCAATATTGGATATCGCACGAAAGGGAGAATACCGCGAATATTCAGTCCGAAATATGCCCAAATTATATTTGGAAAAATATTTTCATACCGAAGACGGCCGCTTTATCGTGAATTATAACGTTCGAAAACTGGTCCGGTTCGATCATATGAATTTGTTCGATCAGCAGCGAATGCGCGGAATGTCGAATTTTGATATTGTGTTCTGCTGTAATGTGTTGATCTATTTTGATATCAAATCGAAAATCCAGGTAGTTTCACAGTTGTATGATAGTTTGAACAGAGGGGGTTTTTTATTTATCGGCTATGCCGAATCGCTTCATGGAATTTCCTCTGCGTTTAAAATCATGAATTTTCCCAAAGCGATTGCCTATAAAAAGGAGTAATACTTGTGGAACGCACAATTTTAGTTGTCGATGATTCGGCAACGGTACGAAAATTTGTCTCTGTATCGCTTTCCATGCAGGGATTCCGTGTTGTAACAGCGGAAGATGGCATGGATGCGTTGGAAAAACTTCCTCGTGAACATGTTGATCTGGTTATAACCGATTTGAACATGCCCAATATGGATGGAATGGAGTTTGCTCGAACACTCCGTGGAAATCCCGTGTATCAAGATCTGCCGATTATTATCCTCACCTCGCTGCAAGAGAAGGCACTAAAATCTGAGAGTGAAAAACTTGGCATCAATTCCTATTTGAATAAACCATTCAGTTTGGAAAAAGTGCAATATGAAGTTTCGAAATATATAAGTTGGGCAGAATAATTTAAGGAGAATGTTATGGCAATAAAATTTCTTGTTGTTGATGATTCGCTGACGATGCGCCGGATCGTGGTGAATGCCCTAAAAGCGATCGGATACGATTCCGTGATAGAGGCGGCTGATGGAAAGGAAGCATTTGGCAAACTGCAAACCGAAGGAGCAGATTTTGTCATCAGTGATTGGAACATGCCGGAGATGAATGGCTTGGAGCTTGTGAAAACCATTCGCTCAACACCTGCATACAGCGAAACGCCGGTGCTGATGGTGACAACACGCGGAAATAAGGATGATGTGATTGAAGCAATGCAGGCTCGCGTGAACAACTATATTGTAAAACCATTCACACCACAGGCGTTGAAAGAAAAACTTGATCACGTGCTTAAATCAACATCATTAGCAAAATAGTTTATTAACTAGACGCTGAGAACTTTTATGAATACTTCTGATTTGTTAGTCGAAATCATTGAAAAACCAGTAACACATGGGGTTGGTATGAATCATTTATTAAATGTTTTAAAAGATATAATGCCAATGCTGGATGAGATCAAGAATACGGTTGAAAATAC
>JBAYGN010000059.1:0-2605 GCA_041666645.1 Minisyncoccota bacterium
CAATATTATTCGAAATATCGGTGGCCAGGGATTCAAAACTATATAGACCGTCACCAAGGGGTGAGGTAAAGTGGAAAAAACCATTGTCAGCGTTGATAACATCAGGAAATAAAAGCCAGGGACCATAATTATAGGAATAATATAATTGAATTTTAGAGACCGAAATATTATCAGTGGCAGTGGCATTAATTTTGAAATCTCGAAGGTTTTGGGTATAAATATCCTCTAAATTTAGAGATGATTCCGGGGAAATAAAATCACCGATAGAGAAAGATAATTTGGAAAGAGTGGACTCGGAAGAATATTGAGCGGAAATTTTTTGGATATTATTTAGAGACAGACCAAAAGTAAAGATAATAAGCAAAATAATAATTTTAAAATGATTCTTTTTGTCTAAAATATTTTTTATTTTGAATAATTCTGAAATTATTAAAAGTATTGCTGGTATACAAATAATTAAAATAAAGCCTAAAGGCTGACGAACAAAAGCAATAATTTTACCAAAATAGGGTAGAGAAAATATATAGAGACCTTTAACGCCAAGATCAGTGACATCCCATTGATCAAGAACATTGTTATTATCGCCTTTAGTGGCAAAATGAAGTGGAGAGCTAGATTTAATTTGATTAACACGATGAAGAATAAAATCTTTGGAATTATTTGGAGAAGAAAAAGCAATGATATCGCCAACTTTGAGAAGTTTTGGATCAACAGACTTAGTGAAAACTAAGGAGCCGTATTTGATGGCTGGTTCCATAGAAGCACTGGTGACAATAAAAATTTTGGGAAGATTTTTATAGTTTAAAAAAGGCGAAAGAATTGTAAATAAAATAATAACCAAAACAAAAACAAGTAAATATTTTATATTTAACATTTAAAATATTGTTTAGAGTTGTGTGCCCGTAAATTGAAAAGAAAGATTGGAAAGACTCTGACCCGCGTCATTATTATCTAAGTTATTGGTGGTAACATTTATCCGATATTTTTGAGTAGTACCAATTGATAAAGTGTTGAGGCTAAAGCCAGTATCTCTCCATTGAATTAAGGTATTTGGAATAACAACAATCCAATTAGAACCATCAAACCTTTCAAAAGAGATATTGATTTTGTCACCAATAATAGCCCAAGAATCGGCGTTAATAGAGGCATTATTATCAATTAATCTAGTAAAAATACTTAAATCAATATTAGAAAGACTATTATTTTTTAAATAAAATTCCTGAGAGTTAGTAAAGTTAGCAAGCATATTAGTATAATCAGGATTTAAAATTAAGGTAGTGCCCCAAGTTGTACCAATGGAGCTAATTTGGAGGTCGGCATTGCCGGTAGAAAAAGTTAAACCGTTAACATTAGTAGTGGAACTAAATAAAGCATGGGCTGAGCTAGAAACTAAAGCGATAATTAATGCGATAGAAAGAAAACTAGCGACTATTTTTTTCATTAATATTTACCTCACAAATTGTCAAATATATAACAATTGACAAGTAAATATTAATACAATGTAATAAAGTGTACAAGAAGTAAATTAAGATGATTTAGCGATTAGTTTCGTTTCTTTTTTAAGATGAGCCAAAGGACAAAACTGAAAGGCAGGATTGAAAGTAGCCACCAAAGATAATTCATGTTTTTAGTTGAAATTCCAAGAACATTAGAAAGGGAAGGAGAAAGAGTTGGAGTGGGAGTAAGTTCAGTGGCAGCACCTAAAACTTGAGAGGTAAAGCCTTGAGCGGGAGTGCCTGTGGCAACACCAGCGGCCCCAGCAATCGCGCCAGTATTAACTTCATTACTTTCAGCACCTTGATTTTGGGCTTCATCAACAGCTTTAACAATGAAGTAATAGTTACCAGCACCTAAACCCTTAACAGTATAGGAAGTAACATTGCCTACTCTGGCACCATAAATTCTGCTACCAGGAGAATTGCCATACCAAACGATGTAATCTTTGGCGTCAGCGATAGCATTCCAAACTAATGTGGCTGTGCCAACACCAGTGCCAGTAAGGGTTAATACAGGGGCAACTGGGCCAGTGCGATCAACATTAAGATCAATAGAACCATCTTTAGTACGACCACTTTGGTCAAAGGCAATTACTTTTACGGTCCATTTACCTTCAGTTAATTGATCAATTTCGACTTCAGTGGTACCAGCACCGACAGTTTTAGAATAATTTATGCTATTTAAACTCCACTGAACTTCATATTTATCGATACCAATATTATCTTTGGCGACATCCCATCTAATTTTTGAGGTTGAGCCACTGGTTGGATTTGGGTTGGCACTGATATTTTGCGGACCATATTCTAAATCTGTTTGATCCCAGGCAATGTTTTTTACACCGATTGCAGAAATATTATTGGCCAAATCAACAGCTCGATAATATAAAACATGAGCACCTTCGTTTGTTAATTTAAAAGGTGTTAAATACTCTGTCCAAGAACCATCGACTTGCGAATCCCATTGATATTCGATTCTGTCAAAATTATCATCTGTTTGAGTAAGGGTGACAGTTGGTTGGGTTTTGTACCAGCCATTTGAAGCATCACCAACTGTTGGGTCAATGGAAAGAGCAACTTCATTAATTGTTTTATCTAAAACAATAGTTAAA
>JBAYGN010000060.1:0-2583 GCA_041666645.1 Minisyncoccota bacterium
CATTCAACAAGGCGCGACAGGCGAATATTACCAGAGAAATATCAGAGATTAGCGCCGGAATGGCATCGGTCAATTAACAAATTAAATTATTAATAATTATTATTAAATAAACAAGATTATGAAAACAACAGGTACAATCAAAAGAATTATCGGCCCGGTCGTAGACGTGGATTTCGGAGACAATTTGCCGGATATTTATACCGCCCTCACAGTAATGAAAGATCAGAAAAAAATAACCCTTGAAGTGGAACAGCACTTGGGTGGGGGCATAGTCCGCTCTGTGGCTATGGATACGACGGATGGTCTTTCTCGCGGAATGGAAGTCTCAAATACCGGAGCGCCTATTTCTGTACCTGTTGGTGCCGCCACCTTGGGAAGAATTTTCAATGTTTTAGGAGAGGCGATAGATGATGGAAAGACAATGACTAACGACAAAAAATTACCCATTCACCGCCAAGCTCCCGCTTACTTGTCCCAAGCGACAAAAGTGGAAATTTTGGAAACAGGTATTAAAGTCATTGACCTTATCTGTCCGGTTCTAAAAGGAGGAAAGGTGGGTCTTTTCGGAGGAGCGGGAGTCGGTAAGACTGTCGTCATCCAGGAATTGATTCACAACATTGCTTCCAATCACGGGGGATATTCTGTTTTCGCCGGAGTGGGAGAACGTACTCGTGAAGGTAATGACTTGTATCACGAAATGAAAGAATCCGGTGTGCTTCCAAAGGTGGCCATGGTGTTCGGACAAATGAATGAACCGCCAGGAGCTCGTCTGCGTGTGGCTCTGTCCGGTCTTACGATGGCGGAACACTTCCGCGATGCCGAAGGCAAAGATGTGCTTCTTTTCATAGACAACATTTTCCGTTTCACTCAAGCCGGCTCTGAGGTGTCAGCTTTGCTCGGACGTATTCCTTCAGCGGTGGGTTATCAGCCTACTTTGAGTACGGAAATGGGAATCTTGCAGGAACGCATTACCTCTACGGAAAAAGGTTCAGTGACCTCCGTGCAAGCCGTCTATGTGCCGGCTGACGACTTGACCGACCCGGCTCCGGCTACTACCTTCGCTCACTTGGACTCTACGGTGGTGTTAAATCGTTCTCTTTCAGAAATCGGAATTTACCCAGCGGTAGATCCGCTTGATTCGTCTTCCACTATTCTTGATCCGAACATCGTCGGTAAAGAACATTACGAAGTAGCCCGCGAAGTGCAACGCGTCTTGCAGAGATACAAAGACTTGCAGGACATCATCGCCATCTTGGGTATGGAAGAATTATCCGAAGCGGACAAAGAGCTCGTGCAGAGAGCGCGCAAGATTCAGAAATTCCTTTCTCAGCCATTTTTCGTGGCGGAACAGTTTACCGGGACGAAAGGGGAATACGTGCCTCTTTCCGAGACCATCCGTTCATTCAGGGAAATTTTGGACGGTAAGCACGATGACAAACCGGAAAATGACTTTTATATGAAGGGCGCGATTTAAAATTATGTCAAAACAGCTCAAATTAAAAATAGTAACTCCTGAAAAAATAGTTTTTGAGGAAGTGGTTGACCAGGTAAGTATGCCGACCACTTTAGGCGAGATTACGGTTTTGCCTGACCACATTCCGCTTATTTCAGAGTTGGCGTCCGGAGATGTTGTGGCATCTCTCAATGGTGAACACGTACCCTTTGCCGTGGTGGGTGGTTTTATTGAAGTTAAAAAAAGTAATGATGGAATTACCGAAGTTGCAGTGTTGGCGGACTTTGCGGAACATGTTTCCGAGCTCTCCGATGAGGCGATAGAAAAAGCCAAAGCTCACGCGGAAGAATTGAAGAGACAGATGGAGAACAAAGAACAAGTTGACTTTGAACACTTTGAAGCCGAGCTTGAACGCTCTCTCACTCGCGTAAAAATTGCGGACAAATGGAGGACGAGGAAGTATAGGAAATAATTTGATGTCAAAATTTTATGTCATTGCGACGCCGATAGGGAATATGGGGGACATCACCCTCCGGGCTATTGAGACGCTTAAAAGCGTGGATTTGATATTGTGCGAAGACACTCGCGAGACTAAAAAAATCTTGGATAAATATGGCATCAACAAGCCGACCTTGAGCTATCATGCTCAGAGTAAACTTTCTAAAACGGATAAAATTTTTGCTTTATTGGAAGAAGGGAAAAACTTGGCCTTGGTGTCGGATGCGGGTACGCCGGGAATTTCTGACCCGGGAGCAATGCTTATATCAAAAATAAAGGAAGATGCATATTTGCGCGATAGCGTAAATGTGATTCCTATTCCGGGGGCTTCGGCTGTCATTACTGCCTTGTCGGCCTCCGGACTACCAACTCATGAATTCACTTTCTTGGGTTTTCTCCCGCACAAAAAGGGGAGAGAAACTTTATTTAAAGAAATAGCGCAGGCGAAAAGAACGATGGTTTTTTATGAATCACCGCATCGTATTTTAAAAACCCTGGAATCATTGGTAAAATTTTGCCCAAACAAAAAAGTCTGTGTCGCTCGTGAGCTGACGAAAATCTACGAAGAATTTCAGACCGGCACTCCGGCTGAAATTTTAGAATATTTTAATAAGAATAAAGATAAACAAAGA
>JBAYGN010000061.1:0-2538 GCA_041666645.1 Minisyncoccota bacterium
GACTCTTCGCCGCGAACTCAAACTTCCCGTGCTCGTCGAGAACAACGTCAACGCCCTCGCGGTCGCCGAGCGCCTGTACGGCATCGGTCGCCAGTACGACAACTTCCTCGTGCTCACGATCGGAACGGGTGTCGGCGCGGGCATCGTCGTGGACGGCGTCGTGCTCCGCGGCTTCGCGGGTGGCGCGGGCGAGGTCGGGCACATCCCGGTCGCCGACGATGGCCCGGTGTGCGGCTGCGGAAACACCGGCTGCCTCGAGTCGTTCATCGGCGCGGAGGCGCTGGTTCGCCTCGGCCGCGAACGCGGGGTGATCGGGGCCCAGAGCGGCATCGCGGCCCTGCGTGCGGCCGCCGATGCGGAGAACCCGGATGCCACCCGCATCTTCAGCGAGGCAGGGCACCTTCTCGGCCGCACACTCGCCGGCATCGTGCACACGCTCGACCCCGAGATCGTGATCGTGCTCGGGGAGGGGACGGTCGCGTGGAAGCACTGGTCGTTCGGCTTCGAGCTCGCCTTGCGCTCCGCGCTCATGCCGAGCCGGCGCGGGCTCGGCGTCGCCGTCGAGACCTGGCAGGACGAGAGCTGGGCGCAGGGCGCAGCGGCGATCGTGCTCGCGACCCCGTTCGACTCCGAGGATGTCGCGGGAGACCAGGGCAGGCTCGTACGCTCCCGGCTCGTCGAACAGTCCACTCCGCAGGGAGACGTGGGATGAGCCTCTCCAACCTCCAGACGTCGCTCGTCGACCGGGCCAAGCCCGTCGTGCCCGTCGCCCCCGTGCGCCGCAAGTCGTTCGCGGTGCGGTTGCGGTATGCGCTCGTCGTACTCGCGTTCATCCTGCCGAGCGCGATTCCGCTCACCCTATTCGTGCTCGGCCCCATGGTCGGCGCCGCCTGGATCAGCCTCCAGAAATGGAACTTCCTCACGCCCATGAAGTTCATCGGGCTCGACAACTACGCGAGCCTGTTGGCCGACCCGCGCACGGGCGACGTGTTCGCGCACACCCTCTTCTACATCCTGGGCTACCTGCCGCTCGTATACTTCGGCGGACTCGCCCTCGCCCTCGCGCTCAACGCCCGACTCAAGGGGCGGTCGTTCCTGCGTGGCGTGTACTTTCTGCCGGTCGTGACGAGCTGGATCGTCGTCGCGCTCGTCTGGCGCTGGCTGCTCAACCCGAGCAACGGCATCGTCAACGCGGGGCTCGCGCTCCTCGGCATCGACGGCCCCGGCTGGTGGACCGACCCGGTCTGGGCGATGCCTTCGATCATCCTCGCCTCGGCGTGGAAGGACCTCGGCTTCATCATGGTCATCCTGCTCGCCGGGCTCCAGGCCATCAACCCCGAGATGTACGACGCCGCGATCATGGACGGCGCCGGCTGGTGGCGACGACTCTTCAGCGTCACGCTCCCGCTCCTCAGCCCGAGCACGTTCTTCGTGATCGTGATCTCGCTCATCAACGGCTTCCAGGTCTTCGACCAGGTGTACGCGATGACCGGCGGTGGCCCGAATGGGGCGAGCCAGGTGGTCGTGCAGCAGATCTACGACCTGACGTTCCGCTACGGGGCGGCGGGCGAGGCATCCGCTCTCAGTTGGATGCTCTTCGTCGTCGTGCTCGGAGTGACCGTCGTGCAGGTCGTCGGCCAGCGGAAGTGGGTGCACTATGCGTGAGCACATGACCGTCGGCCGGGTGTTCCTCCACCTCGCCGTGATCCTCGGCGCCGTCGTGATGTTCTTCCCGTTCCTGTGGACGATCATCACGTCGATCAGCCCCGACGTGGGCCTCACCGTCACTCCGGCGCTGTTCCCGGCCGACCCGTCGATCGCGGCGTACCAGAAGCTCTTTTCCGAGGCGAACTTCGGGCGCGTCATTCTCAACAGCATCCTGCTGGCTGCCATCACGACGGTCGTGCAGTTGTTCACGAGCGCGACCGCCGCGTACGCCTTCAGCAGGCTGCCGTTCCGAGGGCACACGGTCGTGTTCGCCGTCTACCTCGCGACCATGATGATCCCCATCCAGGTGCTCATCGTTCCGCTCTTCGTCGAGCTCAAGGGCTTCGGGTTGCTCAACAGCTACCTCGGTGCAGTTCTGCCGACGTTCGCGAGCGCCTTCGGCATCTTCCTGCTCCGCCAGGCCATCAACCAGGTGCCGCGAGAACTCGACGAGGCGGCAATGCTCGACGGCGCAGGGCACTTCCGCACATTCTGGACGATCATCCTCCCGAACGTGCGCCCGGCCCTCGCGACCCTCACGGTGTTCGCGTTCATGGGCAGCTGGAACAGCTTCCTCTGGCCGCTCGTCGTGCTCCGCAAACCCGAGCTCCAGACGCTCCCCATCGCTCTCGCCGGCCTGCAGGGCCAGTACACGACCGAATGGGACATCGTCATGGCCGGCTCCGTCGTCAGCGTGCTCCCCATGCTGGCGCTCTACATCTTCGCCCAGAAGTACGTAATCCAGGGCGTAGCAAGCTCCGGGATCAAGTGATTCCGGAGGGTTTCACCACCACACCACCCCACGCATCATCCCCCATGTATCAAAGGAGA
>JBAYGN010000062.1:0-2529 GCA_041666645.1 Minisyncoccota bacterium
GGTGATTATAATCAGAAGGCGCGTTTTGCGCCAGTATTTTGTGAATTTGAGATTAAAGACCGAGATGTTTTCGATAAGCTTCTGTAATATCGCGCACAATTTCCGGAGGAAGACCCCGGCTATTTTCCTGGTTCGCACGTCCAGTTCTTTTTATTTTGCTTTCCGGGTTGAGCAATCGGGCAAATTCCGAAACAGCCACAACGTGGGCGCCGTAAACACGAGCGTGATTCCGCACGCAATTATCATCGGAAACGACACATTTTTTGGCTTGTTTGGAAAGTCTCTCTAAAATTAAACCAATCCGTTCATCAGCACCTTCACCGGTGTCAGAGAAAACAAGTTCCATTTTGGGAAGGTTCATTTGAGGAATGTTCTGAAATTCGGACTTGCCGTCGAAAACGAGAATTATCTTTGAAATATCTCCGCGGCTGGATGCGAGACGGCTTGCGCGCCGGACCAATTCGTCTCGGGCCGAGCGAAGACTTTTCATAAGCAGCGCTTCAAGGATTTTGATTTTGTGGATTGTATTATAGGCATCGATAATGTAAATCATATTCCATTTTATCACAGAAAAATGAAATTAGATCCGGTTACCCTTTGTGAAGCGGTGTAAAGTGCGTTGTAAGACAGGCTCAACGCGGACGGCGCCAGTAGTAATGGCCTCCGAAGTTTCATTGAAGTGGCTTTATTTTGTAATTTAAAATCATAGTTTTGAGTGTTTTATGTTCCGTCTTTTTAAATATTGAAGGATCTTAACATTCAATCGGTGTAAGGGTTTTTTGTTTGTAAAACAAAGAATAAAGTCCTGCCATTTCACCAAAAAATAAATTTTTTGGTACCAAATTTTCGCTTTGGGCCTGTCTATGGGTTAAAATTATAAAAGAGAAATATTATTATTTTTCAACCGAATAAGGAGGTGTGATTAATAATGCGCAGGAAGATATTGATTGTTGACGATGATGAATTTTTGGGTCATGAGGTAAAGCTGACGCTTGAAGAAACCGGGCAGTATGAAGTTCATTGTGAAGAACGGAGTTTACGGGCTTTGGAGTCAGCGATAGTTTGGGAACCCGATTTGATCATTCTGGATCTTTTGATGCCGGGTATGATCGGGACGGAAGTGGCCGAGCAGCTTAATAGCCATCCGGCCACAAGGAATATTCCGATCATATTTTTTACTATTTTGGCGTCAAGAGAAGAGGTGGAGGCCCATGCAGGGTTCATAGGCGGACATCCATTTCTTGCCAAGCCGTCCAAGATTGAAGAAATGGTCAGCTGTATTGAGGAAGTTTTAGGAGGCCCGGATCGCCGCGCCGCGTGATTTTTAAGACAGTGTTGGAATGGCTGTTGAATCAGCGGTGGCTTCTAAATCACCCGCCTTCTTTACTTTGCCGTATTCCCTTGGAAACAGCACCCTTTCCAATCCTATTCTCTGAGGGCTACAAAAAGCCTGAAGAAGCTGTTTCGCTAAGAGATGGAACCCATATTTTAAGGGGTGCCGATTGTGCTGACAGGCCCGGCATTTTTTGCCTAACTGACGTGTTGTGTGGCAGGAAAACATTCCAGAAGGCGAAAATTTTTCCCCAAAAATCCGTATCAGGCGTAAAATAACAAATAAGCATATTCGCTAGTGTTTTTATGCCACAATACTTTGGCGTATTTGCGCTGGGGAACCAGGCGGTGAATTTAAGGATGGTGTCTCTCCTGGGGGCTTATCCTGTATGCCTAAACTAGGAGGAGTCAAAAATGGCAAGACCAACTAATGCAAGTGGTTTTGGGTTCAGCAAACCACAGACAAAGCAACTTTCGCAAGCTGAGTTGACGGCCCGTATTCAGCAAAAAGCCAAACAGATTTGGGAACAAAAGGGACGTGTTTCTGGTAAAGACCTTGAAAATTGGGTAGAGGCTGAAAAATTAGTGAAAAGCGGGAAGGCATAAATACCATACCCCATTTCGGCTGCACCGGTCGGTGAGCTAAGCATAGTAAATCAATAATAGGGGCGAACAGTCGTTCGCCCCTATGCTTTTTATTTATCATTGTTTTCATTGTTCGAAACGGTGCTCCTTCCAACCCCGAAATCGGAGGTATTTCCTGAGTGCCACGCTGGGCTTTTTAGCCCAGCAGCCAAGAGGTGCTTTCTAAAATGATGTTTGCGATGGACGAGACTGCGCAGAATTCTATGGAAAAGGGAACTCAGCCGCTCGATCACATTTTGACCGAGCTGGGCCTCAAGAATAGCGATTTAATCGCAAATTCTACAGAGCAACTTACCTTCAAGGTTGTGGCAAAAGGCCGTAGAGGAAGATGTCTTACGCTGAAAGTGCAGATGAAAATCTTGAATGCACTTAATACTGCACAAAATCAGAACCATTATGAACTAAAGGATGCCTTCAACTATAAAGGCAAGAAATGAACGGAAAAAGCTGAAATTCCGGTAACAGTCACTTTTGGGAACAAGTAAAAAGTAGTAAGGAAAACAGCTAGAACGCACTCCCTATTAAAACGATTATCCGCAAAAAAGAAAAGGA
>JBAYGN010000063.1:0-2519 GCA_041666645.1 Minisyncoccota bacterium
AAGAATTGTAATCCTAATTCCTGTGATGATAAAGGTATTAATGTAACAGTAAGTTTCAAGCCTCTGCTGATTGATATAAACGATGCCAAGTCCCTGCAGAGTGGAAATAATGGAACTTCAAATAACAAAATCCGGAATCTTGATGAACTGAGAATGCCAAGGTTTGATGTGCCGGCGACTTTACTGGCTGATACATCAGCAATATTTGAAGCATACCAAAAGGTTTTAAATAACACATTCCTTACCAAAATAGAGTCGGTTTTAACAGAAGCCTACAACACAATTGCGCCTTTGGTGCTGGATGTTTATCCGGCTAATCCCTTTAATAATCTGTCGGGCAGCTTTAATTTTATTAATGATAAAAGCATAAGCGGCAAACAGCTAATTAATATTCAATATTATTATGACCTTTTCTCAGACCTTTTGCTGGCCTATGAAGAGTTTCGTCATGTTGCAACCCGGGCCATCAGAATGTGTTGCCCTGATAGCAATTTGTTTCCCAGACATTTAATGCTTGGATTAGCCAGTGTGGATACTTTAAAATCTACAGGTGAGTATAGAGATTATTTTATTCCATCACCTGTTTTGAATTCAAATTTATACCTGACGAGGGAATTAAGGTCCTTATTTACACGTATGGCATTGCTGATAGAAAAGTTCTCTCTTCCACCGGTTACAGCGGGTGATTTTAAGGAGAAATATCAAAATGCAAAGCGGGTCAGGATTACTCCCGGTAAATTTGGTCCTATACCTCTTTCAGAAAAATCAATACCTTTTTATTACAACCCGATTGTTGGTGATCTTAAATTATTCCGCTTTTGGAATTATGAAAAAACAAGTCTGGGCAGGGAAAAACGAATTTTATCATACAATGTTCAGGATTATAATACCAGTGATGATGATATAATGAATCCTCTTAATTATGATTTAGAGCCCAATAATTTTCTCAGAATAGAAGGACATGTGGGTATGAATTATAAGGATGCCCTGAGAAGTATTATTTCCATTAAAAATGAAAAACGTTTGCCATTTGAGGTTATCGCCTTAAGCGGAGACGTTAAATCCTTACGCACACAGATCAAAGAATTATCGGCCGGGTCAAAAGGTGATTTATTAAACGATTTGGGTTCTGAAAAAATAAAATGCCAGTTTAAAGATCTCGAATCCATATATGATACACTGGCTACCGGCTTTACCTGCACCTTGTGCGGTGAAATGAAATACTTTTATAATATGCCGGGGGGAAATACAACTTTACCCGCCCCTTCATCTGTGATACCTCAGGTACCTCTGTTAAAAAAATGTGACAGGAGGTTCAGATTTAAAGCAAATTCGCTTGGGCATGAGTTTGAAATATATTATAACGAAATTAAAGATGATGATTACATCGGCTCAAATGTTTTGCTGAATAATCAAACTGACCTTAAAGATGGCGAACAAAATAATACTGCCGCTTATGCCTTATTGTACTATATCGAAAAGCTTTCAGAAAGTATTTCTTCGAATCTTGGTGATTTTGATATAAGGATTTTTATCAGACGGCAGACAGATCTTATCAGGGTTGCTGAATATTTGAAAAATTTAATTAGCAAAGCTAAGGCAACAAATATCAGCATCCTGACTGAAGATATAATTGACCATCTGGATGTACTGATTTACAACTGTAAACAAGTTCAGTTTTTATCATTATACCGTGATTATTTAATCCGCTTGTTCTCTGTTCTTTTACAGCAGAAATTTGCATTTTTTATCAGAAAGCATCCTGGAATACAGCATAAAGCCGGTGTAAGCATAGGGGGCACTTTTATATTAGTCTATCATGAAGAGGTAATTGAAGAGGAGAGAAAAGAAATCACTAATGCAATGGAAAAGAGGTACGTAGAGTCGTCAGATTCAACCAATTCAAAGTCAGGTGAAGAAACTTCGAACAGGTATACAGCAATTGACCCCGAAGATGATGACGATCTTTTTTCCAAAAACGATGTAGAAGTGCTTCGTGAATTGTTTAACGAAAAGGACATTAACCAGAACATAGAGAACTTAATTGGCGAAATAGATGATGGAACTGTAATAGCTGATTTTTATCTGCCTTATCTGTGTTATTCTGATTGTCAGCCAATTAACTTTATTATAAATGAAAGTAAACCGCCAGCGGAGAAGCTTAGCATTGATATAAAAATTAAAGAATTCTGTTCTGATGATAAACAGACCTATGCGGTGTTTGTTTCGCCTGAAGGTGGAAACTTAAGCGGAGAGGGTGTAGTTACAGCCGCCGATAATACAATTACTTTTCAGCCATCAATCGTTGATCTTCAGACCGGTACTCAGAAAAGTATAAAAATTACTTATACAAAAGATGGAGAAACCGTTTCAGTTGATGTTTTAGTTTTTAAGAAACCGATTGCTGCATTTGACTTTAAAGGAGGCCTTAATGTAAATGAGATAAGCTTTATCAATAAATCTCAATTTGCCGACAAGTTTGAATGGGATTTTGGTGATGGTGGAACATCTGATGAGAA